>NZ_JASBQE010000135.1 GCF_029960785.1 Polyangium sp. 15x6
GCCGCGCGAGCGGGGCACGAGCGGGCCGCCGCGCGAGCGGGGCACGAGCGGGCCGCCGCGCGCGCGCAAGCGGCCCACCTGAGGCGGCGCGTCAGATCTGCGCGAAGCGACCGCTGCGGAACGAGGCTTCGAGGAGCTGCGCGACGCGCTTCTCGAGGTCGCGTGCGCGCGGATCGGTGATCCCGGCGAGCGCGGTCTTGATCTCGCCGAGGGCCTTGAGCTGGCTGAAGAGCTGCACGTCGCCGAGGGCAGTTCCGCCGGTGAGGAGCTGGCGGATACGATCGATCTCGGCGGCGAGCGCATCGACGCCCACGCCGAGCGCGCCGACACGACGGCGATCGGGGTGCTCGCGGAAGAACGCTTCGAGCACGGGCTGGACGATGCCTTCGAGGATCGCGGCCTGGTCCTGGTTGTTCCAGATGTGCTTGAGGACGAAGAAGTCGCTCGCGTCGGTGGTGTTGCGCCCGTCGAGGTAGGCGCTCGCGGCGAAGAGCTTGAGCATCTTCACGACGCGGCGATCCGAGAGCGAAATCCCCTCGGCGCGGATCTGGAAGACGATGCCCTTGTAGGCCGAGAGGAACGTGTCGGAAAAATTCATCCGGCCGCCGAAGCCCTTGCCGAGATCGGCGAGCTCGCGGGCGGTGACGACGGGGCGCAGCGGCTCGCCGGACATCTGCCGGATCTCGTGCTGGATGCCGCGCTGCAGGAGCTCGCTGAAGTGGTACGCGTCGAGGTTGTCCGAGTGGACGCGCAGGAGGAAGCGGTCGAAAATCGCGTTCAGCGTCTCGTCGCCGGGCACCTCGTTCGAGGCTGCGAAGACGCTGATGAGCGGGCAGCGCATCACCTTGCCGCCGCTCGTGAACTTGCGCTCGTTGAGCAGCGTGAGCAGGGCGTTCAGGATCGCGCTGTTCGCCTTGAAGACCTCGTCGAGGAAGACGACCTCAGCCTCGGGCAGCATGCCCTGCGTGTTGCGGCGGTAGGTGCCTTCGCGGAAGGCGACGATGTCGACGGGGCCGAAAATTTCGTTCGGCTCGGTGAAGCGCGTGAGCAGGTAATCGAAGTAGTTCGCCTGCATCAGCTCCGAGAGGGAGCGGATGAGGGCGCTCTTGGCCGTGCCGGGCGGACCGAGGAGCACGCAGTGCTCGCCGGCGACGACGGAGATCATGAGGAGCCGGATGATCTCGTCTTTGCCGAGGAACTGTCGTTCGAGGGTGCTCGCGAGCTGTCGGAGTCGCTCGTGAAGAGGCGCGGGCGGCATCGCCGAGGATGCGTATCACAACGGGGGCGAGGGCCGGCCGCGTTTGTGCCCGAGGCCTTCGAAACACGAAGGCCGGTCCGCAGTTTCATGCGGCCGGCCTTTCGTGTTTCTCTACGTTGCGGAGCGGGAGACGGGATTTGAACCCGCGACGTCAACCTTGGCAAGGTTGCACTCTACCACTGAGTTACTCCCGCAGGGTATTGCGAAGGAACTGCTGATTTTCAGAGCGGGAGACGGGATTTGAACCCGCGACGTCAACCTTGGCAAGGTTGCACTCTACCACTGAGTTACTCCCGCAGACTTCGTCATCGCCTTCAAGGGGACGATGCCGAAGGGCCGTTCGGGTTTTTCCCGGTTCACTCGGGAGGTCCCCGAGGAGGGCCCTACTGCGTACCGAGGCGTGCCCCGTCAGCAGCGAGGCCATTCCTACTCGGCACTTTGGAAACTGTCAAGCCCTGCGCCCCAGACAGTTGCCTCTTTGAATTCCAAGAGTATCTTCTTCAACCGTTGCATCGGACGGCCTGGCCGGAGAGCCGGCCGTTGGGGGTTGCAGCACAGGCGGATGGGGCACCGTCGCGTGCTCCGTAGGGATGGGGGGAAACATGAACGAACAGCAAGCTGCTTTGCGTATCAACTCCGCTTCGAACACGGAGGCGGTCAGCCAAGCACAGAAAGAGCACCGGTCGGGCGTCTTCGCGAAGGGTCGACGTGACGGCAGCGGTTGGGGACTCGTGCTCGTCGGTTTCAACGGCGAGCTCGCGCCGATCACGCTCACCGACGGAGCGGTGATCGGCAGCGCGTCGCGCGACGCGCACGTCGAAGGCGCGGGCATCGCGCCCGAGCACGCGAAGGTCAGCGTTCGCGCGGATGGTTGCTACGTGGAGGATCTCGGCACGCCCGACGGCACGTTCGTCGACGGCGTGCGCGCGCGCCGCATCGGTCTGAGCCACGGCGACGTGGTGCGTCTCGGCAGCCGGATCGGCGTGTTCGTCGAGCGTGATCTCAGCGCGTACGGCGGCGCGATCATGCGCACGGGCCCGCTCGTTCACGGCCCGCGGCAGCGCAAGGACTGGATCGATCCGATCCTCGATCTCGTGAAGGGCGGCTCGTGCGTGTGCATCGAGGGCGGGCCCGGCACGGGCAAGCGCACGATGGCGAAGCTCGCCGCCGCGGTGCGCGAAGGCGTGGGCGACATCGTCACGGTGGATGGTCGCGCCGAAGGCAAGCCGACGATCCCGGCGGGCATCCGCCCGATGACGTGGGTCGTGCTCGATGCGGATCGGCTGCCGCGCCCGCAGCAGCTCGAGATCGCGCATGCGGTCGGCCGCACGAGCGGCGTGTCGGTGATCGCGACGGTCGGGCAGCCGCTCGATCGCGCGGTCGGCGACGGCAAGCTCGCGCCGTGGTTCGCTTCGCTCTTCTCGGGCAAGCGCGTCACGATCACGCCGCTCGAGCATCGCCGTGAGGACATCGCGGCGATCGTGCAGGACATCGCGGAGCGCCGTGGCATCGAGCTCTCGCGCATCACGCCGGAGCTGCTCGAATCGCTCGTGCGCGCTGGCTGGCCGGGCGGCGTGCCGCAGCTCGAAGCGACGCTCGTCTCCGCGGCCGAGGTCGCGGGCTCCGACGGCGCGATCCTTCCGTCGTCGATCGCGTCGTCGCTCGCGAGGGCGAGCCGCACGAAGCCCTCGCTGCCGCCCGCAACGGATCCTTCGCTCGCCCGCGCGCGTCTCGAAGATGCGCTCGCGCGCGCGAATGGCTCCGTTGCGTCGGCCGCGCGTTCGCTCGGCATGTCGCGCCAGGCGATCTACCGCGAAGCCGAGCGGCTCGGCCTCGACATCGCGCGGCGCAAGTTCTCGCGGAGCTAGCCTTCGTTCGACGAGAGGGCCGTGCTGGGGCACGGCCCTTCAAGAGACGAATGCCAAGGACGCGTGGCTGACGATCGATCCCTCCACGGGATCGACGCACTGCGTGTAGTGCAAAAGCCGTCCCGTCGCGGACCCCGGCAACGCCCGGAGCGTCGTGTAGATCGGGCCGAGGCCACAGACGCGCCTCGTGTCGAGATCCTCGGCAACTTGCGAAAAGAACCCGCTCGCGTCGTGCTCCACCATGAGGCGGATGGACTCCGCGTCACGAGCCTGGAGCGCGTCGCGCTCGGCGGCGTCGAGCGGACGCGGATCACCGAAGCGCGGGCCCATGTGCGCGAGATCGGCGCCCGCGATCAGGAAGGCGCGCGTGCCGCGTCGCTCGACGAGCTCGGCGAGCGTCGCAAGGAACGACTCGGCCCGCGCGTCCTCGCGAGGATCACGTCCCCTCGCCTGCGCATCGCCGAGGCCGCAGAGCACGGGCACGATCCGCGCGGGGCGATCGCCGAGCAGGTGGCGCAGAAAAATAACTTGCAGCTCCAATGAATGCTCGCCCTTGTGCAGGTACTCGTCCTCGCGCACGTCGAAGCGGCTGTGCGCGGCAAGGAACGCGAGCGCGTCATGGTCGGGCTCGAGCGCGCCGAGCGGCGTGGCGAAACGTTTGTCGCAGACGGCGAAAGGCTGCCGCATCGGCGCGTGTGACGTACCGAGCAGGAAGAACGTGTCCACCTCGGGAGGTAGCGCCTCGGCCAGCGCACCGTACGCGTAGCCGTAGCCTTCGGCCGCGCGCCAGAGGTCCATGTGCGGCGCGCAGAGCCCGACGAGGCGACCGTGCGAGGCGCCGCTCCTGCGCGGCGCCTTCGCGAGACATGCCTCCTCGATGTAACGAGCGAGCTCCTCGGGGTCCCCGTGATAAGCGCCGCCCGCGTGGTGCGCGGGCCGCTCGCTCGCCGCAGCGAACGCGGCCATGACTTCGCGTCGCCTCGCCTGGAAGCGTGGCGTCTCGAGCATGTAGGCCGCGTCGAGCTCGGCCACGATGCGCGAGACGATCGCAACGTCGATCATGCGGCCGATGGTGCGGCTCGCGCGGCGAGCGATGCCGTCGAGCGAGCTCGCGCCGTCCATGCACGAGACGATCGGGGCGAGGTCTCCGCGGATCGCGACCGGGCTCGGCGCGATGCCCTCGCCGTCGCGGAGCATGAGCGCTTTGCCGAACGTCGGGTGCGGAACGAAGATGGCCTCGATCGGCCGCAGTCGCGGATACGCGTGCGGTTTGGGCATGGTCACCGCGCAGGATAGCGCTCGCAAGCCGCACGCAAAGTGAGCCTCGCGCGTTGGAACAGTGCGTAGGTGGCGTATGCTCCGGGCGATCGCTCCATGTCTCGCACGAAGTCGCCCGATCGTTCGCACGCATCGATTCACACGAACACCACGAAGGACGACGAGCGGCGTGCGCTCGCGAGTCTGTTCGACGAGCTCGCGGCGATCTACCGCGAGGTCGACGCGTCCTTCGCGGGGCAGTCGTGCCCTGCATCTACCGAGTGCTGCCGCTTCGGCGTCACGGGGCGCGAGCCGTACGTCACGTCGATCGAGCTCGCCCTCGTGCAACGCGCCATCGCGGCGCGAGGCGGTGCGCGCGCGCTCGGTCGCACGCCTCCTCCGCTCGCGAGCAGCGAAGACATCTCGCGCGGCAAGCGTCGCCTCGTCACCGTCGACGAGCGCGTCTGCCCGATGCTCGACGAGAACGGACGCTGCGCGATCTACACGTCGCGTCCGTTCGGATGCCGCACCTACTGGTGCGAGCGCGCGACCTCGCCGGCCGGCGTCGATCAACGCGCCATCAACGCCTTCGTTCGTCGCATCAAGGATCTCGCGGCGCGGCATGCGCCCGAGGGGGACCTCGGTCGTCCGCTCACGCGCGCGCTCGCGGGCGCAGGCGCGAGCTCGGGGCCCGGCCCGCGCCGCAGACGCTGAAGAGGCCGCACATGGCACTCTGGGGGGTTTTGAGGGGGGCTCTCGGGCCCCCCTCAACCAGACCGAGCTCTCGGGCCCCCCTCGACCAGGCTACGTCCGCTCGACGGCCATCACGCCCGGGATGCGCTGGAGCTGCCGGATGACGCCCTTGAGCTGCGCGAGGTCCGAGCACAGGAAGGTAAAGGTGTTCGTCGCGCGGCCGTCGTCGCCGGCGCGGCACGTCGCTTCGCTGATGTTGATGCCCTGCTCGTGGAACGTCTGGCCGACCGTGGCGAGGATGCCGGGCCGGTTCGCCGTCATCACGCGGAGCTGCACCGGGCGGTTGATCTTCGCTCGCGCATCCCACGAGATCTCCACACGGCGCTCCGGATCGGTGTCGAGCGCCTTCGGGCAGTTGCGGCGGTGCACGGTGATGCCGCGGCCGCGCGTGATGAAACCGACGATCTCGTCCCCCGGCAGGGGGTTGCAACACTTCGTGTAGCGAACGAGCACGTCGTCGATGCCGTTCAGCCGGATGCCGTGGTTGTCGCGGCCCGTCACCTTGCGGACGAGCGACTCGATGCGGCTCTCCTTGAGGGACGGCGGCGGCAGCGACTCCTGGTTGCCTTGCGGCGGCGCGAGGAACTCGATGATCGCCTTCGGGCTGTGCTTGCCGTAGCCGATGCCGATCAGGAGCTCGTCGAAGGTCTGGGCGTTGAAGTGCTCGCACAGCTTGCGCACCTCCGCCTCGTTTTTCGTGAGGCGCGCCATGCTGATCGCCCGCTGATGGAACTCCTTCTCCAGGAGCTCGCGCCCGAGCTTCAGCGAGCGCTCGCGCTGATCGGCCCGCAGGTGGCTGCGGATGCGCGAGCGCGCGCGGCTCGTCGTGACGTAGTCGAGCCAGTCCTTGCTCGGCTGCTGGCTCGGGTTCGTCATCACCTCGACAACGTCGCCGTTTCGCAGCTTGTAGCGGAGCGGCACGATCGCGCCGTTCACGCGCGCGCCCGAGCAGTGATCGCCGACCTCGCTGTGGATCGCGTAGGCGAAATCGATCGGCGTCGCGTTGCGCGGGAAGACGCGCACGTCGCCCTTCGGCGTGAAGACGTAGACCTCGTCCTGGAAGAGGTCGACCTTCACGCTGTCCAGGAACTCGTGCGGGTCCTTGAGCTCCTTCTGCCACTCCATGAGCTGGCGCAGCCAGCCGAAGCGCGCCGCGTCCTTCGGGTCGAGCCCGCCCGAGTGGCGCTCCTTGTACTTCCAGTGCGCGGCGATGCCTTGCTCGGCGACGCGGTGCATCTCGTGCGTGCGGATCTGCACCTCGATGCGCTCGCGGCCCGGGCCGATGACCGTCGTGTGCAGCGACTGGTACATGTTCGGCTTCGGCAGCGCGACGTAGTCCTTGAAGCGGCCGGGCACCGGCGTGTACTGCGAGTGGATGACGCCGAGCGTCGCGTAACACTCGGCCACCGTCTCGACGAGCACGCGGAAGGCGATCACGTCGTAGACCTGATCGAAGTCGCACTGCTGCGACTGCATCTTCCGCCAGATCGAGTAGTTGTGTTTCGCGCGACCGGTCACGTCGGCGGCGAAGCCCTGCTCGGCAAGCTTGCCCGCGAGGATCTTCGAGACGTCGGTGATGTACTTGTCGCGCTCGGCCTTCGTGCCGAGCACCTTCTGCGAGAGGTCGGCGTAGGCCTCGGGCTCGAGGTACTTGAAGGCGAGGTCCTCGAGCTCGCTCTTGAACCGCGCGATGCCGAGCCGGTTCGCGAGCGGCGCGTAGATCTCCATCGTCTCGCGCGCGATGCGGTCCTGTGCCTCGGGCTTCATGTGCTCGAGCGTCCGCATGTTGTCGAGGCGGTCGCAGAGCTTCACCAAGAGCACGCGGATGTCGCGCGCCATGGCGACCAGCATCTTCCGGAAGTTCTCCGCTTGCCGGTCTTCCTTCGAGGCGAAGTTGATCTTCGACAGCTTCGTCACGCCGTCGACGAGGAACGCGACCTCCTGACCGAACTCACGCTCGATGTCCGTGAGCGTCGCGAGCGTGTCCTCGACGACGTCGTGAAGCAGCCCTGCGACGATGCTGGCCACGTCGAGCTTGAGCTCGATGATGATGCCGGCGACCGAGACCGGGTGCGAGAAGTAAGGGTCGCCGCTTTTTCGCATCTGGCCCTTGTGGGCTTCGGCGGCGTAGTCGTAAGCGCGGGCGATGAGCTCGACGTCGGCCCCAGGCTGATACGCCTGGACCCGCTCGATCAGCTCCTTGGACGTCAACATACGTTGTGCGGAAGGTGCCTGGGCACCGTCCTGAACGTTCAAGCTAACACCCCGTGTTTCGCCCGGCAATTGGCTGACCATGGCTCACGCGCTCCGCTTCTTCCGTCTTCGAGCGCCCGTGGGCACGGCTGTCCAGCGGGCAGATGCGGAAACCTCCTCGACCTTTCCTGCACGAACGACCTCACAGCAACTTGCGCACGGGCGCGAGAACGCCCAAGGGGTCATCGTGGTCATCGGGCCGAGGCGTGTCCCTTCGTCCCCGTTCGACGTGCGTCCTGCCGCCCGCGTTCTCCCGTGACCGTCGGGAGCCTCAGAGACCTCCACACACGTAGAAATCCATGGAGCCGATCGGCGTCTATGTCCACTTCCCGTGGTGCCTGAAAAAGTGCCCTTATTGCGATTTCGTTTCCTTCGCAAAGGAACGGGACGGAATCGAACACGAGCGGTACGCCGACGCCATCCTCGCCGAGCTCGAACGTCGAGCCGGGGCGTTCGAGGGACGGACGCTCGCGACGGTGTTCTTCGGCGGAGGTACGCCGTCTCTCTGGGCGCCCCAGGCGCTCGGGCGGGTGCTCGCGGGGATCCGCGCAGCGACTGCCGGACGCGCGGTGGACGACGTCGAGGTGACCGTCGAGTGCAACCCGAGCTCGCTCGACGAGGATCGGGCGCGGGCGCTCGTCGACGTCGGCGTGAACCGGCTCAGCGTGGGCGTGCAAGGGCTCGAGCCGGAGCGGCTGCGTTTCCTGGGTCGGCTGCACGACGCGGATGGAGGCCTCGAAGCGGTGCGAGCGGCGCTCCGGGCGGGCATGCCGCGTGTGAGCGCGGATCTCATCTACGGCGTGGCCGTGCCGACGAAGGAGACTGGTCCGAAGTACCTCGCGGGCGGGCCCACGCAGGAGCAGTCGCCGAGCGAAGCGGCCGCGGAGGCGCGGCGCGTAGCGGAGACAGGGGTGACGCACGTGTCGGCGTACAGCCTGACGATCGAGCCGGGGACGCAGTTCGGGGAGCTGTCGCGGCGAGGGCGTCTGCCGATCGCGAGCGAGGACGGCGTGGCCGAGACGTTCTTCGCGATCGAGGAGGCGCTCGGCGCGGCGGGGCTCGGGCACTACGAGATCTCGAACTACGCGCGTGAAGGGCACGAGGCGCGGCACAACCTCGGCTACTGGCGCGGGCACGACTACGTGGGCCTCGGCTGCGCGGCGTTCGGCACGGTGAGCGGAAAGGGAGCCGGCGTGCGCGAGGGGTTTGCGCTGCGGTACCGGAACGCGATCGATCCGGCGCGGTACATGCGGACGGCGCTCGCGGGCGAGGCCGAGGTCGAGAGCGAGGAGCCGCTCGATCCGGAGACGCGGCTGCGCGAGCGGATCATGCTGGGCCTCAGGCTGCGGGAAGGGTTCGACCTCGAACGATCGGCGGCGGAGGTCTTCGCCACGGCATGGACGCCTTCGCGCAGGCAGGCAGCGGAGCGGCTCGTGCAGCGAGGAAAGCTCACGATCGAGGGAGGGACGATCCGCGTGCCACGGGACGCGTGGGTCCTCGCCGACGGCATCGCGGCCGAATTGTTTTGAGGTCCATGCATTGGACGCCCTTCGCCGTCGTTCGCGCGCGACGCCGCGCAAGCACGCTCGGATGCGCGGCGCTCGTCGTCACACTCGCCGCGGAGGGGCGCGCGCAGGACGACGGGACGAGCTGGGCGACGAAGCAAGCCGCGGAGCTCGTGCGGCAAGGTACGGCGCACGCTGCGCGAGGGGACGGCGCGGCCGCGACGCGGCGGCTGCTCGAAGCGATCTCGTTCGATCCCACGTACGGACCGGCGTACCTGGCGCTCGCGGCGCAACACGAGGCCACGGGCGATGTGGTGGAGGCGGAGCGTGTGTATGCCGCGGGGCTCGAGCGCGTCGCGGGCTTCGCAGATGGACACGCGGCGCGCGGGAAATTACGCAGGCACCTCGGGAGGCTGCGTGAAGCCGCCGCGGACTTCGAGGCGGCGCTCTCGTTCGCTCCGGACCATGTCGCCGTGCTCGAAAATCTGTACGCGACGTACGTGGCGCTCTCTGCGCTGCCGGCCGCGCTCGCGACGAGCCGGCGGATGGAGGCGCTCGCCGAGGCCCGCGGCGACGCTACGGCGCACAACGAAGCTCGAGCGCGCTCGCGAGCGCTCGTAGTGCTGCTCGCAGAGCTCGATCCGGTGACGGCGGACGCTCGTGATCGTGGCCCGCTTCGCAGAGCGCTCGCGCGTCATGCGCGACGAGGGCGATGACACGCCGGTGCTTCCATTGACCGACCCGTGCGTGGCTCCTACGCTCGCGCGCCCTATGAACCAAGGCCTCTCCACTGCGACGGCCGAGCCCGCCACGAACGGGAACGCGTTCCTCGCGCTGCTCAAGCAGATCAAGCCCGAGATCGAGCGCCGCATCGCCGCGCGGTTCGACGAGAAGATCACGCGGGCGCGCACGTACGGGCCCGCGATCGCCGCGATGCTCGAAGCGGCGCGGGACCTCTCACTGCGCGGCGGCAAACGCGTGCGCGCGGGGCTCATCGCCGCCGGCTGGATCGCCGCCGGTGGCAGCGAAGGCACGCTCGAGCCGGCAATCGAGGCGGGCGTCTCCTTCGAGCTCCTGCAGAGCTACCTGCTCATCCAGGACGACTGGATGGACGGTGATCCCACGCGGCGCGGCGGCCCGAGCGTGCACGCGGCACTCGCCAAGGAGCTCGGCGGCGAGCACATCGGCGCGACGTCGGCGATCCTCGCGAGCGACATGACGTGGGGGCTCGCGGTGGAGACGCTCATGTCCATCGCAGTGCTTCCAGCGGAGCGGCGGCTCGAGGTGATGCAGGTGTTCATGCGGATCCACGAGGACGTGGTGCTCGGCCAGCAGATGGACGTGCTCGGCAAGGCGGAGGACGTGGAGGCGATGCACGACCTCAAGACCGGCAGCTACACGATGCGCGGGCCGCTCAGCATCGGGGCGGCGCTCGCGGGCGGATCGCCGGAGCTCCACGCGGCGCTCGCGCGCTTCGCCGCGCCGCTCGGGGTCGCGTTCCAGCTCCGTGACGACCTCATCGGGACGTTCGGGGATCACGCGGAGACGGGCAAACCCGTGGGAAACGACATCGTGGCGGGCAAACGCACGAGCCTCGTGGCCGAGGCCGAGCGGCTGGCGAACGAGGAGGAGCGTCGCGCGCTCTCGCAGGCGCACGGGCGCGCGGACGTGGACGCGGCGGCAATCGCTGCGGCGACGCGGGCGCTCGTCACGTCGGGCGCGCGTCGGGCGGTGGAGGAGCGGCAGAGGGCGCTCTGCGAGGCCGCGGCGAAAGAGCTCGCGTCGATCCCGGTGTCGGCCGCGGCGCGCGCGATCCTCGTCGGCGTGGTGGACGCGCTGCGGGTGCGTCCGGCAACGCCGGAGGCGCGATCGTGACGGGCAAGGCGAGCGCCGAGGGGTCCGCGTCGGGAAAGGTGATCCTGTTCGGCGAGCACGCGGTCGTGTACGGGTCGCCCGCGATCGCAGCCGGCCTCGATCGCGGGGCGCGCGCCGTCGTGACGCGCCTGCCGAACGGGCCGAGCATACTGAAGCTCGGTGACGGCTCGGTCGTCGCGGATTCTTCGTCCTCAAACGATCTCGGGCGAGCGTTCGCCGCGCTGCTGGAGGTCGCTCCCGCGATCCCGCCCGTGCACGTGGAGGCGCGGTGTGATCTTCCGCCGGGTGGAGGGCTCGGTAGCTCGGCGGCGCTGGCCGTGTCGATCGCGCGCGCGGCGGAGGCGCTCGTGCGCGGGGACGAGGAAAGGACCGAGGAAGATGCGGCGATCGAGGCCCGCGTGCTGGCGCGTGCGGCCTCGTGGGAGCGGATCTTTCACGGCAACCCCTCCGGGATCGACGCGACGGCCGCGGCCCGAGGCGGCATCTTCCGCTTCACGCGGGCAGAGGGCGCGCGGCCGATCACGCCGCGCCAGGATCTCGTCTTGTGCGTGGGCTCGACGGGGCATCCGTCGTCGACGAAGACGACGGTCGAGCTCATCGCCTCGCAACACGCGAAGGATCCCGTGCTCGTGAAGCGATCGATCGACGCGGTGACGTCGATCGTGGGCAACGCGGTGCTCGCCATCGAGGCCGGCGATCAACGCGCGCTCGGCGATCTCATGAACATGAACCAGCTCGTGCTCTCCGGCCTGTTCGTCTCGACGAGCGAGCTCGAGGAGCTCTGCGCGCTCGCGCGATCCGCGGGCGCGCTCGGCGCGAAGCTCACGGGCGGTGGCGGAGGCGGGTGCGTGATCGCGCTCGTGCCGCCGTCGTTCCGGAGCGACGGCACGAGGGACGAAGAACGCGAGGCCGAGAGCGCCGCGCGGATCCTCGACGCCTGGCGGAGCGCCGAGGGCCACTACGAAGGGTTTTGCGCGCGCATCGGCGCGGGAAGGCGCGCGGAGACGCAGGGCGCCGAAGGAGGTTTGTTGTGACGTTACGCGCTGCGAAGGCGACGGCGCATCCGAACATCGCGCTGGCGAAATACTGGGGCAAACGAGCGGACGGCGTGAATCAACCCGCGGTCCCGAGCCTGTCGGTGACGCTCGCGGGCATGGCCACGACGACGACCGTGACGTTCGATCCAGCGCTCGCCGAGGACACGTTCCTGCTCGGCGGCGCGCCGGCAGGCGAGGTCGCCCACGGTCGGGTCGTAAAACTCCTCGATCGGGTGCGTCGCGCGTCGGGAATCACGGCGCGGGCGCGCGTCGAGAGCGGGAACGATTTCCCCACGGCCTCGGGGCTCGCGTCGAGCGCGTCGGGGTTCTCGGCGCTCGCGCTCGCGGCGCTCGGCGCGGCGGGGCTCGATACGGATCCAGCGCGGGTGAGTGATCTCGCGCGGCGGAGCTCGGTGTCCGCGGCGCGCTCGGCGTTCGGCGGGTTCGTGGAGCTGCCGGTGGGCAGCCCCGGCGAGGGTGATCTCGCGGCGATCCCGATCGCGCCGCCGGAGCATTTGCCGCTGCGTGTCGTCGTGGCCGTGACGCGGGAAGGGCCGAAGGCCGTGGGCTCGACGGACGGCATGGAGCACACGGTTCGTACGAGTCCGTACTTTCCGGCGTGGGTCGAGTCCGCGCCCGCGCTCTGCGCCCGCGTGCGCGATGCCATCTTGCGGCGGGATCTCGAAGCGCTCGGCGTCGCGGCCGAGGAGAGCGCGCTCGCCATGCACGCGACGAGCATCGCAGCACGGCCGGGGCTGCTCTACTGGACCGGCGGCACGGTGGAGGCGCTCGAAGAGGTGCGCAGGCTCAGGGCGCGTGGGCTCCTCGCGTACGCGACGATCGACGCGGGGCCTCACGTAAAGGTTCTGACGACGCCGGAGGACGAGCCGCGCGTGACGGCCGCGCTCGCGGAGGTGCCGGGCGTCAAACGCACGATCGTGGCGTCGCCGGGCGAGGGCGCTCGGCTTCTGGATCGAACGTGATCGCGCGGGCGCCGGGAAAGATCGTGGTCTCGGGGGCGTACGCCGTCCTCGAAGGAGCGCCCGCGCTCGTCGCGGCCGTCGATCGGTACGTGGTGGCGGACGCGAGCCGCACGAGCGAGCTCGTGACGGAGGAGGTGCGCGCGGCGATCGACGCAGGCGTCCTCGGGCATGCGCCCGCGTTCGATGCGTCGGCCCTGCGCGCGCCGATGCCCGACGGCACGACACGCAAGCTCGGGCTCGGTTCGAGCGCGGCGATCCTGGTCGCCTCGATCGGATCGGTCCTCGCAAGGGCGATCGGGGACGAGGCCGCGCTGCGCAAGGCGGTCTTTCCGCTCGCGCTCGCCGCGCACCGAAAAGCACAGCCGCGCGGCAGTGGCATCGACGTGGCTTCGAGCGTGTTCGGTGGGATCGTCGCGTGCCGGTTGGCTCCGGATCACGCGCTCGACGTCATGCCGTTCCGTCTGCCCGAAGGCGTCGTCCTCGAAGTCTTCGCGTGCCCGACGGCAGCGTCGACGGGCGCGCTCGTCGAGAAGGTCCAGGCCCTTCGCGCGACGGATCCGGCGACGTATCGGCGCCTCCTCGACGAGATCGCGGACGGCGCGCAGGCCGCGCTCGAAGCGCAGGATGCCGCTGGGTTCGTGCAAGCGATCGCGGCGCAGATAGATGCTCTTGCCGAGCTCGGCCGTGCCGCAGGCGCTCCCATCGTGGTGAACGACGTGGCCGAACTCCGTCCGTTCGCGCAGGCTGAAGGCGCGAGCTTCGGACCGAGCGGCGCCGGCGGCGGTGACATCGCGCTGTGGGTCGGTCGCGCGCCTTCGTCCACGGCCTTCCGCGCCCGCGCGGCCGCACGGAATCTCGAGCCGCTGGGCACGCGGATCGGACCGCCCGGGCTCTCCGTCGGTTGAACGACCCGAGCGAGCCGCCGCGACCTCCCCCACCGATCCTCCCGCGCCTCATCACCCTCGCTGCGCCGAGTCTCCACGGAACATGCGCATGGAGGCGCGTTATCCCTCCCGAGCGACCATGCACGGTACCCCTCCCCTCCCCCTTCCCTCGCTGCGCCATTTCTCCATCCCCGAGCGACGCGCCGAGGTCGCGCGTCTCGTCGGCCTCTCGCCCACGGAGCTCGAACACGCGCTTCGATCGGGCGGCCTCGACGAGTCGACCGCCGACGCGATGATCGAGAACGCGCTCGGCACGCTGGCCCTGCCCTTCGGCGTCGCGCCGGGCGTGCGCGTCAACGGCAAGGACTACCTCGTGCCCATGGCGATCGAAGAGCCGAGCGTCATCGCCGCGGCCTCGCACGCCGCCAAGCGCGCGCGCAAGGCCGGCGGGTTCGTCGCGGAGATCGATCCCTCGATCGTCGTCGCGCAAATCGAGGTGCACGACGTCGCGGATCCAGCAGGAGCGCTCGCGCGGATCGAGGCCGCTTCCGCGGAGCTTCTCACGCGGGCGAACGATGCGATCGGAAACCTCGTCGCCCGCGGCGGCGGCGCGCGCCGCATCTCGATGCGTGATCTCGGCGGCGGCATGATCGTCGTCCACGCACACGTCGATTGCCTCGATGCGATGGGCGCGAACCTCGTGAACACCGTCGCCGAGGCCGTGGGCCCGCGTGTCGCCGAGCTCGCGTGCGGCACGCTCGGACTGCGGATCCTCTCGAACTACTGCGACGAGCGGGTCGCCCGCGTGCGTGTTCATTTGCCCGTCGAGGAGCTCGCGAGCGCGCGCGTGTCCGGGCTCGACGCGGCGCGCGGCATCGCGCAGGCCTCGGCGTTCGCCGAGCGCGACGTCTACCGCGCGGTCACGCACAACAAGGGCATCATGAACGGCGTCGACGCCGTCGTGCTCGCGACGGGCAACGACTGGCGCGCGGTCGAGGCCGGCGCCCACGCGTACGCGGCGCGCAAAGGCAGCTACCGTCCGCTCGCAACCTGGCGCCTCACGGAGGACGAGCGCGTCCTCGAAGGACAGCTCGCGCTCCCGCTCGCGCTCGGCATCGTCGGCGGCGCTCTCCGCGCGCATCCGGGCGCCCGCCTCGCGCTCGCCTTGCTCCGGGTGACGTCCGCGGCGGAGCTTGCCGCCGTCGCGGCTGCCACGGGCCTCGCGACGAACCTCTCGGCCCTCCGCGCGCTCTCGACCGAAGGGATCCAGCGCGGCCACATGGCGCTGCATCACCGGGCGACGGGCGGCCCCGCGGAGCAGAAGCCCCGAACGACGAACGGACCTGGGCCTTGCGAGCCACCCGGCGCGGGAGAGGCTAAGCTGCCGCGCTGATTCGCGCCGACGCGTGGATCCCGAGATGCCTCGCATGACCACGCCCCGCTTCGCCCACCTCCTCCGCCCCGAGCTCGCGGACCTCGCCGCCTACGTGCCGCACGAGGGCGCCTACGAGATCCGGCTCGACGGCAACGAGGCCCCGCCGCTGCTCTCGCCGGACGCGCGCGCTGCCGTGGCGCAAGCACTCGCGGCGGGCGGGCTCGAGCGGTACCCGGATCCGCGAGCGATCGAGCTGCGCGAGGCGGTCGCCGCGCATGTGGGCGCGACGCCGGACGAGATCCTCGTCGGCGCGGGCTCCGACGAGTTGATCGCACTCCTTTTGACCACGCTCTCACAGCCGCGCGCAGGCGCCGATGCGGCGACGATCCTCACGCCGTCGCCCACGTTCGTCATGTACCGGCTCAGCGCGGCGGCCCGCGGGATGCGCGTCCTCGAGGTGCCGCTCGACGAGCGCTGGGATCTCGATGTTCCCGCGATGCGCGCGGCGATCGAGGCCGGAAAGCCGAACATCGTCTTCCTCGCGACGCCGAACAACCCGACCGGAAACCGCATGTCGGAGGATCGGATCCGCGCCGTGATCGAGGCCGCCGAAGGCGCGCTCGTCGTGCTCGACGAGGCCTACGTCGCGTTCGCGCCCGGGAGCATCGCGCACCTCCGTCACGCTTATCCGAACGTCGCGATGCTCGGCACGATCTCCAAGATCGGCTTCGCAGCGCTGCGGGTCGGCTGGCTCGTGGCGCCGGCCGAGCTCGTCCGCGAGGTCGACAAGGTGCGCCAGCCGTACAACCTCCCCGCGCCTTCGCAGCGCGCCGCCACGCTCGTCCTGCGCGAGCTCCGCGCCGAGATCGATCACGTCGTCGCGCACGTCGTCGCGGAGCGCGAGAGGCTCGGGCGTGAGCTTGCGCGGCTCGGGTTCGGGGTCTCCCCGAGCGACGCGAATTTCCTTTGGGTTGAAACGAAACGACCCGCGAAGGACGTCTTCGAGGGGCTCGCGTCGAGCAAGATCCTCGTGCGGAGCTTTCACGCGCGCGGCGGGCGCCTCGCGAACCGGCTGCGCATCACGATCGGCACGCGTGAAGAGGACGACCGGCTGCTCGAAGCAATCGCGAGGTGGGCATGAGCCGACGCCACGGCTCGGCTGCGATCGTCGCCGCCGCGATCACGCTGCTCGGTCTCGCGGCGGGATGCGCGGATCCAACGGTGATCCGCGTGATCGACGGCGTACCCACGAAGGGGCGGTTCATCTCGTACGAGTCGTACGCGTATTACGCGCGCGGCGCGGAGGCCGAGGCGCACGGAGATCTGCCGCTCGCGATCATGCTCTACAAGGGCGCGACGGAGCACGACGAGAAGAGCGTCGAAGTATGGACGCGTCTCGGCGCGGCATCCTGCGCGAGCCCCGACGCGCGCGCCTCCGCCGGCGAAGCGTTCACCCGCGCCGAGGAGCTCGATCCGAGTTACGAGCCCCTCGCCCGCGCCCGCGCTCGCTGCGCAGTCGACAGCGGGCGCGTCGCCGAAGCGCTGCAGCACGCCGCCCGCGCCGTCGCCCTCGATCCCGGGCAGGACGAGGCCGTCTTGCTCTACGCCTCGCTCCTCGAACGCGCGGGTCGCGTCGCAGACGCCGAGCGCACGCTCGACGCGCTCGTCATCGAGCGACCGACCTCGGTGCAGGGCTGGCTCGCTCGGTACGAGCTCGCCTTGCGCCGCCGCGACACGGTGACCGCAGAGCGAGCGGCCCGCGTCTTGCGAAGACGCGCGCCTCGCCTCGCGGATCGGATCGCCGCCGAGGTGCCCGCGCTCGCCCCGCTCGCCGAAGTCGACGCGGCCCTCCGATCCGGCGACCTCGGCGCCGCGCGCAAGGCCGCTCGTCGCGCGCGCCTGCCCGCGCCCGAGCTCGCCGTTCGCGCCGCGGCGCTCGGCCTTCCGCGCCTCGCACGTGATCAGGCCGAGCTCGTCCTCGGCGCCGATCCCTCGTCGAGCTCCGCGCGGATCGCCCTCGCCGTCGCCGCGGATCTCGCGGGCGACACGGCCCTCCTCGCGTCCGCGCTCGACGCCCCGAAGGACACGCCCACCGTGGCGCCCTCCCCGCTCGCGCGTCTGCTCTTCACCGACCTGCTCGGCCGGCGCGCGGGCCGCGACGCCGCGCGCGCCTTCGCCGGCCCGGACTTCGTTTCTCCCGACGCACCCTCGCCCGATCCGCTGCTCGAAGCCGCACGCAAGCGCGTGCGTGCTCTCCTCGCGCCGTCGGGCAAGGGCGCGTAGCGCTACTTCTTCTCGACCTTGTCCGGAGAACCTTTGTCGTCCGCGGCCTTCTTCTCGTCCGCGGCCTTCTTCTCCGCGGCGGCCTTCTTCCTCACCTCGGGATCGTCCTTCTTCGCGTCGAACTCGAGGTCCAGGTCGATCGTGTTGTCGCCTTCCTTCAGCGTGACGCGCTGCTCGACGACCTTGTCGATCGACGGGAGGAACGCACTCACGCGCACCTCGCCCACGGGAACGCCGGGAATCTCGTACTGCCCATCGAGGCCCGTGACCGCGTGTGTCGCGTACGCGAGCACGTAGACGTCCGCCGTGAGGAACGGGTTCGGCAGTTCGTCGCGCAGCATGTAGTGACCGGGCTCGTACGCGTAGAGCTTCACCGGCGCGCCGCCGGGCACGGCCACGAGCACCGCCTTCTTCGGCGCGCCGTCGAGGTACGGCATGTAGCTCTCGATCTTGTCGATGTTCGCGACATCGATGCGTTGCCCGTACGTGAGCGCCATCGTGCGGCGCGAGAAGGCGCAGCCGTGGATGGTGATCTTCGCGGCCTCGTCGCGTGCCGGGACGATCCCCTTGTAGCCCGTCACCGCGACGAGCACGTCGGCCGCCGCGCCCTCGAGCCCCACGCGGAAGAGTTTTCCGTACGTCGCCGCCGCCTCGCCGCACTTGCCAGTCGGGAACGTGAAGCTCGTCGCGGGCGGCGCGTCGCCCTTGATGCGCACCGTGCCGCGCACCGTGGCCTTCGGGCCCTCGTACGGCGCTTCGTTCTTCGGGTTGACGACCTTCGCGATGTCCGCGTCGGGCCGACCGATGCCGTTCGGGATCGACCCCTTCGGCCCGGACGCCGCCGAGGCTTGCGGTGCGGCGGATCCCGCCGCTTGCGCGCTCGTCGTCGGCTTCGCGTCGTTGCTCGCGGGCGCGGCGCCGTTCTGGCAGCCCAGCGCGACGACGCAGGGGATCACGAGGAGCCAGGACATCGAAGTTCGGTTCATCGCCCCGGACGGGGGCAAGCCCTGCGCCGCGCGGGATCGCAGCCCTTTCAAGGGAGCTCGCCGCGAACTCTGCCAACCGAGTTGTCGGATCATGTCAACCTCGTTGCCATACCCCGGCGATGCTGCGGCACAGCCGTCGCCGGGGCAAGGATTCCGTTTTGGGGGAAGCGAGGAGCGCGGAGCGAGCCCGGAGGCCCGCTCCGTCAGCGCGTGGCGAGGGCCGCCTCGACCGCGATCTGCAGCGACGTCGTCGGCCACAGGCCGAGCACGAGCACGAGCACGCCGGCGACGACGAGCGCCGTCGCGACGTAGCCCGAGCGCATCGGCTTCGCGATGGGCGCGCCGGGCGCAGGCTCGCGCATGTACATGTAGACCATCACGCGCAGGTAGTAATACGCGGAGATCACGCTGTTCAGCAGCAGGATGATCGCGAGCGGGTAGAGCCCCGCGCCGATCGACGCCTTGACGATGTAGAGCTTGCCGAAGAAGCCCGCCGTCGGAGGCACGCCCGCGAGCGAGAGCAGGAAGAGCGAGAACGCGAAGCCCGCGGCCGGGTGCCGCTTGCCCACGCCCGCGAGGTCCTCGTAGCTCACCGCCTCCGCGCCGCGGCTGCCCATCAGGATGAGCGCGCCGAACGCGCCGACGGTCGAGACGGTGTACGTGAGCAGGTAGAACATCACGCTGCCCTGCGCGTCGCCGCCCGCGCGCATCGTCGCGACGACGCCCACGAGCACGTACCCCGCGTGCGCGATGCTCGAATACGCGAGCATGCGCTTCACCGACTCCTGCTGGCCCGCGACGAGGTTCGCCACCGTCATCGTGAGCACCGCGAGCAGCGCCACGACCGGAGGCCAGCCCGCCGCCCACGACTCGAGCCCGCCCTCGCCGAACGCGCCGACGAGCACGCGGAGCATCGTGGCGAACGCCGCGCACTTCACGGCCACGGCCATGTACGTCGTGGTCGGCGTCGGCGCGCCCTCGTAGGCGTCCGGCGTCCACATGTGGAACGGCACCGCGCTCACCTTGAACGCGAGGCCCACGATGATGAGCACCGCCGCCGTGATCACGAGCGCGAAGTTCGGGCCCTTGCCCGGCTGCGCGTTCGCGATCGCCTC
This sequence comes from Polyangium sp. 15x6, assembly GCF_029960785.1. GTDB lineage: Bacteria > Myxococcota_A > Polyangia > Polyangiales > Polyangiaceae > Polyangium. The sequence continues at coordinate 19,433 of NZ_JASBQE010000135.1, forward strand.
GCGGATGCCCGCGAGATCGGTGTGCCCCGTCGCGCCGTAGAGCAGCGCCCCGCCGTAGAGCAGGAGCGCGGCCGCGAACGACCCGAGCAGGAAGTACTTCACCGCGGCCTCGGTGCTGCGCAGCGAGGCGCGGCGGAAGCCGACCATCGCGTACACGCCGAGCGACATCGTCTCGAGCCCGAGGAAGAGCGAGAGCAGATCACCCGCCGCAGCGAGGATCATCGCGCCTACCGTCGAGAAGATGATGAGCGGGTAGAACTCGCCGCGATCGAGCCGATGCTCCGGCAGGTAGCCGCCCGCGAGCAGCGCGGCGAGCGCGCCGCCGAGGCAGAGCACGAACGAGAAGAACAGGGTGAAGCGGTCGACGATCACCCAGGGCGCGACCAACGACGCGCCCTCGAGGTTCTCCGGACCCACGAACCAGATCGCCGCGGCGAAGACCGCGCCCGCGAGGAGCGTGACAGCCGTGCCGAGCGAGAGCTCCGAGGAGGGACCAGCGTCCCGATCGTCCGACGTCTCGTCGACACGACGCTTCGAGAACGCCTCCGCCACCATCAGAAGCAGGCCGCCGAGGCTGACGACGAGCAGCGGCGACAGACCGAGGAAGAGCCCCGCGTTCACTGCGCCACCTTCCCTTCACCGCCGAGCGCCGCCTGCGAGCCCTCGGCGCCCGCCGACGGCTCCTCGGGCTTCTCCTTCTTCGGCATGCCCTTCAGGAACGCCGGTGAGAACGTGTCCTCGGGCAGGAGCTTCGCGTCCCGCTCGTCCGCGAACAGGATCGCCTGACCCGATACGACCTTGTACTGGTTGTGGTGGAGCAGGATCGACTCCTTCATCCGATCGAGGAAGATCGCGGGGAAGAACCCGATGACGAAGATCATCAGCACGAGCGGCGCGAGCGCGAGCGACTCGCGCACCGTGAGATCGGGCAGGTGCTTGTTCTTCGGGTTCGTGAGCGGCCCGAAGAACATCTTCTGGACCACGTAGAGCATGTAGACCGCCGCGAGGATCACGCCGGCCGCCGCGCCCACCGTGTGGATCCCGGCGAACTTGCCGAGCCGCTCGGAGAGGAACGTGCCCATGATGACGAGGAACTCGCCGACGAACCCGTTCGTCCCGGGGACGCCGACCGACGCGAACGTCACGATGAGGAAGACGACCGCGTAGAGCGGCATCACCTTCGCGAGCCCGCCGAACTCGTCCACCTCGCGCGTGTGGCGCCGATCGTAGATGACGCCGACGAGGAGGAAGAGCGCGCCCGTCGACACGCCGTGGTTGACCATCTGGAGCACCGCGCCCTGCATGCCCGCCGGCGTCGCGCTGAAAAGCCCCAGCATGACGAAGCCGAGGTGCGCGACCGACGAGTACGCGACGAGGCGCTTCACGTCGCGCTGCTTCCACGCGACCAGCGCGCCGTAGAGGATGCCGCCCAGGATCGCCACGCCCGCCAGGTTCGCCGACAGGTTCGAGGCGGGCCCCGGGAAGAGCCCCATCGAGAAGCGCATGTACGCGTAGGTGCCGAGCTTCAGCATCACGGCGGCCAGGATCACCGAGCCGCCCGTCGGCGCCTGCACGTGCGCGTCCGGCAGCCACGTGTGCACCGGCCACATCGGCACCTTGATGAAGAACGCCAGCGAGAAGGCCCAGAAGCAGATGAGCTGCGCGTTCTTCGACAGCACCACGCGCGAGAGCGCGAGGTAGTCGAACGTGAAGTCACCCGTGAGCTTCTGGTGCGTCCAGACGAGGTAGATGATCGCGGCCAGCATCAGCACCGAGCCGGCCATCGTGTAGAGGAAGAACTTGATCGCCGCCTTCACGCGATCCGCGCCGCCCCAGACGCCGATCATCATGAACATCGGGACGAGCATCAGCTCCCAGAACACGTAGAACAGGAAGAGATCGAGCGCGACGAACGCGCCGATCATCCCGCCCTGCAGGAGCAGGAGCGCGAAGCAGAACTCCTTGATGCGCGTCTTGATCGAGCCGAACGACGCGTACGCCGCGATCGGCGTGACGAACGTCGTGAGGAGCACGAGCCACAGGCTGATGCCATCGATCGCGACGTGGTAGCGGATGCCGAGGAAGGGCATCCAGTCCTTGATGTACTGGAAGTGCCAGCCCGCGGTCATCGGGACGGTGAGCAGCCAGAGCGACGCGACGAACCCGATGCCGAGCACCACGTACGTGAAGCCGCGGAGCACCGAGAGCATCTGGCGCGGGATGAACAGCACCGCCGCCGCGCCCACGATGGGCAGCGCGATGAGCAGGTTGAGCAGGTGCGGCCACTCGCCCGGAGCCTGCGCAGCCTGCGCCGCGCCCTCGGTCGGCCAGAGCCAGATCACGAAGAGCGTGGTGAGGGCCGCGATGAAGCCGAGGCCGGCGCGCTGCTTCGTCGACGCGTCGCCCCGCGGGACGAGCGCGCCGAGGATGCCCGCGCCGATCGCAGGCCAGTACTGAAACACGAGATCGAGCGGGCTCATTGTGCGCCTCGCGGGTTGATGAGCCCGGGGATGTCCTTCGCAGGAATGCTACCGCCGCCCGCGGGCACCACATTGCCCGGCACGACCGGGATCGGCGCCGCGGAGGACGGGAAGCCGCGGCCAGGCCGCGTGATCGCGAACGAGTGGGTCGCCTCCTGCGCGAACGCGTTGCGCACGTGCAGCTTGACGTCCTTCGTCTCCCCGGGATTGACGTTGATGCGGACCTCGCGCACCTGGCTGAAGTCCTTCTGCTCCGTCCCCGTGCCCTCCCAGCGGTAGGTGTAGCCGGGGCCGGGCGCCGCCGAGATGACCACCTCGCCAGCCGAGCGGAGCTTCGAATCGTCGACCGTCGCGTCGGCGTGCGGGCGGACCAGGAAGAAGCCCACGCCCGCGAGGCCGAGGGCCATCGCAGCGCCGTACACCTGCACGCGGCCGGTCTGGAAGGTGCGGAGGACCGTCCCGAAGAACGCGACGATCGCCGCCGTGAGCTTCGCGAGGATGCCGTCGATGAACCACTTGTCCGCGGCCGTGAAGATGTCCGCGAGCGCGTCCACCATCCCGACGACCACGGCGTCGTAGAGCTCGTCGATCCGCCACTTGTCGTAGATGAGCTTGTAGAGGCCCGGCGCCGCCTTCTTGAACGACTCCTCCGGCGCGCCGCCCTTGTTCAGGTACACGACCATCGCCGCGCCCGTGCCGGCGAGGAAGGCCGCCACGCCGGGGCCCATCATCGGCCACATGAGCTTCTCGACGCCCTCGCCGCGCAGCACGACGGCGTCGTGCGCACGCGAGAAGACCGGCGAGAGGATGTGCCCGAGCGGCTCGATGTGGATCGGCTCCGCCATCAGGAAGCCGGCGAAGACCGCGAACACCGCGAGCACCATGAGCGGGAGCGTCATCGCGAGCGGCGACTCGTGGGGCTTCGGCCCCTCGAGCGGCGTGCCGTCGTCGTGGTGATCGTGGTGATCGTCGTGGCCATGATCGTCATGGCCGTGGCCGTGCTTCGGCTCCTTCCAGCCCGCGACGATCTTCCACCCGCGGAACTCGCCGTGGAACGTGAGGAAGTAGGCGCGGAACATGTAGAACGCCGTCATCGTCGCGGCGACCACGCCGACCCAGTAGATCCCCTGGCCGAGCCACGAGGGCCACGTCCAGAGCGGCTCCATGCGGCCGACCTCCGGCGCGACGATCTTCGTGGAGAACGCCCGCCAGAGGATCTCGTCCTTCGACCAGAAGCCCGCGAGCGGAGGCGCGCCGGCGATCGCGAAGCACGAGATCAGGAACGTCCACCGCGTGATCGGCATGAACTTCTTCAGGCCGCCCATGTTGCGGATGTCCTGCGACTTGTCCGTGTCGTGGATCCGCGCGTGCATCGCGTGGATCACCGAGCCGGCGCCGAGGAAGAGGCAGGCCTTGAAGAACGCGTGCGTGAAGACGTGGAAGAAGCCCGCGGCGAACGCGCCCACGCCGACGCCGATGAACATGAACCCGAGCTGGCTCACCGTGGAGTAGGCGAGCACCTTCTTCAGGTCGTGCTGGAACAGGCCGATCGACGCGGCGAAGATCGCCGTGGCGCAGCCGAGCACCGCCACCGTCGCCATCGCGGCCGGCGACATGAGGAACACCGCCGACGTGCGCGCGACGAGGTAGACGCCCGCCGTGACCATCGTGGCCGCGTGGATGAGCGCGGAGACCGGCGTGGGGCCCGCCATCGCGTCCGGGAGCCACACGTAGAGCGGGATCTGCGCGCTCTTGCCGGCCGCGCCGAGGAACATCGCCAGGCCCACGAGCGTCGACGCGTAGACCTGGATGCCCTTCTCGGGCAGGAACAGGTGCACGATCGCCTTGTACAGCGCGTTCGCGTTCGGGTTCGCCGCGTCCCACTGCGCCTCGAGGGGCAGGTTGCCGAAGGGCCAGATCGTGACCGGATCGAGCAGGTTCCGCGCGCTGGCGTTGATCTCCGCGAAGCGGAGCGATCCCGTGTAGTAGAGCAGGATCGCCATCGCCACGAGCAGACCGAAGTCGCCGATGCGGTTGACGATGAACGCCTTTTTGCCCGCGGTCGCGTTCTTCTCGTCACCGAACCAGAAGCCGATGAGGAGGTAGCTGCAGAGGCCGACGCCCTCCCAGCCGACGAAGAGCACGGCCATGTTGTCCGCCATGACGAGCGTCAACATGGCGAAACAGAAGAGGTTCAAGTACGCGAAGAACCGGTGGTAGCCCGGGTCCTTCACCATGTACTCGCTCGAGTACAGGTGGATCAGGAACCCGACGCCGGTGACCACCAGCATCATCGTCGCGCTCATCGCGTCGACGCTGAAAGCGACGTCGATGGGGATCGTTTGCCCCATCCGACCGTTCAACGAGAACCAGCGCCAGGCGGTCCACGCGAGCGTGCCGCCGCCCTCCCCCTTCGGCAGGAGGAGGAAGGTGGCGAGCGCCGCGATGAACGAACCGCCGAGGGCCGAGAGGGCCATCAGGCGGACGCCCGCCTTGCCGAGCCGCTTGCCAAAGACGCCGTTCACGAAGGCGCCGAGGAGCGGCAGGGCGAGGACGACCGCTAACAGCGTGAAGTTCGTTGCGGGAAACTGAGCTTTGAGGGCTTCCACGCTAGTTCCTCAGGAGATCGGCGTCGTCCGAGCGCACCGTGCTGCGGAGCCGGAAGAACGCGAGGACGATGGCCAAGCCGACGGCGGCCTCCGCCGCGGCGATGGCGATGATGAAGAAGGTGAAGATCTGCCCGGCGTGGCCCCCCACGTGCTGGCGGTTGAAGGCGACCAGCGTGAGGTTCACGGCGTTCAACATCAGCTCGATGCTCATGAGGAGCACGAGCAGGTTGCGTCGGATCAAGAAGCCCACCGCGCCCGTCATGAAGAGCGCGGCGGCCACGATCACGAAGTACTCGAGCGGGACGGTCACGACCTCGCCTCCTTGGTCTGGCCTGCGGTGCGTGCGGTGGGTGAGGGTGTCTGGGCCGGCTTCGCGTCCGCCGCCGGCAGCAGCGTGGGATCCACCTGCTTGCCGCGCGCGACCGCGACCGCGCCGATGACGGCCACGAGGAGCAGCGCGCCCGAGAGCTCGAACGGCACGAGCGCCGTCGAGAAGAGCTCGTGCCCGATCGACTCGATCGTGCCGAACTGCGGCGGCACGGCCGGCAGCGCCGTCGGCGTGCTCGGCTGCGTGCGCATCACGAGCGCCATCGCGCCGAGCCCGCTCACGAGGAGCGCCGCGGCGCCCACGTAACGCGCCACCGCGCCCCGCGCGTCGCGCTTCGACTGCGCCGACGGGCCGAGGAGCATGATCACGAACAGGAAGAGGATCACGACCGCGCCCGCGTACACGAGCAGCTGGATCGCCGCGAGGAACTCGGCGGCCAGCATCAGGTAGAGGCCCGCGATCCCGATGATCGTCGAGAGGAGGCCCATCGCCCCGCGGATCGGGTTCTTCGCGCCCACGGTCACGATCGCGCCGAGCAGCGCGATGACCGAGCAGAGGCCGAAGAACGCGAGTTCGAGTTTGTTCACAGCGCGAGCCTCCCCGTCCCGGACTTGCCCTTCGTGCGCACGTGCTCCTCGAACTCCTTGCGGTACTTGCGCAAGAAGCCGAGCGCGGGCATCGCCGTGCCCTCACCGAACGCGCAGATCGTGTTGCCCATGATGTTGTCGGCGATCTCGTGGAGCCGATCGAGCTCCTCCATCGTGGCCTCGCCGTGCACCATCCGATCGAGGATGCGGAAGAGCCACGCGCTGCCCTCGCGGCACGGCGTGCACTGGCCGCAGGACTCGTGGCGGTAGAACCGCATCAGGTTGTGCATCGCGAGCACGATGTCCGTGTTCTTGTTCAGGACGATCGCGCAGCACGTGCCGAGCATCGTCCCGAGCGCGCGGTACGTCTCCACGCCCATCGGCACGTCGAGCACGTTCTTGCCGTGCCAGCGGTGCAGCGGCGACTTGGGATCGGGCGCGTTCACCACCTCGTCGGGGCGCAGGATCGGACAGGACGAACCGCCGGGGATCACGCCGAGCAGCTCGCCGCCCTTCACGCCGCCGCCGAGGTCGTAGATGAGCTCGCGCAGCGTCAGGCCCACGCACGCCTCGAAGACGCCGGGCGTGTTCACGTGGCCCGAGACGCCGTAGAGCCGGCAGCCGCCGTCCTTCTGATCGTGCAGATCCGAGAGCTTGGAGAAGGCGTCGCCGCCCATCGCCAGCGCCACCGGCACCGCCGCGATCGTCTCGAGGTTGTTCACGGTCGTCGGCATGCCGAACGCGCCGGCCTGCGCGGGGAACGGAGGCTTGAGCCGCGGCTCGCCGCGCTTGCCTTCGAGCGAGTTCAGGAGGCTCGTCTCTTCGCCGCAGATGTACGCGCCGGCGCCCGTGTGGACGTAGACCTCGACGGGGTAGTCGATCCCGAAGGGCTTCGCGCCGAGGTAGCCCTTCTCGCGCGCCTCCTTGATCGCGCCCCAGAGGCGCGCCTTCGACAGGTGCAGCTCGTCGCGGACGTAGATGTACGCCGCGTGCGCGCCGATGCCGAAGCAGCCGATGATGCAGCCCTCCACCACCGCGTGGGGATCGAGCTCCATGATCGTCCGGTCCTTGAAGGTCCCGGGCTCGCCCTCGTCGGCGTTGATGACGAGGTAGTGCGGCTTCTCCGGCTTCGGAGGCCACGGCATGAAGCTCCACTTCACGCCCATCGGGAAGCCGGCGCCGCCGCGGCCGCGGATGTTCGCGGCCTTCATCTCCTCGACGAGGGCCTCCCGGGGCATCGAGAGCGCGCGCTTGGCCTGTTGATAGCCCCCGTCACGCTCGTACACGGGGAGCGTCCACCCCTCGGGGACGCCATACCGCTTCGTCAGATACGTCGTTTGTCGCAGCATGGGTCACTTGATGAGGCGGTCGAGGATCCGATCGACCTCGGCCGTGGTGAGGTTCTCGTAGTAGTCCTTGTCGACCTGGATCATCGGCGCAGTGCCGCACGAGGCGAGACACTCCGCCGTCCGCAAGGTCACCTTCCCGTCCTTCGTCGTCTGCCCGACGTGGATACCGAGGCGTTTCTCGCAGTGGTGGAGGATGTCGTCCGCGCCGCGGAGCGCGCAGCTCAAGGTCCGGCAGACCCAGACCTGGTGCTTGCCCACGGGCTCCTTGTTGAAGAGCGTGTAGAACGTCACCACGCCCTTCACGTGCGCGGCCGACAGGCCGAGCCGAGCCGCCACCCATTCGACGACTTCGTCGGAGATCCAGCCATTCTGCTCTTGGCAGAGATGGAGGACGGGGATGCAGGCCGCCTGGCGGTTCGGGTAACGCGAGAGGATTTCTTCGACGTGCTTCTCGCGGTCGGGAGACAGTGCGAACTTCGTCATGTTCGTTCGCCAGCAGGGCTAGGGGTGGATCGAGGCGGCGGCAAGCGAGCACGTGTCCTCGTGCTCGACTTCGACCCCCTCCGTCGGGCCACGAGCCAGACCGGAGAGAGAACGAGCCGCCCGAAGGGTTTTGCCCGCGTTTCGCTCGGGCCCCTTCTGCAGGCGCGCGCACGCTAGTGAGCGACCCCCGGTTGTGTCAAGGCGCGCCGTTCGCCATGCCGAATCTTTCTCCTTTTCTTGGCGGCGCGCTGCACCCGAGCCCACCTCGCAGCGGCTCCGTTTCATGCGCCCGAGAGCACCGCCGAGCACGCGCGGGTTTGCTCGCTCGCAAGCGCGCTCGCGCGTCGGCGATCGATCTCCGACGACCCCTTGCGTTGTGCTTGAGAAGTGGTGCGAACCTCCACTACGCTCCCGGCCGCCTCGCGCCCTTCGCAACCGTTCGAATGACGCGCAGCGCCTCGGGAGGTGGTTCGTGTTCTGTCCGAATTGTGGGACACAAAACTCGGAGACGGCGACGACTTGCACGAAGTGTGGCTTCAACCTGAAAGGAGCCGCCGCGCCGAAGTTCAAGGGGACGATGCTGATGAGTCAGCAACCCCCGACGCCGCCCGCGGGGGCCATGCCGCCGCCGGCGCCGCCGCCGCCGATGGCGCCGCCCATGCCGGCCGCCGCGCCGCCGCC
>NZ_JASBQE010000136.1 GCF_029960785.1 Polyangium sp. 15x6
GCAAGCCCTGGACTCGGGATGGAAGAACTGCGCGGAGCGCAGTTCTTCCAACCGGCCGGTTGGACCGCGTTGCCCGTCGAAAGGGCAGCGCGGCTGTCTCGAGTCGGCCTGTTCGATGAACTGCGCGATGCGCAGTTCATCGACGAACGGTCCAGCGCTTGCGCTGGTCCGGGTCCAGGGGCGGATAGCCCCGGTGGGGCCTGGGGCAACGCCCCAGCGCAGCGGCTTCGACATGAGACCAATGCTCAGGCCGAAGGAGAGGGCGGACGGCGATGAGGGCAACGGCACAGGCAAAGGCGGAGGCGGCAACAATGGTGGAGGCGCGAAGGGCGGTGGGACCGGCGGCGGCAAAGGCGACGAGCCGAGCGTCGAGGAGCGCGTCGAGAAGCACCGCATTCGCAGCGACGACCCGCCCCGGAAGGAAGGCGCGCCGCGTGACCCGCGCGCGAAGAGCATGACCTTGCCGTCGGAATCAGGGGCCTTGAGCAAGGAGGGGATCCTGCCCTCGCGCGACGAGGTGGATCCGCCGAAATGCGTGGACGAATCGTGCACGCTCGTGGATCGGGGCGGCGCGCTGCCGGAGCTTCAGCACGGGCAGGGGCGACCGCTCGTGAGCGCGGTTCGCTGTCAGGACACGAAGGAGGGGTGCAACGGGACGGGCGATGGCACGGGGAAAGGCAAAGCCCTGACGCCGATGGAGCGGATGGTCCGCGAGCTGGCGATCGCGTCCGCGATGCTGAACGGCGAGTTCAACCACGACCTCGCGCGGAGGGACGGCAAGCGGTTCGGGATCATCGGCGGCGACAACGAGGACGGCGTCGACAACGCCATCGTCCAGGCCGCGGCGGCGATCACGCAGGTCGCCTCCGCGGTGCTCGTCGGGCAGGCCGAGAAGTTCGCGAAGTAGCTAGAGGAGGCTTGCGCGAAGAAAGCGCCGATCATCCTCCAGGGAGCCGAGGAAATCTCGAAGGAGACGGCGGAGCTCTTGGCCCAGCGGTACGGGAGGGCGATCGCGGATGCCCTGGAGCAGAACGGCGCGATCGGTCCCTACGAGGTGATGCGCGAGTTCACGCGGGGCCTGGAGGGCGACTACCAGGCGCATCACATCCTGGAGAAGGCGATGGCCGGCAGGTGGCAACTCACGAAGGAGCTTGACAACATCCCATCGGTGATCCTGACGAGCGCAGAACACAAGAGGATCACGAAGGCGCTCGACGAGGCCAAGAAGCTGTTCCCGAAGAGCAAGGAAGGCCTCTGGAAGGCATACGAGGAGGTATATGCCCCGCACTCCCACTGGCTCGATGCCATCAAGCCTTACTTCGGGAAGTAGCCCGAGCCATCGAGGCGCAGAATGAAGACAGAGGTTCGAATCTTGTTCCGAAGCGACCGCATCCCAGAGGGGCCCCGTGCGCTGCTCGATACGGTGCGCTGCGGTTCCGACGTGGCGGAACTCGAAGAAGGTGCGATTTTCACCATCGTCACCCTTGACGAAAGGGACGAGCGTCTGCCGCGCCTCCTGCATCTCCTCACGGAGCGTGGTGCTTCCTGGTTGGAACGGCGCTACGACTGCTTTACCGACGAGGAGCTCGAATCGTCGCGCCTGCTCATCATGTCGTACGACTTTGATGCCACGGTCTTCGGCGGGCCGCGGGTGGGCACGACGTACGATATGTCCGACGCCTGCAAGCGCTGCGGCGCCGGGGCTCGGCAGACGTCCGCGATGATCCTCGAGGGCGAAGACCTCCACAAACTCGAAGGCCGGCGCGCCGCCGCGACCCCGTACGACGACATGCTCGTCGATGAAAAGCTGGCAAACGTGCTCGCGGAGAGCGGCGCGACCGGGATCTCGTTCCGAGGCGTGTTCGCGGCGTTCGAAAAGCGGGGCCACATCCAGCTCGCGTGGCGGCAGATCTGCGCCACGCACACGATGCCGCGGATGTCGCCTCGATCGACCGGAATTTTTCCCTACAAGCCCTGCCCTTGTGGGCGAAGTAGCTTCACCAGGGAGGCGGAGATCCCTCTTCGGCTCGCCTACCGCGCCGCGGACATCGCGGATATCTGCGACGTGAACGTGACCTGGGAATGGTTCGGCGAGGTGAACTTCAACGGCGACGTGAACGACTCCGTGCTCGCCGCCCCCTATTTCCTCGTCACCCCGAAGGTCTGGCGCATCTTCCAGGGCGCAGGCGTCACCGGGTTCGACTGGATCCCGATCCGCGTCGTCGACGAATAGACCGGACGACACGTTGCTTCCGCGGCGGATCGGGACATAGAAGGCGAGCAACCCTCCGCGCCCATGCTCCCCGATCGCCTCGTCACCCTCCTCGTCGTCGCTGGCTACCTCCTCGCGCTCATCGTCGCTGGCGCCTACGTCACCCGGCGATCCAAGGGCTTTTCCGACTACGTCACGGGCGGCGGCAAGATCCCCGCGTGGATGCTCGCCCTCTCCTTCATGGCGAACTTCGTCAGCTCGAACTCCTTCGTCGGGCATGCGGGCAAGAGCCATGAAGTCGGGCTCGGATGGTGCGTCGTCGCCGGCTTCCTCGTCGTCGCCTGCGCGCTCTCCTTCCACCTCTTCGCCCCTCGTTTCGCCGAGTTTGCCCGAACGAATGGCGCCCTCACGCTGCCCGATTTCTTCGAGCGCCGCTTCGGATCTCGCCCCCTCGCGGTCCTCGTCCAGTGGATCGTCGTCGCCACCACCGTCTTGTACGTCCTCGCCGTCTTGCGGGGCACGGCCCTCGTCGTCGCATCGGGCCTCGGCCTCTCGTATTCCGCGGCGTTGCTCGTCGTGTATCTCGTCACGATCGTCTATTGCCTGCTCGGCGGCCTCTGGGCGGACGTGCTCACGGACGTCGTGCAATCGGTCGTCCTCCTCGTCGGCGCGGGCCTGCTCTTCGTCGCGGTCGTCTCCGCCTCGCCCGATCCTGCCGCGCCCGCGCCTCCGCCGCTCCGCCCCCTCTCCATCGCGCAGCTCGTCGCCGTGGGTTTGTCGGGCGCGGTCAAACTCGTCGCCGACCCCAAGCAGGTCATGGTCTTTTATGCCTTCGGCGACGGCGCGCAGGCCCGCCGCTTCCGGCATTTCGCTCCGCTCCTGCTCCTCGTCGTCCTCGGCTGCCTCTTCCCCGTCGGTTACCTCGCGCGCTCGCTCCTGCCCCTCGTCCGTGACGCCGACGAGGTCGTCCCGCAGCTCGTCTTCGAGCGTGGCCTCCTCGGCGCGGCCTTTGGCCCCATCTTCCTCGTCGCGCTCCTCGCGGCCTCGATGTCCTCGCTCGACTCCGCCTTGCTCGTCGTCGCCTCGTGCCTCGAAAAGCATGTCGTCGCCCCGCTCGCCCGACGTGAGCCGAGCGAGGGCCGCACCCGCGTGATTCTCTTCCTCGTCGCGACCCTCGTCCTCGCGCTCTCCTTCCGCCCTCTCGGCGACATCGTCTCCCTCTCGACCCTCGCGGGCGCCCTCCTCGGCGCCTCGCTCCTGCCGATCCTTTGCGTCGGCCTCTTCGTCGACGCGCCCATTCCCCCGCGTGTCGCCCTCGTCTCCCTCACGCTTGGCCTGCTCGGCGCCCTCGCCGGCAAACTCGGCCCGAAGGCGCTCGGCCTCCGTTCGCCCTGGCTCCAGGACATATTCGTCGGCCTCCTCCTCGCGACCTTGCCCCTCGTCGTCCATTGGGTTCGGCGCCCCCGCGCCCCTGTCTCCGTTCCCGGCTGATCCAGCCTCCGGCCGCGACGCACGGAGACGTGACCCGGACGAAGATACGTTTTTCGCGGACGTACAAAACGCAGGAAAATCCGAAAAATGTCCGGATCCTGCGTGGAGTTTCCATTTTTGGCGGGTCAGACTCATCCCCGGAACACCTGACTTGTTTTCCGGGGGGCCTTGAATGAACACGAATCGTGCATTCGTGGCGGGTGCCGTGCTCGTGGCATGGGGAGCGCTCGCCGCGTGTAGTAGCTCGGATACGATTGAGCAGAGAATCGGCTCCGGCGGCGCGTCAGGCGCGCTCTCGACGAGCTCCGGGTGGAGCGTCGGCGCAGCGACCGTGGGACCCGGCGGCGCAGGTGAAATGGGCGGCGCCGGAGGCGAGACGAGCGGGAATGGCGCAGGCGAGGGAGGCGGAAGCGGCGGTGCAGGTGGAAGCGGAAGCGGCGGTGCAGGTGGAAGCGGAAGTGGCGGTGCAGGTGGAAGCGGAAGCGGCGGTGCAGGTGGAAGCGGAAGCGGCGGTGCAGGTGGAAGCGGAAGCGGCGGTGCAGGTGGAAGCGGAAGTGGCGGTGCAGGTGGAGGCGGAAGCGGCGGTGCAGGCGGAAGCGGGGACGGTGGTGTTGGGGGAGCGGGCGGAGGTGGCGGCGGCGATGGAGGGGGTGCTGGTGGGAGTGGTGGCTCAGGCGGGAGCGGTGGCGGTCGCCGGGGTCATGGCTGAATGCGCCGCGACGGGGACGGAAGCGAGACGCGTCATTTCTTCATCTTCGCCTTGAGCGCGGCGGCCTTCTCCAGCAGCGCCTGGGCCTGCGCCTCCAGCTCCTCGGCCGCCTGGGCCTGCGCCGCTTGTTCCGCGGCCGCCCGGGCCTCGTTCTCGGCCTCTTCCTCCAGCTTCTTCAAGAAGGCCTGACGCTCTTCGAGCTGGGCCATGAGCTCGGCGATCGACGCCTTGACCTCGTCGATCGTCTCCTCCTCTTCTCGCGGCGGTTCGCTATAGAAGAAGCCATCGGCGAAGCTCGACGATAGCGTGGCGTACTGGAACGGCAGCTTGGCGAGGCCGCCGTGCGACTCCTTGCGGGATCCATTGACCTTGTCGATGAACTGCTTGCGCGCGCCGATGTCGCGGAAATCGCGGTTCTTGGCTTGCGCTTTCTTGCGCAGCTCCTCGGCGTTCTGGCCCGCGGCGACGAGCGCCTCCGCCTCGGGCGCCATGTCGACGAGCGCCGGCACGCCGCATTTCGCGAGCGTCTCGCTCCAATCCGTCATGGATTGGAGCTGCCCGCCGAGCACGGGCCGCCGGAATTTCCCGAGCGGCTTGTTCTTGAAGAGCGTCGTCCGGAGCTGCTTGCGCGTATTGCCGCTCGTGTGGTCGTCGGCCGCGCGCGAGACGCGCCCGGCGAATCCGTCGAGCCCGTCATCGGCCTTGTCGACCGCGGCCTGCGCGTTCGCCAATGCGTCGAGGATCTCGATCTCCTCGAGGAGGATGAGCTTCCATTGCTCGCGGAGCTCCTGGAAGACGGGCACGTAGGTTGCGGCCAGGGGCTCCTGGACCGCTCGGGAGAGGGTATATTGAAGCTCTCGAAGGAGGGTGAAAAGACCGATGCGATAACCGAGGGCGCGTACTCCCATGGATGCGACGGTACCAAGCCCCAACGCAGAAAACAAGGGGATCGTACGGGGCGGAAGCATCGGCGCCCACGGCGGAACGAGCCTCGGGCGTCCCGTCGTCCGCGTCGCGTATCGCGGATCAGGGCTCGTGTTTGGCGGCTTTTCATCCATGCGATCGGGAAACGAGGTCGGGGCGTGCCGAACGGGGTCCGTTCGGCGGCGGAACGACGACCGAAGGAAGCGGACGGGGGTGGTCCGGGGGCGAAACAGGGGCGGCGTTCGGGGAAGCGCTGTTTCGCGGAGGAACGAGGGTGGGCCGCGGGCGGAGCCGAGGGTAGTTCCGCAAAACCGGTGGCGGCCGGCGGGCGGAGCCGGGGGCGGTTTCGCGCGTACCGCCGGCCGGCGTGTCGCTCCCGGAGCGCTCCCAGAGCCGAACGGGGGGCGGCTCTGTCGACATTCGACGGTCGCGGCGCGGATCGGAGCACGTGCGCGCGGCAGGGGCGCGGGCGGAGGGAAATCGGGGCTGGCGGCTGCGAAGAACGAGGGATGTTATCGCGGCAGAACAGGAGGGCGGCCGTCTGTGCGCAGGTCGTTCGGCTCTGCGTGAGAGGACCACGCGAGGAGGCCGCGGCGAGCAAAGAGGTTTTCGCGCGCCATCTCGGCCGCGCGACGGCTGTGGCAGGGATCTCCGCCCCCTGTTCCGTTCGGACATTGGGGGTCCTACCAAGCGCCCCTCCATCTTGCGCGCGTTCCGCGTGTTGATGCACAAGGATCGCCAGGAATAACGCAGGCCCGCGCACAGCGCCGTGGGGGTGGCTCGCCGTGGCCTGCGGCAACGGAAGGGACCTTCCATGGCCTGGCTTCCCTCGATCCGCCCTCCGGGCGGGACGCTCTCGCTCGCCCTGGAGTCGCAGAGCGCGCTCGATGTCCGGCGCTTCTCCCTCGTCATGGCGCTCGTCGTCCTGTGTTTCGTTTTGATTTCGTCCGGATGCGCCGCCTCGCGCGATCCAACGATGGCCCGGATCTTCGAGGCGCCGAACGTCATCCACGTCTGCGTACGTCCGCCGAACGTACCGAACGACAAACGAATCTGGGGGGTCACCTCCGACGGCGCGCCCTTCTTCGGGGTCCGGGAGGTGGACCGCGCGAGAGGCAATGGCAGCCCCGTGTTCGTGTTCAATGCGGACTCGCCTCCAGAGAGCGCGCGGCTCTTACCGATTCCGTACAACAAGCTCGAATGCCCCGCGCGGACGCCGCGGCCGAAGCCACGCGTCGCCGCGGCGAAGGCGAAGGCCAAGGAGGCTGAAGAGAAGAAGGACGAGGCCAAGAAGGCCGAGGGGCCGAAGCCGCTGCCGCGACCGATCGCGAGGTCGCCGGAGCAAGAGCGGTGCACGGAGTATCGGGAGCCAGGTCAGACGAGGAGACGGAGCGGGACGGGCTCACGTGCTTGCACGAGGGTGCTCGTCAAGCGGCGCGACGCGGAGCAGGCTGTCGCGGACAAACAGCCGGCCGCGATCCGCGAGCTTGAGCCGCCCGAGCCGGCCGAGCCGAGGGAGTTGCCGGCGAGCGCAGCGCAGGCGTATGAGGACTGGGGGCTCAGCCCGGCGGAGACCTCCGCGCTCGCGGAAGACCGAGCCAGGGAGTGCCTCCAGGGGCTTTGCCATGCCCGGCATCCGAACTTCGTTCCGAAGTCCAAGAAGAAGCCCGCCGAGACACACAACGGGCAGTCGTTATCAACGGGAAGTGGCAGCGGTGGGGGAGCGAGCTCGTCACGGCCCGCGTCGAAGCCGGCAGCGGCACCAGCACAACCGGTCACGACTGTCAAGACGACAACGCGGACCGTGGCGAAGCCGAACGGTGCTGCGGCGGGGCAGGCGCCTTCGACCGGGACCAGCACGACCACGACCGTCAAGGCGACGACGAAGCCCGGCTCGGGGGGGAGCGCTGGCGGGTCGAGAGCTGGCAAGCCATTTACAGCAAAGGGTAAGGCAGAGATCGATGCGGCCAACGCTGAGCGAAATGGAGGCGTCAACGTGTGCGAAACATGCCGTACCCAAACCATACCCGCCGAGAAATCCCAGCGCGGCGTCCGCCCACCAGGAAACGAGCGCCAGCGTGACCACAAGATTCCTCAAAGTAAAGGCGGCGACGGTGATCCATTGAATGGCCAGATCCTCTGCCGCGACTGCAACCTGAAGAAACGCGACACGCTATGAACGCTCAACACCATCCTGCGCACGTCAAGATTCTCTTCGATGTCGAGAACGAGGACGGGACCGTCGATCTCGAGAGTCTGTGGGCGGTCCCCGTGTCGAACGGCTACAGGATAGACAATATCCCGTTCTATGCCCGAGGCGTGGCATGCAACGACATCGTGGCGGCCAGTCCGGATGAGGACGGCATGTTGCATTTTTCTGGGCTGATCACGGCGTCCGGTCACAGCACCGTCCGCTTGTGGTTCCGAGACGAAGCGGATGTTCCCGTCGTGCGAGATTACCTTCGGCGAATGGGCTGCGCATCCGAATCGGATCTACCTCGACTCGTTGCCGTCGATATCCCGCCGACGGTTCCTTACGATGCCCTGCGCAAATTCTTGGACGAACAGGAAGCTGCCGGCGTGTTCGAATACGAGGAGGGCTGCCTAGGCCAGGATGGCCAAGACTCTGGAAGTGTTGGTCAGTGAAGCAGCCCAGCACAATTGATAGAAAGGCCTGGAGGGAGCAGCAGCGGCGGTACTGGACGAAGGAGCACGACCGTGGGCGATTCGACGGCAAAAAGCAATGAGGTTCTCTTGCGGTTCGATCATCCGGATGGAAGCCTCGCGGTCGTCTTGGATGATGACGATCGAGTGGCGTACGCATACCTCCTTGAAGACGAGGAGGTCGTGGGCGATGTATGGCTTTACAATGTCGTGGAGCCACCCGACACAGTGAATTGGGAGGACCCCAGTCCGATGCCCTTCCTCAATCCGAGGGACTACTGCAAATCCGAGAAGGTGCGTCGGTTGACCCCGCAGTCTGCTGTCCAGTGTGCATGGTTCGACGCGGGGGTTGAAGTAAGTATCGATGGCATCCTATGGGCTCGGATCGAGCGCGGATCGAAGCCGGGTTGGTCGCGTCTAGCGGCGCAACCCGGGCCGGTCGCCATCCCCTTGGAAGCACGCATGCCTGGCCGATAAGCCCCCCCAGCGCATCGTCGGGCCGAGCGTCGTGGCGGTCGCCGCTCCTACGGCAAACGCACGGTGGCGACCGCCACGATCGACCGAAGACGATCGAAGTCCGCGCCGCCACGTGCGCGGAGAACGGAGCGTCCGCGCTCCCTTTCGGCGGACCCGCCGGCTGGGACGGCTCGTGCACGAGCACGAACGCCCTGCCGGCGGGGCTTGATTGCGGCGGCGAGCCTTGCGCGCAGTCGGTGTGGTCCTCGCCGCTCCCCGGCCCGACGAGTGAGTCCTGCCCGTCGATCACGAAGCCGGCCACCTCCACGACGACGACCGATTGGAAGTGGATCGGCCTCGCCTGCGAGGCGAAGGAGCGCGAGGGCACGTGCGAGACGTCCACGCACCGATGCATGTACGATCTGCCGTACCCATTCCTCCAGTGCATCGCGCTCCGGGGCAAACACGACAAGTGCCCTGGCAACTACGACCGCTACGACCCCATCTACCTCTACGGGGAGCAGCCGGTCGATACGCGCGGCTGCACGGCGTGCGAGTGCGGCGGGGAGCCTGTGGGGAGCGCCTGCCTCGGGGCCCTTCGGCTCTACGAGGACGGCGCGTGCATGTCGCAATTCTCCGAGGATCCCGTCTACTCGACCGACGTGCAGTGCACGAACGTCTACCCGCCAGGCCGGAAGCTCGGCAGCAAGGCGATCACGGACCTCGCATACATGCCGGGCACGTGCTCGGCGACCGGTGGAGAACCCACGGGCGCGGCCTCGGAAGACCCCGCCGACGTCGTGACGTTCTGCTGCCTCGCGCCGTTCGACCTGCCGCCCGCGTAGGACCTACGCCCAACTTTTTTTCGCGTTCGTCGATCCGAATCGCCTCCCCGATCATGTTGCGTCGTTGACCTGCGGGTCGCTTGTCCCTGCTCTTGCTACGAGGTGCGCTTTCGAAAAAAGAGAGAGCGCGTCCATTGACCGGAGTGCCGACTAGGCGGTTTTTCTCGGCCCGTCTCCCGGAGACCGGGTGGGTGACTCGAGTTCATGGATCCGGTGTAGACGCGCTCTCCGACGCATACGTTTGTCGAAGGACGGGTGTCCTGTCAAGCCAAACTTTTCACCGACCCGCAGAAGAGGGCGATGGGGCGCGCGCATCTGGGCAAGCACCGCTCGCCTCCATCGTCCTCTCCTGCGGGTCGTCGGTCGCCGATCCGAGCCGGCTGCGCCGCGCGGCGTTTCAGTCCAGAGCAGGACGCGACCACGCAGCGGCTATGTCGCGGGCTCCTGCGTCGTGCGCGCTTCGAGGTCCTTCGCGGCGTCGAGGATGAAACCTGGGCCGCTCCTCGACGGCCGGCGGCGGGGCCAGCAGCAAGAACGATTTCGATCTCGGCTTGCGCAACCTGATCGAATTGGCTTGCGCGATCTGTGCAAATGCCCCTTGCACAGATCGCGCACCGTGAAACCGGCCCCGCGCCGGGTCTCCTTATATACATCGCGAGGATCGCCCTCGCGCCCTCGTGGCACGGTCGCTGCTCTTCGGACCCTCGAGCCCGCGGGGCGGGCTCGAGGGAGGTCCACGTGAGACGGCCGAATCGAGTTTTTCTCCTCTGCGCGCCGGCCCTCGCCACGGCGATCGTCTGCTTCGGCAGCGAGGCGCTCGCGCAGGGCGGTGCCACCATTCAGGGCAAGGTCATCAATGCCGCGACGAGCCAGCCGGTCCCGGACGTCGTCGTCACGGCCACCTCGCCCGCGCTCCAGGGCGAGGAAATCGCCCTGACAGACAAGGCGGGCAATTACCGCCTCCCGAGCTTGCCGCCCGGCGACGGATACGTCGTTCGTGCCGACGGCGGGACGAACTACCGGCCCTATGCCTCCAAACCCTTCACGCTCCGCGCGGGCGGCACGGCCCTCGTCCAGATCCAGATCCTCCCCGAGGTCGTCGAATCCGGCATGGATATCCTCGTGGAGGTCACCCCGCCCGTCATCGATTACACGACCGGCGTCAAGACCAGCGTCGGCCCCGAGTTCACCCGGCGCGTCCCGACGAACCCGCCGACCGGCAAAGGCGGCGCGACCCGCTCCTTCGAGGGCCTCGCCACCATCGCCCCCGGCACCTTCACCGACACCTACGGCGTCTCCGTCAATGGCACGACCTCCCCGGAGAACGGCTTCGTCATCGACGGCCTCTCCGCCAACGACGCCGCCTTCGGCATCCTCGGCACGCCGCTCTCCAGCGAGTTCGTCCGCGAGGTCAACGTCATCACGGCCGGTTATTTGCCCGAATATGGCCGCTCGATCGGCGGCGTCATGGATGTCGTCACGAAGAGCGGCTCGAACGAATTCCACGGCTCCTTCTTCAGCGCCATCACGCCCGGCGCCCTCGAGGGCCGGCGCACCCGCATTCCTCGCGAGGGCAGCACCATCCAGACAAGCCCGAGCCTCGCGACCATCCAGGACATCGGCTTCGAGCTCGGCGGCCCCATTCTGCGCGACAAGCTCTGGTTCTTCACCGGCGCGAGCCTCGCGATCCAGAAGACCCGCCTCGATCGCACGCTGAACAAGCTCCTCTACGTCGAGAACCCCGACGGCACGCCGGCCGAGGATGCCATGGGCAACCCCATTCCGATCCGGGATCCCGAGACCGGGTTCCAGCAGACCTCGGTCCTGCCCGGGACGCAGCGCACCTACTACGCCACGAACCGGACGTACCAGTACATCGGCAAGCTCACCTGGAAGGCCCATCAGGACCACACCGTCTCGCTCTCGGTCTTCGGCGTCCCGCAGACCTCCGGCGGCAACGGCGATTATCCGTTCAACCTCCAGACCGGCGGCTCTGCGCCGAACCTGCAGGGGCCTTACGCGGCGTTCGGCGGGATCAACGAGTCTTTCTCGAACAACGTCGTCCTGAAGACCTCCTCGTCCTTCGCCAACAAGAAGTATCTGCTCGATACCACGATTGGCTGGGTCTACGGCTCGCTCACCCAGGCCGCCGCCGATGGCAGCGGCGTCTCCGAAATCGGCTCGCCGGGCACCATGGCGGGGATCCCGAACGTCGCGTGGCGCAGGTCCACGGGCGGGCGGTATCCGATCACCGAATTCGAAACCCTCCCGGCGGCCGCGCGCGAGGCATGCGCGCCGGGCGGCAGTCAGGCGATCGCGGCGCTTTATTGCCCCGTCGTCAACTACTTCACCGGCGGCCCCGGCATCATGCGTCAGGCCACGCAGAACCGCATCCAGGGCCGCGCCATCTTCACGGCCATCGGCAACCTCCTCGGCCAGCACATCATCAAGGCCGGCATCGATTTCGAGGCCCTCGATTACACGAGCGCCCGCGGCGTCAGCGGCGGCAATGCGTTCCGCGAGAGCTCGGACGGCGCAACGTTCCTCGACGCCCGCCGCTTCGGCTTCCTGGAGCGCCCGGACCGCCCCGTCTTCTTGAACTCGTTCTCCACCACCTCGCGCTCCTATACCGTCGGCGGGTTCGTCCAGGATAGCTGGAACATCCTCGATCGCGTCACCCTGAACCTCGGCGTCCGTTATGACGCGCAGGTCGTCACGGGCAATGACGGTCGCATTGGCATGACGCTCCCGAACCAGTGGTCGCCGCGCGTCGGCGTCATCTGGGATCCGACCAGGAAGGGCCAGGCCAAGATCTTCGGCAACTTCGCGCGGTTTTACCAGGCCATCACCCTGAACCTCGTCGACCGCTCCTTCCCGGGCGAGCTCAACATCTACTCCCTCCGCGGCTCCAACGTCTGCAATCCGCGGGATCCCGCGCAGGTCCACGGCGCCTGCGACGACCCGAACAATCTCATCACGATCACCGGAAACAGCGACCCGACCCGGAAATTCGGCGCCACCGGCTCCGACCGCGTCCCCGTCGATCCGGACATCAAGCCTCAATCGTCCGATCAGCTCGTCCTCGGCGGCGAATACGAGCTCTTCCAGGGCGCGAAGATCGGCGGCGCATACACCCACCAATCGCTCAATCATGCCGTCGAGGACATGAGCCGGGACGAGGCGAACACCTACTTCATCGGCAATCCCGGCCACGGCATCGCCAAGGACTTCCCCGAGGCCGTCCGCGATTACGACTCGTTCACGATCTTCTTCGAGAAGGCGTTCGCGAATCGCTGGCTCGCGCAGGCGAGCTACACCGCGGCTTATTTGCGCGGCAACCTCGCCGGCCTCTTCCGGCCCGAGACCCAGCAGCTCGATCCGAACATCAACTCGGATTTCGACCTCATCTCGCTCCTGCCGAACCGCGAAGGCCCGCTCCCCGGCGACCGTACCCATTCCATCAAGGTCTTCGGCGCCAAGGAGTTCATCTTGCCCGGCAACATCTCGATCAGCGTCGGCGGCAGCTACACCGCTCGCTCGGGCACGCCCATCAACGTCCTCGGCGCGCACCCGCAATACCTCACGGGCGAGGTCTTCATCTTGCCGCGCGGCGAAGGCGGAAGGACGCCCTGGGTCCATTCGATCGACACGAACGTCACGGCCGGCCTCCAGCTCAACAAGGACCAGACCATCACGTTCGGCGTCGACATCTTCAACCTCTTCAACTTCCAGACCGTCACCGGCGTCGATTCCAATTACACGTTCGCCGACGTCCGTCCCATCGAGGGAGGCACCATGGCCGACCTCCCGGCGGCGAAGGGCAAGCTCGTGTACTGGGACGGCCAGCCCTTCAGCGACGTCGACAAGAATCCCAATTTCGGGAACCCCAACGGATTCCAGCTCCCGCGGCAGGTCCGCTTCAATGCGCGGGTGACCTTCTGAACGTGCGGACGAGGAGACGAACCATGAAAAAAGGTCATTCCTTCCTCGCAGCCGTGGCCCTGGCCTCGGCCTTGGCCTCGTTCGGCGGCGCGTCGTGCTCGCAGCCCCCGATCCAGTGCGTCGTCGGGCACGGGTCGTTCATCGCGAAATATTCGCTCGTGGAGGGGACGGGCTCCTGCGCCGACCTCGTCGGCGAGGAAATCGGCCTCGCCACGTTCCTCGCGCCGAACGACGATCGGACCCTCGCCGATTACGACAAACGCAGCATCGCCGTCCAGTCCGACACGTTCGGCGGCCTCGTCCGGGAGCGCGAGGGGCTCGGGACAGGGGAGGACGACGTGCCTTATGCCTTCGGCGCGTACA
Organism: Polyangium sp. 15x6; assembly: GCF_029960785.1. Taxonomy (GTDB): domain Bacteria; phylum Myxococcota_A; class Polyangia; order Polyangiales; family Polyangiaceae; genus Polyangium. The sequence goes on from NZ_JASBQE010000136.1 coordinate 13,607, forward strand.
CGACGAACCCCGACGACCGTGATCTCTGTTATGCCGGCGGCGCCTCCGGCACCGCCGCGCTCGCGCCCGCCGAGCTCGATCTCCCCGAGGCCGAGACCATGGACAACATGGGAAACCCCGTCACGCTCCCGGCCAAGAGGCTAAGGCAATCCTGGGAAAACCTCTCCATTTACGTCACCGCCGCCGCGCCGGGCACGCAGGTGGTCGGCACGATGAAGTACGAGGACCTCATGGAGGGCTGCTCGGCGACGTACACGTTCGTCGCGCTCTTCCCGGCGGTCCAGTGCGCGAAATCGGACGCCGACGGCAAACCCACGAACGAGCCGGACGACGCGCTCTGTGATCCGAATGGCAATGCCGCCGAGGGCCGCACGCCCTCCGGCATCAACCCCGATTACCGCGTGAAATGTGATCCCACGCTGCTTTATTGCGTCCTCGACGAGACCCCGCGCGCCGCGCCCTGAGCCTCAGGCGTCCATGTCGAGCCCGAAAGGCCCGGGCCTCCGCGACGCGGGCGCCCGCTCCCGCGCTTCCCGCGCCGCCGGCTCCTCGAGATCGCGGCTCTCGGCGAGCGCATAAAGCGCGACGATCTCCGACAGATCGAACACCCGCTCCCGCGGCGGATTGAGGAGCACCTCGAGCCGCTCCCGCGCGTGCTCGTCCACCGTCCGCTGCTCGATCGCGACCGGAATCACCTGCCGCGACGCGAGCGCCTCCCTCAGCTCGTCGAATCGCACCGCGCCCTTCGCGCCCGCCGCGCGCTCGCCCGGCTCGAGCCGCACGATCTCCTGCCCGTACTCGCCGAGGATCTCGTCGTACAGCGCGGTCACGCCCGGCACGAACGCGCTGTGCACCATGAAGTAGTTCTTGATCCGATCGGTGCTCACGAGCGAGAGCCGGAGCCTCCCCGCGGCGAACCCGCATCGCTCCGCGTCCACGAGCCTCCGCGCGTGCTCGCCCTTCTGCACCGAGGCGAACTCCGCCAGCACGTGCAGCCGTTCGCCCCGCGCGAGCTCGCCGCGCTCGAGCGCGTTCACGAACCGGAGCAGCCGCAACGTCGTGCGCGCGTCTCGATCCACCGCGTCGGGCTCGCTCAGGAAGATCACCGCGCCGATCGGCCCGCCCTTCTTCGCGCACTCCACCGCGAACGACGCGAGATCGTGCCCGCGTTGCGTGTACACCGTCACGCGCCCCCCGTGCTCGAGGGGCATCGTCACGCCCTCGCGCCCCGGCGGCGGCACGTCCCGCTCGATGCCGATCCCGAGCGACGCGAGGCGCGCCGCGAGCGGCATCCGCTCGTCACCGCGCTCGCCGAGCACGAGCGTCGCGTCCACGCCCGGCATGAACCGCGCGAGCTCACGCACCATCGACGGCAGCGCCGCGCTGTACCCCACGACGAGCACACGCGAGAGCAGCCCACGCGCCATGTGCGTGTCCTCGGCCCACGTGCAGATCTCGGCCCGCGGCGGCGTCGCCTGGTGACCGACGGGCGTGATCCCACGCCCCATCACGAGATCCCGCCCGTACCTGCGCAGCGGCGCGTACGTCGCCGTCACGCCGATGATCCCGCGCAGGAGCTTCGTCGGGATCTTCCCTGCGCGCGCCCCGAGCTTCCACGCGCCCGAGCCCTCCTCCGGATCACGCAGCGGATTCAGCCATTGCTCGAGGTCCGCCACGGGCACGAGCCCGCGCGTCCGCCGCGGCGTCGCCGTCCCCAGGAACACCCCCGTGAGCAGCACGCCGCGCTCCTCGTACGCCGCGCGCGCGAGCCTCTCGAACGGGACGAACCCGTCTTCGCCGCCGAGCGCTTCGATCGCCTCCGCCTCGCCGGGCTCCACGAACATGTGCGTGTAGAACTCGGACCCATCGGCCGTCATGAGGTCCGTGTACAGCGCCTCGACCCCCGGCGTGACGAGGTGCTGACAGAGGAAAAGCCCCAGAAAACGCGGCATGTCGAGCGGGAACGTATGAGGTCCACCGATCGCCATCACGAGCGCGCGGTTCTCGCTCTCCACCACCTCGACGAACACCTGCGCGTCATGGTTCTGCGCGCGGAACGACGCGAGCGTCATCGTCGTCACCGCGTCCGCGTCGGGCCCCGCGTCCGCGCGGGACAAGAGGATCGCGCGCTTCGCCGTCGCCGCCGACACCCGCGCGAGCGCGTCCGGATCCCAGCCGTCGCCCTCGCGGTACATCACCCACCGCATCATCGGCTCGTACAGGTATCCGGGCGGATCCTCCGTCGTCCCGAGCAGCGCCATCCGCGGCAGCGCGTGCCTTCGCGGCATCGCCCCGCGCCCCCGCAGCCATTGCAGGATCTCCGCCGGCCGGAAGAAGCTCCGCAGCATCCGGTTCCGCTCGTAGAGCCGCGCGAACTCCCGCACGAGCATCTCCGCGTCGTGCACGGGACCTATCACCAGCGAGTGCTCGTCGTAGTCGACCGTGCGCCGACGCTCGGCCCGCACCACCTGATCGACGATGTTCGAGCCGATGCCGATGATGAACGACACCACGAACACGCCCACGATCGTGAGCCCCAGCGACAGAACCGCGATCGGCGCCGGCACCTTGAGCGTCCCGACCAGGTTGTCCGCGCTCTCGAGCTGCCGGAACGCCCACCACACCCGATCGATGAAATCGGCGTCGGCCTCGAGTCCGCTGCCCGCGTAATCGTAGCGGATCGCCAGGTGATCCAGCACCACGGCCGCGCCGAACGCGAGCGACCAGACCGCCACGGTCACGAGCCCGAACTGCTGGAGCTGCTCGCGCCGCGTCACGATCGAGTACACATCGGCCGCGAGCTCGCGGGCGAACCGGAGCAAGAGCAAGAGCCGCGCGAGCCGGAGCGACAAGAGCGGCGCCACGTACCTGGGATCGCCGATCTGCTCGAAGGGCAAGAAGCTCAGCAGCGCGAGCAGATCGACGACCAGGAAAAACCATTCGAAGCGCCGGATCTCCTCGCGGGGCCGGCGCAGGGCGATCCAGCGCAGCGCGAGCTCGATCGTGAAGATCGCGAGGAAGACGGGCCGGAGCGCGCTCTCCAGCCGGGGCATCGGCAGGAGCGAGACGAGGATGCAGATCGCGAGCCCGATCTTGACCGGACGTTTGTCGAGCAGCGCGACGACGCGGCGGGGGAGGCTCGGTGCCCGAGGGGCCATCGCGCCGCAGCATAGACGCGCGGAGGGCCGCGTTTCCAGCGACCTCCGCGCGCGTCCGTCACGAAGAGATCAGCGCTTCGCTCGTCGCTTCGAGCTTCTCTCCCGTCGCCTCCACGACCTCGAGCGCCCGCACGTCCTCACTCGCCTCCGCCGCGTGCGCCGTATCCGCGAGCAGGTACGCGCGCCGGAGCGCCGCCACGTGCGCGCCGATGCGTTGATCCACGCGCCGCGCCACGGCCGCGGGCGCGTCCGCGCGCGCGCCCTTTCCTCCGGCCCGCGCTCGTTCGAGCCGCGCCCGCGCCTCACCGAGCCGCACGAGCGCCTTCCAGCTCGCGCGAACCTCGCGCGCCGCGGCCGCGTCGAGCAGCCGTTCATCCACGTGCCTCCGCAGCGCGGCTCCCTCGCGCAAGGCCGCGCCCGCCTCCTCGCCGGCGTCCTCGGCGAGCCCGTCGAGCGCGTACGCCACCGGATCGTCCGCCTCCACGAAGAGCGGCAACGCCGCGAGCACGGCCGCGACCAGCGCCGCGACCACGCGGATCGTGGGCGAACCGCTCCCATACGCCGCCGTGATCGTCCCCGCGAGCGCGCCTGCCACGAGCGCGCCGCCCAGGTGCACGAGCCGCGCCGTCCCGGCCTTCACCCGCGTCGTCCGCTCCGCGTACGCGAGCGCCACGAGCGCCGCGCCCGCCGCGGCGGGCGACGTATTTCCCACGAGCGCCGCCGACAGCGCGCCGAGCGCCCCGCCCGCCGCGGCGAGGCCATCGATCGTCGCGCTCGCCGCGAGCGCGAGCAGGACACCGAGCCCGAGCAGCGCGATCGATCCCGTCACGAGCCCGAGCCGGCCCGCGAAGGGCCACAAACCAAACGCCGCCGCCGCGGCCACGAGGAGGGCAAACTTCCGCATGATTCCTTGGATCTCCAACGGGTTCGTCGTTCAGTACGCCGCGGCCCGACCGAGGTTCGAGAACTCCTTGTCGGCCATGCTCCGCGCCGCCGCCTTCGCGCCCGCGCTCTTCGGCGGCGCCGCGTGGATCTCCTGCTTCGCTCGCTCGTACGCTTCGACCTGCGCCTGAATCGCCGTCGCAGCCGGCGCCGGCGCGGCCTCCGCCGCGGCCCTGAGCGCGCCGATGTTCTCGTCGACGATCCGCTGCGCCGCCTGCATGTCGCCTTGCTCCAGCGCCGCCGCCGCCTCGAGCTGCCGGCTCGACGCGAGCGCGCTCGTCGCCTCCGCGAATGCCGCCCGATCCACGCTGAGCTCCGCCTCCCGCGCGTCCGCCGTCCCTTGCAGATCGAGCGGCGACAGCGCCACGCGCGTCCGCTCTCCGCCCACGAGCGACCACCCGACCTCGCCCCCGATCGCGAGTTTTTCCCCTGCCTCCGCGTTCGCCGCGAGCTCCACGACCACGCGCCGCTCGTCACCCGCGAAGAGCGATCCGATCCGCAAGGTCACCTCGCGCCCATCGCCTTCCGTCCTCGCCTCCGCGCCGATCGCCCGGACGAACCGCACGCCCTCGGGGAGCACGAACCGCGCCTCCGTCGCCTCGACCGTCGTCGCGGCCGTCTCTTCGAGCTCGCGACGCAGGAATGTTTGGAGCGCCGCTCCATCCTTCACGAACGCAAAGTTCCCGCGCCCCGCCTCCGCGACCCCGCCCATGTATCCCGGATCGAAATCGAGCCCGATCCCGAGCGACGACACCGTCACCCGATCTTCCGTCGCGCCCCGCGCGATCCGCTCCGCATCGATGCGCCCGCCGTCGAGCCCGTCGCTCACCAGGACCACCCGCTTCACGCGCCCCGGCGACGCGTTCGCCAAGGACCACATCCCTTGCGACAGCGCCGGCGGGATGTTCGTCCCGCCGCTCGCCGAAAGCTCGTGCACCCGCGCGACGAGCCGCTCGCGCACGTCTCCCACGCGCGCGAGCGACTGCAGCACCTCGCTATCCGACGCGTATCGCACCAGCGTGATCTGATCGTCGTCACGCAGCTCGCGGATCAGCTCCACGACCGCGTCCTTCGCCTGCTTCATCTTGCTCTCGGTCATCATCGAGCCCGACGTGTCGAGCACGATCGCGAGCGCGAGCGGCGCCCGCTCCCGCGCGTCCGCCTGATCCGCTTTGATCCGCAGCACCGCCGAGATCCGCGCCTCGCTCCCGCCGAACACGCGCGACTGCGTCAGCGTGATCGACCCGTGCGCGCCGCGCCCCGAGAACGTCGCGCCCGCGCCGCTTTCGCTCGGGCTCGCGAACGCCACGTTCGTCCGCGCGCCGAGCGGCGCTCTGTGCAAGATGAGCCCTCCGGCGCAGAGTGCGAGGAGGCTCGCCGCAAGCGCGCGGCGGGTGCGGGGGACACGGAGCCAACGGTTCGTCATGACACACTCCTCCGGGCACGCGCCGGACGCTCGGCGCGTGAAAAATCTCGCCCCTCGAGCGCTCGCGAAGGGGAGCGCCCGGGGCGACGAACATCCGTGGCGCACGTCTACGGACGAGCGGGCCGTTCGGTCTAAATGACGTAGCGTCATGTTTCGAGACGTGCGAGAGTCCCGACCGATCGAGGGAAACAGATGAATCTCAGTGAACCGCTCAAGCAGCGTATCGAGGCGCTCGTTCGGTCCGACCGGGTCGTGCTCTTCATGAAGGGCTCGCGCCGATTCCCCCAATGTGGGTTCTCCAGCTCCGTCGTGCAGATCCTGGACGAGGTGCTCCCCAGCTACACGACGGTGAACGTCCTCGAAGATCCCGAGATTCGCGAGGGCATCAAGGCCTACGCGAGCTGGCCCACGATCCCGCAGCTCTACATCGATGGCGAGTTCGTCGGTGGGGCCGACATCGTCCGGGAGATGCGCGAGAGCGGCGAGCTCGCGCAGAAGCTCGGCGCCTCCGGGGCCGGCGGCGAGGCGAAGCCGCTGAAGATCACGATCAGCGCGTCGGCCAAGCGCGCATTCGACGAGGCGGCGAAAGAGGCGCCGGGCGAGCTCCTCCGCTTCGAGGTGAGCCCGCGCTTCGAGTATGGTCTTTATTTCGGGCCGCGCGCCGAGGGCGACGTCGAGGTCGACGCGGGCGGCATCACGGTCCTCGTCGACAAGGCGAGCGCGCGCCGGGCCGACGGCGTCTCCATCGATTTCGTGGACGGGCCCGAGGGCGCCGGCTTCAAGATCGAGAACCCGAACGAGCCCCCGCGCGTCCGGCAGCTCTCCGTGAAGAAGCTGAAGGAGATGCTCGACGCGGGCGAGACGATCGAGCTCATCGACGTGCGCACCGACAAGGAGCGCGCCATTGCGCGGATCGAGCAGGCGAAGCTGCTCGACCAGGCCGAGCTCGAGCGGCTCGAAGCGCTGCCCAAGGACACGGCGATCGTGTTCCATTGCCACCACGGCGGCCGCAGCCGCTCGGCGGCCGAAGCGTTCGTGGGGCGAGGTTTTTCCAGGGTGTACAATCTCGAGGGGGGCATCGACGCCTGGTCGGTCGTGGTCGACCCCTCGGTTCCGCGGTATTGACGAATCTCGGGAGGTAGCGCGCGTGTCGTACCACATGACCACGTTTCAGGGCTCGATCCCCGCGGCGATCGAGCAGGCCATCAAGGAAAAGATCAGCGACGCCGTGGTGGAGGTGCAGGGCGGGGGAGGGCATTTCGAGATCTCCGTCACGAGCAAGGTCTTCGCGGGCAAGAGCACGCTGGAGAAGCACCGCCTCGTCCTCGGCGCGATCGCGCACCTCATGGCGGGAAATGACGCCCCCGTGCACGCCGTCGACAAGCTGAACACCAAAGTCCCCACGTGACCCTCCCGCGCCCCCGCGGCTGCTAGAGTGGGCGTGATGTTCCGAAGCGCCCTCCTCGCGGCGACCCTCGCGCCCCTGGCCCTCGGCTGTGGGGCCGCTTCCTCACAGTCCACGCAATCGCAAACCCCCGCGGATTTCGTCCTCCTGGGCGGCGCCGTCCGCACGATGGATCCGGCGCGCCCCGAGGCGAGCGCGATCGCCGTGCGGGGCGAGCGAATCGTCGCGGTCGGCACGGACGCCGAGGTCGGCGCGTTCATCGGCCCGGAGACCCGCGTGGAGCGGCTCTCCGGGCGCGCCGTGATCCCCGGGCTCGTCGACGGCCATTGCCACCTCCACGGCCTCGGCGCCGCGCTCGAGAGCCTCGACGTGCGGGGCAAGAAGAGCCCCGAGGAGATCGCCCGTATCGTCGCCGCCGAAGTGAAAGGGCGCGCGCCGGGCGAATGGGTCACCGGCCGCGGCTGGGATCAGAACCTCTTTTCCCCCGCCGCGTTCCCCGCGCACGCCCCGCTCGACGCCGCGGCCCCCGATCACCCCGTCGCGCTCACCCGCATCGACGGTCACGCGCTCTGGGCCAACGCGGCGGCCCTGCGCCTCGCCGGCGTCGACGACAAGACCGCCGACCCTCCTGGCGGCCGCATTCTGCGTGACGCGACCGGCGCGCCCACCGGCGTCTTCCTCGACAATGCCATGGACCTCGTCACGGCGAAGATCCCGGCCGAGCCGCCCGAGGTGATCGAGCGCCGCATCCTGCGCGCTTCCGCGCACGTGGTCTCGCTCGGGCTCACGGGCGTGCACGAGATGGGCATCGACGACAGGACCGTCGCCGTCTACCGCAAGCTCGCGGCCGAAGGCCGGCTCCCGATTCGCGTCTACGCTTATCTCGCCGGCGGGCCGAACCTCGCCGCATTGTCGCAACGAAAACCCGACCAGGACCCCGAGGGCACCGCCATGTTCGTCCTGCGCGGGGTCAAACTCTTCGCCGACGGCGCCCTCGGCTCGCGCGGCGCCGCCCTCCTCGCGCCCTACACCGACGATCCGAAGAGCGTGGGCATTTCGATCATGGACCGCGCGGCCCTCACCCAAGCCGCCCGGATCATCGCGGACGCGGGCTTTCAGCTCGCCGTGCACGCCATCGGCGACCGCGCCAATCGCGACGTGCTCGACGCCTTCGCCGCCCTCGGCGAGGGCCGGGCGCGCGCGCTTCGTTTTCGCGTCGAGCACGCCCAGGTCCTCGCGCCCGAGGACATTCCGCGCTTCGCGGCGCTCGGCGTCGTCGCCTCCATGCAGCCGACCCACGCCACGAGCGACATGCCCTGGGCGCCCGCGCGCCTCGGCCCCGAGCGCCTGCGCGGCGCGTATGCCTGGCGCTCGCTGCTCGATAGCGGCGCGCGCCTCGTCTTCGGCTCGGATTTCCCCGTCGAGGAGCCCTCGCCGCTCCTCGGCCTCTGGGCCGCCGTGAGTCGGCAGGATCCTTCGGGCGCGCCGCCGGGCGGCTTCTTGCCCGAGCAGCGCATCACCCTCGACGAGGCGCTCGCCGCCTTCACCACGGGCCCTGCCCACGCCGCCTTCGTCGAGGCGAGCCACGGCCGGATCGCGCCTGGCCAAGTCGCCGACCTGACCGTCTTTGCCGCGCCTCTCGTGGCCGATCGTTCGCTGCTCCAGGCGAAGATCCACCGCGTGATCGTGGGCGGCAAGGTGGCGTTCGCCGCCACGATCGCAAAGCCGACTCCATGACGAACCTCGTCCTTCGCGTCTTGCTTTTTCTCGCCCTCGGATTCGCGCTCGGCTGGGCGCATGCGAAGGCCATCACCGAGGGCGAGCGTATTCATCGCGAAACGGGGGAGCGCGCGCGCCCCACGGTCATCTTCGTTCTTCGCCTCGTCCTGCTTTGCGTCGCGTTTGGCCTGATTGGAAAGTCGGGCTCGATGCCGCTCCTCGCCTCCCTCCTCGGGTTCGTCCTGGCAAGATTGGTTCGGCGTCGTACGACCGAGGCGCCACCGAATTGACGCTGGTTTTGCCGTTCGGCTCTCTGTACGGACGCCGCGCAGCGTTATAAGGAAGATTCCGGGCGACTCGTATCCTCGGTGCGACGTGGCCTGCCCGTCCCTGGGCGGCCCTTCACGCCTGGAGAAACGGGGACACGTCGGGGGGTGGACATGAACGTGCAAGAATTCCAAGGATTGCAGGAAGAGGCCGCGCGGCTCCGCGCGCGCGTGGCCGAGCTCGAAGAGGCCCTCGGGGCCGCGAGGCACCGTGCGGACCTCTATCAGGCCGTGTTCGAATCCTTGCCCATCCCGGCCGTCGTGCACGACGCCGAGGGCTGGGTCGTCGAGATCAATCGCAAAAACCGAGAGTTCTGCGCCATCCCTGCCCGCGAGCTCGTCATCGGCAAACACAACCTGCTCGAGGACCCGGACGCCGTGGCGCGGGGATATGCCGCGCACCTCGAGAGGGCCACGCGCGGGGAGGCCTCGGTCATGCCGCCCACCTCGTTCAACACGGCGGAGGTGGGATTCGAGAACGCCGAGGATCGGGAGCTCTGGTCGGAGAGCTCGTACCAGCCCGTCGATGTCGCCGGCAGGCGGTACGTGGTGTCCGTGAACCTCGACGTGACCCAGCGGATCCGGGTGCAACGCGCGCTGGAGGAGAGCCAGCAGTTCCTGGTCGGGATCCTCGAGAACGCGCCGTCGCTCGTGTACGTCAAGGATCTCGCGGGCCGCTATCTGCTCGTCAACCGTCAGGTCGAGCAGTTCCTCCGGATGGACCGCGCCGATCTGCTCGGCAAGACCGACGCCGAGCTCTTCCCGCCCGAGGCCGCGGAGAGCTACAGCGCCTCCGACGCCCTCGTGCTCCGGACCGGCGAGCCCGTCGTGCGCGAGGACGTGATGCCGCTCGAAGGCGGCGTCGTCGCCTACGTGACCACGAAATTCCCCCTCCGGGACGCCGAGGGCAAACCCATCGCCGTGTGCAGCATCTCGGTCGACGTGACGACGCAAAAAGAGGCCGAGGCGCGCGCGCGAGAGCTCCAGGACGAAATGCTCGGCCTGCAGGAGGCCGCGCTCCGCGCCCTCTCGACGCCGCTCCTGCCGATCGCCGAGGGCGTCGTGGTGATGCCGCTCATCGGTCACATCGACGCCCGCCGCGCCGAGCAGGTGCTCGAGACGTTGCTCCCCGGCATCGTGCAGAACCAGGCGTCGATGGTCATCCTCGACGTCACCGGCGTGCCCGTCGTCGACGAGCAGGTCGCGAGCGCCCTCGTGCAGGCCGCGCGCGCGGTCGAGCTGCTCGGGGCCGAGGTCGTCTTGACCGGCATTCAGCCGGCGATGGCCCGCACCCTCGTCGAGATCGGCGCCGAGCTCGGCCGCATGCGCACGCGCAGCACCTTGCAGGGCGGCATCGCCCTCGCGCTCGGCCGCGGCGCGCGCGCAAAGCGCTAGTTCGTCTCCTTCGCGGAGAGCGCTTCCTTCGCCATGTCCTCGTACGACATGCGCCGGACCCGCGTGAGCTCGGCGTCGTCGTATTGCCGGGCCATGAACTCTTTGCCCACGCCTCCGACGCGGCCGAACACATCGCCGAGCAGCCGGCCCGTGATCGGGTGATCGACCCCGTCCTGCAAGAGCCGCAGGAACCGCGTGAACGGCCGCCGCGACGTCTCCTCCTTCCGCCCGAGGAGCTGCATCCGCTTGAACGCGTCCCGCAGCCGTTTGCCCTCGGGATCGACGAAGTTCATCGGATCGAGGAACACGTCGCGGATGAACGGATGGCCGTAATGCAGCATGTGCACGAACGCCTTCGCGCCCCGCGCCCGCTCCGCGAGCGAGAGCTTCGTCTGGCGCTCGGCCATGCGCCGCTCGTACGCCTCGGAGCCGTAATACTCGGCCATGTGATAGTCGATCGCGATGTGGCGCGACTCGTCGCGGTTGATGAGCGTCATCGCCGCCTGGCTCATGTCGTCGTGCACGTAGTCGTTGATCGATCGGAGCAGCGCGATGTCCAGGATGAGCTCCCCGGCCACGATGTACGCGTTCGCCACGTCGTCGCTGAGGTAATGAATCGCGTCCACGAAATGCGGGGCGAACGCCGTCAGGCTCGGGCTCTGTCGATACATCTGGTAATGATGGACGTCATAAAAATCGGCGAGCATCTGCGCCGCGTGCGCGTGCCGGACCTCGTCGACGACGAACGTCCGGAAGATCGCCTTCAGCGTCGGGTCCTCCACGCGCCGCTCCTGCTCGCGGAAGAGCGCGCCCGCGAGCCGCTCGATCCCCGACATGTCCGTGAAGAGCTGCACGATCGCGATCTCGTCTTCCCGCGACATGCTGCGGGGCTTGCGGCTCCAGTCGAGGTCGCCGACGCGCCACTGATCGCGCCGGCAGTTCTCCAGCATCCGTTCGAGGTCCATGCCCGCCAGGATACCCGTCGTTATCAGCCCGGTAAAGCGCCCGACGAAGGACGCACACGCGTCCTGGGCACCACGCTTGCGTTCGTCGGGGCATGAGCCTCCCGCGATCCATCGAGACGACCCGAACGGAAGAAAAATCGCCTCCCACGCCACCCGAGCGGCCCGAGGCGCCCCCCGTCGAGGATCCGCGCATCCGCAAGGGTCCGATCGAGGATCCGCCGCCCCCGAGCCCCGTCCCCGGCGAGCCGCCGCCCGAGCAGCCCGTCATCCGGGATCCGCCCGCGCCGACCCAGAAGCCGGGCGAGGTGATCCGGGTCGCCTGAACAAGCGCACGAGCACCTTGATGCCGCGGATGTCCTTCGGGCATCATCCGGTCCCATGCGCACGGGAGACGTCGTTGACGGACGCTTCGCCATTCTGGAGCGCGCCGGCGTCGGCGGCATGGGGTCCGTGTATCGAGCGCTCGATCGACAGACGACGAAGCTCGTCGCGATCAAGGTTCTCCACGCGCCCGACATGACCTCGCAAGCCCGCTTCCTCAAGGAGGCGAAGGCCCTCGCGGGGCTCGAGCACCCGCACGTCGTCCGGTACGTGACGCACGGCATCTCGCCCGACGGCGAACCGTACCTCGTGATGGAGTGGCTCGAAGGCGAGAGCCTCGATCGGCGCCTCACCCGCGAGCCTTTGCGCCTCGAAGAGTGCATCGATCTCGCGCGACGCATCGCCGTGGCCCTCGGCGCCGCCCACACGCGCGGCATCGTCCACCGCGATGTCAAGCCGAGCAACGTCTTCCTCGTCGACGGCGTAATCGACAAGATCCGCCTGCTCGATTTCGGCATCGCCCGCCTCGACGACGCGTCGAGCGGCCTCACCCGCACCGGCAACGTCCTCGGGACCCCGGGATACATGGCGCCCGAGCAGGCCCGCGGCGACAAACGGTACGTGGACGCCCGCGCGGACGTCTTCTCGCTCGGCTGTCTCCTCTACGAATGTTTGGCGGGCCAACCTCCTTTCCACGGTCCGCACCCGATGGCGATCATCACGAAGCTCCTCGCGGAGGAGGCTCCGCGCCTGCGCACGATCCGCCACGACGTCCCCGACGCCCTCGACGCGCTCGTCGGCCGCATGCTCGCCAAGGAGCCCGGCGCTCGCCCCTCGGACGGCGCCGCGGTCGCCGCCGCGCTCGAAGCCGTCTCCAACATGAAGAGCGTCGAGCCCCCGCCGCCCTCCATTCGCTCGCGCGCGTTCGCGGAGATCTTCCCCTCGATCCCGCCCTCGTCGCCGCCCTCGTCGGATCCGACACTCGGCATGGCAGCGACGATGCCGGGCCTCTCGTCGTTCCGCGAGCTGTCCGAATCCTCGAGCCAGCGCCCCTCGTCGCCGCCGCCCGAGCCCCGATCGAGCCGCATGGTCGATCTCCCGCCGCCGAGCGTCTCCCCGGCGAGTGATCGCCGCTGGTTCGAGCGTCTGCCGCGCCCGGCAGGTCGGAGCCCATTCCGCGTGAAGGGTATCGCCTACAAGGGCATGCTCCATTACGTCTCGACGCGTCTCGACGGCGGGATGCAGACGCTCGCGAGTACGTTCCGCGATCCGGTCCTGCGCGAATACCTCGGGCAGTCGTTCCTCGCGTCGAGCTTCTACGATTTCTTCCCGCTCGTCGCGGCGAGCGCCGGGTGCGCGTCGCTGGCGAACGTGCAGCTCGACATCTTCGCGCAAGGCCAGGGCCGCGCGCAGGCCAAGTACGACGCCGAGCACGCATATCGCTCGTTCGTCCAGGGTCGCTCGATCGACGATTTCCCCTCGCGCTTCCGTCTCATCGCGCAGCGATACTACGATTTCGGCGAATGGGAGGCGAATTCGTTCTCGCCAGGCACGATCACGTTCGTGCAGCGGGGCATCCCGGCGTGGGCCATTCCCTGGTACTCCCCGCTGCAATCGGGCTACATCTCGACGCTCGTCGACCTCGTGTCGAACAAGCGCGCATCCGTGACCGTCTACCCGACCCGCCGCGACGGCGTGACGGAGGGCATCCAGACGGTCATCCTCGAGATGGACGTGTCGTACTGAAGGCGTCGCGCCGGGGCGCTGCCCCGGACCCCGCGGGGGCTATCCGCCCCTCGACCCGGACCAGGGCAAGCCCTGGACTCGGGATGGAAGAACTGCGCGGTGCGCAGTTCTTCCAACGGGCCCGTTG
>NZ_JASBQE010000137.1 GCF_029960785.1 Polyangium sp. 15x6
CCCTGTCGACAGCGCGCATTGCGCGCTGTCGCCCTGGGTCCAGCGCTTGCGCTGGTCCGGGTCCAGGGGTGGACAACCCCTGGTCGGGGTCCGGGGTGAAACCCCGGCGCGACGCTTTGCGATTTACTTCTTTGCGGGGGCGGGCTCGGTGCCGTGGCCGGCGTGCGGATCACTCGCGGCGGCTTCGGGATCGAGCGAGATTCCCTTGCGCGTCGTCTTCGTCAGCGGGCCCTCGATGGGCTTGCCGTCCTTGTCGACGAGCTCGACCGTGACCTCGTAGTCGCCCTTGGGCAGGTTCTTCGCGACCTTCGGGGCCCAGGTGGTGAACTCGCCCGTGAGCGGCGTGGTGAGGCTCGGGCCGGTGATCGTGTATTTGACCTTCTCGCCTTTGTCGAGCGCCGTGCCGAAGAGATAGAAATCGATGAGCAGCTCCTGGCCCATCGCGCCCTTGTTTTCGCCCTTGGGCCGGCTGTAGACGACGTGGGGCTTCTTCGGGTCGAACGTGCTCTTGCCCTTCTTGCCGACCCAGAACGTCACGAGCTGCTGGGCGCCCTTGCCCTTGACCGACTCGTGCGTCGCGCGGCTCGCGAACGCGACGAGCGTGTGCTCTCCCTCCTTCAGCTCGGTGCCTGCGGGCAGGAGCTCGGAGACCTTCACGGGCTTCTTCGTGTCGTAGATCGCCTTGTACGGGAGATCGTCGAGGATCAGGTGGACGTGCGGCCCTTTCTCGACCGTGGCCCAGTCCTTCACGTCGAGCTTGATCTCGAAGTCCTTTGCCTTGGCGAGGTCGCCGATCGAGGCGTCGTTCTTCGGCGCCGTGATCTTCACGCTCGGCAGCGGCTTCGGGTCCTCGCTCGGCTTCATGTCCTCGACGACGGGCGGCGGGGGCGCGGGCTTCTTCGCCTCGGTCGTGGTCGTCGTGGCCGTCGTCGTCGCGGCCGTCGTGGCCGCGGGCTCGGGCGTCGTGGCCGTCGTCTCGGCCGGCTTCGCCGTTTCCGTCGACGGATCCTTCACCTCGGGCTCCCCGCCGCCGCATGCGAAAGCGCTCGCGACGAGGGAGAGCATCCCGACAAACGATACCGTGGTTTTCATGGTCCGCCCCTGTAACGCGGAGGCGCGTCCGCGTCGAGGGTCGATGGCGGGTTTTTCTTCCTCCGTGCCCTCCGTTCAGGGGGCGCTGTCACGGGCGAGCCCTCGAGGGTGGCCGCGACACACCCGTCGTCGACGGACCCGCAGCGCACCTCGCGCAACGTGGGTGGGTTTTTCCGTCGACGTCAGTAGAAAAATGCCGCGCAGCAACCCTCTTGATTGTCACATTGGCCCGAAGGCTGCGTGCACGTCCCGAGCAGGGAGGTATTCGAGCGGCAGGCGCACTGCCACGTCGTCCCGTCGGCCAGCCGCGCGCACGTCGCGCGCAGCTCGCCCACCCCGGCGCAGGTCGTCGCGCTCGTGCACGCGTCGGGGGCATCCGTGCCGCTTTGCCCCGTGCACGCGGCCGTATCGCTCCGCGTTTGTCCCTGCGCGCAGGCTTGGAACGCGTCCTCTTGGGCCTTGCAGCCGGCCGGCGGCACGACCTGCGACGGCATACACGTGAAATCCGCTTTCTGATCCGCCCAGCAGCCGAGCAGCGTTTCGAACGCGCTTTCGCACGCCTCGTCCGCGTCGAGGTAGGCCGCGCAATCCTTCGCGCAGTCCGCCCACACGAAGCACTTGATCTGCGAGACGTGATCGCAGAGCTCGCCGCACCGCGCCGGGGGCAGCTTCGGCTCGCTGCCGCCGCTGCCGCCCGTGCCGCTCGTCGTGGCGTTGGGAGGGGGCTCTTCCGCGCCGCACGCGACGAGCCCCAAGAACGTCCCGAGGACGAGCATTTTCCAGCCGATACCGATTCGCATCGAGCGACTATAGGCCGGCGCGGTCGCCCTCGAAAAGCGCGTTGTTCAGCGCTTTCGCAGCTCTTCCGGCACGCGGGCGAACGTCTCCTCCGCGTCGGCAGCCGCCCATGCAACCGTGACCACGGCCCCGACGACCTGATCGAGATCCTCCTTCGTCACCTTGTCGAGCGTGTCGTTCGCCGTGTGGTGCACGTCGAAGTAGTTCGTCGCGTCCTGGTGCAGATCCACGATCGGCACGGCCGCGGCGTGCAAGGGGATGAGGTCGGCGCCGCCGTGCGCCAGGCCCTTGTCGTACTGGATCCCGAGCGGCGAAAGGAGGCTCGCGATCCGCTCGGCCACGGGCCGCGAAGTCTCCGCGACGAGGAACCGCGTCGTGTGCGCGCGGCCCGCGCCGAGATCGATCTCGAGGGCGAGCTGGTGCTTGTCGAGCTCGGCCGCGTGGTCCTTGGCGTACGCGACCGCGCCGCGCAGGCCGTTCTCCTCGTTGGCGAAGAGCACCACGCGGATCGTGCGCCGCGGCCGGGCGCCGAGGCCGAGCACGAGCTTCGCGGCCTCGAGGACGGCCGCGCACCCGGCGCCGTCGTCGATCGCGCCTTGCCCGAGGTCCCACGCGTCGAGGTGCGCGCCGATGAGGACGATCTCGTCGGGCTTCTCGCGCCCCTTCACCTCGCCGATCACGTTCGCGCTCTCGGCGTCGGGCAGGAGCTTCGCGCCGAGCGAGAAGCTCACGCGCACGGGTTTGCCCTGACCGACCAGGCGCGCGATGAGCTCCGCGTCGGGCACGGAGATCGCGGCGGCCGGGATCTTGGGGACGTCCTTGTCGTAGGCCATGCCGCCCGTGTGAGGGAGCCTGTCGTGGTCGGTGCCGATCGAGCGGAGGAGCATGCCGATCGCGCCTTTCCTCGCGGCGGCGATCGCACCGCGGTACCGCATCCCGGCGACCTTGCCGTAGCCCGAGCCGTCTTTCGTGCGGGTCATGGGGGCCGAGAAGAAGACGATCTTGCCCTTGACCTTGGCCTCGTCCATGGCGGCCATGGCGTCGAGCGACTCGACCATGACGATCTCGCCTTCGAGTCCCTTCGCGGGCGTCCCGATGCTCCCGCCGAGCGCGGCGATCGCGAGGGTGTGGGCATACGGCGCGACGATCCGCCCGCTCTCCGCGCCGCGCTCCCAATGCGGGACCATGACCTTTTCGGCGCGCACGTTTTCGAGCCCTTTTTCCCTCATGGTCCGGAGGGCCCAGGCGACGGCGGCCTTGTCCCCGAGCGACCCCGCGAGCCGCGGCCCGACCTCGTCGACGAGCGAACGAACCATGTCGTACGCATGCGAGTCGACCTGCGCGGCGATCTGGAGTTTGTCGACGTTCGGATCGCGGGGGGCGGAGGCGGTCGCGGGAGCGGAGGCGGTCGCTGCGGCGGCAGCGGAGGCGGTCGCGGGGGCGGCGGCGGCCGCGGGAACGGCGGCGGGCGTGGAGATGCGCTCGGGCGTCGGGGTTTCCGCGGCCGAGCAGGCCGTGAGCGAGAGCGTGGCGAGGAGGAGTGCGGTTCGGGCGGACATCGCGGCGGGGAGTTTGGCGCAAGTCGGCGGCGATGAAAATGGCCGGATCACGCGCGGCGAAAGCCTGCACCTCGGAGCATCCGGCTTGCCGCGATTCTCGGGAGCATCGCGTTGACCGGGCAAGGGCGTGAGGGTACCCTCGAATCGTCCCAGGACTCGGCCATGCAGACCTCCCACGAACGTCCCGCCATCAAGCCTCGTGATCCCGGCCTCGACTTCGACGAGACCGTCCCGCGCCACTGGTTCGGGGGCAACGCGCTCGCGACGCACATCGCGAACGGCGTCAATCTGCTGTTCCCGGCGGGCGAGCGTTTCTTCGTGCGCAGCGTCCACCATTACCTCGACAAACTCGAAGACCCCGCGCTCCGCGCCCAGGTGAAAGGTTTCTTCGCCCAGGAGGGCCGACACGCCCGCACGCACGAGCGCTTCTTCGAGCGCCTCGAGGAGCAGGGCTACGAGATCAAGCCGTTCCTCCGCGTCTACGAGAAGATCGCGTACGGCATCCTCGAACCCGCGTTCCCGCCGGCGTTCCGCCTCGCCGTCACCGCGGCGGCCGAGCATTTCACCGCCATCATGGCCGAGAACGCGCTCCGCGAGCGCTTCCTCGATCGGGCCCACCCGGCGCTGCGCGACCTGCTCTTCTGGCACGCGGCCGAGGAGATCGAGCACCGCGCCGTCGCGTTCGACGTGCTCGGCACCGTCGCGCCGAGTTACGCGCTGCGGGTCGCCGGCATGGCCCTCGCCGCCTCGACGCTCGCGGCCTTCTGGATCGCCGGGACGCTCGTGCTCCTCGAGCAGGACCGCCGCCGCGGCGACGTCGATCTCCGGGCCGAGCTGCGCAAGCTCCGCGAGCATCCGATCGGCCAGCGCGTGTTCTTGCGGGGCATCAAGTCCTATCTCCGGCGCGATTTCCATCCGCTCGAAGCCGAGATCGACGGCCTCGCGCGGCAATGGCTCGAAGCGAAGGGCATGGCATGACGTTGCCCGTCGAATCCGGCCCGCGGATCGAGCGCCGCGTCCTCTCGATCGACAGCGCGTACGACGAGGACACGGTCGAGATCCAGCGGATGCGGGATTCGCTTTACGCGGGCCTCGGCGGCCGCGTCGTGCGCTTCGGCCGCACGCTCACCGAGCGCAGCACCGTCGTCGCCGCGCTTCGCGCCGCCGCGGAAGAGGGGCGACCTTATGCGGCGATCCTCGTGACCTCGCACGGCGAGCCGAGCCGGGTCCTCGACACGAATTCGCCGAAGGGCCTCCTCCTCGCCGATGATTTCCCCGAGGACGAGCTCAGGCTCTGGGCGGAGAACCGCGCCTTGCATTTCATGTGCTGCGATACGGGCGCGGGGCCGCTTCTTTCGCGGCTCGCGGGGCTCGGGGCGCGGCTCGTCGTCGGGTTCGAGGGCAAGCCGCGCTGGCATTCGCCGGAGGGGCGGCAGCGGTGGCGCGAGTTCGACGCCGAGACCGTGCGCGCGGTCGTCGAGACGCTCGATCCGAAAGTCGTGGACGAGATTCGCGCGCGCTGGCTCGGGCGCGTCGAGGAATGGCTGGCGACGGCGCCGCCGGGGTATGCGCAGGATCTGCGAGACATGCGGCAGACGCTCGGGACGATGGTGATTCTCTGATGCGAATCGATGAGGCGAAACGCGCGGCACGGTTTTTCGTCCTCGCGGCGGCGCTCGCGGCCCTGCCGGCGTTCGGCTGCGGGGGCACGCGTATGATCGGGAGCGGCCCGCACGCGTACGGAGAAGCCGCGCCCGAGGGGATCCGGTATCACCTGCCGAAGACGCTGGTCGAGGTCGGCGTCCGGACCACGCTCACGTCGCGGAGGAGCGTTTCGTACGAGAAAAACGACGCGGGGCTGTACGAGTTCAAGGTGAAGAGCCTGCCGTTCGACGTGGAGCAGAGCGCGGCGACGGTCACGGTTCTGCACGTGCCGGACACGCGGGAGTTTTATGCGCTCCACCTCGAACCGGGCCACACGTCCGACGATTCGCTGGCCGTCGAGACGTATGGCAATGGTCTGCTCAAGTCGATCAACGTGGAGAGCACGGGGCGCGAGGGGCAGGTCGTCGCCGATACGCTGGAAGCGGCGGCCACCATTGCCGGCTTTTTGGTCGGGCTCGCGGATCGCGGGACCGAGGCCGCGCGGACGTTCGTGTGTGGAAAGCTCCGCGCAGATCCTTCGGCTGCAAAGTTTCCGTGCGAGGACCTCGAAGGTTTGCCCATGCAGACCTTGTATTTCCTCGCCGCGAACGCGGAGGGTCGAAAGCTCTTTTTGCGCGGACACGAGCTCGACGCGATCGCGAGCGAGCGCAGGAAAACGAAGAAGGAGGTCGAGGACAAGATCGGCGCCGCGGACGCGAAGGAGCTCGCCGCGCTCGAATCGAAGCGCGCCTTGCTCGACGCCTCGCTCCGCGCGGCCCTCGAAGAACGCAAGGAGGTGACCTCCGCCTTCGAGGCCCGGCGGGAGGCCTTCGCCGAGGAGCAACGGTTCGCGCCGGAGTCGATCACGCGGGACGTGGTGCGAGTCTTCGACGTCGCGGAGATCCCCGAAGAAGCCACGCTTCCCGAGGGCACGCAATCGGCCGACGTGCCGGCGAAGCTCGCGAAGCACCCGGCCATGCTGGAGCTCTGGAACGCGACCCGCATCGCGATCGCCTTGACCCCCGACCGCGGTACGCCGCCGAAAACCCCGAAGAGCGCGGCGCCGGTCGAGGAGGAAGTCGCGGAAGGGCGCGTGTTCTATCGTCCGTCGCGCGCGGCCACGCTGCGGCTGCTTTCGCAAGGAAAGATCGCGGATCCGGACGGAGGGCGGATCGGGGAGTCGTACGAGGGGATTCGTATCGTGGACGCGCGGATCATCGACGTGATGGATCCACGCGAGTCTCCGGCGACCGTATCCTTTGATCCGGCCGCCTTCGCCAAGCGCAAGCTCGCGCTCGGGTTCGACACGAAAGGCCGCCTCGTGCGGCTTGAGCAAAGCAGCGCAACGACCTTCCCGAGCGCGACCGGCGCGGTCGCGGACGGGCTCGCCAGCGCGAGCAGCGCGCTCGGCGTCGCGAGCATGGTCGACATCGCCGCGAAGGAGCCGGACCTCGTCACGGTCGATACGGTCGCGCAAATCGAGCGGCTGCGAAGGCAGCGGCAGACGCTCGACGCGCAGATTCAGGCGCTCGAGACGGTGAAAGATATTGAAAGGCAGAAACGCGTCCCCATCCGTTGAACGGCCCGCGCCGTCGCGATAAGGGATGCCCGATGAAGCCCTTCGTGATCGCCCTGGCCGCCGTTGTCTTTCTCGGCTGCGGAGGCTCCGCCGAGCCCGACCCCGCGACGCCCGAACCAACGCTGCCCTCCACGCCGCCGGCCGACGATGCGCCGGTGGAGCAATCCGAGTGGACGGGCGGCACCATCACCGGGCTCGTTCGCCTGGCCGAGAATGCAAAGCCGATCGAATCCCCCGATTTCGAGCTCATCCTGACGCTCTCCGGCGGCAACATCCGCAAGACGGAGCGCGTGGAGCTCGGAAAGATCAAGAAAAAGCTCTCGGGGCCGGCGCCCTATGCGTTCGAGATCCAGGCCGATCAGTCGAAATTCGACCCGTTCGACAACTACACGATCAGCGGCTTCATCGCCGCGCCGGACGGCAATTTCTGGTATTCGGTCATGAACCAGCCGCGGGTCTACGTCAAAGGGCAGAAGCCGGGTCCCGTCGAGGTCGAGGTGATCCCCGTGGATCCGAGGGCCGGCAAGTAAGCTCGTCGCGCGGGGACGGGACGACCGGTCGATACGCGTTCGCGAAGCCGACGCCTTGCCACAGGGGGATGCGTCATCGTAGTCTGGAAAATGGTATCTGGTGTGACCACTTCTCCAGGAGGACACGATGCGCCGACCTTCGTCTCGTTTTGCGTATGTACTACCGCTGGCCCTCGCCGCGCAGGGCTTGCTCGTCGCTGCGTGCGCGGTCGAGCCGCCGCAGGAGATCGAGGCCCCCGCTGCGGAGACGCTCGACCCGACGCTCCCGATCCCGGAGTGTTGTCTTCATCCGGACACCGGCGTCTGCGGCGAGTGTATCGGAGGCAGCTACTGTGACGCGTGCCTGTGCTGGTCCCCCATGGCGCCCATCTCGCGGGAAAAGTGCCACTACAATCCACCCGAGTGCCCGCTGCCGCGAAACGTCAAGCACGAATGCCCTCAAATATCGGCATGGGCGAAGGATCCCGTGACCGGTCTGTGCTGCTACTACAACCTCTCCTGCAGGGCGCCCGTCGACTGGGACCAGTTCTACTCGTACGAGGCGTGCATGCAGTAAACGGTGCCCCCGCCGTGCAGGCGCGTCCGCCCGAGCCGGCCCTCAAGGCTTCTTTTTTTTCTTTTTCTTCGGCGGCGGCGGCGGGCGCGTCTTGCCCGGCGCGGCGGGGACCCACGGGGCGCTCCGATCCACGGGCAGCGGCGTATCCGCGGGCAAGGCTTGCTCTCCGGCGCGCTTGATCGTGAACGAGGAGCTCACGACGTTGTACATGTGGGCGCCGCCGAAGTTCGAAAGGTCGCCCCCGCCGGCGATGCCGATCGGAATGCAGAAGAGGCGCTTGCGCTCCTCGTCGAGGTCGCTGTACGGGATGAATCGGCCCTGATCGTCGCGCACGCCGCGCGTGTAACCACCGCCGCCGCCCTGCGACATCCCGTCCTGGATCGCCTGCGCGAGCTGCTCGATGACCTCGTTCGCGCAGAGCGGCTTGATCTCGCCCTTCACCTTGCTGCCGGCCGGATACTGGACCTTCGACTCGATCTTGACGACGACCGTGACGCCCTGTTTGTCCGAGCCCATTTGCAAGGACCGTGCGGCGAGGCCGCTCTTCACGGCCTCCACGACGCCGGTCCAGTGGTTCGCATTGGCGTCCGTCGTGCTGACGAGGCGAACGCCTTCGACCTTGCCTTGCGCGTCGAGCTTGACCTCGAACGTGGCGCGGGCGTCCTTGACCGCCGAGCCGCGGACGGCGTTCGCAATGGTGGAGGCGACCACGCCGGCCGCGGGGACGTCGATGCCGGTGGATTTGTCCTTGTTGTGAAGGGTGCCGGCAATGACGCGGCTCGCGATATCGGAGTCGACGGGGCGCGCCGCCTCGATGGTGGTGGGCGCGGGCCGCGCTGCCGGCGCGCCGGGGACGACGCCCGGGACGGCCCAGACCGGCGAACCCAGGCCGGGGAGGGCGCCGACGACGGGCGCGGGCGCGGGTGCGCCGCCATATTCGTCGACGGGAGGGCTCGGCGCGGGGGGCGTGGGCGCGGGCGCGGATTCGGGGGCGGGCGCAGGCGCGGGCGCGGAAGCGGATTCGGGGGCGGGCGCAGGTTCGGGCGCGGGTTCGGGCGCGGGCGCGGGCGCAGGTGCACGCACGGCCACGCGGGCCGATTCGGGCGTGGGCGTCTGCTCGGGTGCGGGAGCCGGCGCGCGTATCACCGTGCCGGGCGTGCCTTCCTCCTCGATATCGACCGTCGTATCCGCCGGCGGCTCGACGCGGGGCGTGAGCACCTCGGCCCCCGGCGCGGGGCCGCGCGGGGCGACGGCGAAGAAGAGCATGTGCGCGACGATCGCGACCGCGATCGCCCCGAGTTCGCGCCCCCGTTCCTTCGCCACGCGCCGAGGTTAGCACATCCGGCGCGGTTGCGAGTAGCGGGCGTGGTCCAGCTTCACGGCGTTCCGTAAAATCGAACGTCAGTGCTTGCCGAGGAAAGCGAGCGCCTTCTCGACCTGCTCGTCCGTCATCGCGTGGCCGGCGCGAGGACGCCCGATCTCCAGGTGCGGCCAGCGCATTCGCTTCAGCATCTTCGCGAGCGCCTTCTGCTTGTCGTGCGAGGGATCCCCCGCGCCCCACGCGACCACGATCGGCGCCCGTTTCTTCGTCTCCTTCGCCTCCGTCTCGTGATACGGCGCGCCCGAGCCGCCCGCGAAGAGCGCATAACCCGCGACGTCGAGCCGGCCGCGCATCGCGAGCGAGGTCGCGTAATACGCGCCGTTCGAGAATCCGAAGACGTAGACGCGCTCGAATGGTTTGCCCGCGGCTTGCTCCAGCGCTTGCCGCGCGGCCGTCCACTCCGCGACGAGCGCGTCCTCGTGGATCCGGCGCGCGTCCATGCTCGTCGGCCAGGCCCACCACGACTCCATCGTCTTCGGGCCGATCCCGCGGCGTCCGCGCGGCATGATCACGGTATGGCCGTACGTCGCGCCCACCCGCGCGGCGTTGCGCTGCGAGTTCCATTGATCGTTCGTATCGGGCTGGACGACGCCGTGCAGGTGAATGATGAGCGTGCGCGGCCCGGGCGCGGGTTTTTCCGGGACGAAGTAACAGACCTCGTTCGGCAGCGCGGGGAGCTCGGCCGCGCACCAGCGGCGCTTGTCGGCGGTGGTCTCCGGGGGCGCCTCGGCCGACGCCGGACGCGGGCTGCCCGCGAAGAGGGCGAGGACGAACACGAGGGGCGAGAGGCGCACGGCCCGACCCTACCACGGGTCGCTCGCGGCGGGCACGTTCGTGTATCGTGGGCCCGATGATGGACGAGACGCGCGGAAACGAGGACGTTCGGGCCGCACAGGCCGAGGTGCTTTCGGCGCTCGCGGAGCGGCTCTCGAAGGGGGACGCGCCGCTCCCGGCGGAGCTCGTGGCCAAGCTCGCCGAGGAGCTCGCGCTGCGCATCGACGACGAGGCGATCACCGCGGCCTGGGCCGAGCAAGGCAACGAGGAGCCGGTGTCCTGGCGAGGCAACGCGGCGCGCGCGAGCCGACGCGGACGAGGGAGGGACGTTCGCGACATCGAGCTGCTCGCGCGCGCGGTGCGAGACCTCGAAGCGCTCGGGCCGGCCGAGCGGGAGGAGCTGTCGCTCGAGATCGACGCGCTCGCCTTCGATCCGGTGCCACGCGGGGTGATGGCGCTTCACGGTCGAAAGGATGGACACCTGCAAAACCGCATGGGCGCGCGGCGATTGCTTTACAAGGTGCAGGGGATGCTGGTGACCGTCGTGGCGATCACTGGCTAGCGCATGGCCTCCCGCCAGCAATCCTCCTCGAGCATCCACGCCTGGAGGATCCCGGGCTGATCGCCGAAACCTCGATAGTACTCGGCATTCAGGCACTCCACCAGGGCGTGGCGCTCGGGCTCGGAAAGGTCGGTCGCGCCGAGCGGCATCTTCTTGTGATTCACGACATAAAAGCTCACCAGCGTCCCGCCCTGGGGCTGCGCATGGATCCCGCTCGGATAATTCAGCTCCCCGCGCACATGGCCATCGTGGCAAGTGGCGCATTGCATGGCCTCTCCGAGCCGCGCGAGCCGCTCCGGCGCGACCCGGCCGGCGGAGCAAGCGGCGAGGAATTCCGGCGTTCGCAGCGGCGAGGTCCGGGGACCCATCGGCGGCCCGTAAGCCGAGCGCGTGAATCCGTCGAGGTCGAGGGCGCCATGGCTCGCCATCCGCGCGTTCACGAGGTTCAACTTCTCGCCGAAGCGAGCCTCGTCGAATTCGAGGGGATCGGGCGTGATGGGAAGGGTGGCCTGCTTGTGGCAGGTGTAGCAGTTCTCGGCGATGCCGGTTTCGTCGAGTCGTGTGCCGATCTCGATCCTGCCGCCGTCGCGCTTCCGCCAGAAGTCCTTCAATCTCGCGCGCGGTATTTTCAGCACCTCGCCCGTTCCCGCTGCCGTTTTCTGGACGGCCACGACCGAGACGCCATTCGGCGGCTTGCCGGCGGGATCCTGCTGGAGCCCGAACTGGATGTACTGGTCGAAGTCTTTGCGCGGAACGTAGACGAAGAACCGGCCGAGCGAACGCGTGCCGTCGGGGGTGGGCAGATGCTGCGACGTGTAGATGAAAGCGATCCATTGGAGTCGCGGGTCGGGGATCGTCGCGTTGATTCCATCGATGTACGAGAGCGCGCTCGTGATGGATGCGTCGTCGTTTTCGTCGAGCCACCGGAGAAGCTCTTGATCCTTCAGCTCCGCCGGTAGCTCCAGCATCTCGGGATACGGCATTTCGGAGAAGTATTGCTCGTCCGGAATCGAAGCGCCCATCTGGTGGCCGCTCACCAGTTTGTCCCGCGTCACCGCTTCGAAGAAGCTCGAAAAGTTGCTCATGCATTTTCGGGCGGCGGGAACTGCCTCGAGCTGCGGGCTGCAGCGCCTCAACGTCGTGGCGATCTCGACGAGGATTTCGCCTTCGAGATTGCTGGCAAAAAAGGCGCGCGTCGTTCGCTCGTGCCAGTCCTGAAAGCCGGGAAGGTCGGTGGGGCAGGGCGGGACCAGCGCCGGGCTGGCCGCCAGGTAGAGGATTCCCCAGGGTAGCGCGCGCATGGTCTGCCCTCCGCGTGTCTCGAGGGCGAAAGGAGGCAAGAGGCGTGCGATGGCACGTGGAGCGGTCGAAGGTTCGGTCAGCGAGGCGGGCTGAATTTACGTCTTTCCACGGAGGCGCGCCGGGAGCCGCCGTCGGATCATCTCTCGCGCGAACGGCACATCCAAGAGGATCACCAGGCCGAAGTAGGCCGCGCCGAAGACGCCCAGGATCACGATGGCAGCGGGCACCGGGTGGAGCGCCGGTGGCATCAGGAACGTGCCGCCCCACTCCGCTGCTGCGGCGTCGCGGACTCCGAGCAGCCGGCCGAGCGCCCACTTCAATCCGAGCGCGAGCGTCGCCGCGCCGATCGCGCTGCCCCACAGCTTCGCCAGCACGCCCCGCCCGAGCCCGGTGGGGCCGATCCGCTGACCGAGGAACCGCTTGAGCAGCAAGTATTCGAACCAAGCGACGAGGCCCGTGCTCGCGGTGATCCCGGCGCCGCCGAGGTCGCGCGGAAGGCCTAGCTGCGCGGGCAGGTAACGGACGGAGTAGAACGCCAGGGCCGCGGTCAACGCCACGCGCACGACGGCCAACCGAAATGGGGTACGTGGGTCCTTGAGCGCGTAGAAGGCGGACGCATAGAGCCTGCCGGAGGTCGACGCCAGCAGGCCGACGGCGGAGCCCATCAGCAAGTACCACACGTAACGCGTGTCGGCGGCGCGGAACGCGCCCGTCTCGAAGATGGCGGCTGCGACGACGTCGCCCAGCATCAGGAACGCAATCGCGGAGGGCACGACCGGGACCGCGATGCGAAGCAAGCCTGCATCGATTCGTGTCCGCATGGCCCTGGCTACCTCGGACGCGGTGCCGCTCACCTGAGACATGGCCGGGAGCTCGGCCGCCGATACGGCCATGCCGAAGAGGCTGACCGGCAGAAGAGAGATGTTCTGTGCCTGGGAGAGCGCGGCGAGCGCGCGCGCAGAGAGCAGAGAGGCGTAGGCAAGATCGATGTAGGCGCTCAATTGCACGACGCCACGCGCGAACATCACGGGCACGAAATTTCGGACGACCTGGCGAACGTGTGGGTTCGTGATGCCGAACGAGGGGCGGAAGTGACCGAGGAGCCGGAGCGTCGCGGGGAGCTGCACGCCGAACTGGAGCGCGCTGCCCGCGACGGTGGCCCATGTCGCGATGACGGCGAGCTCTGCGGCGTCCTCCGCGTCCGCGACGAGCAACGCCAGGATGATCGTCGAGTTCCAGACGACGGGCGCAGCATAGGAGAGGAAGAACCGGCGGTGGCTGTTCAGCACCCCGAGGCACCACGCGGAGAATACGAGGAGCGCGGTCCCCGGAAACGCGATCCGCACGAGCCGCACCGTGAGCTCGTAACTCTCGCCGACGAAGCCGGGCGCGATCAGCGCCATGAGCCACGGCAGCGCGATCATTCCGAGGGCGGTGAGCAGCCCGATGACGAGCGAGAGCAATCCGAAGACCGCGCCGGCGACGCGGTCGGCTTCTTCCTGCTCGCGACGGCCGGTGAGCGCCGCGTAGACCGGAATGAAGGACGCCGAAAGGACGCCTTCACCGAAGAGGTTTTGCAGGAAATTGGGGATGCGCAGCGCGGCCGCGAAGGCCGCCGCTGCCATCGAAGTGCCGAAGTAATGAGCGAGCGCGCGCTGGCGTGCGAGGCCGACCAGGCGAGAAAGGAGGATGCCTGCTGCGACGAGGAGCGCCCCGCGCCGCGGTTCGGATGAAGAAGCCGGCTGGTCGAGCGATACCTGTGTCATCAGATCTCGACTCGCTCGGCATCCGGCGCGCGTGGGTCAGTTCGGATCCAATCCATACGACTTCATCTCGTCAAGCGCTGGACGAGATCCAGGCTGCGGAGAGAACGCGGCGGGGCTCAGGAAGCAGGTGATGGCGCGACTCGGTCGACCTCTGCCCACAAGGCATCCAGATCGAGCGCCATCCCCTCGAAACCTGGCGGCGTGAACGTGCCGCTCTCGCCCACATACCTCAGGAGGTGCTGCCCGTCTGGCGAGCGCTCGAAGCACTCCACGATGTGCATGACCGGGTCGACGACCCAGACGTTGGCGATCTCTGCGCCCCGATAAGCCGGGAGCTTTTGGACACGGTCTCGCGCCATGTCGACGGGGTCGGGGCTCAACACCTCCACCACGAGCGCGGGCCTCGTCCTGCTGACGACCGCCTCGCCGTCTCGGGGATCACGCGCCATGAAAACACAAGCATCGGGCACCATGCCCATGCGCTCCGAAACCACGAGTTTGTGACCTGGTCCGAATACCTTGGCCCCCCTCGGCTCGGCCCAAGCGCGCAAGGCTTGGAGAATCCACGCAACGGCGGCCTCATGCGCGGGCGTCGCGGCTTCCTCCTCGACGAGCACACCGTCGAAAAGCTCCCCGGGTTCGTCGCTCCTCGCCCATTCTGCGGTGGTCATGGGTTCGTGGCGCAGCACGCGGGGACCGGGGCGCGGAGGACGCGGCTTGCCCGGAGCGGGTGGCGGACCTCCGGCGTCTCGAAATGCCTGTTCGTTCCAGGAGCCCTCGGGCCAGAGCAGGCCCGCCTCGACCGGGACTTCGTCTTCATAGGGTCCGCGTTCCTCCCACGGGACATCCGCCAACGCGATACGCTCCTCGCAAAGAACCGCGCGCGCGGCTTCCTGGATGGCGGGGGTGACCTCCGGCGGGTTCCACTGGACGAGGAGATCACGCAGGCGCGCGGCCGCAGGCCCGCGGCGTGACGGGTCGGGACGCGATGCAGAATGCGGAATGGAGTGATAGCAGTGGTCGCTGTAGGCGTATTGCGCGAATGCATCGACCAGCCGAAGAACGTGCTCCTTCGGGGGGATACGCCGCAGCACGGACCAGAGACGCGGGGCTGCCAGCACGTAGATCCATCCGCCGGCGTTGATGACGTCGGCGTATTGCCAGGGCCATGAATCGTTGGCAGGTGTTTGCATGGGCGCTCTACAGCGGGATACAGATCGGCCCCAGGTCACGAAAACGTGTCTTCAGCGTGAACGCCCCACCAATGACCTGGCCATTGTGTAGACAGCCATAGGAGCACCACGAGTCGACGATGAGGTTCTTGAACAGGACTGGGCACACGGGGCACGAACCGAGCCCGCACCCGGAAACCACGCAGAACGTGCCTTTCGGGAGGAGCCATTCACACTTGGCGTGTCACGGGCAAAGGTAGGGTTCTTCAGGGCAGGAAAAATCTGGATGGATGGACTGCGCCAGCGCCTCGACGTCGAGCGTGTCCACCCAAGCGAGCGCCTCGTCGCTTGCGATCGGCGCAGCCTGGTTCACGAGTTGCTCGAGGACGACCGGATCGACGGCTTGGGGATCCAATACTTGCGCCTCCACGAGGCTCGCCGTCTTCACAGCCGCGTAGGATGCAATGGCCGTCGCTCGGGCGACCTCCACGGGATCCGCCTTGGCAAACGCCGCCTGAGCCTCCTCTTCTGAGGTCACCTCCCCGCCTCCTGCCTCCGCCGTCTCCCCGCTCGTCGTGCTCCCGCCCGAACTCGTCCCCTCCCCATCGGTCCAGTCCCCCGTCCCTGACCCAATTTTTATCACGCAGCCCTGGACCACCAGAACTGCAAGCGCGCCCAGGAACACGACCGCCGCCGCTCGCTGCGGTACCACCGTTCTCATGCCCCACCTCCGCGATCCAGACTAGGACGCCCAGCAGAACCTCGTCAACGACGAGCTCCTTCGCTCACACCGCGCTTCCACTTGTAGCGTGGCGAGGAGTGCAGAGTC
Organism: Polyangium sp. 15x6; assembly: GCF_029960785.1. Classification (GTDB taxonomy): domain Bacteria; phylum Myxococcota_A; class Polyangia; order Polyangiales; family Polyangiaceae; genus Polyangium. Next base: position 15,545 of record NZ_JASBQE010000137.1, read on the forward strand.
GTTCACGATCGGCCTCACCTGCCTCTTGCCCGCACCCCCGAAATGGTAACGGAAAATCGACAGGCGAGGCCAACCACGCGTTCCGTTCAACCCCCCTGGGCCGGGGGCGGCTCCTCCGCCCCGCCCGCGCCCGTCGTCTCCTCGGGGAGCTGCTCCTCACCCGTCTTCGGATCGACGTCGGGGGCGCTCCGACGCGCGCGGATATGGCTCCGGATCGCCTCGCTTTGCTTGATGACGGGCGCGAGCAGCGCGGCCCGCTTCTGCGGGTGGTCGCCCGTGGGCTCGTCGTACGTGCCGAGGATCTTGGCCACGATGCGGAGCAGATAGTTTTGCCCGGCCTCGCGCGCGGCCTTCACCACGCCGAAATCGAGGTTGTCGACGGCCTTCAGGGCCTCGTCGTACTTCTGCGCGAGCTTGGCGATGCGCGCGGCATTGACGCCGAGCCCGAGCTTCTCGACGAGGGGCGCGAGGTCTCCCTGGAGCTTGCCGACGATCGCCTTCACGAGGGCGAGCTCGACGTCGTACGGGGCATTCGTGATGGCAGCGACGCCATTCGGGAAAATGGCATGGAGGAGGGACTCCACGTCGGCGATGAGCTCCTTGTCCTCGTCCTCGTCGGCGCCCTTGAGCAGGGACTCCCCCGCGCCGCGCAGGCCGGAGAGGGCGTTGTCGAGCTGGATATCGACACGCTGGAGCGCTTTTTGATCGCGGAGCTGCTTGGCCGAGGGCGTACCGGCCCGCCGCTTCGTGGCCCAGCGCTGCTCGAGCGCGAGGGTCTTCTCGTCGGCGACGATGGCCTCCGCGGCGAGGGCCGCGATGGCAGGAGCGGAAAGCGCGATCGCGATGTCGTATACCCGATAGAATGTGTAGGTACGGCGGCCCGTTGGAAACTGTACCAATTGGATGAAATCGGACAGGTGGACAATCATGGTAGGCATCCTCGCTGCTCCACGGCGGGGACGTCAAGGCGAACGGGGGCCTGGGGGAGGGCTTTCGACGTTGAAATCTTGCGCGCGGACAGGCCGACGAGGGTGTCACCTGGGCAAGCGCGCTCGTGCGGGAGGGCCACGCAGGCTTCGTCGCGGGGGCGAGCGGTCATGCGAAAGCACGCACCGGGCCTCGACGCGCGATGGCAGCCGGGTTCGAGGCGCGGCCAGGGCACGAACGACCGCGCGGCGTGCAGGATAATGAGCTCGTACGGGGCTCGGGGATGGCCATCCGCCGCCGTGAGAGGGGCGGCGCGAGGCTCGACGACGAGAGGGCGCGCGGAGAGGCGGGGCTCGGAGAGGCCGATGCATGGGGGCGCGCGCCGAGCGGTTGCCCTGATATAGGGCTTCGGTCGTGGAAGGTCGTGGAACCGGGGGGCGATGGGCGGATTTTGCGCACCGCGCGCCAGGAAGCGGGGGGCGGGCCACCGTCCCGATTCCCAGAACCCGAGCGGAGCACACGCCGCCACGCAGTGCCGTCGTCTCGGTCGAATGTGGGGAACGGTGGAAGATGGCGCGACGGCGCGCGTCATCCTGAACGGCTCGAAGCCTCTCGTCAGCGGCGGGGCGTGAGCCGCGCCGTGCCTTCGAGCCCCTGCGCGCGGGCGGCCTCGACGACGGCCTCGCACACGGCCTCGTGCACGTGCGGCAGGAGCGGCGAGGGGACGACCTCGCCCTTCTCGGCGCACGACGCGATCGCGCGCGCCGCCGCGATGCGCATCTCCGGCGTGATCGCGCGGCTCTCCACGGCGAGCGCGCCGCGGAACAGGCCCGGGAAGGCGAGTGCATTGTTGATGCTGCGCCCGTCGCTGCAGTATGCCGCGCCCGCCGCGAGCGCGTCGACCGGCTCGATCTCGGGGTCCGGGTTCGACAGCGGGAAGATGACCTGCCCCGGCCGGATCCATTTCGGATCGATGAGCCCCGGCCTCCCGGTCGCCGCGATCACGATATCGGCCTCGCGCATGAGCGTCGGCAGATCGACCGGGTGCGCGCCGAGGCCCTTGAGCCACGCCATCGCCTCCTCGGACCGATCCGTCACGAGCACGTCGCGCGCCCCGTGCGCCATCATGAGCCGGGCGATCGCGCTCCCGGCCGCGCCGAGCCCGATCTGCCCGACGCGCGCCTTTTCCAGCGAGACGCCCGTCATCTTACACGCATTGAGCAGCGCGGCGAGCGCGACCGTGGCCGTGCCGTGCTGGTCGTCGTGCATGACGGGTTTGTCGAGGCGCTCGATGAGCTCCTCCTCGATCTTGTAACAATCCGGGATGCGGATGTCCTCGAGGTGAATGCCGCCGAACGTGAGCGAGAGGCGCAGGACCGTGTCCACGAACTCCCGCGGATCGAGGGTGTCGACGAGGATCGGCGAGGCGCTGATCCCGACGAACTTGTCGTAAAGGACGGCCTTTCCTTCCATGACCGGCAGCGACGCGAGCGGCCCGACGTGGCCGAGGCCGAGGACACGCGTGCCGTTCGTGAAGATGCCGACCGAGTTGCCGATCCCCGTGAGGTGCCGCGCGCGCTCGGGCTCCCGCTCGATCGCACGCGCGACGCGGGCCACGCCCGGCGTGTAGATGTAACGCAAGTCGCGCTGATGCCGGAGTTCGATCCGGCTCGTCATGTGGAGCTTGCCGCCCTTGTGCATGTCGAAGACGCGGTCGATCGCGTCGAGCAGCTCGACGCCGTCGATCGCGCGCACGGCCTCGATGACGCGGTCGCGTTGCTCCTCGTCCTGGGTCTCGACGGTGATCTCGCGCAGCGTATCGCTCTCCACGATGCGCAAGGTGGTGATGTCACCAAGCAAACCGCCCTGCTCGGCCACGACCGTGGCAAGGCGGGCAAGCTGGCCCACGCGATGTTTGCATTTGACGCGAAGTACGGTGTCGAGGCTCGTCTTCCTCATGGGGGCGCGGACCATACCACGAAAGAAGACGGGGTGGGCGAAGGGGGAAGAGCAGGCGAGTGAAGGGCGATCGGAGAGGCGGGGGAAGAGGCTGAAGAGCTTGTTTTCGAGGGCGTCAGGCGATCCCGACAGCAGGAAACCGACGGTGTGCGTGGTTGCGTCTCCTCGGCGGCGGGTCGTAGCCTGCCGTCGAGCGCGGTTCCGTGGGATACATCCACGGGCCGAACTCCATCTGAGGAGTGATACCCATGAAAACGAGCTTGTTGAACGACTTTCTGTCGGAGATGGTGCTCGACCCCGCGAAGCTCGCGGCCTACGTCGCCGACCCGCAGGGGACGATGAAGGCCGCCGGACTCGGCGCCGAGGATCAGAAGGCCCTGGAGAGCACGGACCAGAACGCCATTCACGCCCGCGTGGTGGACGGCGACGCGGCGGGCCGCGCGCACAAGGTCGGCACGATTTATTACTATTCCTCGTACCCGGCGGAATGCGCCCACAAGGTCATCCAGGTCTACGCGGGTTATCCTCTGCAGGCTTCCGTCTAGCTCACCGCTCTCGTGTTCATGCCCGGCGCGCTCCACGATGGGGCGCCGCCGGGCTCTCTTCTGCGAGGAGAACGCTCGATGAACAAAGGATCGCTCGTCGTCGTGGGGACGGGCATACAAACGGTGGGACACATCACCCCGGAGGCCGTCGCCTGGATCAAATGGGCGGATACGGTCCTCTACCTCGTCGCGGACCTGGTTGCAGAGAATGCGATCCTGAAGCTCAAGCCGGAGGCCCAGACCCTGGAAGGCCTGTACGAGAAGGGCAAACCGCGGTACGTGACCTACCGGCAGATGACCGATCGAATGGTCGATTGCGTGCGCAAAGGGCAGCGCACCTGCGCCGCTTATTATGGCCACCCGGGCGTCTTCGCATATCCGGCGCACGCCGCCATCCGGAAGCTACGCACGGAAGGGTACGAGGCCCGCATGCTGCCCGGGATTTCGGCCGAGGATTGTTTGTTCGCCGATCTCGGCCTGGATCCGGCGACGTACGGCTGTCAAAGCTACGAGGCGACCCATTTCGTGCTCACCCGCCGTCGCCCGGACACGACGGCCTCGCTCATTTTGTGGCAGCCCGATTCGTTCGGGCACGTCAAGGCGCTGATGGACGTCCAGGTCAGCGCCATCGCCGTGCTGGTCGATTACCTGGCGCAGTTCTATCCCCGCGATCACCGCCTCTGCATCTACGAGGCGCCCATGTACCTCGGATGCGCGGCCCGCATGGACTGGGTGCCGCTCGCCGAGCTCGCCGAGGCCCGGCTCACGCCGGCGAGCACCCTGTATCTCCCGCCGGCCGAGATCGCACCGATGGACCTCGAGCTCGCGGAAAAACTCGGCCTGCCGTCGATGGCCCAGGTCCAGGCGGACCTCGCGCGCCTCGACCCGCCCTCCGCCCCGCCGGCGGAGTGACGCGCATCCTTCAAAACGCCTCGGGACACCACGGCGCGCGGGCCGAACGAAAGAGCCCATCGGCCCGCGCCGCCGCGCCCTCGGTCAAGACCTCGACGCGGCCCCCATCGGCGAGCTGGGTGAACGAGACCCCGCCAAGGTAGGCCGATCCGAGCGCCTCGATGGGCAGGCGCAGGTCGGGTGCGTCGTTGGTCGGGGTCACGCGGCGCTCGCCGCCGTCGAGGCGGAAGCGGCCCGTGTTCCAGGGGCAAAACGTGTCCTCGATGTCGAGCACGATCGAATCGCGCGCCCCGTACGCGCGCGCCGCGAGCGCGCTCGGCACGTCCACGATGCGCGTCCAGAGCGCGTCGTACGTGGTGAAATGCAGGCACCGCGGCTCGGCGAGCAGGACGAACAGGGGATGATCGACCGGCAGGTTCGTGGCCGTCACTTTGCGCATGAGGTCGATGTCGAGCAGGTATCGCCAGACGGCGCGCGTGCCGGCGGGGCTTTGGCCCATGGCTTCGAGGACGTTCACGGTGCCGGCCGTGACGTGTGCGTCCCATTTGTGCTCGACGTGATAGAGCGCATACGCCTCGGGACGGCCGTCGATCTCGATGAGCACGCGCTGCAAAGGGCCCCCGCCTGCCGGCGTCGATCCGGGGTCCGAGAGGCGCCGCCTTCGCCACCACGCGGGCGAGCGGGAAGGCATGCCCGGGTGGAGCTTGCGAGCGTTCTCCCAGATCGGCGGGAATCGCTCGGCGGCCTCGGCCTCGGGGACGAGGCGAGCGGAAAAGGGAAGGGGGCGCGCGTCGGCGAACGCGGCCGCGGATCGGTCGAGGGAGATATCGCCAGCGAGGGAGGCGAGGCCATACCCATAACGGCCGTAGATGGGGCCCTCGGTGGTCCAGAGGGCGGCGAGGGCCTGCTTGCGGGCGCGCGCTTCGTCGAGGTGGAGGCGCATCATGGCCGTGAGGACGCCGCGGCGGCGATGGGTCGGCATGACCGCGACCATGGTGAGGCCCGCGCAGGCGACCTCACCGCCGCCAGGGACGCTGAGCGTGATCGACAGGGCGCCGCCGCCCCCGACCACCGCGCCCTCCTCGTACGCGACGAATCGCGTTTCGAACTCGGTCATGGGCCCGCGCTCGGGGCGCTCTGCCGGCGGGGTGATGCCGAAGGCGGTGCGAATGGGCAGGAGGAGGTCCTCGATATGCTCGGGACCCACCAGGCGGACGTCGACCATGGCGGGACGTTACCACGGTCACGATGGGACGCGTGGGAGACCGTCGGGAAGGAGTTGTTTCCGTCTCGTAGGATCTTCCTTTATCATCCGCGCGTAGCGTTGCCCGAGGAGAGACGAGCATGGTGATGTTCTCGACCGGCGAGGTCCTGCGCCCCAACTTGAACGTCGAGGTCGCGTCGGGGGACACGCTCGACGTGCGCAAGTTCCAGGTCACGGAGAGGGTGTCGGATCTCTTCGAGGTGCGCCTCGTGGCGCTCTCGCCGAACCCCGAGATCGACTTCGAGGCCGTGCTCGGGCGGGAGGCGACGTTCACCCTCTCGCGCGACCGGCTGCTCGCCTCCGCCTACCGCACCTGGGGCGGGATCTGCCATCACATGCAGCAGATCGAGTCCGAGGAGGCCGGGCTCTCCACGTACGAGCTCGTGATCGTGCCGAAGCTCTGGTTCCTCACGCAGCGGCGCAACCACCGCATGTTCCAGCAGCTCTCGGACCTCGAGGTCGTGCTGCAGGTCCTGCGCGAGTGGAACATCGAGCCCGTGCAGAAGGTCGACGCGGCCGCCTACAAGAAACGAAAATATCGGGTGCAGTACGGCGAGAGCGATTACGCCTTCGTCTGCCGGCTGCTCGAGGAGGCGGGGATCTCGTTTTCCTTCGACCAGCAGGGCGAGGACACGGTGCTCGTCCTGCACGACGCGCCGCAGGACAATCCGCCGCGCGAGCCCGCCGTCCGGTTCGTGGACAAACCGATGGTGGACAAGGATCTCGAGTTCGTCACCGAGGTGCGCGTCGGGCAACGCACGCGGCCCGGCAAGTACACGATCTTCGACCACGATTACCGGCGGCCGGCGAACTACAAGCTCATGGGCACGCACGCCGAGGGCGAGGCCTTCGAGCAGCAGATGGAGCGGTTCCATTACGTGCCGGGCGCGTTCCTCTTCCGCAGCGACGGGCGCGAACCCACGCCGAGCGCCGACGACAAAGGCGCGGCGCGGCACGACGAGACGGAGGCCAAGCGCATCGCGCGGATCCGCCTCGAGGCCAAGCGCGCCGAGGCCCACAAGGCCACGTTCCGCACGAACCTCGTCGAGCTCCGGCCCGGGACCGTGATGCGCGTCGTCGATCATCCGCGGCGCGAGCTCTCGAAGCGGCTGCTCGTGGTGCATTCGACCTACGAGGGCACGTCGTTCGGCGAGTGGTTCCACAGGCTCGAGACGCGCAGCGCCGAGATCCCCTACCGCCCGCCGCTCGTCACGCCGAAGCCGAAGGTGAACGGCGTGGAGAGCGCGACGGTCGTCGGGCCCGCGGGCGAGGAGATCCATACCGACGAGTTCGGCCGCGTGCGGGTGCATTTCCACTGGGATCGCGAGAGCCAGATGAACCAGGACAGCTCGTGCTGGATCCACGTGAGCCAATCGTGGGGCGGCGCGGGCTACGGCGGCGTGCAGCTGCCGCGCATCGGGCAGGAGGTGATCGTCGATTTCCTCGGCGGCGATCCGGACCGGCCCATCATCGTGGGGCGCGTGTTCACGAATCTGCAAAGGGTGCCGTACCCGCTGCCGGCGAACAAGACGCAGAGCGGGCTCCGATCGGCGTCGTCGCCCGCGACGGGCGGCTACAACGAGCTCATGTTCGAGGACGCCGCGGGGCGCGAAGTCATGCGGCTGCAGGCCGAGCGCGATTTCACGGGCCTCGTCAAGAACGACCTCCGGATGAACATCCAGAACAATCGCACGCACAACGTCGGCAACGACGACACGGAGACCGTGGTCGGCGAGCAGACGGTGAAGGTCGCGAAGAAACGCTCTGTGCGGGTCAAGCTCGATCAGCAGCACCAGGTCGGGGAGAACCTCCTCGCGCAGGCGGTGAACGGCACGGCGACGCACATGTCGAAGAAGAGGCTCACGCTCTTCAGCGAGGAGGCGATCGTGCTCTCCACCTCGCCGGACTCGTACATCGCGATCCTGCCGAGCGTGATCATCGTTCAGGCGCCGGTCGTACACATCAACCCAGGGATGGTGAGCATCCCCAATCCGCCGCAGCCCGCGGCGATCGAGGACGCGACGACCGTCACGGGATACATCGGAGAGCCATGAGAGTTCGCAAGGTTCGGGTCGACGGGTTCCGGGGTTTGCCGGACCAGGAGTTTTCTCTGACCAACCCCCGCACCGACGCCGCCCACGAGCTCGTGCTCGTCACGGGCGCGCGCGCGAGCGGCAAGACGAGCTTCCTCGAGGCGATCGTCGCGGCGAAGGAGCAGGTGGGGCCGTACGGACCGACGGCGCCGCCATCGAGTTACCTGCGCCCCGGCGTGGGCACGGCGAAGGTGCGCGTCGAGTGGGAGCTCTCGAACACGGAGCGGGATCGGTTTGGCACGGCCACGCGCGCCCTCGTGAGCGAGTCGCTTTTCGGCGACATCGTGCTCGAGCCGCCGGAGCCGGATCCGTCGCTCGCGGCGCTGCTCTCCGAGTACATCCCGGATCCGGCCTTCGGCAAGGTCGAGTATTTCCACGCGTCGCGACGGCTGCCGTTCGCGTCGTCGATCGATCTCTCGAGGGCGGCCGGGGACAGCCTCGATCGGATGGTGAGGCTCGGCCGCGACGACACGAAGTACAGCGGGCTCGTGCGGTTCATCGTGGAGGCGGCCCTCGGGCTCGACGTGGACGCCGAGGGCAAACCCAAGCCGAAGGGCCGCGTCAAGAAGGCGTTCGAGGCGCTTTGCCCGACGAAGCAGCTCGGGGGGCTCTATCGCGCCGAGGACGCGATGCTGCCGGTCTTCCTCGACGGCCAGCGCCGGGCCTACAGCCTCGCGCAGCTCTCGGACAGCGAGCTCGACGCGCTCCTCTTCGCGACGACGTTCGTGCGGGCGGGCGTCGGGCATTCTATCGTGCTCGTCGACACGCCGGAGAAGCACCTCGGCGACGCAGAGGCGCGTGATTTCGTGAAGGCGCTCGCGACGCTCGGCACGGACAACCAGCTCATCGTGGCGACGCAGTCGGCGGCGCTCGTTTCGAGCGTGCAGGCGGATCAAGTGATCCGGCTCGGGTGAGGTGATGGCGATCTACGACGTCGACGAGTTTTCGTTCGAGGTGCCCGACGGGTACGTCGATCGCAGCACGAACCTGTTCCTGCCGCCCGGGTCGCTGACCCGGTCCGTGCAGATGAACCTCCTCGTCGCGCGCGAGCCGCGCACGGAGGAGACGGCCGCGCAGCAGGCGTCGAGGCTCCTTCGAGACTTCGCGGCGAAGATCCCCGGCGTAAAACTCCTCGGGCAGCGGGATCGGCCGCTCGGCGCGCTCCCCGGGCGGGAGGCGCGGGCGCACGCGATGAAGAATGGCCAGCCGGTCTACCAGCGTTACTTCTTCGTCGGCCATTACGGCACGATGCTCTCGGTGATCGCGACGTCGGCGCGGGCGCAGAGCACGCAGTGCGACGCGATCATGGAGCGCTTCCTTTCGAGCTTGCGTCTGAAGAAGCTGTAGGGCGAGGAGGGACTTTCTTGGGCCTTTACATCACACAAGAGGCAGGCCTCGAGCTGCCCGCGAACTGGACCGACGCGACCGTCAACCTCCTCGAATACCCGCGCCCCGAGGGCACGATCCGCGTGGGTGTGTCGCGGACCGAGCAGGGCGGGAAGGACTTCACCGCGTGCTTCGAGGAGCGGCTCGTGGAGCAGCGGCGCAAGCTCCCGTTCTTCGAGCTCGTCGCGCGGTCGGATCGTCTCTGCGCGGGCCTCTCGGCGATCGATTCGAAGGTCCATTACGAGGCCTCGTCGCAGAAGGTGGTCCAGCGGAGCTTGTCGTTCGTGATCGGGGGGCGGTTCTTCGTGCTGGGTGTCGCGGGGACGCTGTCGCAGGAGGCCGAAGTGGATGCGATCTTCGAGCGCGTGGCGTCGACGGTCACGCTGCGAGCGCGCCCTCAGGGAGAGGTTCCACGATGAGCGAATCGAAAATCGAGCAAGCGGTCCGGATCGACGACCCGATCGACCATTCCTTCGCCCTCATCGGCGCGCTCGTCGGCTTCGCGGCCGTGGCGATCGCCGGCATCTTGATCCTCGGCACGGGCGGAGCGGCGTTGGTCATCATCGGGAGCCTCGCCGTCTACGGCTCGGGCTCGCTGGAGAAGATCGCCAAGAACTGGAGATACACGGCGGGGCAGGTGGTGCAGGGGTCCCCGAACGTGTTCGTCGGGGGTCGAAGTCGAAACGCCGCACGCGCCAAGGACCTCGTATTCTGTGTCCACGATCATCTCAAGAAGATTATCTCGGGCTGCGAGACGATTTACATCAATTGCCGGGAGGCGGCGCGGGTCAAGGAGAGCACGTGGTGTGACGGCGCGCTGGAGGCGGGCTGTGAGACGGTCTTTTATGGCGGCCCGTCCAAGCAGGTCGAGTCGAAGCGCTTCTCGGGCGAGCTGCCGGAGCTTTTCTGGATCACCCGCGAGGTCATCGACTGGGCCACGCTGCTCGCGCCGACGCCCGACCCGACGAAATTCGTGAAGTTCTGGAAGGTCTACGATGCGCTATCGAACATCGTCACGGCCGGCGACAAGATACTCGGGTACAGCGGGATGATTTCGCAAGCACAAGGAGATTACGAAACGGCGAACAAGATCGCGGCCATCCAGGACAACCCGGTGTACGTGTATTCGATGATGGCGTTCGGCGGCGTCGGGCAGGCGAAGCCGTTCGTAGGAAGAGGCGGAGGCGCCGTTCCCCCGGCAACTCGCCCTCCCGCGTTGCCTGCGCCTGCGCCGCGGCCCGCGTTGCCTGCGCCGCCGCGACAGCTCGCGTTGCCTGCGCCAGAGCCTCGACTCGCGTTGCCTCCTCCCTCCGGCGGCACCGGCAGCACCGGCGGCGGCACCCCGGGCGGCTGATCCTACCGCCCGCCGCGACCCGCAGCCGGCGATTGCACCACACGACCCAGTGCAAGCACCCGCAGCGTGATCGGCTCGTTGTCCGCCGGATCCTGCTGCGGGTGCGGCTCGGCAATGGCGCGGACGCGGAATTTCGGGAAGAGCGGGAGCTTCTCGGCGAGCGCCTCCGGCATGTACGTCGGCAAGGGCGATCCGCTGCCCAGAGAGAGCATTCCCCCGATGTGCTGCCCGCCGAAGAGCTTGCGCCGCAGGTAATGCCGCTCCTCGATCAGGATGCGCTGCGCCGTCGTTTCGAGGTAATCCGACGCGAGCGACCGATTGGCCTGGGCAAACGCCTGCCGCACGCGTGACAGCGCGCCCTCGAGCAGAGGCACCGCGGCGCTCCGCGGTCCACGGCAAAGCTCCTCCGCCGCGTCGAGCGCCTCCTTCAGCCGCTTGTCCACCCCCGCGAGCTGCGAGGCCACGGCGATCGTCGTCTTCAGCGTCTCCAGCGGGTCGGAGGTCATCACGAGCTCGCCATTCACGATCACCAGCGGCCGCTCGAAGATCCCATCCTCGTCGATGGCCTCCTCCATCACACGGGCAATGCCGACCGCGTCGAGCGGAGGCACGCGGCCGAGCGCGCGCCGGATGTCACGCCGATCCGTCATGGCCTGCGTCGGCTCCTCCGGCTCCTCGCCCGTGAGCCACTCCGTCGGGCGCTGCGGATCCCGCAGGTACGAGGCCCACGCCGATTGCTGACGCACGCGCTGCGGGGCGCGTTCGTCGAACCAGATCAAATCGACGTATTCCGAGGTCGGCGCACGGCGCCGCGCAGGCGCGCTCGTCGAGATGGCCGGCGCGGCCGGCTCGGGGCGCGGCGCGGCGACGGCCGCCGCATCGGAAGCCGCCGCGAGGCCGCCGAGCGTCGCCTGGGCATCATGAACGGGCGGCGCGACGGGCGCGGGTGGCACGGGCGCCGCCATGGGCACG
>NZ_JASBQE010000138.1 GCF_029960785.1 Polyangium sp. 15x6
GGAGCGCGCGGGGGATTTGTCGTCGTAGCGGTTGCCTCGAGCGGCTTCGTGGGTGATGGACCGCGATATCGATGGCCGCCGACAGCGAGCCTCTGATCCCCGCACACCGTCACGGTCTGGCCGCCGCCGATGTCGGCCACCGCTGCTGGCAGGCGAGCGCCGCACGCCGTGGGGAACGCGACGGGCGCCTCCACTCCCGTTTGCGTTTGCGTTTGCGTCTCCGCTTCCGCCTCCTCGACCCTGCACCGGAAGGACCGACGTCACAGCTTCGTCGGCTTCCTCGACGGGGCTGTCATCGCTCTTCGTCGCGAGTGGGAACGTCAAGCATGAGCAGGTTTCGGGCGCGCGAGGGTGTTGGAACGTTCGAAGGGGGTCGAGAGCACGTGACGCGTGGGTGATCGAACGTTCGGAGGGTCGCAGGCGACGGTGACGCGAGGGTGATCGAAGGCTTGAAGAGCCATGAGGAGAGCGTGACGCGAGGCGGATCGAACGTTCGATCGGCCGCGGGCGACGGTGACACGAAGGTGATCGAAAGCTTGAAGAGCCATGAGGAGAGCGTGACGCGAGGCGGATCGAACGTTCGATCGGCCGCGGGCGACGGTGACGCGACGGGGGTGGGACGTTGAGAGAACGGGAGGCGAGGATGGCAGCGGAGAGATGACCCGTCCGCTCGCGCAAGCACACCCACGCTACCGATATTCGACCCGATCCCACGCGAGCCGGATCGCCACGAACCGACACGCGAGCGCCCATTCCTCGACTTGACCGCGGGCTCCGCGCCGGTGGTCGAGTGGCCCGCCGAAACGTTCGAGTAAGGCTCACAGGATCGTGCGCCGCCTGCGGTGAGTCCACGAAATAACAAAAGATCGAACAACCTTCACGAAAGGCAGCAACGGGCGTCGTGGGGGAGGAGCGGGGCGCGGATCACGGCGTCCGGCCTCCGCTCGTCTCGATCTCCTCGCGCGCAGCGCCTCGCTGCGCGCGAGGCCACCGCACACGTGTCACTCGCAATCGAAGGATCAACACACATCATGACCACGACAACGCCCGATATTTTCGGTATCGACTCCCAGGCTGCGTACATGAAGCAGCTCGGCCTCGATCTGTCTCGCAAAGCGGCCAGCTTCGCCACGGACCCTCAGAGCACGGCGCTGTCTCCCCTCAGCGCTCTCGATACCATGGCCACCTCGATGCGCGCCTCGGGCGTGCCCGAGGAGTACGTCACGGCGGTCCTGGCGCTGAAGAATGACGCCGACGTCCTCGCCGCCATCGACATCTTCCAGAAGAGCCTCCAGGGCAAGGCCAACATCCACGACCTCAAAGACCTCGTGCCCCCGCTCGCAGACAGCGAAAGCGGCTCTCAGGGGGATGCGGGTTTGAACGGCGCCGTGCTCACCGGCGAGGTCACCCCGGAGGGGGAGACCGATCTCATCCGCTTCAGCGACTACCTCGGTGGCAGCACCGCGGGAAAAACCTTCGCCGATATCCCGCAGCATTTCTCCGACCTGAGCAACGGGATCACCAACATGACCCTGTTCCGCTTCCAGGTCCTCCAGGACCGGCTGGACAGCCTCTCCGGCGATCTCGCCACGCTCATCGCTCAAGACAAGGTCAACATCAAGGACTTCGCCACGAACGCCGATTCGAGCTTTCGCCAGGGCAGGGGCTATACGGTGGATCTCGACGGGAAGGTGAACGACGCCTCCCGGGCCAAGATCGGGGCCTCGGGCGAGAGCCCCAAATCCAAGCTCTTGCACACGACGTTCCTGGCCAACGTCGAGCTCGAGCGCCAGCGGACCAAGGCCGCCAGCAGGCTGCAGGCGCAGAAAATCCTCGGCAAGATCGGCACGGGCATCGAGGCGGCGACCGCCGGCTTCAACGTCGGGATGGGCGGCGTCAACATCGGCGCCGGCGACGAGATGATCCAGAACGCCGAGCGCCGCTTCGCGCGCGGCGAGATCTCCAGGGCCGAATACGACCAGCAGATGCAAGACGGGCGGCTCCGCATCGCGCGAGGCACGTTCGGGATCGGCGACGGGCTCAACAGCATCCGCAAGCTCGTGATGGACAAGGTCGGCGACGGGGTGAAGAACCTGTCCAAGGGGGCCAAGATGGGCCTCCGCTTCGCCTCCATGGTCGGGGGAGCCTTCTCCATCGGCATGGGCGTCGTGTCGATCACCGAGAACTCGATCGCCGCCGACCGCGCCAGGACGAGCGGCAATATCGGCGGCGCGGCCATGTACGGCATCATGGCCGCTCTCGACACCGTGTCGCTCGTGCTCGACGGGGTCAGCATGGTGCTCGATTGCATCCCGGGCATCGGCACGGCGCTCTCCTTCGTGGTGGACCTCATCAACACCATCGTCGGGCTGGTCAACATGATCATCGGCTTCTTCGCCGATCTGGTCGATACGCGCACCCCCGAACAGAAGCTGAAGGCCGCGCTCGACGAGCACGTCAACTCACCGGCCTTCCAGGCGTACCTCGACAAGCAAGCCGAGATGTACAAGGCGCAGGGGTACGACCTCTTCCAGTTCATCGTCGACGCCAAGGCGATGGGCCTCGAGGAGGAGGGGGCGGACGGCACCCAGGTCGACAAAGAGATCGTGCGCAAGCTGAGCGACAAGGCGCTCGCCGACGGCCTGGATCCCTACCTCCGCCTCGCCCTCGTGGACGCCTCGTCCATCGGTCGCGAGCTCCGCGGTCGCCTCAACGACGATATCATCCGCGCCGGCGTCGGCAACGACTCGGTCTACGGTGAAGCCGGGGACGATCTGCTTTTCGGCGACGAGGACGACGACGCCCTCTACGGCGGCCTCGGGAACGATTACCTCGTCGGCGGCACCGGCCGCGACTCGCTCTACGGTGAAGCGGGCAATGACTGGCTCGTCGTCGAGCCCGGCATCGACATCGTCGCCGACGGCGGCACGGGAAAGGACACGCTGGAGCTCTCCGCGAAGTTCTTCTCTCTCAATGCCGGGAGCAACCCCAAGGCCATCATCTCGGGGTACGACAGCATCAACCGTGTTTACGTGGATCTGTCCGCGCAGGCCACCACCACGAAGGGGCGCGCGGGCCTGGCGCTGGGCGCCCTGCTCGATGGCCTCCCGGCCCTCGCCAACCCGCTGCACCGCCCGGCCTTCCTCGCTGGATCGGCCCACGAGACCAAGCTCATCAATACCCTGTTCTCGATGAGCACCGCGGCACAGGTCTCCGAGTCCACCCTCACCGGCAAGTACTTCTGGTATCTCGCCAATAAAGACGGCCTCAAATACCTCACCGACGGCCGCTACTTCTACGCTTACGGCACGCGGAACGGCGCCGTCGGCCTCTGGAGGTCCACCTACGATATCTCCGCCATCCCCAGCAGCGTCGCCGTCTACGACAGCACCAACTGCGTCATGGCTTATACCGGAGACAAGGAGCTCGAGGCCGCGCTGGTCTTCGCCTTCAAGAGCACCACGAAGATCAGCGGTATCGAGGCCGTCTGCGAGTCCTCCGGCTCGAGCCCGAACGTCTTCACGGACGTGAACTCCCAGGTCATCGGCGACAGCAGCGTGAGCCTCATCGACCTGCATTACGGGCACAACGAGTACTGCTATACGGGGAACGGCGACACCGTCGTCTCGTTCTCGGCAGGGCCTTCGCCCCAATGGCAGATCTGGAAGTACATCATCGGCGGCGACGGTGAGAACGTGCTGATCATCAACGGCAGCAAGTGGGCCACCACCACCCGGCCGGACAACAAGAACGTGACGAACAAGTTCGTCCTGCTCGACCATGACATCGATCTGGCCAAGGCCAACCGGGCGGCCAACGTGGCGAACGAGTACGTCTGGCCCGCGAACTCGGCCGAGAACAAGGTGGATCGCGGCATCTTCATCAAGAACATGCAGACCATCCAGCTCTCCAACAGGACGTATGACAACACGTGGGATAGCGTGAGCTTTCACGTGGACGCCACCAACCTCCGGGAGGGCCACCGATTCATCGTCGACAGCAACAGGGAGTACCTCCGCCTGGTGGGCACGGCCGGCGACGACAGCTTCATGCTCCGCGCCGTCACCGGCGTAGACAACCAGATCAATGGCTATGCAGGTCGTAACCTCCTATCGCTCGAGCACTTCACCTCGAGCGCGCCCGTCGAGGTCGACATCGACGTCCCGGCTGGTTTCGCGGGCGGCTCTCTCAAGAGCGGCGGGATCAAGGTCACCCTCAACAAGATCCACAGCGTGCGCGGCAACGCCAAGACCTGGAGCATCAAGGGGCACAGCACGGATGCCAACCTGCTCATTGCCAGCGGCGGCGAGTGCACGGTGGAGGCCCGCGGCGGCAGCAACAACCTCGTCGCCATGCGCGGCCGCCACAAGCTCATCGGCGGCACGGGGGCGGACACCTATACGATCTCCGGCCCGAACATCGAAGAGACCGCGGTCATCACCGTCGTCAGGGACAAGGTCGCCGGCCTCATCGCCAAGGCTCAGGACGGGACCTGGAGCGCGCCGTCGCTCACCCTCGCTCCGCTCGTGGACGACGTTGCCGAGATCCAGCTCGGCGCTCCGCTCTTCCTCGACGACAACGGCGTTCGCAGCGCGACCGGGAAAGGCACGTTCACGGTCAGCGCCGACAAGCGCAAGCTCGTCTACACGCCGGGCAGCGCCTTCAACGACCTGCCTGTGGGCGAGTCCGCGGTCGTGCGCGTCGTGTACACCACCACGGGCTCCACGGTGAGCATCTCCGAGGCCAGCCAGGGGAACCGGATCAAGCTCGATAAAATCACCGCCAAGAGCGATCTCAGGTTCACGATCTCGGGGAACGGCGACCTCGTGGTCCGCAACGCGGCGTACGTGGTTCTGTTTACCGACCTGCGCTTCGGCGAGCTGTTTCGCTCCGGGATCACCAGCCTGGAGACCCTCATCGTCGACTTCATCACTCGCTTCACGTCGATCGAGCTCTCGAGCCCGAACGGTCCGGGCGTCATGCTCGAGGCGGGGGACATCTTCGATATGCTCTTCGAGCAGCTCGGCGGGTACATCACCAACCCGAGCACCCACGACAACATGCTCGACGCGGCGAAGTTCGGCGGCGTCGACGTCTTCGACGTGGGCGGCGGTGACAACGTGATCCTGGCCAAGCGCAAGCGGGTGACGTACGCCGCGAGCGGAGGGAACGATATCTTCGACGCCTCGGTCCTCGTCGCCACGAGCCCTGGCACCCAGCCGGACACCGTGATCAAGACCGGGAGCGGGAACGACGTGGTCATCCTCGGCAACAACGCGGAGACCGTCAAAGTCCGCTTCATCGCGGACGGGCAGACCGCAAAGCAAGGGATCAAGACCCTGGTCCTCAAGGGGATCGACCCGAACGCGGTCGGCATCGCGCAGAGCGGCGCTCAGCTCACGCTCACCGTCGGCGCGAACACGGTGGCCATCCTCGACACCTCCCCGGACGTCATCCTCTTCAAGGATAGCTCGGGAAGCAGGCTCATCGACGACGTGGGCGCCTACGTCACCGCGCGTAAGGCCGGCGCGTTTTACACCTGTCGCCGGCAGTACGACGCCAACCGCAAGCAGGCGCTGATGGCGACGGATCTCAACCGCAGCCAGGTCCTCCTCCATATCGCGTTCAAGAGCTATGGCTTGGATCTCCAGCTCAGGTCCGGGAGCCAGGTCCTCTACGGCTTCTCGATGAGCATGACATTGACCCCCGCGCTCGACGCCCTCACCGTGGCGCGCGCCTTCCAGCTCCAGTTCCAGCGCGGGATGTTCTTCAAGGACGCGACGCTCGACAGTACGGGTGTCCGCGCCTTCATCATGGAGAGGCTGCGATCTCCCAGCGGCCACACGTTCCTCGGGAGCAGCACCTTCCCCAACGTGGTCGACATGACCCAGGTGGCGAGCCCCTGCACGGTGCCCAACGGCAACGCGCTCATCTTCGCCAACAAGGCGGGGACCAGCGTCACGGCTGGCACGGGGAACCACATCATCAAGGTCACGGCGTCAAACGTGACGGTGGGAACCGGGAGCCCCGAGGACAACAACCCGAACGGCGACTCCATCGTGTTGATCCAGGCCGGCCTGGAGAACGTGACCGTCAAGCTCATTGGCAAGGGCTATTCCACCGTGTGGGGCTATCGGTACCTCATCATGGATGGCATCGACTCCATGAGCGTCTCGTTCTTCAACCTGAACGGCAGTCCTCTCGGGGCTACTGTCTTCGCGTCGGATCCGTTCGTCATGAAGTACGGCGCCACGACCATCGCCAAGTTCGACGCGGTCCCCACGTGGTTCCTGTTCGGCAGAGGCGACGAGTACGACCTCGTCGAGAATGGGGTCTCTTACCTCAGCCAGCGTGCCCGTGGAACGTGGATCCAGCGCCTCGTCTTCAACCGCGACAAGCTGATCACAATGTCGGCCCTGGACGTCGACTCCACCGCGTTCGTGCTGTCGGGCACCTGGTCGTCTTCCCAGGTCACGCTCGCCCTCAAGAACAACGCGGGCCTCGTTCTGCACCAGTTCAATCTGGCCGGAGACACCCGGACAACGGTCAAGTCCGGCGATGTCGCGCTGATGATCGCGTCCAAGCTGCCGGGCGGCATCCGCTTCCGCGATCGCTCCTACGTCGGTGAGGCTTTCGTCCAGTTCCTGATGAGCAAGCTCACCGCCGGCGTGATTCAGGGCGTCACCATCCAGGAAGGCGCTGCGACGCAAACGCTGGCGCAGGCCATCGCGGCTGACACCACGTACGCCAAGTACATCGCCGTGCTCGCCAAGGCACAGGTGTCCGTCACCATCACCAACCTCGACCCCTAGCGGGTCCGGGACAGGGTGATCCCCCCTCTCGGTGAAGTCCCGGTGACCCCGGGGCGAGCGCGCACCTCGCTCTCGCCCCGGGGTCGCTTCACGAAGGCCGTCCGAGCTGCCTTTGGAATCTTCAAGGTGAGGATCGCGCTCGCGTAACGCACGATTCGTCATCCCTGGTGCAGACCCACGCAGGACCCTCCTGGCCGTGCTCGTACAGGGGGGAGACACGGCGGCGGCGACAGGCGACATCGACGCCGCAGTCGTGGCGCATGACGCTGCCGACCGGCGCCTGGCGATGATCGCGGACACCGATGACGGCACGGGGGCCGCGCGGGCTGCGCACATGGCCGTCGCCAAGCTTCTCCGGACCATGAAACGGCGGGGACCCAACGAATCGCGGGCCCCCTTGTGTCTCCAAGGGGGCTCGACGAATGCTTGTCCGCGGGGTCAGTCTCGACGCGGAGTCTATGGTAGGGACCTCGGATAACTCTCATGCGCGAGTAGGGAGGAACCGTTGCCCCGACGACCGGCTCCCGGAGGTGCTCGACCTCCTCCCGGAGGTCCCTCGACCTCCTCCCGGAGGTCCCTCGACCTCCTCCCGGAGGTCCCTCGACCTCCTCCCGGAGGTCCCTCGACCTCCTCCCGGAGGTGCTGGACCGGCTCCCGGAGGTGCTCGACCTCCTCCCGGAGGTCCCTCGACCTCCTCCCGGAGGTCCCTCGACCTCCTCCCGGAGGTGCTGGACCGGCTCCCGGAGGTGCTGGACTGGCGCCCGGAGGTGCTGGACTGGCGCCCGGAGGTGCTGGACTGGCGCCCGGAGGTGCTGGACTGGCGCCCGGAGGTGCTGGACCGGCTCCCGGAGATCCCTCGACCTCCTCCTGGAGGCCATCGGCCTAGCTGTTCGCGCCGGTGGAGAAGCCTGCGCTGAGGAGCCCGCGCTGCAACGCTTTTCGTAGCATGCTCTCCCACTCATGCCGGGGCCGCGTCGGCTTGACGGCGACCTTGATATCGACGACGAGCCCCCCCTCCTCGAACCGAACGATCTCGATCTTGGGCTCCCTGCCGAAGACGGCCCATTCGAGCTCGTCGGCGATGCCCAGAAGGGCGCCCTCGAGCGCGGGCATGTCGGTGTTCCCAGGCATGGCGATCTCGGCGCTGACGTAATACCATTCCGTGCGGCTATAGTTTCGCACCGTGGTCTTCAGGAGATCGCTATTGTTGATGGCGGTGTAAAGGCCGTTTTGGGTGTCCACCGCCAGCGTGGACATCATGCCGACTTCGATGATCTGCAGCTCGCCGATCCCCTCGACCGAGATGATGTTCCCTGCCACGAAGCGCTTTTCTTTCTTGATGAAGAGCCCCGCCGCGAAGTTCCGTATGACGTCCTCCAGGATGAACGTGAATGCGGAAATAGCGACTGCAGCGATGATGGACGCAAAGACTTCCACGGCAGGCTCCTCAGGGGGGTACGGGTTCGCTGGCCCTCACCAGGCGCGATTTTCGAAGATCGCTTGCAGCCCGTCGCGTACGTAAGGAATCAGGGATTGACCGTCCGGCAATGGTTTGCCCAGGATCAAGATGTCAATGGCCGCGCTGAGGGACTCGACCACCTCCTTGCGCGTCGCGCCCTTGGTGATGTAGAGGTCGGCGTTGGCCTGCTTCGCCTCACCCAGATCCTTGGGCGAGATGCTGCTCGTGACCATGGCGACCCTGTACTCCGGGTACGTTGCCTTGATCTCGGCCGCCGCCCGGAGCCCGTTCATCACGGGCATGTTGATGTCGAGCAGCACCATGCTGGGCTGCTCCGTCTTGGCTTTCTCGACCGCGTCCGCGCCGTTCTCCGCCTCGATCACCTGAAACGTGATGTCTCCCTTGTATCCCGCGAAAAATCGCGTGAAGCTCCTCCGCACGATGCTGTCGTCGTCCACAATCAGCACTTTCACCGTCCGACCCATGTTCAAGCTCCTCCTGCTTTGCCGGCGATGGCCGGTCCATCTATCTGGCCGAAGTCGATGACGAAGGCGCTGCCCTTGCCCTGGCCTTCGCTCTCCGCCCACACGTGGTAGCCGTGCGCATCGATGATCTGTTTGGCAATGGCGAGCCCGAGCCCCGTCCCGCTGACATCCTTGGCAATACGCTTGAAGACCACGAAGATTTGCTGGAGGCTCTCCAGCGGAATACCCCGCCCATGATCCTGCACGCGAAGCTTGCCGTTCGCGTACGAAATCTCCACGGGCCTCCCTTCGCCATACTTGACCGCATTCTCGACGAGCTGAAGCAGCGCGACGGGGAACGTGTTGCCGTCCAGCCGTATTTCATCGTGTGGCACGTCGTCTGCGACTCGTATCGTCGGCGAGCCGACGCGCGCGACCACACCCTGGACCACGTCGCGGAGTGACAGTGGTTCCAAGTGAGGTTTGCCCGTCGCCATGGCGTATACGAGAAGGTCCCGCACCGTCTGAACACCCTTTGCTGCCCGCGGGCCGAGCTCCGCGAGCAGCGCCATGATGTCCTCCACCGGCAATTCCCCGCCGTCTCTGGACTCTTCCATCAGCGCAGACAGCTCGTCGACCAGGAGGCTCACGCCCTGCCAGTCGGTTTTCAACGTGTGCGCCGCGCTGTGCGAGAACATCTCGAGCTTTTTGTAACGCTCCTCCAGATCGACATGCGCCCTGACGAGGTCCGCCACGTCCGCCGCATCGACGAGGCATCCGAAGCAGACTCCATCGTCGTCGAGGAGCGGCGTCGCGGTCCAGAGGGCGTGCACGTTCGGAGCGCCCCCGTCCGCGAGCACCTCCATCCAGCACCTGGGCTGCTTCGAATCCACCGCCTCGTTGAGCCAACGAATGCGAGCCTGATGCAGATCGGTGTCCGCGCGAGGGTCCACCGCCGCGCTCGCCAATCGCCATAACCTGGCGCTCCGCCGGCTCGCGAAGAGCGTTGTGCCAGAACCCGGACGGGGAGTCGGGGTGTCGGCGCACGCGAACTTGCTCTCCAGGAGGAAGAGGGGGAAGTGTCCTGTTAGATTGCCGGCAGCGCTCATGTCTCGGGGAGCCTTTCGCCAGAAGCGTGCCAAGCCGCCGCAGCGGCGAGCCGCGAGCCATCCGTGCTTCAAGGGGTCGAGCTTCCACTCGTCGAGTGGAAGTACGTCGAGCGGAGTTGAAAGACGGGCGCTTGATCGGCGCAGCTCTAAAACCCGATTGACAAGACGAAAGCAAACGTTGCTTGCCGCAGCCGGCTAGGACGCCAGATCCAGCGGGAATTCGCTCGGCCTGCTTGGCCCGAGTGTTGCGTCGCGGGCAGACGATGTCGCATGATCGAACAGGCACCCTACCGCCGGCAAACACCTCACCCGACGAGCCAATGGCCAGCGCGATCATCGCCGCGATCGATCGGTCCAGCGCGGTGATCGAATTCGGCATGGACGGCGTCATCCTGCGAGCCAACCAGAACTTCCTCGACACCATGGGCTACACCCTCGAGGAGATCGTAGGGCAACACCACCGCATCTTCGTGGAGCCCGCCTATGCCGCGAGCGAGGACTACCAGCGCTTCTGGGATGGGCTGCGCGGCGGCCACTTCCATACGGCTGAATACAAGCGCATCGGCAAAGGCGGCAAGGAGGTGTGGCTGCAAGCCTCCTACAACCCGGTGATGGATGACCAAGGTCGCCCGGTCAGGGTGATCAAATTCGCCGCCGATATCACCGCGCAGTTCAATAAAGCGATGGCGCTGGTCGGGGAGAAGTCGGCCGCCCTGGAGAAGGCCCTCCACGAAGCGCAGGAGGCAGAGCGAATCCGTCAAGAAATGGACCGCACGCTCCAGGAGATGTCCACGCCGGTGACCCCCATCTGGGACCGGATCCTGCTGCTCCCTCTGGTGGGGATCGTGGATTCGACCCGCACATCCGACGTGATGCGTAAGACCCTCACGCTGATTCGCGAGACCCGCACCAAGGTGTTCATCCTCGACATCAGCGGCGTGCCCACGGTCGACACCGCGGTCGCCAACCAATTGCTCAAGATCACCAAGGCCACCCGGCTGATGGGGTGCGAAACGGTTATTTCCGGCGTTTCCCCCTCGATCGCCCATACCGTGGTCGAATTGGGCGTGAACCTGGGCAACGTGAAGACCACCGCCACCCTGCGGGACGCCGTCGAGACTGCCCTGCATCAGATAGGAATGAGAATGTCCCCCTCCACCCAGCACGAGCAGAATCATGTCGCCTGATCAAGCAAGCGCCACGTCGCTAGCGGACACCTCGCCCGAAGAGCTCCTCGCGCTGTACGGGGTAGCGCCGGCAGACCTCGAGAGGGTCCGCGCGTATGGAACCATCATCGTCCCCAAGCTGGATGAGCTCATTCGCCTCATTTATGTCTGGATGGAAAGCCACCCCGACCGCGATCTGCTCTCCGACGAGGAGACGCTGAAGCGCGTGCAATCGCGGCAGCGCGCATACTGGGAGCGCTTCTTCGAGGGGAACATCGACGAGAGGTACCTCGAGAGCAGGCAGCACCTCGGCGAGGTGCACGCGCATATAGGTCTTTCCTTGCCTGCGTATTTTTCCGCGATGAACCTCATCAACCACCTGCTCACCGTGGAGCTCTACGACGGCAGCCTCTCGCACCAGGAGTACGTCACGGCCATCGACTCGGTGACCAAGGTCGTGCATCTGGACACCGCCCTCGTGGTGGAGGCGTACTCGCGCATGGTCAACGAGAGCATCGCCGAGCAAAGCCAGGCGCTCGTCGAGATGTCGACGCCAGTGACCGTCATCTGGGAGGGAATCCTGATGCTGCCCGTCGTCGGTATCATCGATTCGAAGCGAGCGCAGGCGATCATGCAGGCTATGTTGACGAAGATCGCGGCGACGCAGTCGAAGGTCATCATTCTCGACATCAGCGGCGTGGCCGTCGTGGATACCGCCGTGGCCAATCACCTCATCAAGATCACCCAGGCGACCAAGCTGATGGGCTGCGTCTGCATGCTCTCGGGGATCTCGCCGCCGATAGCGCAAACGATCGTCGAGCTCGGCGTCGAGGTCGGCGACATCATGACCACCAGCAGCCTCCGCGACGCCCTGGAAGACGCATTCACGCGGCGGGGCCTTGGCATTCGACCGTCGGCCCGAACGCCATGAGCGACAAAAACGAGCCCGCGGAGGACGAGGTCGTCTCCATACAGATCATCCGTGGCGTGCTGGTCGCGGCGCCGCACGGCGATCTGACGAGGCGCAGGGTCGCAGAGCTCGGACGAGCGCTCTCCCAGCGGATCGCGGAGACCGCGGTACGCCACGTCGTACTGGATGTATCGAGGATATCCGTCATCGACGCCGAGGAGTTCTCCTATTTGCGAAAAACCGCGGCTGTCGCCGCCATGATGGGAGCCCGCGTGATCCTCTGCGGGCTTCGGCCGGGTCCCGTCGCGTCGCTCATCTACACGGGTGCGCCGCTCGGAGCCATCGAGACGGCCCAGAACGTCGATGACGCACTCTCGGCGCATGAACGAGGCACCGGTCTTGTCGGGAAGGGGCTGAGATGAGCACGACCTCCGAAATGCGAGCGCGGATCCGCTCCGACATCGACCTCGCGCGGGCCTTGATGCTGGTGCGGCGATACGCCGAAGAAAAAGGTTTCCCCGAGATCCCCGTGGCGCAGCTATGCACAGCGGCGTCGGAGCTCGGTCGCAACATCTTGAAGTATGCCGGCCAGGGGACGCTGAAGGTGAAGACCGTACACGAGGCCAGGGGCACGGGCATCGAGCTCGAGGTCAAGGACCAGGGGCCGGGGATCGAGGACATCGAGGCCGCATTGCGAGATCACGTGAGCACCGGCGGGACGCTCGGGCTGGGATTACCTGGTGTGAAGCGGATGATGGACACGTTTCACATCGAGTCCAAGCCGGGACGAGGCACGCGGGTCGTCGTGCGAAAGTGGCGTTGATATGTCGTCGCTCCACTGGGGCATGTGCGTGAGGCCGTTCTTGGGGCAGCGCGTTTCCGGCGACGCGGCCGTCGTGCGTCCCAGCAATGACGCGTTTCTTTTCGCGATCATCGATGGCTTGGGCCATGGATCGCCAGCGCATGAAGCCGCTCTGCACGCGAAGCGGTTCTTGCTCGACCACGACCGCCCAGGGGACGTGTCCGCGGGCCTCGTCGGGCTGCATCATGCCTTGAAGCCGACACGCGGAGCCGCCGCCGGCATCTGCTTCATCACCCCTCGCACGGGTGTCATGGAGTATGCTGGCATTGGCAATACGGTATGTCGACAGTTCGGAAAAACCGAGCGGCGCTTCGTCTCGAAGGACGGAACGCTCGGGCAGTTGATGCCGCATCCATTCGTGCAGCAGAGCGCGCTCTCGCAGGGCGACGTCATCGTCATGCACACGGACGGCGTTCGAGCGAGCGTCGACGCGCGTGCGTACGCGGGGTTCATCCACGCGGGGCCCCCCGCGGTCGCGCGGAAAATCGTGGAGCAGTTCGGAAAACCAACCGATGACGCGGGCTGCCTCGTCATCAAGTATCTCGGATGATCGACCTCGGCACCCTTTCGATCCGCGATAGCGACGCCGTGATGGAGGCTCGCCGCAAGGTCGCGCAGGTCGCGTCGTCGCTGGCGCTCGACCCCATTTCCGCCTCGTGCGTCGCGAGCGGGGTATCGGAGATAGCCCGTCGCTTGCTCGCCGCGCAAGCCCAGACCGATCTCGGCGCTGCCATCCGGCCGAGACCGCCGCGATCCATCCTCGACCTCTCTTTCACCGCCGTATCGCTGCGCGCTGAAGAGTCGGGCGTCCTCGAGCTGTTCGATTCGGTGAAACGCAAGGCGCGCAAGGGCGCCGCCGTGCTCGTCTGCGAAAAGGAGCTCCCGATTCGCACACAAGACCTCACGCCGGATTTCGTCGAGCGCCTGCGTCGGCTGCTCCGGCGGCGATCGCGCGACGAGCTCATGCGCGAGATGCGCGCCATGAACGAGGAGCTCACGGCCAAGAACCTACAGTTGGAAGATTTCGCGTTCAGCACGGCCCACACCTTGAAGACCGATTGGCTCGGCGTGAGTTATTTGCTCGAAGAGCTCGCCGACATCATGGAAACCGACGGTTTTGACCATGAGACCGAGCGGCACAGCGTGATGGGCGAAATAAAACTCCGGGTGAGCCGCGGCGCGCGGACCGTGGACGAGCTTCTGGCCTACGCGACGGTAGGCACCGGCGTCCAAAAAAAGCCGCAATCCATCCTGGCGGTGGTGACGAACGTCGTGGACCGCACGGCAAATCCGCGTCTTCGTATCGACCCCGAATTCAAAGACGCCGTGTTGCCCATCGACGAAGCGAAGTTCGCGACGGTATTGCGGGAGATCATCAACAATGCAATCGCTTATGGGCTTGGGAGCCCCGTCGACATTCAATGTGATGGGAAGGCGCTGCGGATACGCGACCGTGGTCGGGGTATCCCCGGAGAGTTGCTCGTGGAGATCTTCGGCCTTTTCCGTCGCGCAGCAGCGGACAGCACCGGCTCGGGCATCGGCCTCGCGATCGCCAAGCAGATCATCGCCGCGCACGGGTATCGCATCTCGGCAGAGAGCGAGGGCGAAGGGCACGGCAGCACGTTCGTGATTGACTTTTCGTAGATCTACATCTACCGGACCCTTCGGCGCATCGTCTCCGATGGGCTCTCCCCGAATCGCTTCTTGTACTCCACGCTGAATCGCCCGAGGTGGTCCATACCTGCGGCCGTCGCTATCTCGGCGACCGTCGCTCCGAGCTCCGCTCCGAGCAACCCCTGCCGCGCACGCTCGAGCCGTCGCTCTTTTAGGAATTGCATCGGCGAGCACCCTCGGTGTGAACGGAACGCAGCCTGAAGCGCCCGCGACGATATCCCGATCTCGTTCGCGATCGCCGTCATCGTCAATGGTTCGTCCAGGTGTGCGTCCAGGAATTCCTCGGCTTTGCGCAGGTATCCGGGGCTCGGATACCTTGGCGGCGGTGTCAGTTGTTCTTGATGGCTGTGCGGAAGGCAAGTCGACAAACTCGTCAGCAATGCCTCTCTCAACGTCACCAGCAATCTCGGGGAACCATCTGGCCGGTTGAGTTCATATACGAATGCCTGGGCGATCCGGTGGAAGCTCTCGCCCCCGGGCGTCTCGAGGTTCACGGCGGGGTCGAACTCCAGCCGGCCGCGCATGGGCCTGCCCGTGAGCGATTGCATGTGGCCCTCGAGTACAGGTGCATCGATGGCTATCGTGAAGTTCACATAGCCTGCCTCGCTGCGGGAGACGAGCGGCCGATCCGGCGAGATGATGATACCGGATCGACCCGGAACGACATCGACGTCCTGGCCCAGATGCCGCCCCCGCCATTGTCCTCTGGACCCAAGGACCAGCACGAAGCGCTGTTGAATGCCTTCGCTAGAATACTCGAGCGCATCCTGCACGCTTCCGGCGTGAAAATGCACTCCACCTGCTGCCGCGCGCCGGATGTACCAACCAAAGGAACCGCGGCCGGGTTCGACGCGGCTCAGCCCTCCATAGAGTCGGCGAAAGATGCCGCGGGCTTCATCGACATCGGTGGCCTCGAGGGGCGGTAGATGACCGGTAAGGAGTTCATTCGTGTGTTTATCTCGAGCGGACGAGCCCATGAGCACCTCTCCGCCAAGGTTACTCCGTGTTGCGCAAGGGAGCCGGTGGCTCACCGGCTTCGGGCAAGGTGGCGGAAGGTGTGCGCGATCACGCGTTGCGCACCGCCGCGGCCGTCTCGAGCCTTCTACATCTGCAAGATCGTCTGGAGCCAGGGTAGGTATGGCTGAGCCTTGCCGCGGGCGCGGGACATGGCTTCCGTCATGGTATCGGGCCGGCCGAGCTGCTTCGGCTGCAGGTCGAACTTGCGCAGCCGATTGTAGATCGCCTGTACCGACAGGCCCATGCGATGCGCGAGCTCGCGGACGTCCGATACCTCCTGGGCGACGGCCAAAAAAATCACGTCGTCGACATGCGCCGTCAAGTCTCCGGCTGGGCAAGGGGCTCGGGAGGACGAAGGCGATGACCTAGGCTGCTGGCTCGGTAAGCAGGGTAGGGCCTGCCAGTTGTCCTCGATGGATAGCTTGGGATCGTAAAGCAGCAGATAACGTTCGATGGCGTTGCGCAGCTCCCGCGCGCCCCCAGGCCACGGATAAGACGCACATAACGCAGACAGGGCCCCGATTTGCTCCATCGATAACTTCACCTCGTAACGTGCCGCGGTATCCCTGGCCAAGGAGGCTGCGATGCGACGGACATCCGCAAGGTGAAGGCGCGGGATGCAGAGCGTGACGACGCTCAACCGGAAAAAGAGGTCTTCCCGGAAGCCGGTACCGAGCATCGAGCGGAGATCGCGGTTCGTGGCGGCCATGACACGGACATCCACCGTGCGCTCCCGTGTGCCGCCGACAGGCCAAAACGAGCCCTTGGCCAAAAAACGAAGCAACTTGGCTTGCGATTCCAGGGGCAACTCCCCCACCTCGTCGAGAAATAGGGTGCCCCCGTCCGCGAGCTCTGCCAGACCAATCTTATCGCTCAGAGCTCCGGTATAAGCGCCGCGGATGTGCCCGAAGACCTCGCTTTCGAACAGCGTCGCGGTGAGCGCCGCACAATTGATGGAGATGAAGCGCCCTCTGGCGCGGCTGCTATGACGGTGAATATCCTCTGCGAGTACATCTTTGCCTACGCCCGTGGAGCCCATGATGAGGATGGGACACGAGGCCGGAGCAATCCTCTTGGCCAGCGCAAGGATCCGGCCTCGTTCTTCAGACACTGCCTCGAAGTTCCATGGGATATCATTACCCTGAACCAAAGTTACTCCTCCTGGACGAGGTCACCCGTCGGACCCGCGTCCGGTGGGGGCGGGCCATTCCAACGAGCAATATACATGCCGGCCATGGGAGCGGTGCATTCGGCGACTGGTCAACGGAAGCGAGGCTTTAACCATTCTTGTATCTTGTAAATCTGACTTGAATTCGACCGTAGGTGCCGTCATGGAGCGCCCCAAAGCGGCAGTCGAGAGATGGTCACCTGCGGGGCCACTCTTCAGTGGCATGCGATTTTTTCTTCTTCGCGATCCGGATAGACTGGCTTCGCATTCTGGATAGCGTGCCGCGCGAGCGGTCGAAAAAACTCACGACGTATGTCCGGATCGCGTCCATGCCTGGAGGCCTCGATGGGTCGAGGCACGCACGGGAGGAGCTCATGACGACGTCGAGCGACATTGGTTGGGGTACATATCAGCAATACGAAGGGCCATTTTTTCGCGGCAAGATCGCGTTCAATTTGGACGACATCAACGAGACTGCCTTGGGGTCGAGCAGCGGCCAATCGCTCGACGCCCGGCTCCTCGCCGTGGTCACTTCGACGGAGGGGGGACGTTATGACGCGATCAACATGTACGATCGCTGCATCGTCAGCGTCGGTCTGATTCAATGGTGCGAGGCTGGGCAATACAGCGTCTCGGCGCTGCTCGGCAGAATCGCCGAGCGCGAACCGAGCCTGCTCGCGCCTCTGTCCCCGGCCCTCGCCGCTTCGAACGCCGAGTTCAAGAAGAACGCCGCCGGAAAGTACCGGTTTTTCTACCTCGACGGCGCGGGCGAGGTGGACAGCGCGGACAAGCAGCGCCGGCTGTTCTTCCAGGGCTGCTCGGGCCTCAAGGGAGCCTGGCAGGACGCGCCGAAAGCCCACGCAAAGCACTGGGCCTCTTGCCTCGCGGACATGCTCGCGCAGCCCCTCGCGCGGGTCGTCCAGGTGGAGCACACGCTCCCGAAGCTCGTCGGCTTCTGCATGCCCGACGCCAAGAAGATCCTGTTCGAGGAGGATTTGCCCAGCGAGGGCCTGGTCGGCGCCGTACGCGCGGCCTACATCTCGTTCGCGGCAAACCTGCCGGCCGTGGCAAATACCCAGCTCAAGGAGGCTATCGTCAAAACGAAGGAGACGAAATGGAGCCGCGCATGGGCTCTCGATGTGCTCCGGCAGCTCACGTTCGGTCCGAAAATCACCATCTATCCCCATCGGTACAAGGCCATCCGGCCAGTGCTCGAGAGGCTCTACGGCGTTGATCTCCCGGATATGGCCGAGGAGCTGCTCGGGGAACCTCGAGAAAGCGCCGAGCACGGACACGATCTGACCTCGGTCCAGGGCGTCCAAAAAGGCCTCATCGCTCTCGGCTATGACCTCGGCACGTCCGGCGCGGACGGTCACATGGGGAACCGCACCAAGAAGGCCATCACGGAGTTTCAATCGGTGCACGGCCTGACCCCGGATGGCGTGGTTGGCCCCAAGACCCACGCCGCCCTCGCCACTGCGCTCACGAAAGCGACGGGGGCGGCGGTCTGACCCCGCCCCCTGGATGAGCAGGCCTCACGCCTCCGGCGCTTCCGGCACGTCGGGCTGGGCTTTTTCCTTCGCCTCGCCGCGCTTCGGCGTATCTTCCTGGAGCAGATCCCGCGCCATCGCGTCGACCTGCGCTTGAATCACGCCCGGGTCCACGCCGGCGCTGAGATCGCGCTGGACCTGCGCCAGTTTGGTCGCCATCTTCATTCTCTCCTTGAGGATCTGGGCGCCCGAGCGGGCCTGCGACGCCTGTTGCCCGGCGAGCGCCACCTCCTCGCCGCCTCCACGCACCGCGGTCTCCAGCGTTTCGACGAGCCGGTTGAGGATGCGATAAACGACCGTGCACGAAAAGCCGCCCACCAGCGCGAGGCCCGCGGCGGCGATGGGATTGCCGTCCTCCGGATTGGGCGTGCCGGCCGACCGGAGGTCGAGGATGGTGGCGAGGAGCAGCCCGGAGATGACGCCCAGCATGAACCGCTTCCAGAACGCGCCATCGTGCCGTGGATCGAAGGTGCCATAGTTCGCATTTCGCTCCAACTGCGCCAGGCCTGCGAAGCACGCGCCCAGGGCCGCCGCGGAGATGAAGAACAGCTCATTGATGAGCAGCGGGAGCCCCGACGCCTCGAAGATGTTTTCATACTGGGGATCGTTCGTGTACGGGGTCAGGCTCAGCCCGACGAACGCGACGAGCGAGGCGATCGCCACCATCATCAGGCGGCGAGTCATGAACGCATAACCTTGCTTGCGCCGCGCCTCCACGCTTTCGCCGTCCGTGAGCGCCAGCGCCGCCGCGGGTGTCATCGGGGCGATGACCTGCGCGAGCTGTTCGTGCGCATCCGCGAGCTCCTCGATGGTGCAACCAGCGTGGCCTTCTTCGATGGCAGAGAGGACGCGCAGCGCCGAGGATGGGACCTTCTGGCCATACGAGAGGGCGTGGGCAGCCATGGCGGATGTCTCGGTGGCGAGGTGCCCGCGGATGGTGGTTTTTTCCGGAGGTTTGGCTTTATCGTTACTCATTGGATTCTCCTGTGCGCCTGCGCTCTCGGGCGCCGGTGTGGAACAGGCTATGGACGGCGCGCTGGTTCCCTCGTGAAAATTGCCCAAAAAAATCACGCGGCCCTCCCTCGCACGTCTCGGAGCGGGATTCGCGGCGCGCGACGCGTCAGGCCGGATCCGGAAGGGAAGCTACCCGTGGAAGCCGAATCGATTCGCAACAAGATCGTCGAGTTTGCCCACACGTGCCCGGGGTTGGGCGCAAACCCGACGAATGTGGAGGTCAAGAGGCGTTATATCGAGCTCATCGCGCCGGGCGAGCCTTCCTCCAAGCAGGAGGAGATGGCGAAGATGTCCGGCTGTGCCCTGCTCGTGGGAGGCATCTGGCGCGCGGTGGGCGTGGACGCCCCCTCGCTTCTGCCCCCGTACAAGATTGGCACCGCCATCTCCAGGCTGGTCAGCATCGCGCGGGCGGTGAAGGCGTGGATTCCGTTCAAGGAGCAGGAGTACCCCGCGCCCGGCGATATGGTCCTGGTCGGTGATAATGCCAAAGGCGGCGTCGAGCACGTGTATACGGTGGTCGGTGTCGAGCTCAGCGATGGGAACGTGACGATACGGAGCGTCGACGGCGGACAGCGGGACGCCAAGGGGCACCAGGCCGTGCTCCTCAAGCAGCGCGTATGGCGAGGCCGGCAGGATTGTGTCGTGAATGCGTCCGACCCGGGCGCTCAGAAGAGCGGCGGCCGCATCATCCAGGGATGGGTCGACGTCAGCAGGCTGCCGTTCAAGGTTTGAGGTTCGCGCGCGAGGAGGGATAGCCACGAGCCGCCGTGAACGGTTCGTGGCTGCCCGAATACGCGAGCGCAATCGTTGTCGTCGCTGGAACCCTCTCTTCGTTTGCAGGGCAGCCCTCGACGTTGCGCGATGCATTCGAAGGCCGAGGCGTCGAGCTTCAACTCGTCGAGTGGAGTATCATCACGTCGCCTTGAAAGACCGGCGCCGGGGGAGGCGGGCCCGCAGGGCAGCCGACGCGGCGCGTTCGAATGCCGCCGTTGCACGGCCTACGTTGCCGCGCTTCTGGTACAGGGCGCCCTCGAGCAGGAGCGCCGACGCCGCTTGCTCGTGGCCGTCGTTCGGGGGCAGCAGTGAGAGCCCCGTTTCGATATCGTGGAGCGCCTCTTCGATGTGGTTCGTCTTGGCGAACACTTCCGCTCGGTGTAGCCACGAGAGGGGAAGCCATGGCTCCAAACGCCGGGCGTGCTCGGCCAGTTCCTCGGCCCATCCCGGGTTGCCCGCCGGCTCCGCGAGCGCCATGGCGGCGCTCGAGACGATCCGCCAATGATCCGGAAATTGCCGCAGCAAGCGATCCACGAGCCGACCGAGCCCGCTGAGCATCAGGTTACCTTGGATCCGGAGCGCATCGACCGCGATTTCAACGTCGTCCGGCGCGATCTCCAGCGCGCGATGGATCGAACGCAGGGCCACGTCTCGCTCATCGTATTCGAATGCCAGCCGTGCATGCGCAAGCCATGCCGCGGAGTGCGTCGGATATGCTTCGACGAGAGAGCGCGCCGCCCGTCGGGCCCGCGCGACATGACCTCTCGACTGGTAATGAGCGACGAGTCCGCATTGTACTTCGGGCAAGTCTGGAGCCGCTCTTTGCAATTTTTTGAGAACGGCTACAACCTGATCCGGGTCGGCGCCGCGAAGCGCGCGTTCGAACCATCGAAGCAACGCAGGTACGCAATCCGCTTGAACGTCGAGCGCGCGAGCGAGATATGCGTCCGCGATGGCCGTTCGGCCTGCCAGCGACGCGGTGTCATGGGCGATGAGCAGCGCCTGGATATCCTGTGGCTCGGCCTCGAGCGCCTTTTGAGCAGCGTCGAGCGCGGCCGTGGGACGACCGCGGCGAGCGTGCAGGGCGGCGAGCGCCGAGAGCGCAGGCGTGCATTCACCCGATCTCGAAGCGTGGAGGAAGCTGCCCTCGGCGGCGTCGATCCGACCTCGGGCAAGCCACGAGAGCCCTCGAAAAAAGGACCCAACTTCGGCAGATGGCGACGCGTCTTCGAGCCGGCCCAGCACGTGAGCCGCCTCATCGCAGCGCCCCGCGTACATCAGCGCCGTCGAGAGCCGCATCCACGCCTCCCAATGCCCCTGCCGCCGCGCGACGACCGCGTGATAATGCCGAACCGATTCGTCGAATCGCCCTGCTTGCAAGAGCATATCGGCCAGGAGCAATCGCTTTCGCCAGCCGGTCGGGTGCTTTTGTACGTATCGGCGGAGCCGCTGCGCGCGCCGGGGAACGTAGCGCGGTAGCGGCGCCGGCATGGGCAGGAAGACCGTCGCGTGCGCTGTGCCCGAGGGCGTCTCCACGGCCCACACGGCGGCGTGAAATGACCGAATGGGCAAAGGGACGGGCGCAACGAGCGACGCGGCTGCTTCGCGGCCGATCACCAAGAAGCGCCTATTCATCGAGGGCTGCCCTCGCGATTCATCCGCGCGGTGTCGCTCGAGCGATTCTGCTATCATGCGTCTCGCGACCTGGACACGCTTGCGCAGGTTCTCCTCGGAGTCGAAGAGCACGGTCGCCATGGCAGCATAGGACATGTCTTCTTCGGCTCGTAACAACAGAGGCGCACGGAGGTGGTGCGGCAACGCGTCAATCGCATGCCAAATCGCCTCGGCCGTCTCTCGCTGCATACACATGTGCTCCGGGTCGAGGTCTCCGCCGGGGAGCTCTAGCTCGTTCGGTGATCCGTCCTCGAACTCGGCCGGCCACCACGTCTCCTCGCGGCGCCTCGCGTTTTCCCGGTGAACATCGATACATGCATTTCGCACGATCTCGCCCAGCCAAGCAGCGGGGCTGCGCAGCTCCGTGAGATCGCGCGCGCTTTGCACCATGGCAAGCGTTGCCCGGCCAAACGCATCCTCGGCATCCGCCTCCGAGTGGCGCAGGTAGTGGCGACACCGCCGGAGCAGCGCGGCGCGCTGATTGGCCCATAATCGAACCAGCGCCGCCTCAGCGCTTTGGCAAACTTCGGGACTCGTTACGGCATTCACCATGAGCTCACGTTTTCGTCGGGTGGGGGTACCTTCGCCGGCCTATGGCAACGGTCGGGCCAGCCCGGGAGCACCGCGATTCACCCAACATCACGCGCCGAGCGCCGTCGCCGCTCTCGCGGACTTGTAAAGTCCTCTGGATTGCAGGATGACTCGGCGACTGGACGACGAAACAAGTGAAAATTTCTCACACGACCAATCGATCTTCGTCGATTCGCTCATGCCCCGATCGAAGAAGAGCTCGTCGTCTACCCCTCGTTACGCGTTCATGTTCGCTGCTCTGCTGCAGGCAGCCGGGTGTTCTCCGGGGGCGGTGGCCAAGGCGGCCCGAGGCGATGCCCCCGGGGCCGCGGATGCCCTTGGCACCCGGACGTGTATTGGACCGGGTGAGGACGTCGAACCCTGGGTCGTGGACTTGCCTGCGGATCGCCGCGTGGAGATCGAGGCGGCCATGCAACGCGGCGTCGTGCTCGTCTCTTACGATTGCACGGCCCTCGAGCTCGTGTGGAACTGCAAGACCGCGGGGAACTATGGCTATACCGGCACCACGCTCGTCGAGGACGACGTCGTGCTCGAGGACGCCGATTCGGTCGCTGCGAATCTGTCAGGCGGCACGATGCTCGCTGCGAAGCTCGAGGCAGAGATGCGCCGTGGCATGAAGATGCACATCGGCTATGTGCTCGTCGGGCAGCGCTCGACGACGCTCGGCCGGGTATCCCGCGCGGAGCTCACGGGCGATTGCCGCCGCGTGACCCATTTCATTGCACGCGCCAGCCTCGGGGCGTATGCCGTCGTCGCCAATTCTTCCGCGCGGATGGGCGCCGCGGCGGAGATTTTCGCGCGCGGAGCGGGCGCCTCCAGCTCGAGCAGCTTTTTCAAATCCACGACAGCGGGTGAGAAGGCAGCGTGTTTGAGCGCCACCTCCGAGGACAGCGCTCCGCCTGGCAAGTGCCGTGCGCCCGTGAAGCTGCTCTTGGCCGCGATCTCCGACACCATCATGGCGGAGTCTGGTGAACCGCCTCTCGAAGAACATCGCCCCTTGCGGTGCCCCGCCCGAATGGTCCGCAGCAGCGACGGCGCCTGCGTGCGCACTCGACCTGGCGCACCGCAAATGTGCGTGATGTCAGACCACGCCGATTGCGCCAGGCAATGCGCTGCCGGGGACGCACGGAGCTGCGCCACGCTCGGCTTCATGTATGAGAGCGGCAAGGGCGTCGCGGTCGACGGTGGTCAGGCGTTCCGCTATTATCAGCAGGCGTGCGACGCGGGAGCGCTCGATGGCTGTGTCGGGCTTGCGTTCCTCTATAGCAAGGGCCGCGGAGTTCACCCAGATCCCGCTCGCGCAGCCAACATGTTCCGCGATGCATGCGAACGAGGGCACGCGCGTGCGTGCAGCGGCATAGGCCAGCAAGCGAGGATCGAAGGAAATGGCGCCGATGCCATTCGATTCTTCGAGCGATCCTGTAAACTCGGGTACGCGAGGGCATGCTTTTATGCGGGGAGCGCGCTGGCGACGGAAGGGAAGGAGCCTGAACGAGCGCTACGAAATCATGAAGCTGCATGCGTCGGACAAGATGAACGAGGTTGTCTGGCCATGGCAGGTATGATGCTCTCCGGATTGGGGGCCGCTCCGGACGCCATGAAAGCCAATCACGTTCAAGGAAAGGCGCTCAACGCGCTGAACCAGAGCTGCGCATCAGGCGACGGTGAAGCGTGCGAGGTGATTGGGGACTTCTATGATGGACGCTATGGGAAGAAGGTGCGCAAGCCCGAGAAGGCCCTGGAGTTTTACCAAAAGGCTTGCCGAGGGGGGCGAGGGGATGCGTGTCGAGCAGCAGGGGTCATGCTCGAGAATGGGTGCTGCGCGCAGCAAGACGTCGATAGGTGATGTGCTGGCGCGAATTTCTCGCCTCTGGCGCCCCGGGTTGTCATCGCTCCAGCTCGGTATGACGCCGCGCCAGCTCCGGATTGGGCTCCTCACCCAGGTGTACGACGAGCTGCCAGTACTCCCCGAAGAGTAACGCGATAGCCTCTTGCAAGGTAGGAACGGGCGTGAAGGGGTACAGCACGTACCGGCTGAACCCCAGGAACTTCTCAGGGCCCCGCACGTGGCCGATCCGATGCCCAAGCAGAACACGAGGAGCAATCCGTCCTTCCCGCCTGCGCGCACGTGGCCGATGCGCTGGCCCTCGACAAAGACGCCCCAGTTATTCCCATACGGCCGCAATTCAACCGTTGTTTTACTCGGCGCGAACTCATTGGGGCTCTGCCCGGAGGATGGGACCGAGAACTACGCTCCGGGGCTCGATCAAGGCGACGGCGGGCGAACGACGAAATCTTCGCCAAAGTCTCGCCACCCGTGTTCGCCGCATCCGCATCTGGGGCGGTCAAGGTGGCGAACGTCGAGAAGCAGCGCTCGAACGTGCGCGACGTGCTTGACGCGCTCGCCGTCCCCTCGCGTTGAGGAAGCAACGCAGGGCCGCGCCTCCCGATGCACGCGCCACGTTGGCCCGTACCGGCCAGAGGTGCGCCACCACGGCGTCCGCGCCCGGCCTGGCCAGGATCTCCGCCGGCTGCGGAAAACCGATCCGGGTGCTGCCGCGGCATCATCGGCCCGGAGAGGGGATTCCACGGTATTTGCCGGGGCACGACGACAGGCGTCGTACCAAGAAGGGTTGATGATCTCTCGCATGCGTGCTCTCCGCGCGGGGTGCGATGCTCGATGTGCTACCGACGAACCCATTCGTCCGAGACACGCAGTTTTTTGAAAACCGACTTCTTGAAATACATCTTCAATCTCGTATCCTGAACAGGAAGGCTTGACGGGGCGCATGATTTCTTTGGCGAGCGGAGGTATCGTCGCATCGAGATCCCGTCTCGAGCGTCCGTTGGCGCAGGGCGGTAGGGGGGCGGTGTGGGTGGCTCGGCACATCGCGCTCGATGTCCTCGTGGCCATCAAGATCATGGCACCCGAATATGCGAGCTCCGCTTCGGCCCGCGCGCGGTTCGAGCGCGAAGCGAAGGCGTGTGCGCTGATCAAGGGCCCCAACGTCGTGCAGATCCAGGACTATGGCGTCGCGGACGGACCGTTTCTCGTGATGGAGCTGCTCCAGGGCGAGGACCTGAGCGCGCGGCTCGCAAGGGAGCGCTGCCTCTCGCCGGCCGTCGCCGCGGGCTTGTTCCTCGGCGTATGCAAGGGCCTGCGGCGGGCGCACGAGCTTGGAGCGCCGGCGCCGCCGGTAAAAGACGCCCACCTGCTGCGCACCGCTATCCGCTGCCGCGCAAGCCGGATTCGACGTTCGGTTCATGAGGAAGGAATCGAGTATATGGGGAGATGGCGCCTCGAGAATATCACTATATTCGCTACGAACCGCACCAGCGACGAGGTCCTCGGCCATAACGTCCACGCGTTATTTCGGATGCGGTATGATGCCTCGCGGATTGGCAGGTTCCACGAGACCCCGAGGCTCGTATGGCACGAGCATATCATTTGCATGGAAATTCGGGGGAGGCCCAGCCCGTCCGGGGATGCCGCCGGCGCAGATGCGATCACTCCTGTCGCCGCGCAGACCGAGGAGTCGCGGACGTGGTGGGAGGTCGGAGTCGACCAGTACGCGCGTAACCCCGGCAGCCCCAACTTCGCGCCATGGCTCGCGCGGTACCGCGAGGGTTATCGCTCCGCCGTTGGGATGCCGGGCTCTGTCATTCGAGGGGGCGCGCAGCTGTTCCACCGGCGAGGAGGGGACGCGAATCCGAGGACGGAGAACGTCAATACGGCGGACGACCAGGCAGAGGCGAGCCGCCGCTACCTTGGAAAGAAGGGCGGGATCCTCACGATAGAGATACACGATGTCCCCAGCATCGGCCTCAGCGGCGAATGGGATGTCAAGGAGCGGTATCTCTTCTTCACGCTCGGCGTCCAGGGCGGCACGGTCTGGAGGAGGGTGAGGCAACACCTGCGCGTGGACAAGTCGCTGCCGCCGGACCTGTGGACGAGGACCTTGGAGGTCGAGCCTCTCGAGCCCGGAGTCCAACCCGTTTGGCGGACGAATGTAGATACCACCGGGTTTACCCGCGTCGATCCGCCCGCCCACTTGACACAAGTGAACCCACCGCTCCTGGCGGGGGGTGAATTCGTTTGACCCGGGCGCCAGAACGGGAGAGGGGTTGGGGGTGAGGGAATTTCAGCGAGGGCGTGGGTTCTGCCCGCGTAAGTGCCGCTTCCGCCTCCGCGAGCAGCGGGCCGCCCGCCGGGGGACGGCCCGCCCTGCGCTCACCTTCGCGCCAACCGGTGCAAGGTGGCGATGAGTCAAGGGGCAATGCCCCTGGTCGGGTCAAGGGCGGAACCCCTTGTGGGGTGAAGGGGCAATGCCCCGTCGCTCTCG
>NZ_JASBQE010000139.1 GCF_029960785.1 Polyangium sp. 15x6
CGGGAGCGGCCGCAGGGGCGGGAGCGGGAGCGGGCGCAGGCGCGGGAGCCGCCTCGGCCTTCGGAGCCGGGGCCGGGGCCGGGGCCGGCGCTTCACCGCCGCCCGCCTTCGCGGCGAGCGCGGCGATGTCCTCGCCCGGCGCGCCGATGATCGCCACGGGTTGTCCGAGGCGCACGACGCTGCCCGCGGGCGTCAGGATCTTGAGGATCGTGCCCTTGTCGAAGGACCGATACTCCATCGTCGCCTTGTCGGTCTCGACCTCGGCGAGCAGATCGTCGACGCCGATCGTGTCCCCTTCCTTCTTGTGCCAGACGCTGATCTGTCCCTCCTCCATCGTGGGGGACAGCTTCGGCATTTCGAGAATCTTGGCCATGACCGATCAGCCCTTTCGGTACAGCACCTCGCGGACCGCGTCGGCGATCCGATCGGGTTGCGGCAGGACGTACTGCTCGAGCTTCGCGTTGTACGGCATGGGTACGTCGCGGAACGTGACGCGCAGGATCGGCGCGTCGAGCTCGTCGAAGGCGAGCCGCTGGATGCGGTCGACGATCTCGCCGCCCACGCCGCCATACGGCCATCCCTCGTAGGTGAGCACCGCGCGGTGCGTCTTCTGCACCGTCCGCACGAGCGCTTGCTCGTCGAGCGGGCGCAGCGACCGAAGGTCCACGACCTCCGCGTCGATTCCCTCTTTTTCGAGCAGCGCCGCGGCCTCGAGCGCCACGTGCACCGGGCGCCCGTACGCGATGATCGAGACGTCCTTGCCCTCGCGCGCGACGCGCGCTTGGCCCATCGGCACGATGAAATCCGGATCGTCCGGGACCTCGCCCTTCACGTTGTAGAGCGTCTCGCTCTCCATGAAGAGCACCGGATCTTCGTCGCGGATCGCCGCCTTGAGCAGGCCCTTCGCGTCGGCGGGCGTCGCGGGAGCGAGGACCTTCAAGCCGGGAACGTGCGCGTAAAAGTGCTCCATCGCGTGCGAGTGCTGCGAGCCCACCTGCCGCGCCGAGCCGTTCGGCGCGCGCAGCACGATGGGCACGTGGAGCTGGCCGCCCGACATCTGCCGGATCTTCGCCGCGTTGTTCAGGATCTGATCGAACGCGACGGCGGAGAAGTTCCACGTCATGTACTCGACGATCGGCCGGAGCCCGACCATCGCCGCGCCGATCGAGATGCCCGTGAAGCCGCTCTCCGTGATCGGGGCGTCGATCACGCGCTTCGGGCCGAAGCGCTCGAGCATGCCCTCGCTCACCTTGTACGCGCCCTGATACGCGCCGACCTCTTCGCCGATGAGGTAGACGCGCTCGTCGCGCTCCATTTCCTCGATCATGGCGGCGCGAACCGCCTCCCTGTAGCGCAAGACGGTCATCGCGCGAATGCTCCCTTGTAGGTGGTCGCCTCGAGCAGCTCGGGCCCCGGCTCGGGGCTCTCGTCGGCGAAACGAATGGCGTCCTCGATCTCGGCCTCGATCTCGGCCTCGATCTTCTGCAGCGCCTCTTGATGGCCTTTCCCTTCGAGCTCCGCGCGCGAGACCATGAGCGGGTCCTTGCGCTTGCGCTCCTCGAGCTCGTCGGGCGTCCGGTACTTGCCCGGATCGCTCATCGAGTGGCCGCGGAAGCGATACGTGCGCACCTCGACGAGCGTGGGCTCGCTCGTCGTGCGCGCGCGCTCGATCGCCTCGCCGATGCGGTCGTGGACCTCGAGCACGTGGGTCGCGAAGAACCGATCGCGCGCCATGCC
Source organism: Polyangium sp. 15x6 (assembly GCF_029960785.1). Classification (GTDB taxonomy): domain Bacteria; phylum Myxococcota_A; class Polyangia; order Polyangiales; family Polyangiaceae; genus Polyangium. The sequence continues at coordinate 1,738 of NZ_JASBQE010000139.1, forward strand.
GTAGCCCACGGCCTTGAGCGAGACGTCCTCGACCGAGAGCGTACGCGCGAGCGACGTGCCCATCGCGTACTCGTTGTTCTCGACGACGATCACGATCGGCAGCTTCCAGAGCGACGCGAGCGACATGCCCTCGTGGAAGTCGCCGATGCTCACCGCGCCCTCGCCGAGGAAGACGATCGCGACGCGGCCATCCTCGCGGTACTTCGAGGCGAACGCGGTGCCGACGGCGAGCGGGACGTGACCGCCCACGATGCCGTAGCCGCCGAGCATGTTGTGCTCGGCGTCGAAGAAGTGCATCGAGCCTCCGAGGCCCTTCGAGCAACCCGTCACCTTGCCGAAGAGCTCCGCCATCGCCGCGCGTGAAGTCATCCCGCGCGCGAGGGCGAGGCCGTGGTCCCGGTACGTGGTGATCGCGTAGTCCGTCGGCTGCAGCGATGCGACGGCGCCGACGGCCACCGCCTCCTGGCCGATGTACAGGTGGAGAAAGCCACCGATCTTGCCCTGCGCGTAAGCGCGCGCCGCTTCTTCCTCGAAGCGGCGGATCTGGAACATTTTTCGATACAGGGCGAGGTGGAGCTCGTCGGAATGTTGGCGCGTCGTGGTCATGAGGTGATCGCGGCCTCCCGGCCCGTGTGCGTGTCCTCCGCGGGCGTGCTTCTGTCAAGTCCCGGCTTTTCGCCGTGCTGCGTCATCCGCACGTTTTCCCGCAGCTCGTGCGGATGCAGCCTGCAAGGGATTCGAGCGCGGAGACGGCCTCGGTCGTCGCCTCCATCGGGCAGGCTTTGACGGCGCAGCCGTCGAAGTCCGACTCGGAAGGGGAGAGGCAGCCCGCCGCGCGCGCGCAGTTCCACAGCGCGTCGCATGGCGTTCCTTCCTCGCACGCGAGCGCCGCCGCGCAACACTGGCCGTAGACGCAGGCGTCGCACGCGGTCATGCCCGTGGTCGGCTCACACGACGAACCCCCGCCCGCGCCGCCCTGGCCGCCGGCGCCGCCTTCGCCGCCCGCGCCACCCTGACCGCCTTCGCCGCCCGCGCCGCCCTGACCGCCTTCGCCGCCCGCGCCGGGGAACAGCGGTCCCTCTTCCTCGGAGCCGCAGCCGTAGGGCAGGGCGGCCACGAGGGCCGTCGCGAAAAAGAGCCAAGTCGTCTTGCGCATCATGCGCCTCGTCCCGGTGTTCATCGTGCCTTCCTCGCCCTTCGCGCGAGCCGCGCCGCGAGCGCTGCCACGAGCCCGAGGCCCGCGAGCGCGAACCCACCCTGGGCCGCGGGCGCGAGCGAGCAGCCGCCGCGGTACTCGACCGTCTGGGGCGCGGCAGGCGCGCCGCCGTCGGTCGTCGGGCCCGCGTCGGGCGAGACCTCCGAGCCGCACTTGCCGCCCTGGCATTTGAGGCCCCCCGGGCACGTCGCGTCCTCGTCGATCTCGCTATTGCAGTTGTCGTCGACGCCGTTGCAGACCTCGGGCAGGCCTGGCGCGATCGTGCCGTTCGTGTCGTCGCAGTCGGTCTCGGCGCAGAGGATCGAGCGCACGCCGTCGCCGTCGAAGTCGGGGCACTCGACGTTCTGATCGTCGAACTCGTTCGTGCCCTGATCCCCCATGCCCGTGGAACAACCTTCGGGCGGCGGCCCGCCGCTCACGTCGATGACGCCCACCGGCGGCGACGAGACGCTGCTCGCGTGGATGCGCACGATGCCGCCGCCGCCCGAGCCGCCGACGCCGACCGTGCCGATCCCGCCGGCGCCGCCCTTCGCCGTGATCTTCGCCTTCGGCAGCCAGTCGATGACGTACGCGTCGAGGATCACGTGGCCGCCCGCGCCGCCGCCCGCGCCGATGTTGGCGAGCAGGTTGCCGTTCGCGCCGTTCGCCTCGATGGTCCCGTTGATCTCGATGCGCGCGGCTTGCAGCCAGACACCGCCGCCGCCGTTGCCGCCGCTCGCGCCCATGCCGGGCGTCGAGCTGCCCGAGCCGCCCGCGCTGCCGAGGTCGAGCATCGAGGGGTTGCCGTACGGCGCACCGCCGAGGCCGAAGGGGCCGCCGCAGCCGGGCGCCTGGGTCGTCCCGTCGCCGCCGCCGCCGAAGTAGGCGCCGCCGCCGCCCGCGCTGCTCCCGTTCACATACCCGCCGCCCATGCCTTCGCCGGGCAGGCCTGCCTTGCCGGGATGGCCCGAGCCCGTGGCGTCGATCGTGCCGTCGGACTCGATGATGATGCGATTGGCGCGGATGTGCAGGCGCCCCGTCGAGGGCCCCGAGCCCTTGGCGAGCACGCGCAGCACGGCGCCGCTCTTGATGGTCAGGATGTTGAAGTCGTTCGTGATGTCGCCCGGGAGCGTCGCCGGCTGACCCGTGTTCTCCACGGTGAGCGACGGCGCGGCGAAGGCCGCGCTCGGGATGCAGAGCAGCAGCGCCGCGGGTAAGGCGGCTCGGATTGGAAAAGCAAAAGAACGCATGATCATGGCGGAAGGCCTCTACGGTTTGGCCGGCGCGGGTGCGGCCTGCGAAGCGGCCGGCGCCGGGGAAGCGGGAAGGGCGGAGGGCGCGCTCGTGGCGCTCGCCGACGGGGCGCTCGTCGGCGGCGCGGAGGGCGCGGCCGATCCGGAAGGCTCCGGCGCGCTCGCGTCGAGGCCCGCGTCCGCCTCGAGCGCCGGCCCCGCGTCGGCCTCCGGAGGATCCTCGCTCGCCGAGCTCGAGGGCTCGACGCGCGGGCGCGAGGTGCGCGGCTGCGGCGTGGACACGGTCGGGCGAGGTTTGTCGGCGGAGGCGGGCGGGGGGGCGTCGGCGGAGGCGCTCGCCGAGGGAAGCGCGCGACCGTCCACGGCTTCGCCATCGTCGTGGAGCGCGAGCCGTACGAGCAGCGCGGCCGTGACCGCGACGACGGCCATGCCGAGCAGCACTTGTCCGCGCTTGCGCTCGGACGGCAGCCCCACTGCGACCTCGGGCGTCGCCTCGTGGTGGATGGACGCGGCCGTCACGCGGCCGGGCGCGCTCGGCGCGGTGGCGCGGGGCGCGGGTGTCTCCACGGCGGGCGCGAGCGCCTCGGCGAGGGCCTCGCCGAACGCCGCGCAGCTCTCGTAGCGATCGTGCGGCGCCTTGGCCATCGCCACGGCGAAGACGTCGTCCACGGCGGGGGGCAGGCCGCGGCGCGCGGCAAAGCGGTTCGGCGGATCCCGAGAGATCCGCGCGGCCACCTCGACGGCGTCGTCTCCAGGGAAGGCGCGCTCGCCGCAGATCGCTTCGTAGAGCGATGCAGCGAGGGAAAACTGATCACTCGCGGGGGAGAAGTTCTTCCCGCCGAACGTCTCGGGCGCGCTGTAGGCGGGCGTGCCCATGAGGCCGCCTGCGTGCGTGAGCGTCGAGTCGGGGATCTTGGCGATGCCGAAGTCGGCGATCTTCCCGCCGGTTCGCGAGAGGATGATGTTCTCGGGCTTGATGTCGCGGTGGAGGATGCCCTCGCCGTGGGCGAACGTGAGCGCGCTCCCGAGCTCGCGCGCGAGCCGCGCGGCCTCGCCGGCCGGCATCGCGCCTGCCTTCAGGCGTTGCTTGAGCGTCGGCCCTTCGACGTACTCGAACACGAGGTAGAGCCCGAAGCGCCCGTCCTCGCCCATGTCGTGCAGCGTGACGAGGTTCGGGTGCGTGACGCGCGCGGCGGCGCGGGCCTCGTGGCGCATGCGGGCGAGCAGGCCCTCCCGCACGTCGCGCGGGATCAGGAGATCGCCGCGCAGGAGCTTCACCGCGACGTCGCGGCCGAGCACGGGATCGTGGGCGCAGAGCACGCGGCCCATCGCGCCTTCGCCGACGAGGCGTAAGACCTCGTAACGCCCGATGATCCTGGGCAGCTCGAGATCGGGCTGGGAGGCTTGGGACTCGGGCACGCGCTCGACGGTTTTAGCCGCCAGAGGCGAGCGAGGGAAGGGCGGATACGCCGAGAGCGACGAACAGATCGAGGCTCGCGCCGAGGGTCCAGTGAAGCAGGAAGGGCCCGAGCATCGAGCGACCCCGGAAGGCGAGAGCGCCGAACACGAGGCCTCCCGGGACGGTCAGGAGGACCTCCAGAGCGGGCTTGCCCACGTGCACGAGGGTGAACGGCAGGAGGTGCAGCACGATCGCGACCGGTCCACCCAGATCCCGCGCGAGGCCCACGACGAGCAGACCCCGGAAGAAGAACTCCCAGGCGAAAAACGCGGCGCCCCACATGGAGATCCACCCGAACCACCCGAAGAGCCCGGAGATCCCCGCCGTGTGCGCTCGGTAATGCGCGGCGACGCCAGGCACGCCCGCGAGGATCGCGGCGCCGAGCACCACGAGGGGCAAGAGCCCGAGCGTGATCGTCCCCCAGCGCCGCGCGTCGCCGATCCCGAGCCCGAGGTGCTCGGGTCTTGGCATGCCCCCGATCCTGGCGAGGGCGAGCGGCGCGGCGAACAGCAGCACCACGTGGGCCAGGACCCAGCCGGCGTGCCTTTGCACGCGCGGGTCGAGGAGCGGCGCGATCGGCCGGACGAGCACGCCGCCGATCGCCATGCCCTCGAACCGGAGGAGCGCGAGGAGCGCGCAGGCGACGGCGAAGACGAGCGTCGCGCGCGGGATGGATGGTGCTCGCGAGCTCGTGCCTTCTTCGCGCATGCCGTGGCATCGTAGCAGCCTCGTGTGATCCCCTGGTTCGAGTTTCCCGCCTTGCCGTTCGGCCTCCACGCGTTCGGCCTCTTGCTCACGCTCTCCGTGATCGTGAACCACCTCGTCCTCGTGCAGCGCGCGCGCGCCCTCGAGCTCGGTTCGAAGGGTGCGATCGAGGCGCTGGCGATCGGCACCGTGGCGACGGCGATCGGCGGCGCGTACGGCGTGGGGAAGCTCGTGGGCGGAGGCGGGACGCTCTCGTCGGCGGGCGGTTGCCTCGGCGCGATCGTGGGCCTCGTGGGGTTCGCGCGGGCGCTCGGGATGCCCGTGCTCGCCGCGGCCGACGCGGCCACGTACGCGTTTCCCTTCGGATGGATCTTCGCGCGCGCGGCCTGCGCCTTCGCGCATGATCATCCGGGCCGGCTCTCGTCGTCCTTTCTCGCCGTGCGGTACCCGGGCGGCGCGCGCTTCGACCTCGGCTTGCTCGAGTGGATGGCGACGCCCCTGCTCGTCGGGATCGTCGTCGCCGCGTCGCGCCGCGCGTCACGCCCGGGCGTGGTGACCGGCGTGCTCGCGGTCGCTTACGGGGCCCTTCGCTTCGGGCTGGATTTCTTGCGCGCGGAGGACGGTCGCTTCTCGGAGCCGCGGTGGCACGGGCTCACGGCCGCGCAGGGGGTTTGCCTCGGCGTGATGATCCCGGTCGGGATCGTCCTGCTCCTGCTCAAGGCCACCCCGTCGCCGCCCGCAGCGCTTGACCGAGCAGCGAGCTCACCGCGTTCGCCGCGATCGCCCACCCGAACGCCCTCCGCGCCGTGATCCCCGCCTTCCAGAAGTAGCCCGCCTCCACCGCCACGGCGAACCCCTCCGCGAGGACCCCGTACCCGAGGTAGTACCCGAGCTCCCCCAGCACGAACCGCGGATCGGCGTGGATCGCCGCCACGTACAGCGACCTCCACAGGCTCGGCATGACGAACCACACGATCGGGTGCGTGATAGCGCTCGCGCCAAACGCGACGAGCGGGCGCACGCCGAGGGCGCGCCGGTAGATCGGGACCTCGATCGCCTGCGTCAGGACGAACGCCACGCCGTACCGGGCGATCGCCTCGCCGGCCTGCATGCCCGTCAGGCGGAGGCCTCGGGCGGCGACCAGGCGCGGCGGCCCTCGGCCCAGAGCAGCGCGCCCGCGGCGAGCTCGAGGTGGCCGTGGAAGAACGCGAGCCGCAGGTAACCGTCGCGCGCGGCGCCCGGACCGAAGAACGCCCAGACGATGAGCGCGAGCGCGCCGATGGCCGAGAGCCACAGGATCCACCCGCCGATGTCCCCCGCGAGCGCCCGGAAGCTCTGCCGGTAGGAGCGCGGCGTCTTGCTCGGCCGATCGTCCTCCGGCATGAGCCGGAGCCAGACGATGTAGTGCGTCGCCTGCGCGAACGCGTAGAGCACGACGATCCGCACCGCGAGCGGTCCGGTGGGCGTGGGGCTCAACGTCCACGAGAGATACCGCATCCCGAGCCCCGTCCAGGGCGCCTCCGCGCCCCCGCTCCACGCGAGGAGCGGCTCTGCCGCGCCGAGCAAGAGCGCCGCCGTGCCCGCCGCGAAGAGCGCGATCGGCACGAGGTGCAGGCGCGTCTTCCGTGGCCGCCAGGCCCACCAGATCACGACCGCGACGAGGTTGTGCAGGTGCGCGAACGCGAGGTCGGCGAGCCACCCGGCGCGCTGCGCCAGGAGGAACAGCGCGCCCACCACGGAGAGCCCGATGAGCCTTCGTGACCACGAGGTCCGCGCCACGCAGAGCGCGAGCGCCGCGCCGACGAGGCCCCCGCGCACCCCGAAGCCGAGGCCCGCGGCGAGGATGCCCACGCCGATCGCCGCGAGCACGAGCGGCCGCCGATGCAGGCCCGGGCGCGCCACGAGGTACCGCACGTCCGCGAGCACGTGCGGGATGCCCCAGACGAGCGGCCCCACCACGAGCATCACGACGGGCCACGACGAAGCGAGGAAAAACGCGGTGATGATGAGCGTCGAGCCGAGGACGGCGACGCGGCGCTCGCGATCGATGAGGAGCGAGCGCGAGAGGAAGGGGCCGAGCAGGCGCAGGCCGAGGCGGCGGAGGTGATCGAGGCCCGCGAGCGGGGCGTCGAGCGGCGGCGCCGGGATCGCGGCGACCGAACCGACCAGCCTGTGAAATCGCCCTTCCCCTTCCATGGGACGCCCTTGCCGTGTCCTCAGATCGGGCGCACGTCGCCCGGGGTGGGGAGCGCGGGCCGCCGGCTCATCGCCCCGTCCTCGCCGGCGTCGGCGGGCTGCGGCGGAGGCGGATCCGGGGGCGGTCCGTCGTTGCCCAGGCACATGTCACGAGCGCCGAACCCCGCGCCCACGAGCGCGAAGAAGCTGAGGCGCGACCCCCACTGCAAGAGAGAAGCCTTCATGAATCCCCTCGACGGGCCAAGCCAAGAACGGGTGCGCCGGCCCAGGCTGCACCCTCTCTGCTTATAGACGATTTCTGACCTCGGAGCCCCGTCCCGCGCGGAAGCGGCAAGAAACACGCGCAAATTCGCCCTCTTTCGCGCGGGAGCAGGGCCGGGGGTGTGGACGAACCGGTGATCGGGGCGGTTGTTCTAGGCTCGCGCGGGCGGTGAGCGTAACCTTCCCGGCGAGACCCGACCGTTCATGAAAGCCGGCACCAGGATCGGTGGAAAATACCGCCTCGTGCGCCCCCTCGGGGAGGGGGGGATGGGCGTCGTATGGGCTGCAATCAACGAGCTGACCGAGCGTGAAGTCGCGCTGAAGCTGCTCCGCGGTCTCGACGCCTCCGAGGACGCGCGCCTGCGGCTGCTCCGCGAGGCGCGCGCCTGCGGCCGCATCGTCCACCGGAACGTGGTCGAGATCTACGACGTCGGACAAACCGACGCGGGCGATCCGTTCCTGGTGATGGAGATGCTGAGCGGCGAGACGGTGGGCGAGAAGCTGCAGCGCGAGCGCAAGATCACGCCCGTCGTCGCGCTGCGCATCGCCGCCGAGACCGCGCGTGGTCTCAAGGCCGCGCACGCGGCGCGTGTGATGCACCGCGACCTCAAGCCCTCGAACCTCTTCCTCCACGAGGAGCCCGGCGCCGAGGCCCCCGTGCTCAAGATCCTCGACTTCGGCGTGAGCAAGACGCTGCAGCAAGGCGCAGACTTCACGGCCACCGGCAAGACGATGGGCTCGCCCGCGTACATGAGCCCCGAGCAAGTGCGCGGGCTGAAGACGGTCGATCACCGCACCGATCTCTGGTCCGTGGGCGTGGTGCTCGCCGAGATGCTGAGCGGCCGCCGCGTCTTCCAGGGGCTCACCCCCTACGGCGCCGCAGCCGAGGTGCTCTCCGGCCGAATCCGCGGTTTGTCGGACCTCATGCCCGACGCAGACCCGCGCATCGCCGCAGTCGTCGACCGCTGTCTGCAGCGCGACGTCGAGAAGCGATTCGCATCCGCCGACGAGCTGCTCGAGGCCCTGACGCCGCTGCTCGGCGACGACCGGCCCGGTCTGCCACCCGCAGCCGCAACGAAGGCCAAGCCGCCCTCGATCGCACCAGCATCGCCGCCCCTGCCCGTCATCACCGACCCGGACTCGAGAACCGAAGAGGTGACGCCGACCGACTTCACGCCGCCGCCGATGATGGACGACACGTCGCAGTACGCAGTGCCGCTCGACATGCGCGACACCGTGCGCCCAGCGCCGATCAGCATGCCTCCGTCCGGCGCACACGGCCTGCCCATCTTCGGGCGTGACTCGGCGCCGCCAGACAGCTCGGACCTGACGCACACCGACGCACTCCCAGCCGGGCTCGCCGCAGCAGCCGAGAAAGCAGCCGCGTCGCCGTCAGGCGCGATGCCCGTCGTGCTCTGGGACGAGTACCTCCGCAAGAAGTCCGAGGAAGGCTCAGACGAGCAGCCCATCGCCGAGCCGGAAGGTTTTTCGCAAGACGCCGCGCTCGCAGAGGCGGCGCCGACGAACCGCCGGATCGTCTACGCCGTCGCAGGGCTCGTACTCGTGACGCTCGCGGCGTTCGCAGCGGTGATGATGGCGCGGTGAGGCCGTTGCGCTGGGGCGTTGCCCCAGGCCCCACCAGGGGCTATCCGCCCCTGGACCCGGACCAGCGCAAGCGCTGGACCCGGGGTCGATGAACTGCGCGATGCGCAGTTCATCGAACAGGCCGAGGAACGACCCCTACCGACCAAGACAGCCGCGCTGCATTTCGACCGGCAACGTGGTCCCTGGTCTTCCAACGGGCCCGTTGGAAGAACTGCGCGGAGCGCAGTTCTTCCACCCCGAGTCCAGGGCTTGCCCTGGTCCGGGTCGAGGGGCGGACAGCCCCCGCGGGGACCGGGGCAGAGCCCCGGCGCGGCGCCCCCAAGAAAAAACCGTTGCGCCTCAAACCATCGAGCCACCGCGCTCAACCTGCGCAGGCGGGGCACCTCTGGCGCACGAGGTCTTCGGCCTTGCGCACGCGATCCTTTGCGGTTGCGCATCGTGCGTCGTCCTCGCCGGCGAGGTCGCAGAGGTGGGTGGCGGCGCGGCCCATCGACTGCAGGGCGCGGCATGCGGTCATGCATGGATCGTCGGACACGGGCGTGGCTTCGTCTGCGCTGGGCGATTGGTCTTCGGCGCGCTTCGCTTCGGTCTCGGCCTTCCTCTCGATGGGCGCGGGCGCGGTGGCTGTGGGCGCGAGGGGGGGCGCGGGGGGCGGCGGCGCGGCGAAGGGGGGTTGCTGCGGCTGCGTCCCGGTTGTTGCCTGCTGCGCCATCGCTTGCATGGGGCGCGCTGGGTACAGGCCGAGTGCGGAGTGCACCTCGCGCTCGGCTTGATCGAGTGCGGCGGCTGGGTCTTCGGGTGGGGCTCCGGTTGCGCCTGGGGAGGGCATGCTCCCGCCGCAGCCGAGGGCGATCATGGGGGCGGCGAGCGAGGCCAGGGCGAGAGCGACAATCCGTGTGGCGCGGCGGGGCTTGCGATTCATGCGGTCTCCACGGTGGACGTTCGGCGCGCAGGATCCGGCTCAGCGGCTCGGCCTCGGCGGGACAACGCGTGGGCCCTCCGCACCTTACAGGTCAGAGTGCGCTTCTTGCGCCGGACTCGTGCACCTCGAGCAGCTCCTTCGCCACGGCGGCGCGGCCCCGCGTGCCCTCGGAACGGACGAACCCGGTGAGGGGCACGGCGGGGTGACGGAAAACCGTCTCCTTCACCTTCACGCCGCCTTCCTCGTGCTCGGCCTCGTACACGAAGCAGCCCTGGAACAGGCCGGCCGCTACCTTCGCCTCCTTCCGCTCGACCTTCGTGAAGTCCGGCGGCGGGCTCGGGATCGTGACGAATTCGAGCACACCCTCGGCGGCTTTCAGGATCGCTTCCCGCGGCTCGGCCTGCTCTTGCACGGGGCCGTCGTCGGCCTTCGTGCGCATCTTGCGGATCGCGTTCTTGTCGAAACCTTTGCTTGCCGCGTTCTCCACCAGAAACTGGGAGACCGACGTGCCGGTCGGCGTGTTCAGCTCGATCTCGTACCAGAACGCCTCGCCTTCCTGGCCCACGATCCGCACGAAGACCTGCGACGGCGGCGCGCCCTTCGGCTCCACGGCGAGCCGGATCCACTGCCCCACGGCGAGTGGCTTCAGCGCGAAAGACTCCGCTGCCGGGTACTCCTTCACGGGGCGCGCGCCCTTCTTTTCCGGGGGTTTGGTGGTGGACGCCTTCGCCTCGGGGGCATCCTGGGCGGGCTCCTTCGCCTGGCTGTCTTGCTTGTTCTCGCAACCGACGGCGACGAGCGCGAAGAGCAACGAAAGCGAGCACATCGAGATCCGCGTCATCGGGGAGGAAGGAAGCACGACGCCGAAGGAAATGGCAAGCGAGACGGGCCTACGATAGTCTCGCCGCTCATGTCCCTGCCCGATGGTTATTCGCTTCTCCGCGCCGAGGAGAAGCTCGAAGCGCTCTGGGCCCGCGTGAGCTCCGATCCCTATCCGGAGGGCGCGCTTCCGACGCGCGTCCCGGGTCCCTGGGGGCGGCGAAAGCTCTTCAGCACCGCGTTCAACCGCGGCTCGTTCGAGCTCTCCGGTGACGAGCTGCCCCCGGATCGTCCGAAGCTCGTGCACACGTATGGCACGTGCGCCCGCGTGACCATGAAGATCACGGCGGAGCACCCCTACACCGGCGTCCTCGCGAAGGGCGGCCCCGCGCTGCTGCGCTTCTCGGATGCGAAGGGCGGCGGCAGCTTCGCGCCCTCGATCGCGCTGAAATTCTTCGTGACCGGCAAGCCGTCGCTGAACTTCCTCGGGCTGCCGAACGACTACCGCGAGAAAGGCGACCTGCGCTGCTTCTCCAGCGTCTATTGCAATTCCACCGTGCCGGCGAAGGAGTTCGATACGAAGCTCGTGCAGGGCGCGTTCCAGAAGGCCGCGAATTCGCTCGGCGGCACGCGGCTCTACAGCGTGTACCTGCCGCTCCACCACCTCGCGGGCATGCATACGGACGGCGCGAGGGCGGAAAACCCCCTCGTGCCCGACCGCATCGAGTTTCACCCGACGGCAGAGGCGAAACGCGCCTGCCCGGATACCTCGGACTTCCGGCTCTCGCTCGCCCGCGTGCCCGCCGGGATCAAGCTGTTCGATCTGCACGTCGCGGCGAAGCTCGACCAGCCGGCGCAGCCGATGGGCGAGCTCTGGCTCGACAGCACGTTCGTCGCCTCGAAGTACGGCGATGAGCGGCTCTTCTTCGCGCACGACGTCGGGCCGACGACGAACGTGCCGCATTGAGCTCGCCCCCTCGCCGGCGAGCCCCCCCGCCCTGATCGGACCTGCTCCGGGCCTCGCCGACTACGCCCGCGGGTGATGTTACGTTGTGCCGAGATGTAGGTGCAGGTCAGCCGAGAGGCGTCACCCCGAGCTGCCAGAAGAGGAACGAATACACGTCCGTCGCCTCCTCGATCTTCTTCGAGATCGGCTTGCCCGCGCCGTGCCCGGCTTTCCCTTCGACGCGCAGCAGAATGGGCTTGTCCCCGCCCGCCTCCGCCTGGAGCAGCGCCGCCATCTTGCGCGCGTGCAGCGGATCCACGCGGCTGTCGCCCTCGGCCGTCGCGAAGAGCACGGCGGGGTAGGGCGTCCCGGGCTTGACGTTGTGATAAGGCGAATACGCGCGCAGCCACTCGAATTGCGTCGGATCCTCGGCCGAGCCGTATTCGGGGATCCAGAGCTTCGCGATCAGGAACTTGTGGTAGCGGATCATGTCGAGCAGCGGCACCGCGCACACCGCCGCGCGGAAGAGCTCCGGCCGCTGCGTGATCGCCGCGCCGACCAGCAATCCCCCGTTCGAGCCGCCCATCACCGCGAGCCGCTCCGAGGACGTCACCCGGTCCGCGATGAGCTCCTCGGCGACCGCATACAGATCGTCGAACACGTTCTGCTTCGACGCGAGCATCCCGGCGCGGTGCCATGCCTCGCCGTATTCGCCGCCGCCGCGCAGGTTCGCCACCGCCACCACGCCGCCCTGCTCCAGCATCACGTACCGCGAGCCCGCGAACGCCGGCATCTGCGCGATGTTGAATCCGCCATACCCCGTCAGCACCGTCGGCGCCTTGCCGTCCCGCGCCACGCCTTTTTTGTGCACGAGGAAGTACGGCACCATCGTCCCGTCCTTCGAGCGCGCTTTTTCCTGCGTCACGACGAACTCGGACGCGTCCACGGGCGGCTTGATCTCGGCCCACGTGTTGACCTTCTCCGTCGCGAGATCGAAGCGCAGGACCGTGCTCGGCACGGCGAACGAGGTGAACCCGACGAACGCCTCGTGCCCGTCCCACTCGCCGCTCACGCCGCCCGTCGTGCCGATCGTGGGCAGCGTGATCTCGCCCTTGGGCTCGCCCGCGGCCGAGAAGCGCTTCACCACCGAGTGCGCGTCGACGATGTACGTCGCGAAGATCTGCCCGCCGATCGAGGTCACCGCCTGGAGCACGTCCTTCGTCGCTGGAAGGATCTTCTTCCAGTGTTCGCGCGCGGGCTTCTGCGGGTCGACGCGATAGAGCTCGTACGTCGGCGCGCCGTCGTTGGTCCGCACGAGCAGGGCGTCGTCGTACACGTCGACGTCGTAGATCGCGTTTTCCTTCGGCACCGCGAGCGGCACGAACGTGGCTTTCGGCCCGGCTTTGCGATCGTAGAGGTGCGCTTCGATCCGGCTCCAGCCCATGTGCACGGTCGCGACGAGCCAGCGGCCATTCGGCGAGATCGTGACGCTCGGCGAGTCCGTCATCGCGCGGCCCTCGCCGAAGACGAGCGGATCCTTCTCCCAGGGCCGACCGATCTCGTGCAGGTAGACCTTGCGGTGATAATGCTCCTCGCCCGCGGGCACGTCGCCCTTCCGCGGGAAGCGCGTGTAATAGAATGATTTCCCGTCGGGCAGCCACGCGACGGAGGCGTAGCGCGCGCGCGGGATCACCTCGGTCTCGGGCAGGTTCTTCCCGGTCTCCACGTCCATCACGTAGAGCGTGCTTTGCTCGTCGCCGCCCGAGGAGAGCCCGTAGGCGAGCTTCTTGCCGTCCCGCGAGGGCACCCAGAAATCGAGCGAGACGAGCCCGTCCTTGCCGAGCGTGTTCGGATCCACGAGCTTGCGATCCGCGCCGTCCACGCCGTCGCGCACGTGGAGCACCGGCTGATCCTCGGACGGCGCCTGGCGCGTGTAGAAATACCGGCCTTTGCCTTTCTTCGAGGCATAGACCGCGGGCGTGCCGACGGACCCGATCCGGAGGAGCGACTCGATGCGGTGCGTGAGCGCGGCCCGGCCCGGCAGCGACGAGAGGGCCTTCGCCGTGCGCTCGTTCTGCGCGGCTTGCCAGGTCTTCACCTCGTCGCTCTCGCCGTCTTCGAGCCAGCGGTAGGGATCGTGGATCTCCTTGCCGTGCAGCGTCTCGACGACGTCCTCGCGCCGCGTGGGCACGGGCGGCTCGCGGCGAGCGGGCGCGGGCGCGGCGACGGCGCTCGCCGTGGGGGCGAGGAGGCCAGAGGGGTGATTCGGGTGCGGAGCGGCGGGCGGAGGGGGGGTTCGAGAGCAGGCCATGGATACGAGCAACGAGGGCAGGAAGAAGAGGGTCTTCGGGCGATGAACGGAGCGCACGGCGCCCGCAGCTTTACCCGCGCGCGCGCCCTCGGCACTTCAATTCTGCCCCGGGATCACGTAACCAGGAGGACCATGAATCGAACCCTCGACGTCGCGACCTCGCTCGCAGCCACCCTGGCGCGCCTCGCCGGGGGCTTACGTTCCGGACACCTCGGCGAGCGTCCCGACAAGCTGCTCGAGCTCTACGAGTTCGAGGGCTGCCCGTTCTGCCGCAAGGTGCGCGAGGCCCTCACCATCCTCGACCTCGAGGCGATGATCTACCCGTGCCCGCGCGGCGGGAGCCGCTTCCGCACGGTCGTGAAGGAGCGCGGTGGCAAGCTCCAGTTCCCGTTCCTCGTCGACCCGAACACGGGCGTCGCGATGTACGAGTCGAACGACATCGTGGCCTATCTCTTCCGCGTCTACGGCGACGGCGAGGTGCCGATCTCGCTCCGCCTCGGGCCGCTGACGAACGCCACGGCGATGCTGGCGTCGGCCTTCCGCCCGGGGTTCGGCGCGTTCGCGCGGCCCTCGCGCGCGCCCGAAAAACCGCTCGAGCTCTGGAGCTTCGAGGCCTCGCCGTTCTGCCGCATCACGCGGGAAGTCCTCTCCACCCTGGAGATCCCGTACCGGCTGCACAACGTGGCGAAAGCGAGCCCGAGCCGGCAGGCGTTCATCGCGCGGAGCGGCAAGATGCAGGTGCCCTTCCTCCATGACCCGAACACGGGCGTGGACATGTTCGAGTCCGCGGACATCGCGGAGTACTTGCGGAGGACGTACGAAATCCCCTGACGAGTCTTCGATGCCGCGCGCGACGGAGCCCGCGATCGGGCCGAAGTCGACGCTGTACCTCGTGGTCTCGTACCGCCACCCGGACGGGCTCGTGGGCACGTTCGATCTCGAGGACTACGAGAAGAAGCTCCTCGCGCGCGGCGACTTCAAGCCGAAGAAGATCGACGATCCGGCGCTCTTGCCGCACCTCAACATCCACGTGCGCGACGGGCGGCTCCTGCGCGCCTACGAGCCCACGGGCAAGCTCGCGAACCTCTTCGATCCACGCGCGACGTGGATCTTCGAGCGCGCGCCGAAGAAGGCGAAGCCCGAGGCCGAGGCGGGCAAATCCGACAAACCCGACGCAGACAAACCCGACAACACGCCCGCGTCGAAGGAGCACCGCAAGGACAAGAACGGCGGGATGCCCTGCAAGATCACCACGCCGCCGCGGCTCTTCGTGATCGAGACGGGGTACGTGTTCGTCGTGGTCGGCATCAAGCCGACGGCGTTCACGTTGACCGCGTTCCAGGACCTCTACGCGGCCGTGGTGCGTCGCGGCATGACGCACCTCCTGCCGGAGAGCATGCCGCGCAAAAAGGCGGGCAAGGACGGCGAGATGAAGGCGCATCCGCTCGTCGCGATGGGCGAGGAGGCGCAGCTCGACGACACGACGATCCGGCACTGGCTCAAGGTCTTCATCCCCGAGGTGATGCTCGACGCGCCGATCGGGAGCTGGCCGAACCCGATGAGCGTGAACGTGCTTTACACGGACGGCTTGCCCGACGCGGCGGCGCGGCATCGCCTGCGGCTCGCGCACGGCAGCGATCAGCCGATCGACCCGTCCGCGGCCGACTGCCGCATCGAGGGACATCCGGCGATGTGGGAGCCCTCGGCGCGCGAGCTTTGCGTGTTCTCGCCCGTCGGCGTGACCTGGATGATCTGGCCCCTCGACGCGAAGGGCCTGCTCTCGCAGTTCGAGTCCACGATGCTCGAGCGCTACCTCTACAAGTGGGTGCTCATCGAGCACGAGCGCCTCTTCTTGCTGGAGCTCTCCTCGGCGTGCGCGAGCATGTCGAACCGCCCCGACGGCCGCATCTTCGGTCGCCTGCGCCTGGCGCTCCTGCAGTACACGGCGAAGTTCAGCTTCGGCCACATCAGCTCGGAGGAGCGGCACGACCGCTTCTACTGCGGCCTGCGCAGCGCGCTCGACATCGGCGGGCTCTTCGAGGAGGTGAAGGGCGAGATCACCGAGATCGACGAGTACCTCTCGGACAAACGCGCCGACCTCTTGAACCAGGTGCTCGCGTTCTTGACCCTCGTCCTCACGCCGGTGGGGCTCGTGATCGGGATCTTCGAGCGCGAGACGTTGCCCTCGTTCGATTTCGCGTGGCAGGACCTCGTCGGGCCGAACGCGTGGGTGACATGGGCCAAGCTCGTCTTCCACGTCCCGTTGTGGCTGACCGTGCTGTCGGCCGTCGTCGGGTTTGTCCTGTTCACGCGCCTGCTCGGCATGAACACGGTGCGCGGGCTCGTGCGGCGGATCAAGAATCCGGGCGCGGACGAGTAGGCGCGCTTCAGCGCGTGGGGAGGGCCGCGAAGAAGTCTTCGAGCTTGGCGGGGTCGAGGTTGCCGTCCGTGCGCACGCCGTTGCAGAGATCGACGCCGAAGGGCCGCACGGTGCGGAGCGCGGTCGCGAGGTTGTCCGAGCGGAGCCCGCCCGCGAGGTAGACCGGCAGCCGCACGCGTTCGCGGAGCCGCGCGCTGATCTGCCAGTCGTGCGTGCGCCCCGTCCCGCCGAGCTCCTTCACGGGCAGGTTCGGGTTGCCCGAGTCGAGCAGCACCGCGTCGACCTTGCCTTCGAGGCTCACCGCCTCCTCGATTGCCTCTTCGCCCATCACGTGCACGACCTGCACGATGCCGATGCCGGGCATCGCGGCGCGCAGCTCCTCGTACGTGCCCGACAGCAGCCGATCGAGGATCTGCACGACGCTCGTGCGGCAGCGCCTCTGCTGCTCGATGATGGCAGAGGCGTCCTGGTGGCTCGTGAGGAGGAACGTGGCCACGCCGGGCGGGACGCGCGTCGCGATGGCCGTGATCTGCTCCTCGGTGATCGCGCCCGGCCCGCTCGGGACGGGGCCGACGAGGCCGAGGGCGGAGGCGCCCGCGCGAATGGCCATCCAGGCCTCTTCCTCGGAGGCGATGCAGCAGATTTTTACGCGCGGGAAGGACATGGGCAGGGGGCGCATCGCGAGATTGCGGGCCTTCCTTGCCCGCCGGCTCACCTCTACGCGGAAGCTCCGCCGGTGTGAAGTTTTTTTCGAACCGCGCCCATGCGCGCGCGATTGCGTCGGCATCGCGACGAGGGGCCGCGCGTGGATCCTTTTTCCACCTGGGGCATCGACGATCCACCCCATTGGGAAGGCAATTCGAGACGATTGGACGACAAAAGGCCTCGGGCGCGCGCGGCACGCGGCGTGCTGTAGAGGCCGGCATGGACGCTCGCCCGACCCAATTCCGTGTTCTCGCCTTCGCCGCTGCCCTCGTCGCCACGCCCGTGTTCGCGGGCTGTATGGCCGAGGCGCCTCCCGAGGAGCTCGCCGGAGAGCCCGAAGGGGTGGAATCCCCCGAGCCGACCGATACCGTCGACGAGGCCGTGGCCGGCAGCACCGTCGCGCAGGCCGCCGCGTCGAGCTGCTCGACGTCGAGCGTGAAGGGGCTCTCGCTCCAGATCATCGCCGAGGCGCGGTGCCTGAACGCCGACGCGTACGTGCCGATCACGAAGACCTCGAACGTGACGTTCGGCAGCGCGGTCTTCGCATACCTGGAGAAGCCCGCGGCCGACAGGCTCGTGGCAGCGCTCAAGGACAATCCCGGCAAATCGATGACGATCAACTCGGCGCTCCGGACCGTGGCGCAGCAATACATGCTGTACAACTGGTACCAGAATGGCCGGTGCAGCATCAGCCTCGCCGCGAAGCCCGGTAGCAGCAATCACGAGACGGGCCTCGCGCTCGACGTGAGCCAGTACAGCACGTGGAAGACCATTCTGACGAACAAGGGCTTCAAGTGGCTCGGGTCGAGCGACGCGGTGCATTTCGATTACGCGGGCTCGGGCGCGGTGAGCTACAAGGGGCTCGACGTGAAGGCATTCCAGCGGCTGTGGAACCGCAACAACCCGGGCGATACGATCTCGGTCGACGGCGCGTGGGGCCCGCAGACGGAGGCGCGCATGAAGAAGTCGCCCGCGGCCGGCTTCGCGAAGGGCGCGACGTGCGGCTCGGCGATCATGTACGACGATCAGAACGGCGAGATCGAGGGCGTGGACGAGGCATTCACGCGTGACCCGAGCGATCCGGAGTTCTTCGTGCCGCTGCCGATCGACGCGGTCGAGGCGCAAGGCGAGCTCGAGCACGAGGCCTGCACGGACCACGCGCACTGATTCGCGGGGCGGCGAGAAAGGATGAAAAGGGCGCGGGGACGGTCCCCGCGCCCTTTTTCATTGCAATGGCTCAGTAAGGGAGCTGCGTCTGCGGCGGAGCCGGGGGCGGCGGCGGAGGCGGGGCCGGAGGCAGGGCCGGAGGCGGCGGCGGGGGATTGTCGAGGGGACAATCGCCCTTTGGCGGAGGCGGCGGCGGCAGAGGCTCCTGCTGCACAGGCCCCTGCACCGGAGGCTGCTGCACCGGAGGCTGCTGCACCGGAGGCTGCTGCACCGGAGGCTGCTGCACCGGAGGCGGAGGCGGCGGAGGCGGCGGAGGCGCGAGCGGCGGGCAGACCTCGATGCAACCCGCGCCGTACGCCGACCCCCCACATTCGAGACAACGCTGCCCGCCCCCGCAGGTCGGGTCGGGGATGCATTGGGCGTCCGCCAGGCAATATCCCAGGCACAACGCGTCATTCCCCGGCTCGCAGCCGCCGGCGGGAAACACGCACGAGACCGCGCAGTCCCTGCCGTAGCTGCAGCGCCCCACCGGGAGCTCGGAGGCGCAATGGAACCCCCGGCACCCCGCCCGAGGCGTGAATGGGTCGCCCACAAAGGGCGTCCCCCAGGCCTCGCCCACCTCGTCGGCCGTGCTTCGGACCTCGCCCTCGTCGGCCGGATCGTCCGCGCCGCAGCCGACCCCCATCACCAGCAAGGCGCCGAAGACCAACCCCACTACGTCCCATCGCTTCGTCATGATGGACCTCCCCCCAATCCCTGCTTCACGGCGGACGGCGCCGTCCGACGAGCGCACACCTTCACCCTCGGTGCCGGCACCGTCCGCCGCGTCGCGGTTCCATCCTCGACCGCGGACGCCTACGGGCGACGCCTCGGTGAGGACCCATGGCACCAGTGTAGCTGGAGGTGGGATATGAGCAAGGCAATGGAGAGGGCCGGCGCGAGGGAGGAGTCGATTTGCAGGAGGCTCCATGCCGCGGTCGGAGCATTGCGCGATGAACGGCGCAGGACCGTCCAGGAATGATGCCGTTCGGCCCTGACGATGGCCGACGGATTGCCCGCCTCCCGACGGATGGCTCGATCAGTACAGCCCGAATTTCGCCTGGTTAAGCGAGCGCGTGCCCCAGGTCTGCGTGCCGCGTGCGTGAGCGACCGTTGCCCCTGACGAGCCGGCGGCCGACGTCCACGCCGGAGAGCGCCGCGCTATCGGGAGCTTCCGGGATGCTGATGGCTTCGATCACGGAACGGCGAATCGTGACGTTCGGCGCGCGCACGTGCACATAGCCCCTCACATGAAGACGAACGAGGACGAATCGGCCATTTTCGCTGTAGGCGTGCGCGGCGGGCAGGGTGACGGTATTACCATTCCAGGTCAGCTTGCAGCAGACCATCGATAACAGTGCTGCAATAGGTAGACACGATTGCAGAGCGCGCGTGGTCTCGAAAGAAGGGTCGAGATTGTCGAGGGAGCGCGACATTCCACCCCCGCATCGTGCTGGCATTCGACATCGGCGCGCGAGGCGAATGCGAAGGAGTGAAGTCCGGCAGGGGGGCGACACGGAGATAATGGAGGAGGCAGATATGCGTTGCGGATCTCGCTCGATGAGGGCGTGGTCGTAGGGGGGAAGGAAAATGCGCCGCGTCGGCCCGATCGGCATGCGTCCGGGCGGCCAGGCTCGCCCGGGGCCACGAGCGCACCCTACGCCCTGCGCCGCTCGCGGGGGCTCTCGACCCCGGGCGCGGGCGCATCGTGGTCAGCGGAACCCCCGGGCGCCCTTCGAGCAGTCGCAAACGTGCCTCTTCTGGCTCGTTTGGCTCGATGTCCGTCCATGGATTATGCTCGTGCGTATGCCTTCGTTCGTGTCGCGACCCCGCGGCCCTCTTCCGTTTCTGACGCTCTGCGCCTCGGCGGTCGCTCTGTCCTCGGCCCTCGTCGCTGGTTGCCAGCGTGAGTCCCGGCCGACCTACGCCCAGACGCAGCCCCCGCCGCAGCAAGGGTATCCGCAGCAAGGCTACCCGCAGCAGGGGTACCCGCAGCAGGGCTATCCCCAGCAAGGTTATCCGCAGCAGGGCTACCCGCAGCAAGGCTATCCGCAGCAGCCGCAGCAGACGACCCCGCCGCAGCCCGCGCCGCAGCCCACGAGCCCATTCCCCGGTTTTCCCTGGCCGTTCCCGACGACGGGGACGCCGACGACGGGGACGCCGACGACGGGGACGCCGACGACCGGCGGGTTCCCGACGACGCCGCTGAACGATCCGATCAACAACGTCGACATCAACTTCCTGCGCAGCCAGGCCGGCGTGGTGATGGGCGAGCTCATCGCCGCGCTGCCCGCGAACAAGCAGTCCATCGTGCGCGACATCCCGTTCGTCGCCGACCCGACGCCCGGCGAGGTGAACGCGTTCGCCGCGTGTGACGATCAGGGCCTGCCGCTCATGGCCATCACGGACGGCCTGCTCGAGATCGAGGCGTACATCGCGCAGTTCAAGGCGAACGACGAGGTCTTCGGGACGCGCAAGCTCGACGAGTACCTCCGGCTGCTCGCGCAGAAGGGCGCGATGGTGAAGCCGCCCGTGGGCTTCGTGGATCCGATGCAGCAGATCGACGGGCGCAAGATCCAGCGCCAGCACCAGCTCTTCGACGAACAGGTGGGCTTCGTGCTCGGGCACGAGCTCGGGCACCATCACCTCGGGCATCTCGGCTGCACGGCGAACCAGGGCGGCAGCCGCGGCGTGAACCCCGCCGATCTCGGCAGGCTGCTCTCGCGCACGCTGCCCGCGTTCAACCAGCCGAACGAGATCGCCGCCGACGTGGCCGGGACGAACAACGTGCTCTCCGCCGGCGCGCGTCGCAACGGCGGCTACCGGCTCACCGAGGGCGGCGCGGTGCTGACCCTGAACTTCTTCGCGAACCTCGATCAGCTCACGCCGGCGACGATCGTCTTCAACTTCGAACGCACGCACCCGCATCCGATGGTGCGCCTGCCGATCGTGCAGCAGACCGCAAACTCGTGGCGCATGACCGGCGGCGCGCCGAACCCGTTCGGCGGTCTCTTCGGTCAGTAAGACCTAGCCCGCGCTCAGGCCGCGCGCGGCTTCCACGGCTGCGCGCGGCTCTACGACACCCCAGCCCTGCCGTTCGAGCGCGATCCCCGGCGTGCCGCGCGCCGTCGTCATGAGGATGCGCCGCACCTGGTGCGGACGCAGCGCCGGGTTCGCTTCGAGCATCTGCGCGACCACGCTCGCCACGATCGGCGCCGCGAAGCTCGTGCCGTCGACGTGCTTGTAGTGGCCCGAGAGGACCTTGCGATCACGCCGCTTCGCCGCGACGACCTGGCGCACGAGGTACGGCTCGCGGCGGCCCGCGATCGCGTCGAGATCGGCGTCGGAGCCGGCGTGCGCGGCGAGCAGATCGAAGAGCTTGTCGTCCGGAGCATCGTCGAGCCGCTCGAGCAGGCGCGCCTCGGCCGCGGTGGGCGTGCCGGGGAGGATCGGCGCCGCGACCCAGATCGCCGGCGCGATGATCTCGGGCTTCTGCAGGCCGTCGATGGTGAGGCCGTACGACGAGTGGTAGTGCTGCGACTGCTGCCCCGCGCCGCCGTCGTCGAGCCCACCCACCGCGATCACGCTCGGCGCGCTGGCAGGCGGGAGCACCTGATGATCGGCGAGGTGCCCCGCGTTGCCAGCCGCCGCGACGACGACGATGCCTTGCCGCGAGGCCTCGTCGGCCGCGCGCGAGAGCGGATCGGTGAGGAACGACTCTTCGTAGTCGCCGCCGCACGAGATGTTGAGGACGCGGATGCCGTAGCGCTCACGGTTCTCGAGGACCCAGTCGAGGCCACGCCGGATGTCGTCGTGCACGATGCGGTGCGCGGAGCCGACCTTCACGAGCACGACGTTCGCTTCCCAGGCGAGGCCGCGGAACTGCCCCGCCGAGAGCGCGCCGTTCCCCGCCGCGACGACGCTCGTCATCATGCCGTGCCACGACGAGACGTCCGAGCGCTCGAGCGCCTCGAGCCCCGCGCGCGGCGCGAAGAGGTCGTGGTAGGCGGCGATGCGATTGTACGGCGTCGTAAGATCGGGGTGCGCGTAAAAGCCCGAGTCGAGGAACGCGATGGTGACGCCGCGTCCGGCGTACCGCGTGTCGGCGTCGAGGCGCTCCGCGATCGGCAGGACGCGCGTGCGTGGGCTCGAAGGGCCGCCCCCCGGCATCAGTCGCTTTCGATCCTCGTGCCGCACTCGGTGCAGAAGGCGTTGCCGACGTAGAGCTCGTGATCGCAACGCTTGCAGCGCGCCACGCGGATCTCGTCGATCGAGCGCGGGCCATCCATCTCGACGTCGCCGCCGGCCGCGAGCATGGCGAGGTCGTCCGGTGTCATCACCTCGCGGAGTCCGTCGAGCTCGGCCCCGACGACCATCTCTTCGATGGGATCGCCGGGAGGCGGGCGATACGAGCGCACGCGCTCCATGTCCTGGATGTCGTGGTACCGCTGCGAGAACGGGATCGACGCGGCGACCTCTTCCACGGCGAGCTCGGGCGCATCCTCCATCGCGGAGATATGCGCCTCCGAAGGCAGCGTCGCGTCGTCGGCACGAACGAGCAGCGCCGAGATGTTGTCGACGCCGCCAGCCTCGTTCGCCATCGCGATGAGGAGCTCGCACGCCTCCGACAGATCCCCCGTCAGGTCGAAGACCTCGAGGATCTGTTCGTTGGAGATCATACCACTCAGACCATCCGAGCAGAGGAGGAAGGTGTCTCCCGGTTCGATCTTCACGGTCTGCACGTCGACCTTGACCGCGTCCTTCATGCCGAGCGCGCGCGTGATCACGTTCTTCGGCAAGCGCGCGAGTTCGTCTTCGGTGAGGTCGGGCTTGAGCGCGAGCGCGTCGTTGATGAGCGAGTGATCACGCGTGAGCTGTTCGATCACGGCGCCCCGGATGCGGTAGCAGCGGCTGTCGCCGACGTGCGCGATGTGCAAGCTCTCGTCGCCGTCGTAGTGGATCGCGACGATCGTCGAGCCCATGCCGCGATGCTCTTTGTGCGTCGACGAGATCTCGTAGACGTCGCGGTTGGCCTTGCGCACGGCCTGCGCGAGGCGCTCGGCAGGGCGCGGCAGATCGCTCTCGTCGTTCGGCGGAGGCGAGGGGAGTTCCCCTTGCACCGTCGCCTCGAAGAAGTTCTGCATCGACGTCGCCGTGAGGGCGCTCGCGACGTGCCCCGTGGAATGTCCGCCCATGCCGTCGGCCACCACGAAGAGGTCGAGGCTCTGCGCCACGAGCACGTTGTCTTCGTTGTGCCTGCGCTGGCGGCCTACGTCGGTCATGCCCGCGGCCACGAGGCGAAGGGTGTGGCGCGGCTGGGTCTTGGACATGCGACACGCGATTATAGCGGTCGCTCCCAGGTCCTCGGCTAGTTCCTCGTACGATCTGCCGCTCGGTGGCCCCCCGGTCGCCCCTCCGTCGTGGGCGCGCTCATACGCGGCGGTCGAACAAGGTTCCCGAGGGCCGTGCGCTTTGCGCTTTGCGCGCGGGCCGTGGTCGTTCTAGAGCCCTGCCGTGACGCTCCCCCGCTCCCTTCGCGCGTTCGTCGCCGCCGCGCTCGTCGCGGCCCCCTTGCCCGCCCTCGCGCAGACGTCCGATCCGGCCCAGGAAGACGCCGCCGAGGTCGAGGAGCCGCCGGAGCCGGGCGCCGGAACCCCGAGGGCCTACGCGCCCGACTGGCGCAAAGGGGCCTTCCTGCTGTCCGTGGGGGGCGGCTACGTGGTGCCCCTCGGCAGTATCGCCTCGGGCGTGACAGCAGGAGACCTCGTCTCCGGGGGGCCCGGCGTCTCGGTCGGGCTCGGATTCGGCCTGAGCCGGCACGTGTCCTTCGAACTCGAAGGGAACTACGGCCTCCTCGGGGGCGGCGAGACCTGCGCCGCATGCTCAGGGAACACGATCGGCGTGGGGATGCGTCTCGTCTACCACCTCGCCCAGGGCATCGCCTTCGATCCCTGGGCGAGTTACGGCGTAGGCTTCCGCACCTCACTCGTGGAAGCACCCGAGACCGGGACGGCCCCGGCCTTCGGCATCGGCCGTTCCCAGGGCATCGATTTCGCGCGGCTCACGCTCGGCGGGACGTTCTACCCGCACCCCGTCTTCGGCTTCGGGCCGTTCCTGGAAGGGACGGTCGGTTCCTACCGTCTGCGTCCCGATCCAGGGACGTCGCCGAGCGTGTACGGGTTTTTCCAGGTGGGTCTACGCATCACGTTCGACCCGCTCCGCAGCGGGAAGGTGCGCGCGCGGTCCACGGTCGCCGCAGCGTTCTGAGAGCGCGGAGCGGGGCGTTGCCCCGCACCCCAGCAGGGGGCTGTCCGCCCCCTGCACCCCGGACCAGGCACGGCCTGGACCGAGGGCCGAGAAACCGCGCGATGCGCGGTTTCTCGGAC
>NZ_JASBQE010000013.1 GCF_029960785.1 Polyangium sp. 15x6
CAGGGCCCGGGCGGCGCGGGCGGCGTCGGCGGCATCGGCGGGCAAGGCGGCGCGGGCGGCCAGGGCGGCGCGGGCGGCGGCCTCGCGTGCATCGACGGCGACACCAAGCCCTGTTACTCCGGCGACCCCGCCACGCAGGGGCTCGGCGAATGCAAGGGCGGCACCGTCGCGTGCGTGAATGGCCAGTGGGACACGACGTGCGCCGGCGAGGTCTTGCCGAGCGGCGCCCCCGAGGTCTGCGACGGCAAGGACGAGGATTGCAACGGCCAGGTCGACGACGGTATCCCCCAGATCACCTGCGGAATGGGCGCGTGCTCCGTCACGGTCGCGGGCTGCGAGAATGGCCTCGTCCCCGAATGCACGCCGCTCCCGCCCGCGACGGGCGACGCCTGCGATGGCACCGACGACGATTGCGACGGCACCATCGACGAGGGATGCAGCTGCATCGACGGCGCCACCCAGGCTTGCTACTCGGGCGGCTCCGGGACGGCGGGCGTCGGCGCGTGCAAAGAGGGCGCGCAGACCTGCGCGGACGGCAAGTGGAGCGCCTGCGAGGGCGAGGTCGTCCCCGTCGACGAGACCTGCGACGGCGCGGACAACGATTGCGACGGGCAAACCGACGAGAACCTCGGACAAACCACCTGCGGCGCCGGCGCGTGTGTCGTCACGGCCCAGAACTGCGTGAACGGCGTGCCCCAGCAGTGCACCCCGCTCCCCGGCCAGCCCGAGCAGTGCAATGGCCTCGACGACGATTGCAACCTCCTCATCGACGATAACCTCGGCACCGTCACGTGTGGCCTCGGCGCGTGTCAGGTCACGGTCGCCGCGTGCGTCGGCGGGCAGCCCAAGGCGTGTGTCCCCAAGCAGCCCCAGGCCGAGGCCTGCGACGGCATGGACAACGATTGCGACGGCACCATCGACGACGGCAACCCCGGCGGCGGCGTCGCCTGCACCACGCCCCTGCCGGGCGTCTGCGCCTCCGGCACGCTCACCTGCACCTCGGGCACGCTGCAATGCGCGCCGAACGTCCAGCCCTCGGCCGAGACCTGCAACGGCCTCGACGACAACTGCAACGGCCAGACGGACGAGGGCAACCCCGGCGGTGGTGCGTCATGCCAAACGGGCCAGCTCGGCATCTGCGCCACGGGCACCTCGGCCTGCCAGGACGGCCAGATCAAGTGCACCGCGATCGTCCAGCCCTCGGTCGAGATCTGCGACGGCCTCGACAACAACTGCAACGGCGCCACCGACGAATCGAACCCCGGCGGCGGCGGCGCGTGCGCCACGGGAGGGCAGGGCGTCTGCGCCACGGGCACGCTGCAATGCCAGAACGGCCAGCTCTCGTGCATGCAGACCACGCAGCCCACGGTCGAGCTCTGTGACAACAAGGACAACGACTGCGACGGCCAGATCGACGAGGGCAGCCCCGGCGGCGGCGGCGCCTGCAACGTGCCCGGCAAGCAAGGCATCTGCGTCGCCGGCACCTTCCAGTGCCAGAGCGGCGCGCTCACGTGCGTCCAGACGAACCAGCCCCAGGCCGAGACCTGCGACGGCCTCGACAACGATTGCGACGGCCAGACCGACGAGTCGAACCCCGGCGGCGGCGGCGCCTGCAGCGTACCCGGCAAGCAGGGCGTCTGCGTCGCCGGCACCCTCCAATGCCAGAACGGCGCGCTCGCGTGCGTCCAGACGAACCAGCCCTCGGCCGAGGTCTGCGACGGCAAGGACAACGATTGCGACGGCGCGACGGACGAGAACAACCCGGGCGGCGGCGGCGCTTGCGTCACGGGCCAGCCCGGCGTCTGCTCGGCCGGCATCACGCAATGCTCCGGGGGCGCGCTCGTCTGCACGGCGACGGTGACGCCCACGGCCGAGACCTGCGACAACAAGGACAACGATTGCGACGGCCTCACGGACGAGAACAACCCGGGCGGCGGTGCGGCCTGCAATACGGGCCAGCCCGGCGTCTGCTCGGCCGGCACCACGTTATGCGCCGGCGGCTCGCTGCTCTGCAGCCAGAACGTCTCTCCGACGGCCGAGATCTGCGACAACAAGGACAACGATTGCAACGGCCAGGTCGACAACGGCAACCCCGGCGGCGGCGCGGCCTGCACCGTCTCGGGCAAGCTCGGCGAATGCGCCAAGGGCGCGGCCGCCTGCACCGCGGGCACGATCGCCTGCGCGCAGACGATCTTCCCGACGACCGAGGTCTGTGGCGACGCGAAGGACAACGATTGCAACGGGACGGTCGACAATGGCTGCGCCCCGCCGTGCGCGCACAGCAAGTGCCAGGCGGGCGGCCCGCTCACGAGCGGCTGCAGCAACGACCCCTGCATCGCGCAGGTCTGCGTGGTCGACTCGTACTGCTGCACCAACGATTGGGATGCCCAGTGCACCGCCGAGGTCGACTTGTACTGCGGCGGTGGGACCACGGCCATGTGCTGCGCGCACAACGTCTGCCAGGTCGGCGTCCCGCTGACCACGAGTTGCAGCGCGTGCGCCGCGGCGGTCTGCGCCGCCGACTCGTGGTGCTGCAACAACGAGTGGGACGACATCTGCGTGGACAAGGTCTACACCTACTGCGGCGTGGCCTGCCCGTGACCTGACGCTGGGCCCTCGGCCCAAAGGAAAAACCCCCGCGGATCGTGCAGATCCCGCGGGGGTTTTTCTTTGGCGTTCGAACGAAACGTCAGCCGACGTCCGTCATGCGCCGGTAGCGGATCCGGTGCGGCTCGTTCGCGTCGGCGCCCTTGCGCCGCTTCAGATCCGCCTCGTAATCCTGGTAGTTCCCCTCGAACCACACGACCTTGCTGTCGCCCTCGAACGCGAGGATGTGCGTCGCGATGCGGTCGAGGAACCAGCGATCGTGGCTGATGAGCACCGCGCAGCCGGCGAACTCGAGCAGCGCCTCCTCGAGCGAGCGCAGCGTGTCGACGTCGAGATCGTTCGTCGGCTCGTCGAGCAGGAGCACGTTGCCCCCGCGGCGGAGCAGTTTTGCCAGGTGCACGCGGTTGCGCTCGCCGCCCGAGAGATCACCGACCTTCTTCTGCTGATCGGCGCCCTGGAAGTTGAACGACGCCACGTACGCGCGCGAGTTCACCTCGCGCTTGCCCACGAGCAGCGTCTGCTCGCCGCCCGAGATCTCCTGCCAGACGCTCTTGTTCGGATCGAGCGCGTCACGCGACTGATCCACGTACGCGAGCTCCACGCTCTCGCCGATCCGGAGCGCGCCCTTGTCGGCCTTCTCGAGGCCCATGATCATCTTGAACAGCGTCGTCTTGCCCGCGCCGTTCGGCCCGATCACGCCGACGATGCCGCCGCGCGGCAGCGAGAACGAGAGATCGTCGATGAGCAGCTTGTCGCCGAACGCCTTCGTCAGGTGATCGGCCTCCACGACCACGTTGCCGAGGCGCGCGCCCGCCGGGATGTGGATCTGGCTCGGCGAGTACTCCTTCGCCTTCTGATCCTCGGCGAGCAGCGTCTCGTAGGCCGCGAGGCGCGCCTTGCTCTTGGCCTGCCGCGCGCGCGGGTTCATCCGCACCCACTCGAGCTCGCGCTCCAAGGTCTTCT
This sequence comes from Polyangium sp. 15x6, assembly GCF_029960785.1. Classification (GTDB taxonomy): domain Bacteria; phylum Myxococcota_A; class Polyangia; order Polyangiales; family Polyangiaceae; genus Polyangium. The sequence continues at coordinate 3,571 of NZ_JASBQE010000013.1, forward strand.
GCCGCGAGGACTCCTGCTTCTGCTCGAGCTCGAGGCGCTTCTTCTTCTGCTCGAGCCAGCCCGAGTAGTTGCCCTCGTACGGGTAGCCCATGCCGCGATCGAGCTCGAGGATCCAGCCCGCCACGTTGTCGAGGAAGTAGCGATCGTGGGTCACGGCCACGACGGTGCCCGTGTACTCGGCGAGGAACCGCTCGAGCCACGCCACGCTCTCGGCGTCGAGGTGGTTCGTCGGCTCGTCGAGGAGCAAAAGATCCGGCTTTTCGAGGAGCAACCGGCAGAGCGCCACGCGGCGACGCTCGCCGCCCGAGAGGTGCTCGACCTCGGCGTCCGGGGGCGGCAGGCGCAAGGCGTCCATCGCTCGCTCGAGCACGCGATCGAGCTCCCAGCCGCCCGACGCGTCGATCTTGTCCTGCAGGACCCCGTACTCTTCGAGCAGCTCCTCCATGTTGTCCGGCGACTCGCCGAGCAGCACGCCGATCTCCTCGAAGCGCTTCATCAGCTTGCGCGTCTCGGACACGGCGGCCTCGACGTTCTCGAGCACCGTGCGGCCCGCGTCGAGCTTCGGCTCCTGCGGGAGGAAGCCCACGCGCGTGCCGTCGGCGGGCTTCGCTTCGCCGAGGAAGTCCTTGTCGGTGCCCGCCATGATCCGGAGCAGCGTGCTCTTGCCTGCGCCGTTGTGCCCGAGGACGCCGATCTTCGCGCCCGGGAAGAAGGAGAGCCACAGGCCCTTCAGCACCTCCTTGTTCGGGGGGTGCACCTTCCGGACGTCCTGCATCGTGAAAATGAACTGATGCGCCACGTTTCTCTTACCGCTCTAGCGAGTTGATGAATGGTGAAGTGAGGAGGGGCGGCGAAGGATACTGAAAGCCGACGATTCGTCACGCCCGACGTGCGGGTTCTCCCGAACGTTCAGGCCTTTCCGAGGACCTTCCGGACGAGCGAAAGGTCCTTCTTGCCAAGCTCGCCCGTCACGACGAGCACGGAGAGATACAGCGCGCCGGTCACGAGGCCCTCGATGAGCACGGCCGGTTTGCCGAGCCAAGGCAGCCGCATCCCCACGGCCACCGTCACGGCCGCGGCCACGACGACCCGCACGAGCGAGAGCGGCGCGACGAACGCACCCGCCTCGCGACGCAGCGCGATCGCCGCGATCACGGCCACGAGGCCGAGCGCGATCGACGTCGAGATCGCCGTCCCGAAGAGCATCGGCGGGCCGAACGGGAGGCGCGGCGTCACCACCATGCACCCGAGCGCCACGAGGCAAACCGCGAGCGCGTTGAAGGTCGCGCTCATCCGCTCGCGCCCGAGCCCCGTCAGCGCTGCCGAGCTGATCCCGAGGATCGCGAACGACCCCATCCCGAGCGCGAGCACCCGCAGCACCGGCCCGCCGTGCTCCCAGATCGCGCTCGATTTGTAGGCGAAACGCAGCACGTGCGGGGCGAGCGCCGCGATCGTCCCCGAGACCGCGCCCGTCACCACGAGCGCGATGCGCACGCCGGCCCGCGTGTATTCGGCGACGAGCGGCTCGCTCTTCTCGGCGCGGGCCTTCGCGAGCATCGGGAAGAGCACGAAGCTCACGGACATGAGGAGCTGGTAGGGCAAAAACGAGAAGAGCTGCACGCCGCGGTAGATCCCGATGAGATCGTCGGACGCGGTCGCGGCGAGCCCGAGCCGGCCAGCTTCACGCCCGACGAAGCGGCTGAGCAGAAGGAGGTCGGTCTGGAGCAAGAGGTTCAGCGCGAGCTGGCCGAGCGCGAGCGGGCCGAGAAAGCCGAGGTACTCGCGCGCGCTCGGCCCCGCCGCGCCGCTCTTGCCCACGCCCGAACGTGTGATCGCGATCGGCACGATGAGCGCGGCCGCGGAGACGAACCCCAGCGTCGCGCCGAGCGTCCCGCTCCCGCCGAGTCGCAAGAGCACGAAGGCCCCGGCGCCCATCCCGAGCGTGCGGACGAGCCCGTAGCCCACGTCGAGCCCGGCCTGATCGAGGAAACGCCTGCGCCCGTTCAGCGATCCGACGAGCGGCGCGTAGATGCCGTAGAGCAGCACCACGGCGGCGACGATGCGCAGCGGCGTCGCCACGTGGGGCGCGCCGACCTCGGCCGCGATCGTCCCCGCGGCGAGCGCGAAGCCGAGCGAGAGCACGACCGCGAGCACCACGTGAACACGGAGCGTGCGCGCGAAGGCCGCGTCCACGTTCTCCTCCGCGGCTGTCGAGACCACGCGGGACACGCCCTGGATCGCGGTCGCGACGACGACGTTGTTCAGCACGCCGACGATCGCGAGCACGCGGGAGATCTGCCCGTAGCCGGCCTGCCCGAGCAGCCGTTCGAGGAGGAGCTGCTGGGCGAAGCCGAAGATGATGAACGAGACCTTCGCGAAGGCGATGGCGAGCCCGCCGCGGCCGGCCGTGCGTGCGGCGCTCGGCGCGGCGGGCGCGGCACCGCTTCCGGCAGGCGCGGGGGCGTTCGTCGCGGGGGCGGGCGCGGCGTCTTGCACGGCGGCTTCTTCGCAGAACACGCGGGGGAGAGCAACCGCTCGTTACCGGGCCGGGAGGCGTTCTTCGCGTGGGCTCGAAAAAAGTTCTTGACGGACGAAGCTCCGCGGGTATCCTCGCGGTCCGTTTCGACGACGCCATTCCAGCTTAGCTCAGTCGGTAGAGCAGGCGGCTGTTAACCGCCGGGTCGCTGGTTCGAGTCCAGCAGCTGGAGCCAATCTCCTTCGAACGAAACTGAGGCCTCGGAGAGCAATCTCCGGGGCCTTCGTCATTTTGTCCCACGTTCCCGCGACCTTCGAGGGAGCCGAGAACAAGGAACAGCTCGAGAGACACCATCTCACATCGCCTTCGCCTCGGCCGTCCGGACGGAGTATTCGGTGCCGGACTTGAACGGGATCAGCATCGACGTGAAGCCGTTGCGTGGGTCGCGCATGAAATCCACGTAGGGACGGTAGTCACCTTTCATGACACCGACGTTGTCGGCGACGACCACGGCGCCGGTACGTAGCCGTGGCCGGAGGAGCTTCACCACGTCGACCGACTTCTGCGGGAAGCCATCGATGAGCGCCATGTCGACTTCTCCAGGCAACACGCGGAGTGTTTCGAGCGCATCGCCGACGCGGATCTCGACGATGTCGGCGAGACCGGCCTCCTCGATGTGCATCTGCGCGCGCGCGGCCTTCTCTGGGACGAACTCGGTACCGATGACCTTGCCACCACCGTTCGCACGTACGGCAGCGGCAAGCCAGATCGTCGAGATGCCGAATGACGTGCCGAACTCGACGACGAGCTTCGCCTGAAGCGCGCGCACGGTCTGATGACAGAACGCACCTTGAGGACGCTCGAGCGCGATGAACTTGTCCGCGAAATAGCGCGAGCGGAGAGCCGAGGCGTCATCGAGGGCGACCTTACGCCCCAGAAGGAGGGCGGGCAGCTTCGGGAGATAGTGGAGTGCCAGACCGAAGGATTGCTTATCCGCTTCTTCATGAAGGCGGCGCAACACGCGCGCTACGCGTGAATCGGTGAGCACAGAAAAGGGATCAGGCTTCGTCATCGTTCCTCCTGCTGTCGAATGACAGCGCTCGTGGCTTACCATCGGGCAAAAGAGAGCCCCGTATCGCCCACGGGCTCGACTTCGCGAACGCGTTGGCATGGCAGAGAAGGCAGATCCCGTCGTTGTTGACTGCATTGCGCAATCAAGACAAATTGTTTTTCAGAACGGCCATGGCAGCGAAGCGGCAGAATTCGGGGGCGACACGGATTGCGCATCCGACGGGCTGGACGTTTCGCGGACGTGGGCGAAGCGAATCGGCGTCGGCGAGCGTCTTCGTCGTCGCGCCGTTCGCCGGATCGGCGGTCATCGCATCCACCAAACGACGGAGCCGCGGATCGATCGGCATCGGCAGGCGATGCTTCTCGATCGAGACCGTCGCGAGCTCGTCGAGGAGCACGCTCATCAGGCGCGCGTCCTGTCCTTCGAGGTCGTAGAGCGCGGGACGCGTCGCCAGGCGAAGCAAGAGCTCGCGGAAGAGCGGCGTCACCGACTGCGGCATGTGTTTGCGATTGACGTGATGGTGTGTCCCGAATGCTCGGGCAACATGCGCTGGCGGGCGGTGGCGCTCACGCGCGTTCAACGATGGGGGCTACGCCCGGTAAAACCGGGCTCCGCCCCCAAACTCCCGAAGCGATCGCGGCGGGATTGGCTCGAGTCGGGCTCTCCCCACACGGGCCGCCGAGGAGGCCGAGAGCGCCGAGGGGCCAGTCCTAAGCGCCGACGCCAAAGGTGGAGGCCCGACCGCGGTGCAGGAGGGCGTCGAGCTCGGCGGGTACTACGTGCCCGGCCCCCCGAAAGCGCCGGGAGCGGCTTACGAGCTCGCCCTGGTCACCGTATACTTGGAAACGGTATGGGTCCTCGCGTGGGTGTCGATCGATTGGTTTCGCCTGGGCATACCGACGCCGCCCTCGATGAAATCCGTGAATTGGCTCGGCTTCTGCGAGCGTACGCTGCGGGAGGCCGAACCCGATCCGAGCGAGGACGAGGGGGAGGTCTACACGACGAATGGGCCTCGGAGATCTCCACATGTCCCCGTCGAACGTGACCTCCGTCGAGCGAACCGGCGATCCCGCGGACGGGAGCGGGAGCGGGCTCGGCGAGCGGCTCGGCGATCTCTTCGCGGCGCTCGGGGCCGGCGGTGATGTTTTGCCGCCCGCGACGAGCGGGCTCGAAGAGCACGGCGGATCCGTCGCGATCACGATCGGGCTCGACGACGAGGGGTTTCGCTCGCGATCGAAAGAAGGAGCGCGCCGGGGGGATTCAGCCTCACGACCGCGCTCGGCAATCACTCATCCGTGTAGACCGCTACAACGATGATGTCGAACGAGCTGTTTCCGGCATTGCGCGGGTTGCCGATGTAGAGCTTGTCGTACTTATCGACAGGTGTCTGCGTTCCGGTATGGATGTTCGTGAACGCGGTCTTATCGCTCCCCTTGTGGTCTTCCGCGACGTCGAAGTAGATTTCGTTGTAGTAGCTATTGCTGTTGGGGGCGATGTCCCACCGCAGATGGATCGTCGACTCGGGAACGCTGGTCGTCCCAAAGTCATCGCTGGAACGCCACTTCTGGCCTTTCATGGGCGTGGACAATGAGGTGACCCGTGCAATCACTTTCTCAGGCATGGACGCTTCTACTTCCGTTGAGGTGGAGGGTTCGACGCCATGAGCAACAACCGCGCCCAATGCCAGCCTCCGCTCGGGTCCAACCAATCTGTGCTTTACCTCGCGTACGCTGGCGGGAAAGAAGGTGGATCATCGTCAGGATCGATGCCGAACTTCGACATCTCCCCCTCCCTACGTAGACATGCCATGCTCCTCGCGGGCGGGTATCACATGTCCGTAGAGGTCCAGCATCCCGTCTTCGCACCCCGCTCTTGCATCAGGAAAACTCCATGGCCGGCTTTCGCCGGGCCGCCGCGATGGGCATCGCCGGCGTCGTGTTCGACGTCTTCCTCACCCGGGACCAGCGCGTCGTCGTCAAGGTCGTCCGGCGCGCCGGCGCCGAGGCGCGAGCTCCACGCCGAGATCGGGCGCGCTCCGGGCAACCAGAACCCCGAGATGCTCATCCTTGCCCTGATGGAAGCGAATCCCGTCGGTTGGGCCTTCGGCTCGACCGTGGTGAACGTCGAGCACACGCTCATCGATTCGGATACGGTAAAGCGGTTCCACGACCGCACCATGGCCATCGGCGCTGATACGATGTTCCCGCGCGACGGTGAGCGTGCTTCCGTGGTGATGGGCTTCGACATTCACGCGGGCGCGTGCGCGAGTACGCGGAAGCGTATCTCGAGATGATCGGACAACCGACGCGACCGCCGGAGAACGGATCATGAACTGGGAAGACGTCATCACACACGACCGGCTCCTCGAGCATCGACGATGGGCCATCGCGCGCGACCGGCGCAACCCGGACGACGTGGGTTTGACGATCGATCCCGCGCGTATCGACGATTCTCCGGGCCGCATTCAAGTGAAAGGAATGCGCTTCAGTCATTTCCCGGTGAGGAACGAGACGCTCACCGGGGCGCGCTTCGAGGACTGCCATTTCCTGAAAATGAGGTTCGGCGCCGCGAACATGAACAACATCGAGCTCCTCGGCTGCACCTTCGTCGAGACCGTGATGAATTTCGTACCGTTCGGGTACGCGACGATCCGCCGCTCGACGTTCACGCGGTGTAACCTCGTGAAGGCGGGCTTTCGCGACGCGACGGTGGAAGACACGCGCTTCGAGGCCACGCAGCTCACAGCGGCGAAGTTCGTGCAGTCGACGTTCCGCAACGTGCACCTGCGCGGGTGCCGGATGAACGAGGCTCTGTTCCGGGAGACGACGTTCGAGGATTGCGATCTCCGCGACGTGGATATGTCCGATGGCTGGTTCCAGGGAGCGAATTTCGTGCGCTGCGACCTCCGCGGCGTGACCCTCTGGTCGATGGCGGGGGCCGAGCCTCGATGGCATTTCGAGCAATGCCAGTCCGACGGCCCGCTGCCGCCGCCCGCCGGCGCGCCTAGGGCCCCGTGACGTCCTCGAACACGGGCGGATCACCGCTCATCCCGTCGAGCGCGGCGCCGAGGAGGTTCGCATCGCGAAACCTGACGGCGCGCGTCGTGGCTCCCGTGAAGCGCGCGCCGCTGAGATCCGTCCCCGTAAAGCCGACGCTCTCCAGCGTCGCGCCGGTGAAATCAGCGTGATCGAGCGCCGCGCCAATGGGGTAAACCCTCTCCCACGAGGTCCCGCGAAACGAGGCGCCGCGGCCGTGGACGCGCTGCAAGCCACACGCGACAAAGATCGTCCGCTCGAACGTCGCGCCCTCGAGGTTGGCGTCGTTGAGGTCCGCGTTGCGGAACTCCGAACCGGTGCAATCGGCGCCGTCGAGGCGCGCGCCGCTCAGATCGACGCGCCGCACGGCGGTGCCCACGAGGCGAGCTCCCGAGAGATCGGACCTCGCGAGCGACGCGCCGTCGAGCTTCGCGCCCGAGAGATCGGCGCCCGCGAGCCTGGACTTGGGGAAGGCGATTGCCGTGAGGTCTGCCCCCGCGAGCTTCGCGCCCGAAAGATCGGCAAGGACGAACACAAGCGTTTTTTTTCGATTCGCGTTGAAGTGGGTGATGTCGTCCCACAGGCTGCGGAGCAGCCGCACATCCTCGAGCGGGCCGGGATCCGCCTCGATCGCGCGCAAGCCCGCGATGTCGGCGCCCTCGAGGCGCGACATCGCGAGTGAAAAAGCGTCCACGCGCGCCCCCGCGAGGCTCGCTCCCGTCAAGTCGAGCCCCGAGAGCAGGGCCGCCCCGAGTTCACGCCCCGAGAGATCGACGCCCCGCAAGTCGATCCGCACCCCGAGCCCGAGCGCATTTTTCTGATCGTTGAACGCTTTTGGGTCGCGGAACAGGAGCTCGAGCCATCCATCGCGGTCGTTCGGAGAGAGCATGATCGCTCCTGTATATCGCCGGCGACGGGCGCCCGGAAGTGCGATGAGTTTGGGGCGAAGCCCCAGCTCAGGGGCCATGCAAAGGCGCATCCGCTCCGGCGGTGATACGATGGGGGCGATGCTCTCTCCGCACGACAAGCATGCTTGGCTCGAGCTGCTCCGGCGCGACGTCGAAGCCTTCAATGCGCAAAGGAGCGCGCTGCCGCACCCCACGCGCATCGATCTTCGTGGCGCCGATCTCGCGGGGCTCGATCTCGGCCGGGCCATGCTCGGGTGGTGCGATTTGACCGAGGCTCGGCTCGCGGGCGCGCGTGTCGATGCTCTCGCGCTCGTGAGATCGCGCCTCCAGGGCGCCGACCTCACGGACATCGAGGTGATCGATCCCGAGCAGCGAGAGCGGCTCGAGCTCATCCGTTGCTTGTGGGACGACGTCGGCCTCTTCAACGCGCGGCGGCGGAGCCCCTGCCCGAACCTCATCTCCGCCGATTTGTCGGGCGCCGACCTCGGCGGCGCCAACCTCGGCAGCGTCGTGCTCGATCGGGCCAACCTCGAGGGCGCGGATCTTTCGCGCGCGGATCTCGCGGAGACGGCGCTCGCCGACGCGAACCTCGAGCGCGCGCGTTTCGCGGGCAACGTCCTCAAGGCCACCGACATGCGCCGGTCGCGGCTCGCGGGCGCCGACTTCACGGGCGCGAAGCTCAAGTTCGTCAGGCTCGATCGCGCCCACCTCGACGGCGCGAATTTCGAGCGCGCGGTCTTCGATACCTGTCCCATGCAAGACGCAGAAGGGCGGGGCGTCTCGTTTCGCGCGGCGACCTGGCGCAGCATTTTTCCCATTTGCGCTTCGCTGCCCGAGGCCGATTTCAGCGGTGCCTCGTTCGAGCGCGTGCGGTTCACCGAGACCCGCCTCCGCGGCGCTCGGTTTGCCGGCGCCTCCGCGCGTGCCCTCGAGTTCCGCCGCGCCGATCTCGAGGGCGCGGATCTCGAGAGCATGACGGGCGAGCCTCCCACGTTCGAGGACGTCGTGGGGCATTGAGGCGAAACGCTCGCGGGCCGCAAAATCATCGAATGTCCTCTCACTCGTCGGGTTCGTCATCCTCGTCATCCTCGTCATCCTCGTCATCCTCGTCGATCGACCCTTTCGGCGCGAATGGCTCGAGGACGGCCACGACGTCCGCGAGCGGGGGGCGCCGGCCGGGCGAGGGGTCGAGCCCCTGCGCCACGATGGCCGCGAGCTCGTCCGGGCCCGTCCATGCGCGCCGCTCGCCGCGCCGCATCGCCGCGGCTTGCTCGGCGAAATCGCCGGCGAACGGAGGCTCGCCCGTCGCCCAGCGCGTCAGGATGGCGCACAACGAAAAGACGTCGGCTCGATCCGTCAGCTTCGCTTGGTCGAGGAGGATCTCCGGCGCCATGTAAATGTCGGGCCAAGGAGCCATCGGCGCCGGGGATTTCCATACCTCGTTGCGGGTCGTATCGAACGGCGGATCGTTCCAATATTTCGCCGGTAGGTCGTCCGGCTCCTCTGCTCGCCAAGTCGTGAAGACGTTTTCGAGGTGAAACCCTTTGCCGCCGGGGGCAAGGCGGGCGTCGATCTCGGGGGCCAGCACGTCCGAGAGGCCGTACTCGAGCGTGTCCCGCACGAGCTTGAGCGGGTCCTCGGTGACATGGATTTGGTTGTTCCTCACGTACACGATGCGCATCGTCGTTTCACCTGGTGCTGCCTCCGCCGCCGCCCCCGCCCGCCGGGGGGCTTCACCTTCATCTTGGTGTTATTTAGGCTCGTCTCGGAAATCCACCACGATTCGATCCGACCGGGCACGCCGTTTTCGATCTCGCGTGCGACCGTGACGTGAACGAGCACGGGGTCCTTGCTCCCGGCGGTGTACCCACGGTTTCACATGATCCGATTTCATGGAGTACTCGTCCCGAATGCGGCGCTGTGCAGGCACGTCGTGGCCTCTGCACGTCCGTCGGCTCTGGCGGTGGAGCCAGCTCCTATGAGCATCGGTCGTGGATGCACAGGTTTGCCCGACAGCCACGAACATTGCGCCCAAGTACGGAGGACGGAGAACCCCAGGGCGGGAAGCGGGTCTCCGAATGGTGTATGAGGATCCAGTTGGCCGCCGCATGGGAAGCATGCTACGCGCCCGAGGAGGCGGAAACCCTCGTTTATTTGTCCTAGATGCAGCACGATGGTTCTAGACGACAACACGAGGCTGAACATCGATGGGTTGTGGCTGCGCCTGACGCCGACCGAGCGAGGGCCCCTGCTCGCCACGGACCATCCGCGCGAGGATCCGCGGCTGACGCTGGCGCTCGTCGTGAACGAGGCGCTCAAGGGACGCTGGCCGGACCTCGAAGCAGCGATCGCGGAGCGGCGGAGCACGATCGTCCCCCAGGCGCTGGGCGTCACGCACATACCCCCCGAAACGGTCACGTACGCGGACCGCTTGCAGTGGCGCAACCTCGGCGGGAAGACGAGGCTCGACGAGAAGGACGTGTACTCCCTCGGGACGACGTTCACCGTAGGCGACGTGATCATACCCGGAAAAAACCTCCTGAGGATCCTGTCGAAGCTCCGCGAGCTCCGGGGAGAAGGGCCGCCGGTCGGCGAAGAGGAGGGCGAGGCGCCCCGAGCCCTCACGGAGCCACCTATTTCGCTGCTCACGTCGGACATGGCCGTCGAATTGGACGAGCGCGCCGCGGAGCTCGATCAGGCGGCCGTCCAAGAGGTGCCGAAGACGCCGCGGGAAAGGGGGGCGCTCTCGGCCGGGCGGACCGGCTTGTTCATCGACATGGATGCATCGGGCCTGTTCGAGCCGGGGGACGAGGAAGAAAAACGGAAGTGGCTCGTGGAGGCAGGATTGACTGCGCTGCTAGGCTATTACGACGCCGGCGTGGCGCTCGTGCGCTACCTGCGCGATCCGGCGCGCCGGAGGTACATCCCGGACGCGCCCGAGGACGAGGGGGTGCACGACGCGTGGGTGTCGATCGATTGGTTCCGCCTGGGCGTGCCGACGCCGCCCTCGATGAAACCCGTGAACTGGCTCGGCTTCTGCGAGCGCACGTTGCGCGAGGCCGAACCCGAATCGTTCGAGAGCAAAGGCGAGGTCTTCACCCGGGTCGGCAGCGAGACATACCACATCGAATGGCGCAGGGACCTCTGGAAACCCGCCGTCCTCCGGGCCTCCGTGATCGAGCCACCTTGACCGCGCCCGCGCGCCGGAGAGCCGCGCCCCCGTCAGATCCAGCCCCGAAAGGCGCGCGTCCGCGAGATCACGCCCCGCGAGATCCGCGCCCCGAAGATTGATGCGTACTCCGGGCGCGAGCGCATCCCGCTGCGCGTTGAACGCGGCGACGTCACGCTGCAAGAGATCGATCCACGCATCGCGATCCTCCGGAGAGAGCATGTAGCTCCTCTATCACCACTGCGGGCAGGCGCGCAGACGTGCGTAGGGGGAGGGGGCGCGTGACCCGAAGGCACCCGGGGGTATGAGCGCCCGTTTTGGGGTGAGCCCGATCACGAATAGGCGCGTCTGAAAGTCGCCTGCGCGCGTCTGAAAGTCGCCTGCGCGCGTCTCGAAGTCGCGTGTAGGCGTCTCGAAAGTCGCGCCCACGCGTCTGGAAGTCGCCTGCGCGCGTCTCGCAGCCGCCTGCGCGCGTCTCGCAGCCGCCTGCGCGCGGCGTGGGGTTGGTTGAAGGCGTCTCGAAGTCGCGCCCACGCGTCTCCAAGGCGTGTGCGCGCATCTTCCCGACGCGTGCGAGCGTCCTCCGGGTCGGCTGAAGGCGCCTCCAAGACGCTGCGACGCGACCTTGAATGCAGCTTGGGCGTGATCCGCCCGGTCCCAACCATTCTCTCCCTCGGGCTCGCCCCCCGATGGCAAGGGGAGCAGGGCGACGAGCCCGAGGCCAGCGTCGAGCGCCGCGCCGCCTCGATGCCCGAAGCCGGCGAGCACGCGGCGTGCACCCTCGGGAGCGCTCAATTCATCTTTCGCAGCCTTGCGGTCTCGACGTTCGGAAGCACTCGAAACCGACCATTGCCAGCGAAATCCACCACGCGAGGCCCGCGCAATGCCGGCTGCAGATGCATCAAGCCGCTCGGTTGCCCTCGCGTGCTGACGACGAATCCGAGCACGGACCCATGCTTCGCCTCGTCCTCACTGGCGTACGGCATCACGACAAGCTCGCATCCAGCGGCAAAGGACGCGCAGAGTCGGCGGACCACGGCCAAGTCGACATTCCGTTTCCGATGGGCATCATCAACATTGGATAGAGCGCCTCGAACTCGGCCCCCTCCGCAGTCTTCACCATCGGCACTCGATTCGTATACGACGCAGTGAAGCCACGTCATCAGTCCCCTGTCTTCGTTCGGTTCACCGACAGGCAGGTTTCCCACGATACGGATCCCGATCATGGCGCGCTTCTATCCACGGAAGCGCGCGTCCGTCAACCGGGGTAAAACCTGGACGCCTCGCGTGCTCGCCTGCGTCCACGCTCGCGTCGAGCGGCGCCACGTGCTCGCCCATCGACGGCACGCCGTGCGCTCGACGGCAAGGCCAGCGTCGATGTCCCGACGAGCGGCGCACGTGCCACGTGCTCCTAGGCCGACGGAGCCAGCGCCACCGCGTCGGGACCGGCGGGGAAACGGAGCCTTCCGGTCGCGTCGTTCGCGGCACGCCACACCCCCTCGGCCACATCGGACTCGCTCGTCACGGTAGTGACTTGCCCGAAAGAAGCGAAGATGCGCGCTGCGAAAGGCGCGTATGCTTCGGGGATCAGCCCTTCCATGCGGGACCCCCCGTTGCTCGTGAAGCTCGTGTTCGGGCAATAGCCAGGCTCGACCAGCTTCACCCGCACATCGAATGCCTCGAGCTCGAACGCGAGCGACGCGGTGAACCCTTCGATGGCCATCTTGCTCGCCGTGTACACGGCCACCAGCGGCATGGGCGAAAGCGTCGCGCTCGAGGTCACGTTCACGATCACGCCCGACTTGCGCGCGCGGAATTGCGGCAGCACGGCCTGCGTCATTGCCATCACGCCGAACGTGTTGGTCTCGAACACCTCGCGCGCCGTGCTCATCGGCGTGACCTCGAAGGCGCCCAGGAGCCCGATGCCAGCATTGTTGACGAGCACGTCGATGGGCCCACTCGCCTCGAGCGCAGCCGCGATCTGCTCGGGCTTCGTCACATCGAGCGCGATCACGCGCAGCCGGTCCGATCGGGGTAGAACGTCCTCGCGGGGCGTTCGCATGGTGGCGATGACGTTCCAGCCCTGCGCGTGGAAATGGCGCGCGGTCTCGAGGCCATAGCCGGAAGAGCAACCCGTGATGAGCACCGTTTTCATGTCGGCTCCTTTGCCGCGATGCGCGCGGCGTCCATGGGGAGAATGTAATTGCCGCGAGCCGGACGATCTACCATGGAGAGTCCGAATGTCGTTTGCTAGAGTCCGGACATGAATGATCCTCTCTCGGAAGTCATCGCGCTGCTTCAGCCGCAGGCCGTGTTTTCGAAGCGCATCAGCGGCGCCGGTCGGTGGGGGGTTCGCTACGCGGAGTTTGGCCAGCCGAGCTTCTGTGTCGTGCTCGAGGGTCGCTGCCGTCTCGCGGTGGACGGCCAGCCTGCCGTCACGCTCGAGGCAGGCGACTTCGTCCTCCTGCCGGCGACGCCGGGCTTCACCATGTCGGGCTTCGAACCGGTGACGCCGGAGCGCATCGACCCCAAGGTCACGCCCGCGCCGACGGATGAAGTCCGCCACGGCACGCGTGGTGGACGGCCCGACGTGCGGCTGCTCGGCGGCTATTTCGTCTTCGACTCGCCTGACGCGGCTCTCTTGGTGTCGCTCTTGCCGGCGCTCTTGCACGTGCGTGGTGTCGAGCGGCTGTCGGTGCTGGTGCGGCTCGTCGGAGAGGAATCGAAAGAGCAGAGAGCGGGGCGCGACCTCGTGCTCACGCGGCTCGTGGAGATCCTGCTCATCGAAGCGTTGCGGTCGACGTCGGGCGACGACGCGCCTCCGGGGCTCTTGCGCGGGCTATCCGATGCGCGGCTCGCGCCGGCGATACGGCAAATGCACGGTCAGCTCGCGCGTTCGTGGACGGTGGCGCAGCTCGCGAAGACGGCGGCGCTCTCGCGCTCGTCGTTCTTCGAGCGTTTCATCCGCACCGTGGGCGTGTCGCCGATGGAATACCTGCTCGCCTGGCGGATGGCCGTCGCGAGGGATCTGCTCCGCCGTCACGACATGGGAATCGCCGAGGTCGCCGAGCGCGTCGGCTACAGCTCGGCGAGCACCTTCAGCACGGCGTTCCGCCGCCACGTGGGCCAGCCGCCGAGTCGTTATGCGCGTGCCGGTTAGAACGTCGCATCACACCCTTGCGGCGTCGCGCCGCGCTTGCGTCATGCCGAGCGGAGTGGCATCCTCCGCCTCGGATGACGATGCGTTTCGCAGTTTTCCTGCTCGGCTGAGCGTGGCCCCAGGCCCGCGCAACTCGCTGTGCGCGCTTGCCCGCGTGTGGGCACGCGTGCGCCACGTCTCGGTCCGTTTGCAGGAGAATCGTCATGCCCCATCGCCAGTTCGCGCTCTCGGGAGCGCAGATCGATCAATTCGTCCACGAAGGCTACGTCCGTATCGACGACGCCTTCCCCCGCGACCTCGCCGACGCGTGTCGCGCCATCTTGTGGGCCGCAACGGGCTGTTCGCCCGACGACCCGTCCACCTGGACAAAACCCGTCATTCGACTCGGCGACCAAGCCCATCCGCCCTTCCGAGCGGCTGTGAACACGCCCAGACTCCTCGCCGCCTTCGATTCGCTGGTCGGCGTCGATCGCTGGTTGCCCCGCGCGAGCCTCGGGACGTTTCCCATTCGTTTCCCATCTCCCGACGATCCCGGGGATTGCGGATGGCACATCGATGCCAGCTTCGGCTGGGAGAACGAGCCGGACTTTTTCGCGTGGCGTGCCAACGTCGCATCAAAAGGCCGTGCGCTCTTGATGCTCTTTCTCTTCTCGGACGTCGGTGACGCCGACGCGCCCACGCGCCTTCGCATCGGCTCGCACGTCGAGATCGCACGCCGCCTCGCGCCACACGGAGAGGCTGGTCTCACGCTGCGCGAGCTCGTGAGCACGGGCTTTGCCGAATCCGCGCACCTGCCCGAGGCGCTCGCCACGGGCCCCGCGGGCACCGTCTACCTCTGCCACCCGTTCCTGGTGCACGCCGGGCAGCTGCATCGCGGCCGCGTTCCACGTTTCCTCGCTCAGCCCCCCTTGCTCCCGCGTGTGCCCTTCGAGCCCACCCGTACCGACGGGAACGACTCGCCGGTCGAGAGGGCCATCCGCCTCGCGCTCGACTGAATTCGCCCGCCCATAGCAGGGCCGCGCGGCCGAGACCGGCAGGTTTTACTCTCCGGCGACGGCTTGCGCGGTCCCCTTCTTCGCGAGAATCTCGATCACTTTGGTGGGCCCGAGGCGGAGCCGGTCGTAGCCCGAGGGGTAGGTGGGGTAGTAGCTGTAAATCTCGGTCTCCCCGAAATCACGGTGCTCGTAGAGCGAGACATGGCGCGTGGCCCGGCGATAGGCGGCGAGCAGCGCGCGAAGGAAACGAGCGAGGCCAGGGTCGGGCTCGCGAAGACCGAGCGCGGCGCGGAACCCGTCGTCCCCCGTGAGGAGGACGACCGCGGGCTCGATGTACGGGACGAGCGCGGGCGGCAAGAGGCCCTGAACGGCGACGAGCAGACCGCGGGCGACCGCCTCGTTCTCGCGCGCGTAGCGTTGCGCGCGGCGCTCGTAGTCCTGCCGCCACGCGAAGAACGCCGCGCGACTCTCCGGCACGTCGCGGATGTGCATGAGCTCGCCGAGCCGGCGGTAGAGAAAGTAAAAGGCATCCTTTTCCTTCTCCGTCATGGCGCGGTGGCCCCATTTCTCGATGAAGAGAATGGGATCGAAGACGAAGGTGCTCAGCGTGTAGAGAAAATCGTCGTTCGAGATCCGGTACAGCCCGTGGATGCGGTTCAGGTGCTCCACCATCTCGCGGCTCGCGCGTGATTCGAGGCCGGGCCGGTGGATCTCGTTCAGGATGGCCTTCGTATCGTCGAGCCGCTTCGGGCCCTCGTGCTCGTACTGCCCGGTCGCGTGGAGCAGCTTGCTGATGCTCGGGATCGTGAAGGTCCTGAGCTGCGCGATCTCCATCGCGACGATGATCTCGAACGGGAAGACGTGGTTCGCGAGCGCGTAGACGATGGCCTCGTAGTCGCGCTCAGGATCGAGCCGGGCGATCTCGTCGTCCCAGCGGCGCGTGCGCAGGGGGATGGGCAGCTTCATCGGATGACCTTTCTGGGTTCGAGCATGGCGACGACCGACGCGACGACGACCTCGCGCCGGTGCTCGACGGAGTGAGCGCCGGGCATCCCGAGATCGGCTGCGTGCACCGCGTAACTCGTCACGAGGCTCGCGAGGACGACGGCCGCGTCGCTCGGAGCCGTGGGCAACGCGAGCAGGCCCTCGTCCGACCTCCGACCGAGGTAGCGCTCGACGGCGCGCGTCAAATATCCGCGGACGTTCTCGTCCCAGATGCGCCCGAGCTCGGGCGATTCGAGCGCGCTCGCGTTCATGATGCGCGCCCCTGCCCGATACCTCGTCGCCAGGTCGAACAGCTCGCCGACGACGCCTGCGAGCTCCGTTCGTGCTTCTGCCGTCGTACGGGGAGCGGGCCCGCGGAGCGCGCGCTCGAGGGCTGCCACGCGGCGGCTCTGCTCGAAGAAGGCGCGCAGGAAGGACTCGATCTGGCCGGGCTCGGGGTTCGGCACCGGGAGGTTTCCGGGGGGCTCGTAAGGACCCGGCGAGGCGGCGGCGCGCCGCAGCACCTGCTCGAACAGCGCGTCCTTTCCGCGGAAGTAACGGTAGAGCGCCGGTTCGCTGACCCCGACGGCCGCGGCGACCTCCGACAGCCGCGTGCGCCGATAACCACGTGTCGCGAACAGCGCCTCGGCTTCGTCGAGGATGCGGGTGAACGTTCCTTCGGCCTCTGCGGAGAGCGGCACGGTTTTGATACTTAGTTAGTCGCTCACTAACCACAAGAAAAATGCGGCGACCGGTTGTGAACGCACCCGAACAAATGAAGTTGCAAGTCATCATCAACAAGCGCAGGATGAGGGGCGTGAAGCTAGAAACAGTCGAAGCGCTGGAGCAGCTCGTCGGCAGCAGGCCGCTTCCGGTGTTGATGAAGTCCATCGACACGCTCGACGTGCACTGCGTGCGGCTCCTCGCGCGCTCGCCGTTTGCCGTGCTGGGCTTCGCGGACACCGATGGCCGAGCGCGCGCGTGGCCGGTGGGAGGCCCCCCTGGCTTCGCGCGCTCCATCGAGGGAACGCACCTGCGCTTCACGCTGCCGGAGCCCGCGGTCATCGATGTTCGTACCGGCTGCTCGCTCCTCTTCTTCGTTCCGGGGCTGGGCGAGACGCTGCGCGTGAATGGCCGGCCCTCGCTCGACGGCGCGGAGCTTTTGGTCACCGTCGAAGAAGCCTTCATGCACTGCGCGAAGTCGATTCTGCGGTCCTCGTTGTGGGAGAAGCCGGTTGAAATCTCGCTTCCGCGGCTCGCCGCTCCCTCGGGGCCGTTGGCCGACGCCGAAGTGCTTTCGTTCCTCTCCCACGTACCCTTCGTGACGTTGAGCTCGTGGGATGCGCAGGGCGCGGGCGACACGAGCCCCAAAGGCGATCCGCCCGGGTTCCTCAAAGTCGACGCGCAAGGCCGGCTCGCCGTGGCGGATCGGCCGGGCAATCGGCGCACCGACACCTTCCACAACCTGCTCGAACAGCCACGCGTCGCGCTGCTCGCGCTCCGGCCCGGCGACGATCGCGTGGTGGAGCTCTCGGGCCGCGCCTCGCTCACGACCGAGCCGACCTTGCTCTCGTCGATGGCGGTCGAGAACAAGACGCCGAAGCTGTCGATGCTGCTCGACGTCGAATCCGCGCGCCTCGTCCCCAGCGCGGCCGTGCGCGACGCGCAGCTCTGGAACACGTCGCGCCACGTGCCCCGCAGCGAGCTGCCGAAGATGGCCGAGATCTGCATCGACCACCTGAAGCAAAACAAGCAGAAGGGCCTCGCGGCGTCCGCGGTGCGCGCGCTCGCCTCGAAGACCGTGGTGGGCTGGGCGCTCGAGCACGACTACGAGAAGAACCGCTACTGACGCTTCGGTGGTGCTCCTGCCGCGCGGGTCCAGCGGCGTGCCCGCTCTCGGCTTGACAAGTACGTGCATATGCACCTATATGAGGTGCCATGGCGTCATCGACGCGTGGCCAGCCTTCGGACGCACCTCTCGCCCCGAGCGAGATCCTCTGCAACTGCCTCGCCGTTCGCCAGGCGGCTCGCCAGATCACCCAGCTCTACGACGAGGAGCTCGCGGGCACGGGGCTCCGCTCCACCCAGTATGCCGTGCTCTCCCGCCTCGCGCGCATCGCTCCCGCGACGGTGCAGGATCTCGCGGAGGCGCTCGTGATGGATCGGACGACGCTCGCGCACAACCTGAAGCCCCTCGAACGAGAGGGCCTCGTCGTGATGGGCGTCGCCGAGCACGACCGTCGCGTTCGTCAGCTCCGGCTCACCCCGGCGGGAACGGCGAAGTTGAAAGAAGCGCGCGTCGCTTGGGCGCGCGCGCAGGCCCGATTCGAAGACGCCTACGGCGCGGACGACGCCGCCGAGCTCCGCCGAAAGCTCGCTCGGGCCGTCGAAGCCGCGCGCACCTGACGGTTTCCCCAAGGAGGACCTCGATGCATCGCCGTTCCAGAAAGGTGCATATGCACGTATTCGCATGGGTGATGGTGACCCAGAGCCTCGAAGGAGTCACGCCGTGACCACTTCCTCCACGAAACATCGACCGATCGAGACCTTGCTCATCGTCGGGACCGCCAGCGTCCTCTCGTCGCTCGATCTCTTCGTCGTCAACATCGCGTTCTCGTCGATCAAGCAGAGCTTTGCCGACACCACGAACCAGGCCCTCTCCTGGGTCCTCTCCGCGTACTCGATCCTCTTCGCCGCGATGATGATCCCCGCGGGGCGGCTCGCGGATAGGTACGGACGCAAGCGCGTCTTCCGCCTCGGCCTCGTGGTCTTCGGCGTCGCGAGCGCGGCTTGTGCGCTTGCGCCGAGCGTCTCGATGTTGATCCTCGCGCGCGCCGTCAAGGGCGTCGGCGCCGCGATGATGGTCCCGACGAGCCTCGGCCTCGTCCTCGCGGCCTGTCCGCGCGAGAAGCACACGCAAATGGTCGGCGTGTGGGCGGCGACCGGCGCGGTCGCGGCCGCGCTCGGCCCGGTCGTCGGCGGCGCGCTCGTTCACCTCGACTGGCGCCTGATTTTCCTCATCAACGTGCCTTTCGTTGCCGTGGCGACGTGGCGAAGCAAAGAGCTCGTCGACACCGCGTATGGTAAAACCGACGTGCCGGATCTCCTCGGTTCGTCCCTGCTCGCGCTCGGCATCGGCGCGATCGTCGCGGCGATCTCGTACGCCCCGGACTGGGGCGCCCTGAGCCCGAGCTTCCTCGTGACGACCTCCGTCGGCGTCGTCCTGCTCGCCTGGTTCGTCCGGCGCTGCCGAACCTCCGCGTCCCCCGCGCTCGACCTGCGGCTCTTTCGTATTCCAACCTTTGCAGTCGCAACGATCGGCATGGGCTGCTTCTACATCGGCTTTGCGATGATGCTCCTCGGAGGAACGTTGTTCCTCACCTCGGTCTGGCAATGGGACACGCTCGTCGCGGGCGCGGGATTCGCGTGGGGCCCGGCGACGGCGGCCGTCACGGCGCTCGTCGCGGGGCGGCTCTCCGTGCCGCCGCGGTACGCGACGATCGTGGGCGGATGCCTGTTCGTCCTCGCGGCGATCTGGTGGTACGTGCTGCTCGATCAGGAGCCGACGTGGACGACGCACTTCCTTCCCGCGTCGCTGCTCTTCGGCGCGGCCGCGGGGATCGCGCAGACGGGCTTCCTCGCGGGAGGAACGGCCTCGCTGCCGGCGTCCGAATACGCGACCGGGACGGCCATCCTCAACACGGCGCGCCAGCTCGGCGGCGCCGTCGGCGTCGCGCTCTTCGTCGCGCTGACCGGCACGGCGACCATGGCCTCCCAGTATGCTCCCGCGTGGCTCGCGATCGCGTGCTTCGGGCTCGTCACCTGCCTGTCGGCCTTCGCGCTACGAACTCCCCGCGCGGCTGTGCCCGCCTCCGCCCCCTCGGCTTCGGGATGAGCCAGATGCCCGTCTTGCATGCGCTGCAAGACGGGAGCGCGACGGCGTGGTCGAGCCCGCGCCCAACCCGAAGGATGGGCGCGGGAGCCTGCCCGAGCCTCGTCAGAGGCTCTTGCCGTCGAACTCCTTCACCTTGAACGCGCCGAGGTCCACGTCGTCGAGCGTGCGGACGTTGATCGCGTACATCTCGGTCCCGTCGGGCATCGAGCCGCGGGCGAACGATCGCACCCCACAGCTCGGACAGAACAGGTGATGGATGTTTTTCTTGCCGAACTGATAATCGTTGACGACGTCCCCGCCCGAGAGGACCTCGACCGCCGCGGCCGGCACGAAGGCCAGGAACGAGCCCGTCTTCATGCAAATGGAGCAATTGCACGACACCACGTCCTGGATGTCGGTCTTCACCTCGTAACGAACCTTCCCGCAGTGACACCCGCCCGTGTACGTCTTCGCCTCGGTCATGTGCTCGACTCTCCTCGTGCGTCGTCCTGACGCGCGGCGCAGTTTGTCCGCGCGCTCGTCCCGGGTCCACGGGGAAGTGCATCGTACGTGCTCGCCGGCTTCCCGGCATTCGCAGCGGAAACGAGGCGATGACCGACAAGGAGGCAAGCCCGGTCACGCCGCGAGCGGCATCGAAAACGAGAACGCGCTCCCCCGACCCACCTCGCTCTCCACCCAGATGCGGCCGTGGTGCTGCTCGACGATCGCCTTGGACAGGTAGAGGCCGAGCCCCAGGCCGAGGTAGGAGCCCGCGCGCACGCTCACGCCGGGGACGCGATAAAACCTATCGAAGACATGCGGGAGGGATTCTCTCGGGATGCCCGGCCCCCGGTCCCTCACCGTGACGATCGCCTCCGCGCCGGACTCCTCGAGCGAGAGCTCCACGGGCTCCTCCGGCGCAGAGTACTTGTACGCGTTGGCGAGCAGGTTCGCGATCACCTCGGCCGTCCTGTTCTCGTCCGCGAGGATGTGGACGGGCTGCTCGGGTAGGTGGAGCGAGAGCGGGCGTCGCGCCACCTGCGACTGCTCGGCCCCGGCGCTCGTGCAGATGGCGCGTAGATCGCAGTGCGTCTCCTGGAGCGCGAGCTTGCCCGCGGCGATCGCCGACACGCTCAGCATCTCGTTCACGAGCCGCGTCATGCGATCGATCGAGCGGGAGAGCCGTTCGAGCCGCTCGGCGAGGCGCGGCTCGAGCGAAAGGAGCTCGCGGTGGACGAGCTGCACGTTGAGCTTCATGCAGGTGAGCGGTGTGCGAAGCTCGTGGGAGGCGATCCCGAGGAACATGTCCTTGAGCCTCGACTCGGCCACGGCCGCCGCGTGGAGCTCCGCCGCTCGCCGGCTCTGGATGTCGGCGAGCGTGACGGAGAGCTCGCGCGCGACGCGGAGGACGAAGGCGCCGTAGTCGTCGTCGAGGGCGCGCGCCGAGCGGAGGCCCACGACCAGCATGGCGGCGCGGCCCGACGGCGAGCCGCCCGTCACCGGGATGACCGCCGCGCGCGTCGGCGGGCCCGCGAGCGCGTTCATCACGCAGAGCCCGAGGCCCGACGTCGAGACGAGCCGCATCTCGTTCTCGCGCGCCACGCACGCCATCTCCCAGGGACACCCGGGCGAGAGCGCGATCTCGCGGAGCGCCTCGGGCACCTCGGCCGCGAGCCCCGCGGAGGCGCGCAGCGTGGCCCTCGTGCCGGCCCAGTCGAGCTCGTAGAGGAGTGCGAAGAAGACGTCCCTCAGCGTGTAGGAGAGGGCCTTCGGCATGATCCGGTAGAAGTCGTCCTCCGTCTTCGCCGGGCGGAGCGCCTCGGTGAGCAGGCGGAGCGCGCGCTCGCGCCGCGCGGTGAGCACGGCGCCCGTCGTCTCGATGCCGCACATCAGCGCTCCACACACGGAGCCCTGGTCGTCGCGGATGGGGCTGAACGAGATCGAGACGTACACCTCCTCGAGGTCGTTGCCGCGATCGAGGTGGAGCATGAGATCCTTCCCCGTCACCGGCTGCCCGGTGTGCCAGACCTGGCGCAGCGCCCACTCGAAGAAATCCCAGCTCTCCGGCCACACCTCGCGCGCGGGCCGCCCCATCGCAGCGGGGTGCTTGTGGCCGAGGAGCGCGGAGAACGCGTCGTTGTAGACGACCTGCGCCTGGGCCGGATCGGCCCCGAGGAGCATGCAGAGCGGGATGCCGCTCGGGAGCGCCGTTTCGATGAGTACTCTCACCCGCGGAGGCCAGTCCGAGAGGGGGCCGAGCGGCGTCTTCGACCAATCGAGCCGCGATATGAGTGCCCCCGTCGCGCCGGATCTCGCGATGAGATCGGTCGTCACTTCCCCATCCCCCTTGCATTACATCTGCGGGTCGAGGATCACCTTCGCGAACCCGTCCTCGCGGCGGCTGAGCTTGGCGTACGCCTCGGGCGCGGCGTCGAGCGGCATCCGGTGGGTCACGACCTGGCTCGGGCGGGCCCGGCCGGAGGTGACGAGATCGCGCAGGCGGCTACCATAGCGCATCACCGGCGTCTGGCCCGTTCCAAAGGATATCCCTTTTTCCCAGAGCTTGCCGAACGAGATCTGGATCTCTCCCTTCTTCGCGTGCGGGTTTTTCCCGCCCGGGTCCTCGGGGACATAGAGGCCAACGATGCCGATGTGGCCGGTCGGATTGACCAGCCGGATCAAATCCTCGATGATCCGATTTGGCGCCTCGTGGGACGGGTCCGACCAGTCGACGGCCTGGAATCCGACGGCCTCGATGCCGGACATGACGCCATCCATCTTGGCCGCGGCGGTCCCCCGGGCTCTTCGGAGCGCGACGATCTGCTCCACCGGGTCGCCGCGCATGAAGTCGATGGCCGTCGCGCCCATCGCCTCGGCCCGAGCGAGCCGATCCGGCACGTAATCGACGACGTAGATCTCGTCCGCTCCGCGCAGCGACGCGGAGTACGCCGAGAGGAGCCCGACGGGCCCCGCGCCGAAGACGGCCACGCTCATCCCCGGCTCCACGGCGGCCAGATCCGCGGCGAACCAGCCTGTCGGGAACACGTCGGCGAGGAGCACGAAGTCGGTCTCGAAGATGTCCCCCGGCTCGCCGGGCAGCGAGAGGCAGTTGGTGTCGGCGAACGGCACCCGGAGGTGCTCGGCCTGCCCTCCACGGAAGGGGCCCATTCCCACGTACCCGTACGCGCCGCCGTGCGCGCTCGGGTTGACGTTGAGGCAAGCCGCCGTGTAGCCGCGTTTGCAGTTGAAGCACGTCCCGCAGGAGATGTTGAAGGGCATCACCACCCGGTCGCCCTTTTTCACCCGCTCGACCGCGGAGCCGACCTCCTCCACGACGCCGAGGGGCTCGTGGCCGAGCACGGTTCCCGGCTGCGCGGCGGTGCGGCCTTCGTACATGTGCAGATCACTGCCGCAGATGGCGGCCGAGGTGATCTTCACGATGGCGTCGGTCGGCTCCTCGATGCGCGCATCGGGGACCTCCTCGACCGCGACCTCGAGCCGACCTTTGTAGACGACCGCCTTCACGACATCCCTCGCAAGTCAATGTCGGATCGCCGGATCTCGCGTCAAGCCCAGGCGGGGTCCGCGCTTCATGGCTCCGCGCTCCTTTCGGGAGCGGGTGGCCGGACGCTCGGGAAAGCGACGCGGGAAAACCGCACGTACGGTTTGAACGGGAGTCTTGCTCGACCCAGGTGCGGATGTCTGCGCAAGAAAGAGATAGGATCTCCCAATGCTCGACACGGTGACCCTGGATCAGCTCCGCGTGTTCATCACGGCGGCGGACGAGGGGAGCTTCTCGGCGGCCGCGCGCAAGCTGCGCCGCGTGCAATCGGCGGTGAGCCAGGCGATCGGGAACCTCGAAGCGCAGCTCGGCGTGGCCCTGTGGGATCGCTCGACGAAGCTGCCCACCTTGACCGCCGAGGGCCGCTCCATGCTCCTCGCCGCTCGCCGTGTCGTGGGCGAGGCCGATTCGCTGCGCAAGCTCGCGGCCGGCATGGTCACGGGGCTCGAGGCCTCCGTGTCCCTTTGCGTCGACGCTCTTTTCCCGGTCTGCGCGCTCGTCGATCTCTGTCGCGGCCTCGCGTCCGCATTTCCCTCCGTGGACCTGCGCGTCGACACGCAGCCGACGTCCCTCGTCGCCGCGCGTGTTCTCTCGGGCGCGGCCACGCTCGGCGTCGTGGGCGCGAAGGGCATCCCCTCGGGCCTCGAGCGCCAGGTGCTCTCGCCCATTCGCATGATCCCGGTCGTCTCCGTCGAGCACCCGCTCGCGCGGCACGAGGGCCGCATTCCCGCGTCGCGCTTCGCCGAGCACGTGCAGGTCGTCCTCGCGGCGCCGGAGCAGGGGGATGATCACTCCGTGCTCTCGGTTCGCACGTTCTGCGTCGCCGATCTCGCCACGAAGCACGCCTTCGTGCGGGCCGGGCTCGGCTGGGGCAACTTGCCCGAGCACGTGGTGCAGGCTGACGTACGGTCGAAGCGCCTCGCGCGAATCCAGCCCGAGCCCTGGGGTGAAGGCGAACACGTATTTCATCTTTCTGCCATTTACCGACCGGACGCGGCTTTTGGCCCGGTCCATCGCTGGATACTCGCGGAGCTCCAGAAGCTTTGCCCGCGCGACGCGGGCCTTCCGCATCGACCTCCCGAAGCAAAAAAACGACGGCGAACCCATCGGCCGAGGTGATGGGTTCCATCATTCGAATGCGGATTGCGAAAGGCTTCGCCGGGCCGATAGATTCCCCGCGCACCTCGGCCAAGCTCGAGCTCGGCCGACATCGAGCAGAGGAGACCACCATGTCGAAAGCGATCGCAGCCCCCGGCCGGACCCTTCTGAACCCGGGAGATCACACCCTCATCCTGATCGATCATCAATCGCAGATGGCGTTCGCGACGAAGTCGATCGACACGACGCTCCTCCGCAACAATGCGGGCCTCGTGGCGCACGCCGCGAAGATCTTCGGGGTCTCCACGATCCTGACCACGGTCGCGGAAAAATCGTTCTCCGGACCCATGTTCTCCGAAATCAAGCGGGCGTTCCCGGATGCCGACGTCATCGATCGTACGTCGATGAATACGTGGGAGGATCCGCGTATCGCCGATCGTGTCAACCAGATTGGTAAGGGCCGCATCGTGCTCGGCGGCCTCTGGACCTCCGTGTGCATCGTCGGCCCGGCGCTCTCCGCGATCGATCAGGGCTTCGAGGTGTACGTCATTGCCGACGCATGCGGCGACATCTCGGTCGAGGCGCACGACCGGGCCATGGATCGAATGGTGCAAGCCGGCGCTCGCCCGATGACCTCGCTCCAGTATCTCCTCGAGCTGCAGCGCGACTGGGCGCGCACCGCGACGTACGACGCCGTCACGGGCCTCGCCAAGGAGCTCGGCGGCGCGTATGGTCTCGGCATCACGTATGCCAAGACGATGTTCGGCGGCGGCGAAGGCGGCCACTGAGAGGGTGGTGTTCCAGCACCGCGTAGCGCCGGGGTTTCACCCCGGACCCGAGCAGGGGCTATCCGCCCCTGCACCCGGACCAGGGCAAGCCCTGGACGCGGGGCGACAGCGCGCGATGCGCGCTGTCGACAGGGAAAACGTCCCTGCCAGGCAGGGCAGCGCTGCTGTCTCGGCTGGCAACGTGGTTCGTGGTCTTGCCACAGTCCCGTCGGAAAAACCGCGCATCGCGCGGTTTTTCCGCCCTCGGTCCAGGCCGTGCCTGGTCCGGGGTGAAGGGGGCGGACAGCCCCCTTCTGGGGTGCGGGGCAAAGCCCCGCGCATCCCTTGTCAGTCAGAGGAAGCGAGGAGGTCGACATGGCGGCGGACTTGATTCTCACGAATGGACGATTCACCACGCTCGACGCGGGCGAACCTGCGCCCGAGGCGGTGGCGATCGAGGGCGGCAAGTTCTCCGCCGTCGGCGGCACGAAAGAGATCCTCGCGCTCGCGGACGAGCGCACCCGCGTCGTCGACCTCCGGGGCCGCCGCGTCGTTCCCGGGCTGATCGACAGCCACTTGCACGTCATTCGCGGCGGGCTCAATTACAACATGGAGCTCCGCTGGGACGGCGTGCGTTCGCTCGCTGATGCCATGCACATGCTCGAGCGGCAGGTCGCGGTGACGCCGGCGCCGCAATGGGTGCGCGTGGTCGGTGGTTTCACCGAGCTTCAGTTCGCGGAGAAGCGCCTCCCGACGCTCGACGAGCTGAACCGCGTCGCGCCCGACACGCCCGTCTTCATCCTGCACCTCTACGATCGCGCCTTGCTCAACCGGGCGGCGCTCCGCGTCTGCGGCTACACGAAGGACACGCCGAACCCGCCGGGCGGCGAGATCCAGCGTGATTCGAATGGCGAACCGACGGGCCTCCTCCTCGCGAAGCCCAATGCGCTCATCCTCTACGCCACGCTGGCGAAGGGGCCGAAGTTGCCCCCCGAATACCAGCTCAATTCGACTCGCCATTTCATGCGCGAGATGAACCGGCTCGGCGTGACGGGCGTGATCGACGCGGGCGGCGGCTTTCAGAACTACCCCGAGGACTACGAGATCATCCGCAAGCTCGCGGACGACGGCGAGCTCACGTTGCGCATCGCCTACAACCTCTTCACCCAGAACAAGGGCGGCGAGGTCGACGATTTCCGCAAATGGATCGGCATGGTGAGCCCGGGGCAGGGGGACGACTCGTTCCGGCACAACGGCGCCGGCGAGATGCTCGTCTTCTCCGCGGCCGATTTCGAGGATTTCCGCGAGCCGCGGCCCGATCTCCCTGCGTCGATGGAGACCGAGCTCGAGGGCGTCGTGCGTGTGCTCGTCGAGGGCCGCTGGCCGTTCCGCCTGCACGCCACCTATGACGAGACGATCTCCCGCGCGCTCGACGTCTTCGAGAAGGTGAACCGCGACATCCCGTTCGGCGGCCTGCACTGGTTCTTCGACCACGCCGAGACGATTACCGATCGCAACATCGATCGCGTCGCGGCCCTCGGCGGCGGCATCGCCGTGCAGCACCGGATGGTCTACCAGGGTGAATACTTCGTCGAGCGCTACGGCGCGCGCGCGGCCGAGCACACGCCGCCCGTGCGAAAGATGCTCGCGGCTGGATTGCCCGTCGGCGCCGGCACGGACGCCACGCGCGTCGCCTCCTACAATCCCTGGGTCTCGCTCGCGTGGCTCGTCACCGGCAAGACGATCGGCGGGCTCTCGCTTTACCCCGAGGACAACCGATTGGACCGGGAAACGGCGCTGCGGCTCTGGACCGAGCGAAATACCTGGTTCTCCTCGGAGGAGGGCAAGAAGGGGCAAATCAAGGTCGGACAGCTCGCGGACCTCGCCGTGCTCTCCGCCGATTATTTCACCGTACCCGAGGACGAGATCCAGGACATCGAGTCTGTCCTGACGATCCTCGGCGGCAAGGTGGTCCACGGCGCCGAGGAGCACGCATCGCTCGCGCCGCCCTTGCCGCCCGCCATGCCCGACTGGTCGCCCGTGCGAACGTTCGGCGGCTACCAGCGCCGCGTGGCGCCCTCGCAGGGCCGCGGCCAGGCCCTCGGCACCGCCTGTTTCGACGCGGACGCGTGCTCCGTCCACGGCCACGATCGGGCCCGCGCGCTCCTTTCGCACGTCCCCGCCGGAGACGAGAGTGCATTCTGGGGCGTCCTCGGCTGCTCCTGCTGGGCGTTCTAGAAGGAAAAACCGACCATGATGGCAGGGGCACGCGAGAGCGCCGGGCCCGACGCGTGGGCGCCGCTGCGCCGCGAGGTCTTTCGATCCTTGTGGCTCGGCGCGCTCGCCTCGAATGTCGGGCTCTGGGTCCAGAATGCGGCGGGAAGCTGGGACATGACGTCGTTCGGGACGGCGCCGGTCTACGTCGCGCTGCTCCAGACGGCTTCGAGCTTGCCGGTTTTTCTCATCGGTTTGCCTGCGGCCGCCTTTGGCGACATCTTCGATCGCCGAAAGCTCCTCGCGTCCTTTGCCACGTGGATGGCGCTGGTCTCGGCCCTGCTCGCCGGGCTCTCTTTCGCCGGCCTCCTCGGCCCGACCGGCCTGCTCGCGCTCACGTTCGCCCTCGGCCTCGGCGCGGCGCTCTCGGCGCCGCTCTGGCAGGCCGTTCTCCCGTCGCTCGTCGACAAGGCCGAGCTCGCGTCGGCCGTCACCTTGAGCGGCGTCGCCGTCAACGTCGCGCGGGCGCTCGGCCCTGCCATCGGCGGCATTGGCCTCGCCCTCGCGGGCAGCGGGCCCGTGTATGCGTTCAACGCGCTCGCATTTGGCGTCGTCGTCGTCCAGGTCCTCCGCTGGAAACCTCCCGTCACGAAAGCGACCTTGCCGCCCGAGCGTGTCGCAGGTGCAATCGTGGCGGGGCTTCGTTTTGCGCGCCGGGCGCCCGCGCTTCGGGCGGTGCTCGTTCGCGCGGCCGCATTCATCCTGGCCGGCAGCGCATTGTGGGCGCTCCTCCCCGTCGTCGCGCGGCGCGAGCTCCACATGACCCCGCTCCGCTTCGGCATCTTGCTCGGTTGTATCGGAGCGGGCGCGCTCGCCGGGGCCGCCGTCATGCCCCGCGCGCGCCAGAAGCTCGGCTCCGACGGGCTCGTCGCCATTGCGACGGTCGTGTATGCCGGCTCGATGGCCGTCCTCGCGCACGTCCGGGTCGAGGCGGCGCTTTATGCATCCATGCTCGCCACGGGCGTCGCGTGGATCAGCATCATGTCGAGCTTCAACGTCGCCGCGAGCTCGGCGGCGCCGGGCTGGGTGCAATCCCGCGCGCTCGGCCTTTACCTTCTGGTCTTCCAGGGCGGCCTCGGTCTCGGCAGCTTCGGATGGGGTACGCTCGCCGGGCGCATCGGCAGCGCCGCGACGCTCTCGGTGGCCGCGGCCTGCGTGCTCGCCGGCTCGCTCTCGGCGCTCCGATGGAAGCTCGGCGCCGCGCGGAAGGACGACGTCGCGAGCTTCGACGCCTGGCCCGAGCCCGTGATCGAGGTCCCGATCGACATCGACGCCGGCCCCGTGCTCGTCGAGCGTCGTTATGTCGTCCGACCGGAGCTGCGCGCCGAATTCCTCTCGCTCGCCCCGGATCTCGAATCCCTCCGGCGCCGCGACGGTGCCATCGATTGGGCGATTTATGAAGACCTCGGCGGCAAGGACGGGCTGGTCGAGACGTTTCTCGTCGCCTCGTGGGCCGAGCACCTCCGCCAGCACCGCCGCGCCGTCGCGGCTGACAAGGCGCTCCTCGAACGCATTCGTGCCCTCTCCGAAGACGCAGGCGTCGTGCACCTCGTCGACGCGCGCTCGGCGGCCGCCGCCCGCGCGCGGGGCCTCGAAATCGCGGACCGCGCGCACCGGGAGGAACCGTGACGAACCCCGAACATCGCCTGAGCCACCTCCTCGATCGCTCCCGTGACGCCGGACTGCTCGTGCTTCGCGTGGGCGCGGCCCTCCTCATCTGGGCCTTTCACATGCGCCCGAAGCTCGCCCATTTCGACGAGGAGCTCCGCTCGTTCCCCGATCCGATCGGCATCGGCCACGCGCCGAGCTTCCTGCTCGCGCTCGTCTCGGAGGGGCTTTGCAGCGTCCTCTGCGCGCTCGGCCTCTTGACCCGCCTCTCCGCCTTGCCGATCGTGTTCACGATGGCGATGGTCCTCCTCCTCGCCGTGCGCGGCTTCGAGGGCGCCGACGTGCAGGCCGCACTTCTTTATGCATTGCCGTACCTGACGCTCGCCCTCGTCGGACCGGGTCGCCATTCGATCGATCACTTGCTCCGGCACCGCTACGAGGCGCTCCTCCGTCGATACCTCCACCGCGCTCCTTCGCAGGGGGCTTGATGCGATCCGCTCGGACCTCGGCGCTCGTCCTCGCGACGAGCGTATTCTTCGGCCTCGCGACCACGCCGGCGTCCGCGCCGCGCGCGCAAGACGTCCACGGCGGCGAGCGAACGGCGGCGCCGGCGCCGCGCTATCAGTCCCTGCGATACCTGGAGGATTACAGCTACCTCGCGCACGCGCGTGGCGACGACCCCTTCGATGTCCTCAAATACGTGCCGCTCTGGCCCGGCGGCCACCTCTCCATCGGCGGCCAGCATCGATTGCGGTACGAGTATCTCGCGCCCGTCGATCTCGCGCCGGCCTCGGCCGAGCCGCGGGAGAGCGTCCTCTTCGTGCGCAACCTCCTGCACGCCGATCTCGTGTTTCATCCGCAGATTCGGCTCTTCGCGCAGATTGGAGCGTTCGAGGCGCTCGGCGCCCCCGCGCGCGACGAGCCGCCCGGCGCGGACCTGCTCGACGCGCCGCAGCTCTTCCTGGAGATCCGCGGCAAAGCCTTCGGTGTCAGGGTCGTCGCGCGCGCGGGGCGCCAGGAGATGTCGCTCGGCTCCACGCGCTGGGTGAGCGCGAGGGATGGGACGAACGTCCGGCAATCGTTCGACCTCGCGCGTATCTCCCTCTCGGGCCGCACGTGGAAAAACGACACATTCTTCGGCACCGTCCCGATCCTCGAGCGCGGCGTCTTCGATGACGCGCCCAGCTTCCAGAGCAGGTTCTGGGGCACGTATTTCACGCTTGCCCTGGCCCCCGGGAAAGCTGCGAGCCTCGACGCGTTTTACCTCGGCCGGGACCGGCCCGACGTCACCTATCGCGAGATCAGCGGCCGCGAAGTGCGCCATACGCTCGGCGTCCGCGCGTTCGGCGAACTGGCTTCGGGGTTCGAGTACATCGTGCACGGGCTCTTGCAGGGCGGCACCGTGGGCGACGCGTCGATCCTCGCCTGGGGATTCGCGGGAGGCCTCTGGCAGCGCCTCCCCGGGGCCTTTTCGCCGCTCCGCGTCGGCGTCCGATGGGACGCCCTGAGCGGCGATTCGCGCCCCGGCGACGGCACCGTCTCGACATTCCACCCCCTCTTCCCGAACCAGACGTTCTTCAGCGCGCTGCCCGCGATTTACCCGACGAACCTTTACGAGGTGCACCCGCTCCTGCAATTCGAGAGGGGCGCCGTGAGCGCCGAGGCCGGCTGCACGTTTTTCTGGCGTCAGGCCGTCGAGGACGCCGTCTACCAGCCGCCCGGAGCTCCGTTCATCCGCGCGACGGACTCGCGCGCCCCGTTCACCGCCGCGCAGATGTCCCTCTCGTTCGGCTACCGCGCGGCGCGGCACCTGTCCTTCAATGCGGAATACTCGCACGTGTTCGCGGGCCCTGCGTACGTCGAGGCCGGCGGCGCGGACGTCGACTTTTTTGGTACGTGGACCACGTTCACCTATTGAAACGCCGAGCGTCGCCCCTCGCTTGAGTCCGACGCCCGCTCCGTGCTACAAGCCGCCGGCATGAAACTCGGATACGTCATTCTCTATGTGCAGGACGTCGAGCGGGCCGTCGCCTTTTACGAGCGGGCCTTCGGGCTCGCGCGCCGGTTCGTCCACGAATCCAAGCAATATGCGGAGATGGAGACGGGCGCGACCGCGCTCGCCTTCGCGAGCGAATCCCTCGCCGGATCCCACGGCTTTTCGTTCCGCGCGAGCCGGCCGACCGAGCCCGCGGCCGCGGTCGAGATTGCGCTCACCACGCCCGACGTCCCGGCGGCCTTCGCTGTCGCCGTCGGCGCGGGCGCCGCGGCGATGAGCGCGCCCGAGACCAAGCCGTGGGGACAAACCGTTGCTTATGTGCGGGATCTCGACGGCTTCCTCGTCGAGCTATGCACCCCGATGGGGTGACGGGCGGCGCGGCTCAGGCGCCCGCGGGCGCCTGACGGAGCAGGTAGGCGTCGTGCGTCGCGAGGAACGCGCGCAGTTTGTCCGGGTAATTCGCCGGCACCGCGTTCTTCACGCTCGGCCGCTCCGCGAGCGCGGCTCTCCAGGCCCGCACGCGGGGCGCCTTTTCGAACACGCGCGTGTCCTTGATCGCGTCGATGACCTCGAAGTACCGGAACGCCGAGGCGATGACGGCGTCGAGCATGCTGAACGCGCGCCCGTGGAAATACGGCCCGTCCGAGACCGCGCCTTCGAGGATCTCCACCTTCGACGCGATCGCCTTGCGCTTGGCCTCGAATACCTCGGGATCCTTCGTCGTCTCGAGCGCCCAGATGTCCCCGAGCAGGCCCGAGGCGAGATCGAACCACGCGCGGTCGCGGGCGCGCTCGATCGGATCCTCCGGGTGCAGCTTCGGCCCCGGCTGCGTTTCCTCCAGGTACTCGCAGATCGCGAGGCTCTCGAAGAGCACGGCCTCTTTTCCGTCTTCGTCGCGCACGCGGAGCAGAGGCACCCTGCCGAGCGGCGAGATCGCGAGGAACCAGTCGGGTTTTTTCGACAGATCGATGTCGACCCGCTCGAATGCGACCCCTTTTTCGGCGAGCACGATGGCGGCGCGCTGCACGTAGGGGCAAAGCTCGTGGCTGATGAGGGTGAGGTGGGTCATGGCCGTGCTCTTTCGGTTTGCCGGTTAGCCGTGGGCGAGAGCCTTGGACAGCCGCGGCGCGGGCGCAAGCTTTTCCACCAGCCACGTATCGAGCGCGTACTTGCCGCCGCCGAAGACCATCACGGGCACGCTCAGGGCGAGCGCGAGCAGATGATACTCGAAGCCCTCGCCTTGCTGCGCGCCGAACCAGTTCATGAAGAAGCCGTGCTGCGCATGCGACGTCACGATCGCGCCGAGCATGATCGAGGTGAGCCCGAACGCGGCGACGCGCGAGAATGCGCCGAACGCGAGCAGGACCGCGCCCGCGGATTCGCCCAGGATGACGAGGAAGGCGAGCGGCGCGGGCAGGTGCATGGTGTTCGTGAAAAACCCCATCGTGCCCGAGAAGCCATGTCCGCCGAACCAGCCGAAGAGCTTCTGCGCGCCGTGGGGGAACACCACGAGCGCAAGGACGAGGCGTTGCACGAAGAGGGCGAGGTTCTGCTCCTGGGTCTCGAGAAGTCGCTTCATGACGATCTCCTTTGCCCCTCTTCTTTAACCCGCCCGACGGCCCTCGATTAGGCGAGGCCCGGAGCAAGCACTGTTCTCCTCAGGGCAACAATCCCGCCCCCGCGCGAGGCGCCTTCCTGCTATCGTGCCGGGATGTCGTTCGATCTCGAGTCCCTCGCTTCCATGGCCCTCTTCGCGCGTGTCGTGCAGGCGCGCTCCTTCACGGCCGCCGCGGCGCAGTCCGGCATCGCGAAATCCGCCGTGAGCCGGCGCATCGCGGGCCTCGAGCAGCGACTCGGCGTCGAGCTCCTGCGCCGCTCCACGCGCAAGCTCGCCCTCACGGACGAGGGGCTACGCTTCTACGAGCATTGCAAGAAAATCCTCGAAGCCGCGAGCGCCGCCGAGGACGCCGTCTCCGCCGCGAGCGAGGTGATCCGCGGCAAGATCCGCATCAGCGCGCCGGTGACGTTCTCACGGATGTACCTCGTCCAGGCGCTCGCCGCGTTTCTCCGCGAGCACCCCGAGGTCGAGATCGATCTCGTGCTCGACGATCGATTCGTCGACGTCATCGAGGGCGGATTCGATCTGATCCTGCGCATCGGCCGGCTCAAGGACGCGAGCTTCGTCGCCCGCCGCATCGCCACCGATCGAATCGTCGTCGTCGCCGCGCCGTCGTACCTCGAACGCGCGGGCATTCCGCAGACGCCCGAGGACCTCGTGAATCACAACTGCCTGCGTTACACGCTCGTCCCGGCGAGCGGCGAATGGCGATTCCGCGGCGACGCCATCCCCGTGCACGGAAACCTCGACGTGAACGACGGCGCCACCCTCGTTCAGGCGGCGATCGCCGGCCTCGGCCTCACGGTCGTTCCGATGTTCATGGTGGCGTCCGACGTCGCCGCGGGCCGGCTCGTCCTCGTGCTCGAGGAGCATCGTCGAGGGGAGATCGGCATTCACGCGGTCACGGCCCAGGGCAAAGGGCTGCCCCGGCGCACCCGCGCGCTGCTCGATTTCTTGAGCAAATGGTTCGAGGACCGGTGCTGGGAGGCCCTCCGCGAGAGGGCCCCCCAGCCGGATTGACGGGATCAGCCGCCCGGGCTGAACATGATGGGATACACGACCGTCACGATGCCGCCCTCCGGCTGCGGGAAGGACAGACCATAGAAGGCGCGGACCACGCACGACACCACGCCGCCGTCCGGCATGTCCGAGCCGCCATTGCCCACGTTCGACACCGCGCCGTCGCGGCCGATGACGAATCGAACCGCCACGCGGCCCTGCAGGTTCGGGTTGTTCCGCAGGCCATTTTCGTAGCAAAGGCGGAACCGGCCGAAGTTCTGGCGCACGATGCGCTGGATGACCTCGGGCGGGAGACGACCGCTCACGCTCGTGGCGCCCATGCGCACCTGCGGCGGCTTCGTGCGGTGCGAACCGGACAATTTGCCGTGACCCGAGCCGAAGCCCTGGCCCGTGCCCGTGCCCGCGCCGTGGCCGATCGTGCCGATCGAGCCGAGGCCGATGCCCTCGCCGCGACCACCGCCGCCTTCGCCGATACCGGACAAACCGAGGCCGCCCGCGCCGAACGAATCGCCGATGTTGTCGCCCCACATGTTGCCGCGCGCCGAGAGCGCGTCATTGCCGAGCGAATCGTCGCGGCCCCACGGAGCCGTCGGCGCATTCGGATCGCCGCCGGCGCCCGCGTTGAGCAGGCCGATCATGCCGAACTCGGCCGCGTCGCGCAATGCGGCCTGCCGCGCGATGTGCGGATCGGCGTTGTCCTGCGGGCCCTGCACGCCATAACGGTTGCCGCTCGCCTTCGTGGTCGGGTTCCCCATGGAACCCTCTTCACCCTTCGCCTTCGTGCCGGTGCCGCCTTCCTTGTTGTCGGCGCTGTTCTCCGCCGTCATCTCGGTCGGCTTTTCTTCCTGCTCCTTCTCCGCCGCGGCATTGAGGAACTGCTGGATCATGAACTTTTGATCGTCCGAGACCCCGTCCTCGTCGGTCGCGCCCATCGGCGGCATGAAGAACGCCATCGCGGCGAGCAGGCCCACGTGCACGGCCGTCGACAGACCGTGATAGAGGTAATTCTGCGTGTCGAGCTGCACGTGGCCCGCGACCACGCGGCCCGCGTTCACCGTCGACACCTGGAAGATCAGCCCGTCCACCTCGATCCGCGCCTTCGAGCCCGGAGGCAGCGTCATCTGGAACGCGCCCGAGAGCTCCGCGCACGGCTGGGTTTTCCCGCTGTCGATCGCCTGCTGCACCGTCATCTTCGGCTGGCCGGCGAGCTCGATCGTGCCCTTCGCCCGCGGCAGGAGCACCACCGAGACGCTCCCGCCCTTGTCCGCGAGCACCACGGGCGCGCGCGTCGTGCCGAGTTTTTCCTGCGGAACGAAATAGTCGCACTTGAAGTTCTTCGTCTCCTCCTCGCCCACGTAATACGAGCGCGGCGGCGTCAGGTGCGCGACGTTCAGGATCATTTGATCCCAGAGGATCATGACCTCGACCGACGCAGACGGCGTTTCGACCTCGTCCGACGGGACGTCCGGGCCGCTCTTGACGAGCTGGTACGTGTACGAACCCTCGGGCGCGTCGTGCGGCACTTCATCGTGCGCGGGCGGCTTCGGCTGCGCGAACGGGTTCTGCATGCCAAACGGATCCCCACCGCCGAACGGGCTCGCCGCGGGCGCCGCGCCGAACGGGTTCGCCCCGCCAAACGCCGCGGGCGCCGCGGGCGCGCCGAACGGGTTCGCCGAGGGCGTCGCGAACGGGTTTGCCCCGGGCTTCGACGCGCCGACCGCGACGGCCACGGGCTCGGCCTTTTCCAGCAGGATCTTCGTGCCGCCGATCTGGAGCTGATCGCCCGCCTTGACCTTCACCTTGTTGACGCGCGCGCCATTGACGAGCGTCCCCGGCTCATTGCCGAGATCGATGAGGGTGATGTCCTCGGGCGACGCGACTTCGATCACCGCGTGCATACGCGAGGCCAATTCGTCGTCCACCCGGAGGTGGCTCTTCGGATCCTTTCCGACCTTGACGATGTCTTGCGTCACCGTCTCTCGACGGACGAGCGCGTCATTCTGGTACAGCGCGAACGTGAGCGCGACCTTCTGCTTGCCTTCCATGGTGAGCCAGCCTTTCCTGCCGTGCCGTCCCGCCGAGGCGGGCAAATGCCCCCGCGAGAGGCTCGGGGGGTTAGCGTTTTCGTGCTCGGAGCCTGTTTTCTTCCGTGAGGGGGGCCGATGAACGGGGCCGAGCCCCACATCCGATCGGCGCTTGCTCCCTGCTCGCCTCGATCGACAGCCGTTCGCACCCAAGGTTCCCGACGGCGCGCGATCGATCGGCAGGGGCGTCCGAAAGGCCGCCCCGCGTAGACGGCAGGCCCGCTCCCGGACGTGGCCAGGCGGACGAAAAGAGCTGGTTCGGGTCGGGGGTCAGGGCGCCGTGAGGATCGGCGCGAGCAAGGGCTCGGTGGCGCGGCGGAGCGCACCGCGGGCGCGGTCGTCGTAAGCCTGCGCGTTGGCGCGCGCGGTACGTTCGACATCGAAGTATTCGCCAGTGAGCTGCTCGTCGAGCGAGCGCTCGAGGACGGCGCGGATCGCGCGGGCGCCGTCCTCCGGCTTGCCCCAGGACTGGCCGAACGTCTCGCGCACGATCTTCGTATCGAGCATCGCCCCGGGGTGCACCGCGTTGATCGCGATATCGGGGTATTTTTGCGCGAGATCGAAGGTCCACAGGATGAGCGCGAGCTTGCTCCGGCGATAAGCGCGGAGCCCCTCGTACCCGCGGAGGCTCATGAGATCCTCGAAATCGAGCGGCTCCTGTCCGGAGGAGGCGACGTTGACGATGGCCTTCGGGGGGCGCTGGCAGAGCGAGAGCCAGAGCTCGGTGAGCACCACGGGCGCCAGGTAGTTCACGGCGAAGCGCTTCTCGTACCCGTCTTCGGTCTCCTCGCGCGCGTCCTGTTTCTTGCCGGCCCCGACGCCCGCGTTGTTCACGATGACGTCGAGTGCGGGCAGCTCCGCGGCGAGCGCGCGGACCATGGCCGCGGTCGAGGCGAGCGAGCTCAGATCCGCCACGACGTGGCGCGGACGCGTGCCGGTGACGAGCTCGAATTCCTGCGCCAGCTCGCGCACTTTCTCGGACGATCGCCCGTGGAGAATCACCTCGCTGCCCTGCTCGAGGAGCAGCTTCGCCGTGGCCCGCCCGATACCGTCCGTCGAGCCCGTGACGAGCACTTTCATTCCCGGTGCCGGCATGTCGTCGCTCTCCTCCTTTTTCTCCGTCCCCCGCCAAATGACAATGCGCCCTCGCGCGGGCCCGGGTCAAGCGATAGGCACGGTTCTCGTGTCTCCACGCATCACCGCTCTCCCCGTTCTCGCGGTCTTCCTTTCTCACGCCGCCGCGAACGGCGCGGCTCTTGCCAGGGCGAGCGGGGCGAGAGAAATGCGACACCCACGAACTCGCTCCCTGATCCTCGCCCTCGGATTCGTGCTCTGCCATCCTGCTCTTCCTGCGGATGCCGCCCCAGG
Organism: Polyangium sp. 15x6; assembly: GCF_029960785.1. GTDB lineage: Bacteria > Myxococcota_A > Polyangia > Polyangiales > Polyangiaceae > Polyangium. The sequence continues at coordinate 40,639 of NZ_JASBQE010000013.1, forward strand.
TCCCGCGGGGCTAGAGCCCGCTCGATTGCCCGCGCCCGCACGCCTGGTCCAGCCCCGTATTCGTTCCCCGTTCGATAACGCGGGGCGCATGTGGAGCGTGGCGTCGATGATGGCGCCCCGGCGCGCGCACACGGCGACGACGCTTCCGGACGGCCGCGTGCTCGTCGTCGGAGGCCTCGACGGCGATTCGTACCTCGCCACCGCGGAGGTGTACGATCCGATCGCAGCGCAATTCGTTCCCGTTGGAACCTTATCGGAAGCGCGTGCACATCATATCGCGATCCGCCTCGCCGACGGCCGCGTGCTCGTCGCTGGCGGCGAGCGAGCGCCGGGCGCTCCGACGGACAGCGCGGAGGTCTTCGATCCGGCATCGAATACCTGGACACGCGTGGGCTCGATGCAGGCGCCGCGGATCGACCACGCCGCGGCCTTGCTCTCGGATGGTCGTGTCCTCATCGCCGGGGGATATGACGGCGCGCGGACGCTCGCGGTCGTCGACGTGTTCGACCCGGCCGCCTCCGTCTTCCGTCCCGCCGCGCCGATGTCCGCGCCGCGCTCCGCGTTCACGGCCACCGCGCTGCCGGGCGGAAACGTCCTCGTCGCGGCGGGCGTGGGCGGATCGGCGCGGCTCGCGACGGCCGAGATCTACGAGGCGAGGAGTGATCGTTGGCGACAAACCGGTCCGTTGCGGGCGCGGCGCGGCGAGCACGTCGCGGCGCTGCTCGAAGACGGCGGGGTCCTCGTGGCGGGCGGGTTTGTCGGCATTCACGCGGTGGCGACGGCGGAGCGGTGGAGCCCGGTCACGAATTCGTGGACGAGCGCGTCGCCGATGCACGAGACGCGCTTCGGCGACGTGGCGCTCGAGCTCCCGGACGGCCGCGTGCTCGTGGCCGGCGGCGAGAATGACGACGGAGACACGCTCGCTTCGGTCGAGATCTATGATCCCGCGGCAAACACGTGGCTCCTCGCGCCTGCACTCGACAGCCCGCGCAGCCTGATGGCGGCGGCGCTGCTCGACGATGGCTCGGTGCTCTTCACGGGAGGATGGGCGCCGCCGTCGTCGTGGGCGAGCTGCGAGATTCACCTGCCCAAGTAGACGGAATGATCGTTCAGGAAAAACCGTCGGCGCGGAGCTCGGCGACGATCCCGTCGAGCTCCGCGCGGGGGTCGCGGCAGGCGCGCTTGCGCTCGACGATGTCGCCGTCCGTGTCCTTGATGCGGATGCGGAGGGCGTTGAATTCGGTCCACGCCGACCATTCGCGGCCGTCTTCGTGGCGCAGCGTGACCGCGGGCGGAGGTTCGGCGGGCGCGGCGGGCGCGGCGGTCTCGCCGTCGAGATCCTCGGTCCAGGCGGGACCCCGTTCGGGGCGGGGGAGGACCGTTCCGCGCGTGCCGAGTGGAATCGGCGGCCGCGCCGAGGCGCGCCGCTTTCGCCATTCGAACGGCTCGATCTCGATCCGCGTGTCGGATTTTCCGTTCCACGTCCAAGGAACGCCGAACCGATCGAGCGCGTCGCAGATCTCGCGGCCCACGGCCTCGACCGCGGCGGGCCCGTCCTCGCGCGCTCCATAAGCGAGCATGAGCCCGCCGTTCTCGACGCCGCGCTCGGTGTCCTGCTGGTGGTAAAACACGTATCCGCGCGCGCTGGTTTCGGACATCGCCCCCCAGGCCTCGGAGTGGCCGCAGGAGCTACAGCAGGTGAAGTTCTGCGCGGTGAAGATGCCGCGCTTCGTGAGGTCCTCGAAGGCCGCGTCGATGCGGTCGTTCGTGCTCACATCTTTCCACCCGCGCTCCTCGGCCTCGGCCCGGCTCCATAACTTCGCCGCGTAGCCGCGCACCTTCGGGGCGACCTCGTCGTACTTCGGATCGGCGCACATCGCCTTCACCGAATCGAAGAGCTCTTTCTTCGTGGTCCCCGCGCGCATGAGGCTTTTTACGTGGTCGAAGATCCAGCCCGCGTCGTCCGACATGCGCCGGATCGTACCCGGATGGCGCGGATGCGGGAAGATCAGGCGAGCGCGGCGAGGACGTGATCGTGCAGCCTGCCATTCGAGGCCACGCAATGGCCCGAGGCGACGGTCGGCCGGCCCTCGAAATCGGTGAACCGCCCGCCCGCCTCCTCGACGAGGACGGCGAGCGCGGCGATGTCCCATATCTTCACGCCCGCCTCGATCCACGCCTCGGCGCGCCCCGTGAGCACGAGCGCGCAGCCGGCGAGATCTCCGTAGCAGCGGGCCTGCGCCGCGGACAGCACGAGGCGCGACACGCGTTCGCCGAGGGGCGGGGCGAGCAGGCAGCGGGGCTCGCCGAGGGAGAGCGTCGCGTCGGCGAGGTCCGCGATGCCCGAGACGGCGAGGCGCTCGGGCGGCGCCTCTCCGACCTGACGAAACGCGCCGAGCCCCCGGGCCGCCCAGTACGTCTCGCCGAGCGCGGGCAGGGCCATCGCGCCGGCCACGATGGCGCCGCGGTGTTCGAGGGCCACGAGCGGCCCCCAGAACGAGCCGCCGCGCGAGAACCCGCGCGTGCCGTCGAGCGGATCGACGATCCAGCGGGCCTCGTTGTCCGCACCTTCGTGCGCGCCCGTCTCCTCGCCGAGCAGGGCGTGATCGGGGAAGCGCGCGCGGATGGCGGCGAAGATGGCCGCCTCGGCGTCACGATCCGCGGCCGTGACGGGCGTCCGATCGGGCTTCGTCTCCACCCGCACGCCGCGCCGGAAATGCACGAGGCTCGCCGCGGACGCAGCCTCCACCGCGGCCCGCGCCGTGGCGGCTGCTTGCTGGAGATCGATCTCGCTCATGGGATGTACGACGCGGGAGTCGGGAATCGCGCGACGGGTGTCAGGCCGCTTTTTGCTCGGCGTGGGCGGAGAGGGCGTGGAGGAGCTTCTGCACGCTCGCCTTGGCGTCGCCGAAGAGCATGAGCGTGTTGTCGAGGTAGCAGAGCGGGTTGTCGACGCCCGCGTAGCCCGCGGCCATGCCGCGCTTCAGCATGATCACGCGCCCGGCCTTCCACACCTCGAGCACGGGCATGCCGTAGATCGGGCTCTCGGGCTCGTCGAGCGCGCTCGGGTTCACGATGTCGTTCGCGCCGATGACGATGACGACGTCGGTCTCCTCGAAGTCCTCGTTGATCTCCTCCATCTCCTTCACGGCCTCGTACGAGACGTTCGCCTCGGCGAGCAGCACGTTCATGTGCCCGGGGAGGCGGCCCGCGACGGGGTGGATCGCGTAGCGCGCCTTCGTGCCGCGCCGCTCGAGCAGGGTCGTGATCTCCTTGACCGCGTGCTGCGCCTGCGCGACGGCCATGCCGTAGCCGGGCACCACGATCACGCTCTTCGCGCCGAGCAGGAGATCGGCCGCGCCGTCGATGTTCGTCTCGTTCACCTTCTTCGCCGGCTCGCCCTTCTTCGCCGCCGGCACCGCGCCGCCTTGCTCGCCGAAGCCCGCGAAGACCACGTTCCAGATGGAGCGGTTCATCGCCTTGCACATGATGTAGCTCAGGATCGCGCCCGAGCTGCCGACGAGCGCGCCGGTCACGATGAGCAGATCGTTGCCGAGCATGAAGCCCGCCGCGGACGCGGCCCAGCCCGAGTAGCTGTTCAGGAGCGAGACGACGACGGGCATGTCGCCGCCGCCGATCGCGAGCACGAGGTGCGCGCCGAGCACGCTGGCGACGCCCGTGGACACGAGCAGGTAGGGCACGCGCACGTCCGCGCCGCCGCGGAACGCCGCGACGGCGAGGAAGATACACGCGAAGACCATCGACGCGTTCAGCGCGTGGCGGACCGGGAGCACGAGCGGCTTCGAACCGATCGTGCCGCGCAGCTTGAGGAACGCGATGACCGAGCCGGTGAAGGTGATGGCGCCGATGAACACGCCCGCGTGGATCTCCACGTGGTGCGCGACATCGGGCGCCCCGCCGGCGCGCACGCCGTTCATCTCGCTGCCGATGCCCACGAGCGCCGCGGCCGCGCCGACGAAGCTGTGCAGCACCGCCACGAGCTCGGGCATGCTCGTCATGGCGACGCGCGCCGCGAGCACCGCCCCGATCACGGCGCCCGCGCCGATCGCAGCGGCGAGCAAGCCGAGATCCGAGGGCCCGGCCGCGAGGGTGTTGTTCTCGGGCGCCACGACGGCGCCGAGCGTGACGGCGACCGCGAGCAGCATGCCGAGCGTGCCGAGGAGGTTGCCTCGACGAGCCGTCTGCTGCGCGCTGAGCCCGCGTAGGGACATCACGAACAGGAGGCTCGCGACGAGGTAAGCGACGTTCACGAGGGTGATTCGCATCGGCCTCTCACTTGCGGAACATGCGCAGCATCCGCTGCGTCACGAGGAAACCACCGGCCACGTTGATCGACGCGAGGAGCACCGCGACGGCGCCGAGCAGGGCCGCCACGGGCGCGCCCCCTCCGCCGCCGTTCGCCGCGAGCAGCATGCCGCCGATCAGGATGATGCCGCTGATCGCGTTGGTGACGCTCATCAGCGGCGTGTGAAGCGCGGGCGTGACGTTCCAGACGAGGTGCCAGCCGACGACACACGCGAGCAGGAAGACCGTCAGGTGTTGCACGAGCTCCTGGCTTCCGAAGAGGCCGACGGGCGTGAGGAACCCGAGCGCGAGGACCGTGCCGATCCGCGCGGGCCACGGGCTCTCCGGCACCTCCGGCTTCGGATGTGCGTGCGCGGGCGGCTTCGGCGCGGGCGCGGGCGCGCCGCCTCGGATCTCGGGGCGCGGCGGCGGCCACTTGAGCTCTCCGTCGAGCAGGACCAGCATGCCGCGCTGGATCTCGTCGTCGAGCGAGAGCTCCCACGTCTTCTTTTTGCCCATGATCTCGTCGAGCAGGTTGACGATCGTCATCGCGTAGAGCTCGCTCGCCTGGCGTGCCATCCGGCTCGTGAGATCGGTGTGGCCCACGATCGTCACGCCGTACCGCTCCACCGTGCGATCGCGCTCGGTGAGCGCGCAGTTGCCGCCTTGCTCGGCCGCGAGGTCCACGATCACCGAGCCGCGGTGCATGCCCACGACCGCGCCCGAGGTGATGAGCTCGGGCGCCTTTTTCCCGGGGATCAGCGCGGTCGTGATGACGATGTCGCTCGTCCGGCAGTGCTCCGCGATGAGCTGCTGCTCGGCCGCGAGGTACGCCTCGCTCACTTCCTTCGCGTAGCCGCCCTGGCCTTCGCCCGTCTCGCCCTGGAACTCGAACGGGACGAACTCCGCGCCCATGCTCGTGACCTGCTCGCGCACGACCGGACGCGTGTCGAAGGCCTTCACCATCGCTCCCAGCGCGCGCGCGGCGCCGATCGCCGCGAGCCCCGCGACGCCCGCGCCGATGATGAAGACCTGCGCGGGCTTGATGCGCCCCGCGGCCGTCACCTGCCCGCCGAGCAGCCGCCCGTAGTGCGATGCCGCCTCGATCACGGCCCGGTAGCCGTTCACGTTCGCCATGGCGCTCAGCGCGTCGAGCTTCTGCGCGCGCGTGATGCGCGGCACGGCGTCCATCGCGAGCACCGTCGCGTTGCGTTTGGCGAGCCGCTCGACGAGCTCCTTGTTCTGCGCGGGCCAGAGGAACGAGATGAGCTTTTGCCCGGCGCGGAGCTGATCGGCCTCGTGCTCGCCCGTCTCCGGGTGCGCCCCCGGTGGGCGGACCTTCGTGAGCACGTCGGCCTCGCGGAACACGTCGGCCGCCTTCGGCACGACGCGCGCGCCTGCCTCGGCGTACGCCGCGTCCTCGAACCCGGCCGACGCGCCGGCCCCGCTCTCGAGGATCACCTCGAGGCCCATCTTCACGAGCCGCCCGACGGACGCCGGCGTCGCGGCCACCCGCCGCTCGCGCGGCTCGATCTCCTTCAGCACGCCGATGGAGACCTTCCCCGCGCCTTCGGCCTCCTTCGCCGAGCTCCCTGGCTTCTGTGCCCCGCTCGCCGGCTCCGCGGGAAGCACGGCGTTCGCACCCGCCTTCACTTCTTCGACCATTGCGGCGCGCAGTGTACGAGAAATCGTCCGCGCGGGGTAAACTCCGGCGGTGGTTAACGTCGTTCGTGTCCTCGAAGAGGCCGGTCAGACGCTCGTGCTGCGTGATCTCGGCACGCATCACGAGCTCCTGCTCGGCCAAACTCCCATCCTTTCCAGCAAAGCCCTGGAAACCGAGCGGGCGTTCGGCGCCCTCGCCGGGACCGCCCGGGACGACCGTTCGCCGCGGACGATCCTGATCGGCGGGCTCGGGTTCGGCGCGACGCTCGCCGCGGCGCTCGCGGCCGTGGGCCCCGAGACGCGCGTGATCGTCGTGGAAAAACTTCGCGCCGTGGCGGAGATCGTGCGTGGCGAGCTCTCGCACGTGGCGCCGGGCGTGCTCGACGATCCGCGCGTCGAGCTCGTGCACGCCGACGTCGCCGAGGAGATCGGCCGTCGTTCGAACCTCGACGCCATCCTGCTCGACGTCGACAACGGCCCGGGCTGGGCGTCGTTCCGAACGAACGCGCGCCTCTACACGCAGGCGGGCTTGCGCCTCGCCTGGGACGCGCTCCGGCCCGGCGGCGCCTACGCCGTGTGGAGCGGCTATCCCGCCGACGCCTTCCTCGCCGAGCTCCGCAAGTCCGGCTTCGCGCCCTCGATCGTGCCGCTCCACGAGCGCGGCGTCGTGCGCGCGCGGGCGTACGTGGGGAGGCGACCCGGTTGACGGAGGGTGGGGGAGCGCCGCGCGCCGCGTGCTGCCAGGCATACAGAGGCGCTGGCCAGCCGTTCGTCAATGTCACGTCGGGATGGGGAGACGGCGGAGCGTGAGCCGTATGGCAAAGCTCGACAGCCATGCCCCGGATCGCTATCCAAGAAAGGTCTGGTGTCCTGGATACCAGAACTTCCTTGGAGGCTTGTATGCAGCGTTCTTTCCCCGTGATTCCTTCCACGCTCGGCGCGCTCGTGGCGGCAGGCGCCGTGACGCTGGTGCCGTCCACGGCCGCGGCGCTGGGCAGTGACGGCGCGCACGGCGCATCGGTGGGCCTCACGCTGTCGTATTCGATCGGCGCGCGCGCTGCGTTCGGCATTGGTGGGGACCTGCGGTACACGTACTACCAGGACGCACCGGATGGATTCCCGCACGGCTCGTTCGTCGGGCTCGGCGCTTTCTTTCAGGGCACGTATCTGCTCGGCGGCGCGGGTCGCTTCGCGTTCGGCGCGCATGCGAACATGCTCACCGACGTGGTCTTCGACCTCGACACGGAGCTCGGCGCCACGATCCGGACGAAGTCGGAGGAGGGCGAGGAGCCGGGCGGCGTCGGGATCCACCTCGGCCTCGTACCGCTCTTCAACCCCCTCATCCTGGAGACGGGCCCCACGTTCCGGGGGAGCATCGCCATCACGCAGGGGATGCAGAGCGAGTTCATCGTCGGGGGCGACATCCGGGCGCCGGGGCCCTGCGTTTACTTCGATTGCTTCCAGATGGTCTCGGGCCGCCCGCTGCGCCCTGAGCCGAACGCGGAGGCGACCCTCGCGCCGCTGCTCGTCGGCCCGCCCGATCCCACGCGGCCGAGGACGAAGGGGCGCGCCCTCTCGCGCGGCGCGCAAGAGCGGCTGCTCTCCCACTGGGCGCGCACGACGAGCGCCGAATGCGCGTCGGTCCCGGCGTTCCGCGCGCTCGCCCGCGACCTCTCGCGCGCGGGCGCGCCGGATGCCCTGGTCTCGCGCGCGCTCCTCTCCGCGAAGGAGGAGGCGACGCACACCGCGCTTTGCGCCGCGCTCGCGAACGAATGGTCGCCGGCGCGCCTCTCGCCCTTGCTCCCATCCATTCCCGAGGGCAGCGATCGAGACCTCGCCTCGCTCCTTCGCAAGCTCGCCCTCGAATCGTTCTGGGACGGCTGCGTCGGCGAGGGCGCGGCGGCGGCCGAGGCGCGGCGCGCGCTGCGCGACACGACGGACGAGCCCGCGCGCGAGGCGCTCTCCGTGATCGCCCGCGACGAGCAGGGCCACGCGGAGCTCTCGGAGCGGATCGTCGCGTTTTGCCTCTCCGCCGGAGGCAAGCCGGTCCGGGATGCGCTGGTGGAGAGCGTGGAGCGACGGCGATCGATCGAGGAGGTGCGTCTCTCTGCGCATGTCGAGGTCGGGGCGGAGGATGCCGAGGCGCGCGAGTTCGGGGTGCCCGCCGCCGACGTCGAGCGAATCGCCCGTGAGGAAGCGTTCGAGGCGAGCATGCGCCTCGTGGCCTGAGATCACCGATCTCCGGATCGGAACCGCACCTCTACCTGTTTCGCGCCGAGCGCCTTCGCCAGCGCCGAGAGCTGCTTCTCGGCCTGCGCCCGCGCGCGGCGCATCACGTCGGGCGTGCGCGCGGCGGCCTCGATCGCGCGTTGGGCTTGCCGGCGCGCGCTCGCTTCGAGCTGCTCGTTCCGCTTCGCGAGCAGATCCGTCGATCGCGCGAACACGTACGTCCCGTCCTCGTCGAGCATCGCGGAGATCACCTCGGGCTCGGGCAGATCGATCCGCGCGACGCCGGTCTTCGGATCGAACGAGACGTCTTGCTCCCGCATCTTGCCGAGATCCACGCCGACGACAGCGCGCCCGACGGCGACGAGGAGCAGCGCGTCTTTCGCCTCGACGAGCCCGAAGAACGCGCTTTGTCGGTCCGTCAGGTCGACGACCTTCTCCACGTGCACCTCGGCCGTCTCGAGCCGCGACACCTCGCGGATCGCGTTGAGCAGGGACGGCGTGGGCCGCTCCGTGATCACGTGATCCGGCGGCGGGAAGAGCAGCTTCGGCCCGAGCACGACGAGCGCGACGGCGAGCGTCGCTGCCACGAGGTAGGCGAGGAGCCGATACGGGCCGAGGAGCGAACCCAAAAGCTTCAGGGGACGGGGCGAGCGCTCGGAGGAAGGATCGGGCACGATGCACAGTGTAGCAGCGACGGGAGGCTGCTCCATTGGGGGATGCGTCGGGAGCTACGCAGTGGTCGCGCCACGTTCCATGGGAACCTCACGCAATCGATTGAAATTCGAGCGTTGACAATCCCCGATTTTCGTTCTTCAATTGAATCCGGCCCGTGGTTTCCCGCGTCCACGCGCCGGCGCTCCTCGGCTTTCTTGTTCGATTCACGAGCGAATCGTTGGGCGACGCCTGCGCGTGTTTTGCGTGGGGGATCGCCTCCTCTTCGAGGGTCGCCTCGCCTCTGGCGGCAAGTTCCGCCTGTGGCGCACCGGGAAGGCTCGCCAGCGTGACGCCGGCGAACAACAAGGAGAGGAATGTCATGCACACCCTGGGAAATTCCGCGGCCCGCCGCCTCGGTCAGGCCGTTCTTTCGCTCGGCATCCTGCTGGGAGGCCGCGAAGCGCTGGCCAATACTTTGACGCAGAACAGCTCGTGGACGATCGATCGAGCGGGCACGACGGCAAAATATCGCGTCGTCGCATACGGTGACTCCATCTTCGCGGGCTACAATGGGAGCTTGTCGAACGTCGACAAGCGCGCCGCCACCTGGGTTCAGGGTGAATATCTCTCGAATAGCTGGAACAGCGACATCGAGGTCATCAGGCGCACGAAGTCCGGCGCGAAGGCCGACGACATCTACAACAACAAGATCGTCGCCGAAAAATCGCACATGCAGGCGGCGAACACGCGCGTCGTGACGTTCGAGATGTGCGGCAACGACTTCTTGCAGGCGCGCGACAGCTTCGCCGACCAGTCCGGGACGTGTAACTACGGCGTGCTCGACACGGCGCTCGCGAACTGTACCAAGTACCAGGAGCTCGCGATGCAGTTCATCAACGCGAACGCGAACGCCGCGACGAAGAAGAAGATGATCATGAACCTCTACTACCCCGGCTACGACGCCGACAACGGCATGTCGAGCTGCACCGACGCATCGGCGGGGCAGAAGGTCAACAAGCAAACCGCCATGTTCCCGCGCCTGGCGCGCAGCAACTACCGCGCATGCAAGCTCGCGGCGCAATACGGCTTCGACTGCGTCGATGCGTTCGCGGAGTACATGGGCGCCGATTACGATTCCAACGGCGATGGGAAAATCGACTCGGACGGGCTCCGCTACATCCCGGGCGAAACCGAGGATGCCTACGTGACGCGTATCACGAGCACGCTGCGCGGCACGATCCGGGACGCGAACAGCCATTTCGAGAACTCGGGGACGAGCTTCGACTACATCCTCTCCGACGACACGCATCCCTCGTACGCGGGCGGCACCCTTTACGTCGGCCTCTTCGGCGGCACGGGCTCCGGCTCGGGCGCGCCGGAGTATTCGGGCGCGCAGATCGTGGGCGGCAAGAACCCGGTCTGGAACCGCTACGGCCACGAGCGCGCGGGCTGGGCGCACTCGCTCTTCAACCCGCTCGCGCCCTGAGCGATCCATGACGAACCGACGCCCCGCCGAGCGCTCGCGTGGAGCCGTCCGACGGTCCGTCGACCGGGACGGCGTCGTCCACGTCGAGCTCCGGCGGGGCGGTCTTCCCATGGGGCCGATCGCGCTCGGCCTCGTCGCGGCGGGGATCGTCGCGTTTCTGTCGTGGAAATGGCGAGCGGAGACGCCGGCCGAGGTAGCTCCGGGCGCGACGGCGAAGCCCGGACAAACCACGGAGGCCCGCGCGCCCGCGCGTCCCAAGGGCGCGCCGACGCTCCGCCTGGCCACGCGAGCCGCCCCCGCGGCGGACGTCGCGCTGAATGCACGCGTGATCGGCGCTGAGGGTTCCGACCTGGAAGGCGAGGGTGTTCCGGACGAACCTTCCGCTTCTGACGACCCTGCTGGGGCCGCGGAGGAAGGCGCCGGGAATCCAGGGGTCGCGTCGAAGAACAAGACGGGCATTCACGCATTCCCCGCGCCGGGGACGAAACGTATCAAGCAAGGCCTCGTCGTCCCCGACGATTTCCCGCTGCCGCCCGGGTACGTGCGGCATTACCAGGCGACCGACAAGGGCCGGATGCTCGAACCCGTTCTGCTCTACCACCCCGATTACGAGCTCGTCGACGCGAACGGGAAGGTGATCGAGATTCCGCCCGATCGTGTCGTCCCGCCGGACATGGCTCCGGAAGGTTTGCCCCTCGCCACGCTGGAGGTCCCGGCGGACGCCTACGCGGACCGCGACGAACGCGGCCCCGCCTCGAATGCCGATCCCGGACAAACCGGCGTCGAGGAGGAAAAACCGGCGGACGAAGAGCCATGAGCGCGCGCCCCCTCCCGAAGCGCCTGCGCCGATTCTGGACCTCGAAGCGCCTCCGGGATCGGCTCCTCGCCCTCTCGCTCGGCGCATTCGCCTCGGCATACCTATTCGGCGTTTGCAGCCGCACGGCGGGCTCGTCGTACCTCGCCTGTCTGGTCGCCTTCGTGCCCTGGCTCCTCACGCTGGAGCGCGCCGAGCGCCGTCGCGACGCGCTTTTTGCCGGCCTCGTGATGAGCGTCTTTTTCGTGGCGCTCGTCTTCCCCTGGTTCCCCGAAACGGCCGCCTCGTACGCGGGCACCTCGCCGAGCCTCGTCTGGCCGCTCTTTTTGCTCCTCGCGCCCGTGCTCGAACCGCAGTTCGTGGTGTTTGCCCTCGTGCGCCTCGCCGTGCGGCGCGCCGATCGGCCCTACCCCGCGTTCCGGGCAGCGTTCGCAGCCGCGGCGGCGTACGTCGGCGTCGAGCTCGTTTTTCCCAAGCTTTTTTTCGATACCATCGGGCTCGGCCTCCACCCGTCCGCGTCGTTGCGCCAGGGGGCCGAGATCGTCGGCGCGCACGGCCTCTCGTTCGTCTTGCTCCTCGTGAACGAGGGCCTCGCGCTCTCGATCGTACGCCTCGCGCGTGCGCCCAAGGCCCGCGGATTGGCTCATCCGGCCCTGCCGGCGGCGCTCGTGAGCCTCGCCGTCCTCGCCGGCGTGGGGTATGGCCAAGCCCGGCGCGCGGTGCTCGCCGAGGCGAATGCAAGGCCCGCGATCTCGGTCGGGGTTGTCCAGGCGAACATCACGAACTACGACAAGCTACGCGCCGAAAAGGGCGCTTTCGAGACCGTCCGCACGATCCTCGACACGCATTTCGAGCTCTCCGACGCGATTCGCAACCGGAAATCGCTCGACCTCCTCGTGTGGCCCGAGACCGTCTATCCGACGACGTTCGGCGCGCCGAAGAGCGAGGCGGGCGCGGCCTTCGACGAGGAGATCGGCGCCTACGTGGCGAAAACCGGCGTCCCGCTCGTGTTTGGGTCCTACGAGAGCGAAGGGAACGACGAGTACAACGCGGCGTTTTTCTTGACCAACGAAGCGAATGGCAAGGTCGAGCGCGCTTCCTACCGCAAGCGCATGCTCTTTCCATTCACCGAGTGGGTCCCGCCGATGCTCGATTCGCCCTCGCTGCGCAGCATGATGCCCTGGGCGGGGCACTGGAAACGAGGGCCGGGCCCGGAGGTCGTGCGGGTGGGTTCGTCCGGGCACGACGAGGTCACGGCGCTGCCGCTCATCTGCTATGACGTCCTCTTCCCCGGGTTCGTCGCCGAGGCCGCGGAGAAGGGCGCGGATCTCATCGTCACGCTTTCGAACGATTCGTGGTTCCCGGACGGTCGCGCCCCGAGGCTTCACCTCGTGTCCGCCGCGTTCCGCAGCATCGAGACGCGTCTGCCCCAGGTGCGCGCCACGAACTCCGGCATTTCGGCGATCATCTCCGCCGACGGGGAGATTCTCGCCCGGACGCGTTTCGACGAGGAGGAGACGCTCGCCGCCGAGGTCCCGCGCGGCGCGCGTATCGTGACGCCAATGATCACGTTCGGGCACCTGCGCGCGCCTGCGTTGCTCGCGCTCGCCGCGCTCCTCCTCGGGCACGCGTGGTGGTTCAGAGCAGGGCGGCGTAATCCTCGAGCGTCTCGACCGGAACGCCGTACCGAGCGGCGACGTCCTCGAGCCACGGGCCCCGCCGCCGCGCCATGAAGAACGCCGCCGCGCGCGCGGCGAGGTGAAACGACCCGCCGAGCGGCCCCCCATAGCCGAGCGCGCCCGTGATCCACGGGATGTGCCGTCCGAAGAGCTCGAGCTGGAGCTTGCGCAGCAGGAAATAGGCCACGACGCCGAGCACGAGCCCGAGGACGACGCAGGGCACGATGACGAGCTTGTTCAGGCGTTTGGCGCGCCGCGCGAGCTCCGACGCAGCCTCGGCCTCGGCCTCGGGCCCATGCGGCCTCCCCGGAGAGGCCGTGCGGTATGTCGTCTCCAGCGTTCCAGCCATGTGTCCCCCGATTGTATCAGGGGTTCCCGCATCAGGCGAGGAGATGCGTGAGGACGTACGCTGGGATCAGGACGAAATACGCGATGTCCACGACGATCTCGGCGGCGCGCCGCAGCCCCTTGGCGCGGCGCGGGAGCAGGTACGCCAGCCCGAGCGCGAGCACCTCCACGACGATCCGCACGAGCCCCCCGTACACGACGAGCGCGCCGAGCACGCCCAGCCATCGGAGGAGGAATGCGCCGAGGTACGGTCCGAGGCCGAAGAGGTGATATTGCCCGAAGGCGCCGCCATACACGATGTACTGGTGCAGGCGAAAAAGGACGATCGCGAGGCCGAGCGGGATGAGCCCGTATTTCACCACGAAATAAGGCCACCGCCGCCGCCCGAGCGCGCGCCGCGCGTCGGCGAAACGAATGGCCGGGTGATCGAGCGTGGACTTTGCCGCGGGGACATTTTCGCCCAGGGCTTCGAGCAAACGCGCGGGATCGTGGAGCACGAGGCGGCGCTGGAACGAGCGGTTCGAGCCGAGGACGAGCCGGAGGCCCGGACCGGGGATCGGCACGCGCCACGGACGGATGGCCTGGATGGCATCAAAAGGAATCTCGAATCGCTCGCGGCGGAGCGTGAGCGCGAGCCGCGCGGGCCCGACCTCGGCTTTGCCTCGGTGGTTTCGGCCGAGGAGCAGCGCGAGGAGGAGGGGGCCGCCGGAGAAAAGGGCGATGCCGAAAGCGACGGCGATCGGCGGCGCGGTCCTCGTGCCGGTCACGATATCGCGGACGATGTGCGCGGCGACGTAGAGGACGTTGAGGAGGGCGGCGAGGCGGAGGGCCACCGCCAATGTCCGCGTGGCCGGACCGTAGGCGTGGACGGTGAATGCCTCTCGCCCGGGGGGGCTCGTCTCCGCGGCGGATTCGGGCGCGTCGGCCATGCGTGCACGATAGCACGCGATTCAGGCGATATCCTCCAGCTCGCGACCACGCGTCTCCGGCAATGTGAGGAGGATCAGGGCGAGGGCGATCACCGGGAAGACGACGGTGGAAGACACGGCCTTGGCCCATCCCACGGATTCGGCGGCGTACCCGACGAGGACGGGCGTGACGACTTGCGCGGTGCGGCCGAAGAGATGGTTCGACCACCCGAAGGCGTCACTGCGCAGCTCGGTGGGAAAAAGCTCCGCGTTGTAGGCGGCGAGCACGGAGCCCGTCGCGGTGATGCCGCCCATCGCGAGCACGAGTGAGATCAGGACGAGGGAAGGGGCTCCGGCGAGATAACAGCCGGCCGTGCCGGCCACGACCGAGAGGTAAATGATGAGCGAGGCGCTGCGCCGGCCGATGACGTCGAGCAGCTTCGCGGCGAGGAATGCGAACGGCAGCCCGGCGACGGCGGCGATCGAGATGTAAAGGCCCACGCGCCCTTCCGTGTACCCGCGCTCCCCCATCGCGTGTTCTTTCCAGAACATGATCGCGTTCGTGGTGCACGCGTACGTGAGCATCCAGATCACCGCGAGCAGGAGCATCCGGTTCCGGTGCGGCGGCAAGAGGATCTGCGTGAACGGCCGCTTCGCGAGGCTCGTGCCCTCGACCTGCTCCGTGAAGCGGCGCGTCTCGCGCAAGGATCTGCGGGCGACCGCGAGCAGGAAGAGCGGCGCCGTGCCGAGCACGTAGATGCCGCGCCAGCCGAGGGGCGAGTTGATCACGAGGGGCGTGATCCCCGCGCAGACGATGGCGCCGACGCCGGTCAGCGCATTGAGGACGCCGATGTAGAGGCCGCGGCGATCGGCGGGGAACTCCTCGGCGGCGACGACGAGGGAGAGGGCCCACTCGGCGATCAGGAAAAACCGCGCGGCGATCTGCGCGGCGGCGAACGTGAACGGGCCGCGGGCGAGCGCGGTGAGCGCGGTGCAGAGGGCGTAGCCGAGGATCGTGACGGCGAGGACGCCGCGCCGCCCGGCGCGGTCGGCGTACCGGACGAGGCCGTAGGAGAGGATCGAGCCGGCGCAGATGGCCCCGACGAGCCAGCCGGCGTCACTCGGCGAGAGGCCCATTTCGGCGCGGATCGCGGGCAGGAGCTGGGTGAGGGCGAAGGTGTCGAACCCCTCGAAGAAGCTCGCCACGCCGAGGAACACGAAGAGGCGGCGGTGGTACCGATCGTCGCTCATCCGGACCCGCTTTCGTGCGTATCAGGGAAACGAGCCTTTCACAACGGCCGAAAAACGGCCCTCACGCGATCGGCCGCGAGCGGCTTCGGGCACGCCTCTTCGCAGTTCACGGCCCTCGGCATCAGCGCCGTGTTCGCCGGGCTCTATCCCTGGATGGGGCAGTCCTTCCGGTAAAACCTCCGCCGTCGCCGGTTCCATGGCGCCAAACCCGGGGTTCCAGGGGGCCAAACCATTTCGAACCTACATGGCTTGACGAGGCCGTGGATCTCGGCTAGGTGCGGCGTAGGGGTTCCCGAAAGACAAACATGCGATACCACGCGGACCTCCACGTCCATTCACGATACTCTCGCGCCACGAGCTCGGATTGTGACCTGTTTCACCTCGCCTGGTGGGCGAGGCGGAAGGGGATCACGGTCGTCGGCACGGGCGATTTCACGCATCCGGCCTGGATGGCGGAGCTCAAGAGACAGCTCGTGCCGGCCGAGCCGGGGCTCTTTCGGCTGCAGAGCGACGTCGAGCAGGCCGTTTCGGCGCGGCTCGAAGGGCCTTGCCGGGGGACCGTGCGGTTCATGCTCTCGGTCGAGATCTCGACCATTTACAAGAAGGGCGAGCGCGTCCGGAAGGTGCATCACCTCGTGTACGTGCCCGATTTCGAGGCGGCCGAGCGGTTCGTCGCGGCACTCGCCCGTGTGGGCAACCTGAACGCCGACGGCCGACCCATCCTCGGCCTCGACTCGCGGCACCTCCTCGAGATGGTGCTCGCGTCGAGCCCCGGGAGTTACCTCGTGCCGGCGCACATCTGGACGCCCTGGTTCTCCGTGCTCGGCTCGAAGGCCGGGTTCGATGCG
Source organism: Polyangium sp. 15x6 (assembly GCF_029960785.1). Lineage (GTDB taxonomy): Bacteria > Myxococcota_A > Polyangia > Polyangiales > Polyangiaceae > Polyangium. The sequence continues at coordinate 56,823 of NZ_JASBQE010000013.1, forward strand.
GTGGAGGAGTGTTACGGGGATCTCGCCCCGCACGTCTTCGCCCTGGAGACCGGTTTGTCCTCGGATCCGGCGATGAACTGGCGGCTCTCCCGGCTCGACCGCTACCGCCTCGTGTCGAGCTCGGATGCGCACTCGCCGCCGAAGCTCGGGCGCGAGACCACGGTTTTCGACGGTCCGATCGATTATTTCTCGCTCCGCCGCGCCCTGGAGACGGGCGAGGGGTTCGTCGGGACGATGGAGTTTTTCCCCGAGGAGGGCAAATACCACCTCGACGGGCACCGGGCGTGCGGCGTGCGCCTCGAGCCCTCGGAGACGCTCGCCCGCGGCGAGATGTGCCCGACCTGCGGGCGGCCCGTGACGGTGGGCGTGCTCCATCGCGTCGAGACGCTCGCCGACCGCGACGAAGGATACAGGCCGGAGCACCCGCCCGATTTTCGCAGCGTCGTCCCGCTGCCGGAGGTCCTCGCCGAGCTCTCGTCCGTGGGGCCGTCGAGCCAGGTGGTGGAGCAGAGCTATCGGGGGCTGCTCTCCCGGCTCGGGCCGGAGCTCTTCATTCTGCAAGAGGCGCCGCTCGAAGACATCACGCGGGCGGGTTCGTCGCTCCTCTCGGAGGGGATCGCGCGGATGCGGGAGGGCCGCGTGATTCGCGAGGCCGGGTATGACGGCCTCTACGGGACGATCCGGCTCTTTTCGCCGGACGAGATCAAGCGCCGCCCCGTGGTCGCGCTCCTCTTCGAGGACGAGCCGAGCCCCACGCCGGCACCGAAGAAACAAGCACGCTCTGCGGACAAACCCGGTCGCAAGACAAAAGCCACGGAAGGGGAGCCGGAGGTCACGCTGTTCGCGTCGCGCGTCGAGTCGAAGGCGACGCCGGAGACGCCCCCGTCCTTGCTCGACGGCCTCGATCCCGATCAACGCGCGGCGGCCGAGGTCGTGCGGGGGCCGCTGCTCGTGGTCGCGGGGCCGGGCACGGGCAAGACCCGCACGCTCACGCATCGCATTGCGCACCTCGTCCAGGATCAAGGCGTCCCGCCCGAGCGGATCCTGGCGATCACGTTCACGCGCCGCGCCGCCGACGAGATGCGCGAGCGGCTCGTGGTGCTCCTCGGCGACGCGGGGGCGCGCGTGCCGGCCATGACGTTCCACGCGCTCGGGCTCTTGATCCTGCGTGATCATGGCGACCGCGCGGAGATCGGCATTGCGGGGGAGCGCGAGCGGGTCGGCCTCGTCGCCGAGGCGCTCTCGGTGACCGAACGCAAAGCGACGCAGCTCTGCGCGGCGATCTCGCGGTGGAAGCGGCGCGTGGCGCGGCGGGCCGAGGCATTGCAACGTTTTCCGGAGGAGTATGCCCCGGGGACCGATCTCGACCGCGCCTTTGCCGCGTACGAAGAGGGGCTCGCCGCGCGGAACCTCGTCGATTTCGACGATCTCGTCACGCTCGCGGTCGAGCTGCTCGAATCCCGCCCCGATGTGCTCGCGGCCTTGCGCGAGCGGTTCGTGCACGTCTCGGTCGACGAGTTTCAGGACGTGGATGAGCGGCAATACCGCCTCCTGCTCCTCCTCGCGGGCGAGGCGCAGAACGTCTGCGCGATCGGCGATCCGGATCAGGCCATTTACGGGTTCCGCGGCTCGGATGTCTCGTTCTTCTTTCGATTCCGGGAGGATTATCCCGCGGCGAGCGTGGTGCGCCTCGGCAAAAACTATCGCTCGACGCGGACGATCGTGGACGCCGCGCTCGGCGTCATCGCGCCTTCGCCGACGGTGGGCGAGCGCGTGCTTCGCCCGCTCATCGAGGATCGGAGCCGCATCGTGATCCACGAGGCGCGGACCGAGCGCGCCGAGGCCGAGTGGGTCGTGCACGTGATCGAGCGCCTCGTCGGCGGGACGTCGCTCTTTTCGATGGATTCGGGCCGCGTCGAATCCGCGGAAGGGGAGGGGAGCCACGCCTTCGGCGACATGGCCATCCTGTACCGCACCGACGCGCAGGCCCAGGCGCTCGTCGAGGCGCTGCGCCGCTCGGGGATGCCATTCCAGCGGCGCACGCACGATCGGGTGCTGGAGCGGGCGGCGGCCATGGCGATCGTGCGGTCGTTCGTCGCGACGCACGCGAAAGGCGCGCCGCTCGCGCCGTCGCTGGAGGCCGCTGCGGCGCGCGTGCGGGAGGAGATCGCGGCGCCGCTCGGGCCCGAGGACGCGGCCTCGAGCACGCCTCAGGAGGGCGCGGAGGCCCCGTCGTTCCGGGAGGCGGACGTCGACGCGGCGCTCGTGGTGCTGCTCGTGATTGCGGCGCGGTCGGGCGAGGACGCCGAGCGATTCCGGCTGGAGGTTTCGCTCGAGGTGGAGGTGGATACCTGGGATCCGCGGGCGGATCGGATCTCGCTGCTCACGCTGCACGCCTCGAAGGGCCTCGAGTTTCGGGTGGTGCTCGTCGTGGGCTGCGAGGACGGCCTCTTGCCATTACGATTCAAAGGCCGCGAGGACGAGGCCGACGTGGCCGAGGAGCGCAGGCTTTTCTACGTGGGCATGACCCGCGCGAGAGAGCGCCTGTTCCTTTCGTACGCGCGTGAGCGAGTGCGGCACGGCAAACCCGTGGCGATGGAGGCTTCGCCGTTCTTGCGCGAGATCGAGGAGCGGCTCCTTACCGAGGAGAGGGCCGATCTGCCAAAAAAGGGCCCAGATCCTCGGAAGAAGCAGCTTACGTTGTTCTGACGAGTGGCTCTGTTCGATGAACTGCGCATCGCGCAGTTCATCGACCCCGGGTCCAGCGCTTGCGCTGGCCCCTGGTGGGGCCTGGGGCAACGCCCCAGCGCAGCGGCCTCGAATTCACGGGGGACCCGTCCGCGCCCAGGGAACCGGCAAGGGAACGGCTGACTTGCTCGATGGCGAGAACGGCTCCGGTTGATAGACGCTGGCTATTTCCTTCCAACCGTGTTGGGCCAGCCGGAACAGATGCGACACGCGTTGATTGACCAGCAGGGTGACATCGAATGCGGCCTCTGCTGGGAGACGACGCATCACAGCTTGCATGACCGTCCGTAGGCAGCTCATCGAGAACTGCGCGGCGGCTTCGAAGCTCCCGGCTTCCTGCAAGAGGAGGCGGCGCTGCGCGACGAGTTCGGCCATCTTCGGGGAGCTGGGCTCGTCGCGATCGAGCTGCCAGGTCGTGAGGACATTCTCGGCGAGCTGCGCGCCCTGGGGGGAAGCCAGGCCGTGCAAGTAGGGGAACGTGACGATTCCGTAACGAATGTCCTCGTCGGCGTCCACCACCTCGTCATTGAGCTGGCGCATTCTCCTCAAAGCGACGAGCGCTGGCGCGAACTCGGGGGGCAACGTTCCCTCGGCGAGCAGGAATGCCCACTCGATCGTCACGGGAAAGAAGATCGACGACAGGAGGCGACTGTCGCCTTCGAGATATTCCGTGAGCGTGGCCGCCGAGACCGCCTTCGGCAATTGGTAGCGCTCCCGTTCTTCTCCCCAGAAAAAGTGGTACATTTCCTGGGTATGGCGCAGGAAGCAGCGCTCGGCTGCCGCCGGCGCGCCGACCTTCTGGAACTGTTCGAGCCCCAGCGCGTAGGATGCCAGGACGAAGAGCCACGTGTGCTTCGTGGAGGGCGCCCCAGGCAGCGCGTCCATCATCCGATCGATGGCCATCACCGGGACGCCGTAACCGAGCGTGTAGGCGCGGGCCAGGTCTCGGTGACGTGTATCGAGACCGCCGAGCGCCTGACCGAACACGAAGAGCGGACAGACCTGCTTCCAGATCGTGATCGGGTCGAAGTGCTTGGCCCACTCTTGCGTGAAATGAGCGGGCTGCGTTCGTATCAGCGTCCCGTCGGCCTGAACGGCTCGGTAAAGATCGAGGTAAATGTCACGATACCTCGTGGCGAGCCATCGATAGGTCTCGCTGTTGTACGAGTTCGGGATCGTAGGGATGTGGCGCGGGTCGAGCTCGTCGTTGGCACCCGCTGCTCGCCAGCTCGTCGTCGAGTAGTCGAACCACTCGTCGAGCCCCTGGAAGAGTACCGTCATGCTTTCAGTTTCCCCAAGGCGTACGCAATACCTTCTCGGACGGTGCTGAGGGTCATGACGGTGCTCAGATCGGCCTGGAGGTCCACGAGTGTCTTGGCGATACGCGGCTGGATACCCGTCAAGATCGCCTGCGCGCCCAGCAAGCTGACGGCTTGGGCGGCCTGAATGATCGCATTCGTGACCTCGATATCCATGACCTGCACGCCGGTGATATCGAGGATGGTCATTCTTGCCTGGTGTTTCGTGACGCCTTCGAGCAATACCTCGAGCACCGCCTGTGCGCGGACACTGTCGATCATGCCCACGAGCGGCATCACGAGGACGTGCTCGGCGACGGGGATCAAGGGGGTCGACAGATCGCGCAACGCCTTCCTCTGCGCGTCGATGATCTCCTGCTTGAGCGCCAACCGCTCCTTCTCGGCCTCCCAGCGCTCGGTGATGTCGTGCAGAAAACCGAAGAGGTGGTCGAACGAACCGTCGGGGCGGTAAACACCCTGAAGGAGGATGTTCCCGTACATGATGCTGCCGTTTTTGCGTACGAAACGTTTGTCGAGGCTATATCGTGGAATGTCGCCTTTGACGAGCTTGCCAAATAAGTCGAGGTCGAGCGAGACGTCCTCGGGATGCGTCAGGGAGACCCAGGTCGTGGACTTCAGCTCCTCCGGTGAATAGCCGAGCTGTTCGCACAACCGCCCATTGAACTCGATCCAGCCGGTGTCGGGGGAAGTTATCGCCATGCCCACCTGAGCCAGGTTGAAATAGCGGCGATACCTCAGCGCGTCCGCTCGGGCCAGCGTGGCTTCTGCGGCCTGTACATCGATCTCTCTTTTCAGATCGGCAACACGTTGACGCAACGAGTCGACATCCGCGTCGATGGGAATCGGTTGTTGAGTGGGGGGCCTGGCCATGCTTTACGACTCTGCCTTCCTTCGCGCGACGAGCAGCAGGATGGTGCGCGGAGCTCGATGCAGGGGGGAAAGCTCGCCCGGGACGGAAGAGCGAGTCAAGCGTCGGGCAATTTCCTAACGCGAGGAACACGCGCCACACGACGATCTCGTCGACGTTGTGGGTCTTCGTCTGTGATGCTTGTCACGTCGCTCTCGGCTATGTGTTCCATGATACGGACAGCCCCACGAGCCAACGCAGAAGGGTCCTGCGTGGGTCGGCTCCGGCAATGCCCCAAAGGGCGGCCACGGGGTCCGGGAGGCGTCTGCCGTGTCGACCAGGGCGCGGCAGTGAGGTGCGCGCGCCCTGATCGACCGGAGAGTTACCTACGATTCCCGAGCGGGCGGCGCCTCACTTCGCGCATACCCACTTGGCAATCCTTGCGCCTTTGACGGTGATCGACCAGGACCCCGCACCCCAGCCGGAGGGAGGCGACATCAGGACGCCTTCCGTCGCGTCGTTCACATTGAACGCACCCTGGACCTCGGTGAGGGCGCAGCCAATGCGTACGGTCGTGCCCAAGCCGAGCCCGATGGGCACCGTCGTGGACCCGTCCTCGGTGGAATACACCATGCCCGAGGCGAACTCCGTTCCCTCCGGGAAGTCTAGGCAATCGGCCGAGATGTGGGCATCCGAGCTGTTGACCGCGTCAGGGAGGTTGCCCTCGATATACCATCCAGGGATCGGGTGGGTGGCGTCCGTCGTCGTTACCTTGACCACGCGCGCGAAATTGCTGCCGCTGTTCCACGCACCGTCGACGCCGACCAGGCTGGTGAGGAAGCATTGCCGCAGGCTGGTACCCGGATGGTTGATCCAAACGGGAGGATCGTCACTGTCCCACCCCCCCCCGGAAACGTTGGGGGCAATGGGGAAGCATGTCGCAGTGGCTTTTACGAGGTTATTGATGGCGACGGGGTCGTTTACCTGATTCGTGTAAGCGCCTCCGTGCCCAAAGAGCGTATATGTCGTGCTTGTCGCTCTCACCGCAGCCGCCGACTGGAGACTCGCAATGCCACCGAACCGGTCGCCCCGATTGAGATTCCCTGCCACGCCGCTGAGGAAGCAACTCTGCAAGGCGACGCTCGCCGGAATCGTCGTGCCGCTGAAGTTCGTCGTGCTCGACTCCGTGAAGAAGGAGTAAGCGGTCAGCGCTTCCTGGGCCTCCCCGAGCGTTTCCTCCTCCGACCCGACCTCCGACCCGACGACGCAACCACCCGTGAGCGCGCCCAGAAGCAATGCGGAAGTGACGAGAGCGAGCGCGCGCGGGCTCGACCCGACTGCAATGGAAGTCGTTTTCAAGTTCCTCATCTCCAATTGATGTGTTCGTCTGTACTGCGCGTCGCAAACAAGCACATCGAGTTCCGTCCCGTCAAGAACATCTGTAAGATGAACTCATGCAGCGGCACACGAACTGTTCATCCACACGGGAAGGATCCGCGGGAAGCCCGGGTCAGGGGTTCCGTAGTGAAAGCGCGCGCGCAAGCGGAGGCCACGCAGGCTTTCGATCGTGATAGCTGCCTCCGAGACATTTCCAGATCCAGGTCATCGTGGTAGACGTGCCGCAAACGTCCCCGGACGGGGCGGAAAGGATAAAACATGGCCGCGCGTGCTCTCATCGTCGTCGATATCCAGAATGATTACTTCCCTGGAGGGAAGTGGACGCTCAGCGGGACCGAAGCCGCCGCCGACAATGCGGCTCGGCTGCTCGCCGCCGCCCGCAGCAAGGGCGACCTCGTCGTCCACATTCGCCACGAATTCCCGAGCGCCGACGCCCCCTTCTTCGCCCCCGGCTCGGAAGGCGCGCAGATCCACCCGAAGGTGCGCAATCGGGACGATGAGCATGTCGTGCTGAAGCACCACATCAATTCGTTCCGGGACACCGATCTCAAGGCGGTGCTCGACCGCCACGGCATCACCGAGGTCGTGATCTGCGGCAACATGAGCCACATGTGCGTCGATGCCGTGACGCGCGCGGCCGCCGACTTCGGCTACGCGGTCACGGTCATTCACGACGCCTGCGCCTCGCGTGATCTGGAGTTCAACGGCGTGCGGGTGCCCGCAGCGCAGGCCCACGCGGCGTTCATGGCGGCGCTCGGCTTCGCATATGCGAAGATGCGATCGACCGACGAGTTCCTCGGCGCGGCCGCGAGCGCGTAGGACGAGCGAAGCTGGGGGGCCTGGGGCAACGCCCCAGCCAGCGAAACGGCTCCCCGATGGAGCGCGACGCGCCTTGCACGCGTGCAAATGGCCCGATGGCGGCCGCTCGGCAGGTGTTCCACGCGTGCAAGGCACTCCAAACGATCTGCGCGGCGTGCCTTGCACGGGTTCGAGGGACGTCGAGCACGCGGCGCGAGAGCGCTTGCGCGCGTCCGAGCGTCGCCGTGACGTGTTCCTGTCGGCCCTTGCATCGACGCAAGCGCACGGAACACGGCGTCACAGCCGCGTTTGCTTCGGTGCAACTCGCGCTGTGCACGTGTCCCGGGCGCCTTCGCGCCGGTGCAGGGACGACCGCGCAGGCGCTCGCGCTCGATTCCTCCCCCACCTCGAGAGAGCAAGAATCAGTCGGACAGAAAGAGTTCTGCCGCAGCGTCGAACAGCCCGCGCGGTCATCACGACCCGCACCACGAAACCCACGTGCCCCGAGCGCTTCTGTCTCGCCGGCGCGTGTCCCCTTCCAGGAGGATCCCTCGATGCAATCGCCCACGCGGAACACCCCCGTCTCGAAGTGTATCGATCTCGCCGGCCACTCCGTGCGCATGTTCGGCAAATTCTCTTCCCATGCCGCATTCGTCTCGCTCGAAGCAAAGATGAGCACGGGAGCCGCCGAGCTCGCGGCAGCGCAGGCGGAGTACGAGAAGGCCGTCAAGGCCATTCTCCCCACGCGCGTCGACGTCAAATACGAGAATTACGTCTCCGATCGGCGCATCCGGCTCTCGCAGCAGAAGGTCGAGATCGCCGACGGCAAGCAAAACGGGCGGATCGCGAGCCTGGTCTTTCCAGAGGGATCCACCCCGATCACCCGGCTCGTCGGCTTCTCGCAGGTAGAGGCCATGATCAATCTCGAAGGGCGGCTCGCCGCCGCCCAATCGTTGTGGCCAGAGGCCGAAGCCGAGAAGGTCGAGATCGGCGTGTTCCGGCAGGGTTATCAAGCCGCGCTGGAGAACCGTAAGATCGCCGTCCAGAACGCGCGGGACCTCCGGGCGGCTCGGAACGCAGCGAAGGACAAGTTCCTCACGATGTACGTCGAGGTGATGGCCCGCGTCCAGGCGGAGCTTCCGCGGGACAAGGTCACCCAGGAGCTCTTCTTCGACGAGGTTCGCACGAGGTCCGCCCTCGCGACCGCAGACACGGACGAAGACGAGGCCGAAAGCGAGACGACCGAGGGTCAGGGCTGAGCATCTGGGAGCCGTTTCGCTGGGGCGTTGCCCCAAGCCCCACCAGGGGCTATCCGCCCCTGGACCCGGGGCCTGCGCAAGCGCTGGACCCGGGTTCGATGAACTGCGCGATGCGCAGTTCATCGAACAGGCCGCAGTCAAGACCGGCGAGCGACGCTGTCAAACCAAGACAGCAACGCTGACATTTCGACTGGCAACGCGGTCCCACCGGCCCGTTGGAAGAACTGCGCATCGCGCAGTTCTTCCACCTTCGGTCCAGGCCGTGCCTGGTCCGGGTCGAGGGGCGGACAGCCCCCGCGGGGTCCGGGGCAGCGCCCCGGCGAAGCGCCGGTGCAGGCCCGTCCGTGGCTCTTTGCTGGGGTTGCTCGGCGGTGCCGCGCGCGGACGATGACGCATGACACGCGCAATGGCATGGTCGAAAAACAATCATGGCGTACGTCGTCGGCGAGGTCCTGCACACGGGGACGGACATGCGCATCGCGCGAGCCGCCGAGGCCGGGAGCGGCGCGCGGGTGGTGCTCAAGTTTCCCCATGGCGAGCTTTCGACCACGCGCGCTCTCGAGGAGCTCAGGCACGAGTACGCCGTGCTGCGCGCGCTCGAGGTGCCTGGGGTCATCCGGGCGCTCGGCCTCGAAGAACACGACCGAAAGCCGGTCCTCGTGCTGGAGCACTGGGGCGACACCTCGCTCGCCCGTGTGCTCGACCAGGGCCCGCTGCCCGTCGAGATCGCCATGCGCCTTGCCGCCACGCTGGCGCGCACCCTGGGCGAGGTGCATCGGCGCGGCCTCCTGCACCGCGACGTCAAACCGCACAACATCCTCGTCGACGCCGAGCGGACGCGGACTTGCTTGATCGACTTCGAGCTCGCGACCTGGTGGACGCCCACCCTCGCCGAGCAGACGTCGCTGGAGGCGGTTTCAGGGACGCTCGCGTACATGGCGCCCGAGCAGACGGGCCGGATGAACCGAGCGCCGGACGCGCGGGCGGACCTCTACGCGCTCGGCGCCACCCTCTACCAGATGCTCACCGGCGCGCTTCTCTTCGACGCCACCGACGCGCTCGAGCTGATCCACGCGCACATCGCCCGGGCGCCCGTGCCCCCGCACGAGCGCGCGCCCGAGCGGGGCATCCCCGAGGCCGTGAGCGCGATCGTGCTCAAGCTGCTCGCCAAGAGCCCCGAGGACCGCTACCAGACCGCCGGCGGCGCGGCCTGGGATCTGGAGCGGGCGGCGCACGCCTGGGTCGAGACGGGCACGGTGGCGCCGTTCCCGCTGGCGAGACGCGACTGGGACGATCGGGTCCGTACGCCCTCGCGCCTGTTCGGTCGGGAGCACGAGAGCGCCGTGCTCGCGGAGCTCTTCGACGAGGCGTGTCGCGGCGCGACGGCGCTTTCGCTCGTGGCGGGGCCTTCGGGCGTGGGCAAATCGGCGCTGGTGCAGGCGCTCCAGGGCAAGGTGCGCGCGCGCCGGGGCATCTTCGCCACCGGCAAGTTCGACCAGCTCCAGCGCAGCACGCCGTACGCCGCGCTGGCGCAGGCGCTGCGTTCGGTGGTGCGGCGGAGGCTCTCGGATCCGGCCGACGTGCTGGAGCGCTGGAAACTCTCCTTTCAGGAAGCCGCGGGGCCGAATGGGCAGATCCTCGTCGAGCTCATCCCCGAGCTCTTGCACATCCTGGGCGAGCCGAAGCCTCTGCTCGAGCTCGGGCCGATGGAGGCCAAGCATCGGTTCCAGACGACGGTCCTGCGCTTCGTACAGGCGCTGGCCACGGTCGAGCATCCGCTCGTGCTTTTCATCGATGACCTGCAGTGGGCGGATGCGGCGTCGCTCTCGCTCCTGGGCGAGCTCTTGAAGGAGCCTCGGGGCCAGCACCTGCTCGTCGTGGGGGCCTACCGGGACGAGGCGGTGGGCCCGGACCACCCGCTCCACGCGCTGCTCGGGGCGCCCGCGGCCCCGGGCGCCAGGACCGAACGGATCGTGCTCTCGCCTCTGGGAGCGGACGCGGTCGCGGCGATGGTGGGGGACATGCTCGATCGGCCCGGGGCCGAGGTCGACGAGCTCGCGCGGCTGATCAAGGACAAGACCGACGGCAGCCCGTTCTTCGTCGGGCAGTTTCTGCAGCTCTTGCACGAGCGGAAGCTCGTCGTGCGCGACGCGGAGACCGGGCGGTGGCAATGGCAGCGAGACGCGATCGAGCGGGCGGGGATCACCGATAACGTCGTCTCGCTGCTGACCCGCAAGCTGGAGCGGCTCTCGCCCGCGCTGCGACGCGCCCTGCAGACGGCGGCGTGCGTCGGCGACCGGTTCGACGCCGGGCTGCTCGCGCACCTCCTGGGGCAGGACGCGGTGACGGTCGGCGCCCTCTTGGTGCAAGCGACGCGCGAGGGGCTCTTGGTGCACGAGGGCGAGCGGGCGCACGAGGCCTACGCCTTCGTGCACGACCGGGTGCAGCAGGCCGCCTACGAGGCGCTCACGGCCGAGGAGCGGCTCTCGCTCCACCTCGGGATCGGCCGAACGCTGCGGGCGAGGTACGGCGCCGCGTGCGCCGACGGGGAGCTCTTCGAGACCCTCTACCACCGCAACCGGGCCGCGGAGCGGCTGACCGAGGCCGGGGAAAAGCGCGATCTGGCGGAGCAGAACCTGCGCGCCGGCCAGCGCGCCAAGGCCAGCGCGGCCGACGCGCAGGCCGTGGCGTTCCTCGGGACGGCCGCGTCGCTGCTCGGCGACGAGGGGTGGACCGAGGCCCCGGAGACGACCTTCGAGGTGCACCTGGCCATGGCCGAGGCGCTCTGGCTCGCGGCCGAGGTCGACGAGGGCGAGCGGCTCTTCCTGCGCTGCCTCGAGCGAGCGCGGGACCCGCTCGAGCGCGCGCGCGTGGCCAGCATCTCGATCGTGTTTCTCCACGTCACCGGCCGCTTCGCGCAGGGCATCGAGCTCGGCCTTTCGGCGCTCTCGTGGCTCGAGCGTCCGCTGCCGAGGACCCCGGAGGAGCAGCAGGCGCTGTTCGACGCGCTCATCACCGAGATCGAGCCCGCCCTGCAGCGCATGACCGTCGAGGACTGGAAGGCGCTGCCGATCAGCGCCGACCGCGCCCACGCGCTGCGGAGCAGGATCCTGGAGGTGCTCGGGCCCTGCGCCGCCTTCTGGATGCCCTCGCTGAGCCGGTGCTGCTGGCCGATGCTCGTGCGGGAGACGCTGCGGTACGGGCTGACGAAGAACTCGTTCGCGGGGTGCGTGGTCACGGCCTTGCTCCTGGCCTACCTCCTCGGGAACCTGCCGCTCGGGCGCCGGCTGAACGAGCCCATGCTGGCGCTCATCGATCAATACGACTTCGCGCGCGCCACCGCGCGCTTCAACGGCACGGTGGCCTCCATGTACTGGACGCCGCCCTCGAAGATGAGGGAGCTCTATGCCCACGCGGCGCGCACCGCCGCCGAGGAGCGCGAGCCCGTCGCCGAGGCCTTCAGCGAGATCCATGGGGGGATCTTCCAGCTCATCGCCGGGGACGACCTCGATCGCGTCACGCACGACCTCGACCGCATGGCCTACCGCGACCCGATGGCCATGGGCTTCCGGGACATCCTCGCCCGCTCGGTCGCCGCGCTCTCCGAGGCCCAGGCCGCGCGCGACGTCGAGCAGACACTCGAGGAAATCGCGCGGTCCGGGCGAGACGCGCCATCGCGGGTCTTCGTGGTCACCACGATGGCGATGGCGGGTTTTACGGGGCTCCACCTCGGCGCCGATGCGTGGGCGGCCCTCGCGGTCCTCGCGGTCGAGCCGGACTGGCCTTCCTTGTGGGGCACCTCCCCGCTCCTCGCCCTCACGCCCACGCTCTGCGTCGCCGGAGCGCATGCCCGCCCCGCCGCCGAGCATCACGCGCGGCTCGAGGATCGGCTGGCCTTCCACGGCGCGCGCCTCACTCTCTGGGCCGAGAGCTGCCCCGAGACCTTCGAGGCCTCGCGCCTGCTCATGGAGGCGGGCCGCGTCCGCGCCCGGGAAGAGCACGACGAGGCCGGACGGCTGTACGACCGGGCCATCGAGCAGGCTCGCGACAGCGATCTCATCAACGTCGAGGCGCTCGGCCTGCGCCTCGCCGGCGAGCACCGCCTCGCCCGTGGGCACCGCGCCCTCGCCCGCGCCTATCTCACGGCCGCGCACGACGCCTACCTGCGCTGGGGGGCGCGCGCGGCCGCCGCGCGGCTCGCCCAGCGCTACCCGGACAGCATCGCGGGCTCGGGCCGCGCGGCCCTCGGGGCCGGCGAGCCGGCGGACGCGGCGTCCGTGCCGACGAGCACGACCATCACCGCCCGCACGCTGAACGCGTCCCTGGACATCGCCTCCGTGCTGCGCGCCGCACAGGCGCTCTCCGGCGACCGCAACCTCGGCTCGCTCGTCGGCCGCATGCTCCGCCTGCTCGCCGAGTACTCCGGCGCCGAGCGCGCGGTGCTCGCCCTCGTGCAAGGCGACGAGCTCGTCATCGCCGCGGAGCTCTCGGTCAACCCGCAGCGACTCGAGCTCTCGCTGAACGAGCCCGTCGCCGGCTCGACGCGGCTACCGGCGACGCTGGTGCAGTACATCGCGCGCGGCAAGGAGCCGGTGGTGTGCGGGCAGGCGGCGTCCGACAGCCGCTTCGACGAGGACCCCTACCTGCTCGCCCACCGGCCCGGATCGGTGCTGGCCGTGCCGCTCTTGCACCAGGCGCGCCTGTCCGGGGTGATGTACCTGGAGCACCCGCACGTGCAGGACGCCTTCCCCGAAGCGCGCGTCGAGCTGGTCACGCTCCTCGGCGCGCTGGCGGCGACGGCGGTGGAGAACGCCAGGTTTTATACCGAGCTGTCCGCCTACAGCGAGCGGCTCGCGCGCGAGGTCGCACAGCGCACCGCGGAGCTCGTGGCCGCCAAGGAGGCGGCCGATGGTGCCAACCGCGCGAAGAGCGATTTCCTCTCCAGCATGAGCCACGAGCTGCGCACGCCGCTGAACAGCATCCTCGGTTATGCCCAGGTGCTCGGCAAGCTCTCCGGCCTGCCCCCGAAGGCCGCCGAGTCGGCGCGTATCATTCACACCGCCGGCACGCACCTCTTGAGCCTCATCAATGACGTCCTCGATCTGGCCAAGATCGAGGCCGGCAAGCTCACCTTCCACACGGCCGCCGTCGACCTCGATGCGCTCCTCCGGACCGTCGCCAACCTCTGCTGGGTGCGCGCCGAGCAGAAGGGCCTCTCCTTCGTTTACGAGCATGTCGGCCCGAAGCAGCTCGGCGTGCGCGCCGACGAGAAACGCCTCATGCAGGTGCTGCTCAACTTGCTCGGCAATGCCATCAAGTTCACCGAGCAGGGCGGGGTGACATTGCACGTCGAGGTGCTGGAGCCGCCGAAGGACGAGGGGCGCACCGTGCGCTTCCAGGTCGAGGACACGGGACCCGGAATCGCCCCCGAGCACCTCTCGCGCATCTTCGAGGCTTTCGAGCAGATCGGCGATTCGAAGCGGCATACCGAGGGCTCGGGGCTCGGGCTCGCCATTACCAAGGAGCTCGTCGAGCGGATGGGCGGCAGCATCGAGGTCCATAGCCAGCTCGGCCGAGGCACCGTGTTCACGGTGACGCTCCGTCTGGTCGAGACGACCCCCGTCAAGGGGAGCGCGGGGCTGTCGTGGGAGGCCATCATCGGGTACGAGGGCAAGCGCCGCTCGATCCTCGTGGTCGACGACAAGGCCGACAACCGCGCGCTCTTGCGCGACCTGCTCGAGCCGCTCGGCTTCGAATGGCTGGAGGCCGACAGCGGCGAGCGTTCGCTCGCGCTCACCCACGAGCGAACGCCGGACGTCATCCTCATGGACCTCTCCATGCCGGGCATGGATGGCTACGAGGCGATCCGGCGCTTGCGGCAGAGGCCGGAGCTCGCCAGGACCGTGATCATCGCCTCGTCGGCCAGCACTTCGGAGACGGAGCGGCAGACGAGCCTCTGCGCGGGATGCGACGACTTCTTGCCCAAGCCCGTGCAGGCCGGCGCGCTCCTCGAGCTACTCCGCGCGACGCTTCAGCTCGAGTGGGTGCGCCGAGAGGGGCAGGGCGCGGCCGCGGCCAGACCACCCAGGAACGATGCGGAGATCCACGATCTCACGCGGCCGCCGGCGGAGGAGCTCGGGCGGCTCGTGGAGCTCGCCGATCGAGGGCTCGTCAGCAGGGTCCTCCACGAGCTCGATCGGCTCGAACAGGCCGACCCCCGGCTCGGTCCGTGGATCGGCGAGGTGCGCGCGGTGGCCAAGAGCTTCCAGACCAAGCGGCTCCGCTCCTTGCTCCGGGCTCGGCTCGATTCGACGTGACGGCAGCTCTTCGGGCTCGATCTCGCAAGGCCACGGTGTGCGTACATGATAGGATCTTCCAAACACGGGTTCGCCACCGAAGTGAGGGCGGGGAGGACGGATGAGCAGAACAGCGCATGATGCTCCGTCGCACACCATCCTGATTGTCGACGACGTGCCCGCCAGCCTGGCCACGGCGATCGCGCACCTGGAAGAGCGCGGCTATCTGGTGGCGATCGCCCAGGATGGAGAAGACGCGCTCGAGCGGGCCGAGCTCCTCCTGCCTGATCTGATCCTGCTCGATGTATTGATGCCGGGGCTCGATGGCTTCGAGACGTGCCGACGCCTGAAAGCGTCCGAAAAAACCAGAGGGATCCCGGTGATTTTCATGACCGCGCTGGGGGAGACGTCCCGCAAGGTCGCCGGGTTCGAAGCGGGCGGCGTCGATTACGTCGTCAAGCCGCTCGAGATCACCGAGGTCGTCGCGCGAATCGAGACCCACGTGGCCTTGCACGCGATGCGCGCGCAGCTCGAGGCGCAGAACTCGCAGTTGCGGCGGGAGAACGCCATGCGCGAGGAGCTCGCGGCCGAGCTGCGACGTGCCCACGACAGGCTGGAGAGAAGAGTCGAGGAGCGAACGGTCGAGCTCGCCGCGGCCAATCTCATCCTGAAACAAGAGATCACCGATCGGAAGCGCGTCGAGGAGGAGCGGGAGAGGCTGCTCGCCGGCGAGCAGGCGGCGCGCGCCAAGGCCGAGGCCGCCGACCGATTGAAGGACGAGTTCCTCTCCACGCTGAGCCACGAGCTCCGGACCCCATTGACCGCCATCCTCGGCTGGGCGCAGTTGCTCCTCCGCATGGACCCCTTGGACCTCGCCAAGGTGCAGCGCGGCCTCGAGGTCATCGAGCGCAATGGCATGGCCGAGCTCAGGCTCGTCGAAACGCTCCTCGACGTCTCCGCCGTCATCCGCGGCAAGGTGGACTTGAAGCTCGGGCCCGTCGACATCGCCCAGGTCATCCAGGCGGCCGTCGACGCCGCGACGCCGAATGCGGAAGCGAAGCGCGTTTGCATCTCGCTGCTCCTCGGCTCGCCGACCCGGAGGGTCCTTGGCGATCACGGCAGGTTGGAGCAGGTCGTCCGGAATCTGCTGAGCAACGCCGTCAAATTCACGCCTTCCGGCGGGCGCGTGACGATATCGCTTCGAGAGGTGGGAGCGATGGCCGAGCTCCGCGTCAGCGACACGGGCGAGGGGATCGGCATCGATGTTCTTCCCCATGTGTTCGACCAGTTTCGCCAGGCCGACAGCTCGTCCACGCGTCGGCACGGCGGGCTTGGCCTGGGGCTGACGATCGTGCGGGATCTGGTGAGAATGCACGGCGGCACGGTTCGTGGGGAGAGCGACGGTGAGGGGAGGGGCGCGGTGTTCACCGTTGAATTGCCTCTGATGCCGTCACTCGACGAGATCGCTCCGTTGCCTTCGTTCGGCGCAGGGGAATGCGCTGGGGCGTTCTCCTCGATCCTGGCGGGGCTCCGCGTGCTCGTGGTGGACGACGAATCCGACATGCGAGAGCTGATGAAGTGTATCCTGGGCGAGGCCGGGGCGGAGGTCCGCGTGGCGACGGTCGCGCGGGAAGGCTTCGAGATTTTCGAGCGGTGGCGGCCGGATGTCCTCGTGAGCGACATCGGGCTGCCGGACGAGGATGGGTATGCGCTGATCAAAAAGATTCGGGCGCTGCCCGTCGATCGGGGCGGTCGAACGCCCGCGGCCGCGCTGACCGCCTACGCCGACTCGTACACGCGCGAACGGAGTTTATTGGCGGGATACCAGGTGCATGTCTCCAAGCCGGTCCATCCGACCTCGTTCAAGGAAATGGTCGCCAGGCTGGGGCAGCCTCGGCGGGTTTGAACGAGGGCCGGCGCGCGCCTCGGATCAATCGAGCACGGCCGGTGCGCTCACGTCGACATGCTCGATCGGGATCCCGCGGGCATCGAGCTCGCGCTGCAGCTCGTCGAAGCCGGTCGCAGATTCGGGCAGCCGCACGATCTCACGACCATTCGCCGCAAAGAGCCCCAGCGCGTCCTCCAGCATCTTGGATTCGGTCCAGTTCTCGTTCCGCGCGAGCCGCGCGCGCGCGACGCCGGTGAGCGCGTGGCTCTTGCGTTCGTCTCCTCGCTGGACGTGAAGGACCCCTTCCGAGAGCGACATCACGCATGGAACGTCGCTCCGTCTGGCGAGGCCGCGATGCAGGGCGATGAAATGCCAGGGGATGAGGAGCAGGAAGGGCAGCACCGGGAAGAGGAGGACCGCCATGCCGATGGTCGCGCGAAGCCAGGTGGGGAACCGGCTATCCAGGAGGATGAATAGCAATACGGCAGCAATCGCCAACTCTGCGGCGGTCTCCTTCCATGACGACGGAAGTTTTCTCGCCATTCGTGTCTCGTCCAGGGGGCCTGCCGGATGCTCCTCCACGGATGTCGCATGGACTTCACCCCGCAGCAAGCAAAGAGCGCGCGGCGCGGCCTGCTCAGGAGAAGATCGCGAGCAACTTCGCCACGTCATAAAACTCCCTGACGTGGCGGAGCTTGTTCTGCTCGTCGAAGGTGAAGATCCCGATACCCTCGATGGTCAGGCGCTCCCCTCGCTTGGTCGAGAGGTCGCCTGACCAGCGTACCGCGCTCTCGCTGCCGCAGGTGATGATCTCCCGGACGACGATCTCGGCGCGCTCCAGCTTCGACTTGCCCGCTTCCAGGAACCCGGCAATCGCCTCATGCCCGCGGAGAGGCGGCGTCCCCACCGGATCCTCGAGGACGCCATCCGGGGCAAAAAAAGTGGTGAAGACACGGACATCGGGCACCTGCATCGCCGCGTGGAAATACGCCTCGATGATCTGTCTCGCCTCAGCTTCGTTCATGAAGTCCTCCCGGGGCACGGCAGCGCCCCGCCCCAGCGGAGGAGGTTACGGGAACGGCGGCCGGATCCACAACGGTTTTCCAGGTTCGACAGGATGATGCTATCGCGGGGCAGGGCGCCTCTCACCCGCTTGCACGTCCGCTCCACGCACTCCATGAGGTCATCAGGCGGCTGACGAGGGAGGAGGGGCAGCCATGAGAACGACCCTGCGCGCGATGACGGCGATCGTGCTGGATTGCTTGCAGATGAAGCGGATTGCCATCGCACTGGTCGCCTCACTCCTGGTGATGGTGTGCGTCGCACCGGCACGTGCAGCGCAGTGGGATCCCTGCGATGGAGTCGTCTGTCCTCCAGGACAGGTATGCATGGCGCCCATGGACCGCCCCATGTGTGTTACCCGTCCTGGTCCTTGCGATCGCATTACGTGCGGCCGACTGGGGAGGTGCGTCGTGATCGACGGCGTCCCGACTTGCGTGCCACGGCTTGGCATCATCCCTGGTCGGGCGGGGAGCCGCGACCGGTGACGTCGCCCGCCGTCGCTGCTGCAGCGCATACGCGGACCCTCGTCCCGATCGGCGCGGGCGTATCGAAGAGCTTCCACCTTTTCAGCTCCTCTTCAGGCGGAGGCTCCCCGCCCCACACGCGGCTCGGCTTCCAGCCGAAATCTCTCTTGAGGCCGGCGAGGTGCTCTGCGCTCTTGAAGGCCGCGATCAGGCAGTCGATCACCGGCACGCCGAGGGTCCGCTGAAGCTCCTCGAAGAAACCGTATTCGACCGTGCACCCGAGCACGATGGCCTCCGCGGCATCCTCGCGGATCGCTTTTTGCGCCTGCTCCATCAGGAGCGCCTTCGTGCGCTCGGGGTCCGCCTGAAGCTCACGCACCCTCATGCCGATGGGGCGCATCGACGTGAGGAACCGGCGAAGGCCATACGACTCGATGAGCGACTCCATCTCGTCGATCCATTTCCTTTCACCGACGACGACCGAGAACCTGTGCGCGAGATTTCTCACGATATCAAGCGACGCCTGCGCAGGACCCACGACGACCGCGTCTCCCGAGATCTCGCGCGCTGCGAGGACGGCTGTATCGTAGAAGCACCCGATGACGACCGCGTCAAAACCGTTCTCCGCGGCATCTCTCGTCACCCGGACGATGTTCCCAGTCACCAGCGCCTCGTACGTCCTGTACTCCAGGTTGTCGATCGGATGCCCCGGATCGAGCGTGACCACTTCGAGATCGGTCTCAGGGCGCTTGATGGCTCCGAGGATGGCAGCCATCCGCTCCACCGTGTCAGAGACGCCGACCGGGTCGATGTACCGGATTTTGACGGAACGGTGCATCATCACGCGCCTTCTTTCGCCGTGAAAAACGTGTCGTCCGCCCGCGGTATCCGCAAGCCCCGGGCGCCGCTCGGACGGCGCTGCTATTCTGGGGGCCAAAGGATTCCCATGCCCCTCGATCTCGATGAGCTCTGCCAAGAACTGGAAACCAGGCACGGCTGCCACACCGTCATCCTTTACGGCTCGCATGCCCGCGGCGAGGGCCGTCCCTCCAGCGACTACGACGTCCTGGGTGTTCGGGCAGAGGGCGAGGTCATCAGGGACGCGCGTCTGTGGAAGGGCCACTATCTCGACGCCTTCATTTACCCCGAGGAAAAACTCTCCTCCCCCGACGCGAGCATGATCCAGATGCGCGAAGGGATCGTCCTGCGGCAAAAAGGCGATCTCGGGACGCGCTTCATCGAGGCGGTTCAAGACGTGTTCCGCGCCGGGCCCAAGAAGCTCGCGCCGGACGAGGCCCAGGCGCTCAGGATGTGGGCGCCCAAGATGCTCGCGCGCATCGCCGAGGGAGACACCGAGGCCAATTACCGCAGGGCCTGGCTGCTGACCCAGCTCTTGGAGGACTACTTCTCCCTGAGGGGCGAATGGTACCTGGGCCCCAAGGAATCCCTGACGAGGCTCGAGGCCGACCGGCCGGAGGACTGGGCCGCATTCGACCGCGCGCTGGCCCCTGCCGCACCACTGGAAGCGATCAAGGCCTTGGTCGAGCTGGTCATCAAGGAATAGACGCGAGCATTGGCAGATGTCGTCGAGCGAGGGAGAGGCGGGCGTAGGCGGTCTTCGTCTTGATGCCGAGCGCTTCGGCAATCTCCCGGATCGACCGACCCTCCAGGTACGGCATTCGAGGTAAAGCCGCTCAAGCAGGGCGCGCGCCGCCGTAAAGTTTGCCGGCGGCGGATGGAACGTAGAGTAGCCATACTCATGACTCCGGGGTTGGTACGGGGTTGTGGGGAGACGCCGGTCGGTGATGAGAGTGCCGGGAGTCCCTCACCCCCGACCCCTCTCCCGTCCCGGGAGAGGGGCCAGGAGCCTTTGCCCTACGAGGCGCGGCGGTAGACGAGACGGGTGAGGGTGGCGATGACCTGATCCATTCGATCGAGCGCCCGCGCATCGACCGTGCCGATGTACCGCATGGCCTGGGCGACCTGGACGCAGGCCAGCACCTCCCTTGCCGATCCGAGGGCGGAGGCGTAGCGCTGGCGCTTGTTCCCGGCGTGATTGCCGATGCCTTCTGCCAGATTCAGCGCGACGCTATGCATGGCTCTGCGCATTTGCCGAGCCAGATCCGAATCCCTCCGCTCAATCTGCTCCGCAATCCCCGCCGCGTCCCCCGCCATGACCAAAACGACCTCATAAATCCTGAGCATTGATGAACCCTCCGCCCGACGACCCTTTCGCCGGGACCCCCGTCCCCCACCGTCGCGCGGAGGCCTCTTCAAGGCTGCGCAGCACCGCGCGCAGCCGCGCGGAGCAGCACGTAGTGCTGCGAGCACGGCGAGCACGGCTTGGCCTTGAAGAGGCCGAGCACGACGGTAAGCTCGCCGTCCCCGAGCGGGATCCTCTGAATCCCCGTCCCGCACGCGCCTCCGCACGCGCCCCCGCACGCGCCTCCGCACGCGCCTCCGCACGCGCCCCCGCACGCGCCCCCGCACGCGCCCCCGCACGCGCCCCCGCACGCGCCTCCGCCTCCGCCTCCGCACGCGCCTCCGCCTCACCCGCGCCTCCCCACGCCGCCCTTGGTTCCCGATCTCCAGGTGGTATCCTCCCCCCGCCCATGATCCTCGAATGTCGCCACTGCGGTGCGCCGCTCGACGTGAAGCCCGACGCGGCGCTCACGAAGTGTCGTTACTGCGACACCACCAGCGAGCGCCGCCTCCTCCGCACCGTCTCCGCCGAGACCCCCCGTGATTTCCGCCCGCCCCCTCAGTGGCTCCCGCCCCCGCAGTTCCCGGCCCCGTCGAACCAGGCGCTCGCGTATCACGAAGAGACCTTGCGCGCGAACACGCGCGCGAACTGGATCGCCCTCCTGGTTGGCGTCTCGTGCGCCGCGGCGCTCGTCCTCGGCGTCTCCATCGCGATGAGCCTCCGCGCGCCTGGCTCCTCGAAGAAGGGCGGGCCCGTGACGACCGTGCTGCCGGGCAAGACACCCCAGGAGCTCGCGGCCGTTCGAATCGACCAGACCCGGGAAAACCTCGCGAAGGCGCTCTCCGGCAGCCCCATGGGCTCCATGCTCGTCGTGTCCGTCTCGCACCCGCGCTACCAGAGCATCTCGTTCATGTACGACGACAAGGAACCCGCGTTTCCCCACAGCTTCACGCTCGTCCAGCGCTCCGGAGCGACACCGGATCCCAAGGGGATCGAGGCCCTCGGCAGCCGCCTGCACGGTGGGCTCGTGGACGGGAGCTGGAACTGGGCGGGCCTCGTGGCCGTGAATACCGACGCGAAGACCGGCCTCGTCTCTGCCTCCGTGCTGGGGGGACGCGTGGGCGGCACGAGCGCGCAAGCCAAGGCGCAGCTCGTCGCCGTGTGGAAGCTCGTCCTCCACGCCGTCTTCGGCGCGGGAAGTGGCCCGACCGCCGAGGAAGCCCGCTGGATCGGCGCGCCGTATCCCTTCGCCGCGCTGGAGACGATCGACCTCACGACGACCGTCGACAAGGCTGCCGCGACCTTGACCCAGAAGTTCCCCGGCGCAGCCTTGTCCACGTTCATCGAGCTTGGCGTCACCGTCGCCGTGGATCACCCGCTCCTGTGGAACGCCGAGCTCTCCTACCCCAACGAGAAGGGGGGCACGCTCCGGATCGTGGCCCTGCGCGGAACCAAGGCGTTCCCGGCGCGCCGCGAGGCCCTGGTCGGCTGCCTGGAGGGCAAGCTCGGGAAAGCCAAGGTGGAGGATCGCGATTACCTGGCCAAGAAACGCGATTACGACTTCACCGTGGGCAAGCTCTGGCTCAGAATCGGGGAGAACGACGCGCGCGTGCACTGGTTCCCCGGACGGCTCAACGCCCCGGATTGGAAACGAGTCGTGGGCGCGCTCGGCGCCTGTCGTTGATCCACGGAGCGTCCCCTTGCAACCCATCGTCAAGGTCTTCGAGGACAACCACATCGACGCGCCGTGGTCGTACGTCTCCGTCTTCGCGCTCGACGCCGTCCTGCTGCTCGTGATCGCGTTTTGCGTGCGCGAGATCCGGCGCGCGCGCCGCGCCGCCGTCGAGGCGGATGCCGTGATCAAGCCGAAGGCACCGCTCTTCGAGGGCGCGCGGTTCGTCGCGGGCACCGTCGAGCTCGCGCAAGGCGAATCCGATGCCGTCCGGGTGACGATCTCGCAGGAGGGCAGCGAAGAGAGCGACAAGAACAACAACAAGACGCACACGTGGACGGAGACGGAGCGCGAGACCCGCGCGCGGCCGTTTTATCTGCGTCACGACACGGGCGCCCGCGTCCGGGTCGAGCCGCCCGAGGACGTGCTGCTCGTCGACACGCTCGATCAAAAAGAATGGCTGCATTCGTCGAAGCGAAAGCTGCGCGCCGAGCTCTTGCCGGGAGAGCGTGTGATCGTCGAGGGGCGGCTCCACAAGGCGCTGGATCCCGAGGGGATCGGCGAGACCGCCGGGTATCGCGAGGCCGCGACGATGGGCTTTACGATGAAGCCCTCGCTGCAGAAAGGCATGCACATCTCGACGGAGAGCCTCTCCCGCCGCCACGAGCTCCGCGCGCGGGCCTTTTTCTGGACGTGCGTGGGGGTGGGGTTCCTCGGGCTCGTCATGAACATCCCGCTCGGCACCTATCGGTTGCGTGTCTTCCTCGGGGAGAACGTGGTCGCGACGTACTTCGGCAAACGGACGTACGAGACGAACAACGGCAAAGGGCAGACGACCGTGCACCACGGCGTCGACGTTCGTTACGAGTCACCGACGGGCACGGCCCATCTCAGCCGGCGGATCGAGATCGACGAGGACGATTACATGGAGCTGCCGGGGGGGCCGGGGGAGATCTGGATCCGGCATGTCCCGAGCCTCCCGAGCGCGACGGCGCTCGGGCAGGGAAGCTCGGTGTGGTTTCCCCCCTGGTGCGCCGCCGCGGTGATCGCCGGCATCGCGGTGTACCGCGCCTACCGCACGCACACCTATCGGCGCTGGTACGAGGGGCGCCTCCAGGAGAAAGGCAAAGGGCCGCTGCCCCCGCAGACGAACGAGCGGTTCCTGGCGGATGATCCGACCGCCTTCGCGGCGCGGGAGAAGCGGGGCCTCGCGCGAGCCGCGCGCGCGGCGAAGCACGTCGACCCCATTCCGATGGATTGAACGTCAGGCCTCGGCCTTCGGCCGGAGCATCACGAGCAAGACATCCGCGTCGGGGACCTCTTCGGTCGGCACGAGCCGCTTGCCGCCGCTCGCGAGCCGCACCTCGATCCACCGCGACGAGAGCTTCGCCCGCCGGACCTCCTGACGCAGGACCGCGTCCTCCTCGCCGAGGTAGAGGCGCAGCTCGTCGAGCTTGCAGCGCCCGAAGAACGCGCGCCCTCCCTCCTGGATGCGCTGCTCGGCCTCTTCCAGCCGATGCTCGAACGTGCGCGCCGCGAGCTCGCGGCCGAGCGCGTACGGGTCGCGCACGGGCGTGGGCAGCCGGAGGCGGTTGCCTTCGCGGTCGTCGATCCAGAGCGCCGAGACCTCGGGCGGGGCGTCGCCGAGCGCCTCCCAGAACAGGCCCCCCACGGACGTGATGTCGTGAAACCGCACGTCCTTCGTGTCCTTGCCGCGCCCGATGCGCAGCCCCTCCTCGTGCACCTCCACGCGTTGCCCGCGGGCCCGCGAGAAATGGGAGAAGGTCCAGATCGAGAGCGCGCCGAAGACGAGCCCCGCCCCGCCGAAGACGAGCAGGCTCGTGAGCTCGACCCCCTCGTGCTCCGGCATGAAGAAGAGCGGCAGGGCCACGCAATCGAGCGCGACGAGGAGGCAGAAGAGCCCCACGCCGATACGAATGCCCTGCTGGACGATCGAGACGGGGTGCTCCGAGACGAGCGCGCCCAGGGGATCTGCGTCACGGTACGGAGTCTGGGCGCGCACGGTCCTCCTATTTCGCGACGTCGAGCCGCTTGCCTTTCGGCCCGTCGATGTCCGCGAAGAAATCGTTCCCCTTGTCGTCGACCACGATGAACGCCGGGAAATCGACGACCTCGATCTTCCAGACCGCCTCCATCCCGAGCTCGGGGTATTCGAGCACCTCGACCTTCTTGATGCAATCCTTTGCGAGCCGCGCCGCCGGACCGCCGATCGAGCCGAGATAGAACCCGCCGTGCTTCTTGCACGCCTCGGTCACCGCGCGCGAGCGGTTGCCCTTGGCCAGCATCACGTACGATCCGCCGCTCGCCTGGAAGAGGTCCACGTACGCGTCCATGCGCCCCGCGGTCGTGGGCCCGAACGAGCCCGAGGCATACCCCTCCGGCGTCTTCGCGGGGCCGGCGTAATACACCATGAAATCCTTCATGTATCCGGGCATGCCGTCGCCGCGATCGAGGCGCTCCTTGATCTTCGCGTGCGCGATGTCCCGCGCCACGACCATCGGCCCCGAGAGCGACAGGCGCGTCTTGATCGGATACCGCGAGAGCTCGGCCCGGATCTCGCTCATCGGGCGGTTCAGATCGATCCGCACGACGTCACCGCCGAGCTCCGCGTCCGTCGTCTCGGGCAGGTACTTCGCCGGATCCCGCTCGAGCGCCTCGAGGAAGATGCCATCCTTCGTGATCTTCGCGAGCGCCTGGCGGTCGGCCGAGCACGAGACCGCGATGCCCACGGGGCACGAGGCGCCGTGGCGCGGCAGGCGGATCACGCGGACGTCGTGGCAGAAGTATTTGCCGCCGAACTGCGCGCCGATGCCGGTGCGCTGCGTGATCGCGAGGATCTGCCGCTCGAGCTCGACGTCGCGGAAGCCGCGGCCGAGCTCGTTGCCGTCCGTGGGCAACGTGTCGAGGTAACGGGCGGACGCGAGCTTCGCGACCTTGAGCGTATGCTCCGCGCTCGTGCCGCCCACGACCACGGCGAGGTGGTACGGCGGGCACGCCGCGGTGCCGAGCGCGCGGATCTTCTGCTCGACGAACGCGAGCAGGCTCTCCGGGTTCAGGAGCGCCTTCGTCTCCTGGTAGAGGTAACTCTTGTTCGCCGAGCCCCCGCCCTTGGCCATGAACAGGAACTTGTAGGCATCGCCTTCGGTCGCGAAGAGCTCGATCTGCGCCGGCAGGTTCGTCTTCGTGTTGACCTCGCGATACATGTCGAGCGGCGCGAGCTGCGAGTAACGCAGGTTGGTCGTGCGGTACGTATCGGCGATCCCGCGCGCGATCGCGGCCTCGTCGCTGCCCTCCGTGAGCACGTACTGGCCCTTCTTGCCCATCACGATCGCGGTGCCCGTGTCCTGGCAGGAGGGCAGGACGAAGCCGGCGGCGATGTTCGCGTTCCGGAGTAGCTCCAGCGCGACGAAGCGGTCGTTCGCCGAGGCCTCGGGGTCTTCGAGGATCCGCGCGAGCTGCGCGAGGTGGCCCGGGCGGAGCAGGTGCGCGATGTCGCGCATGGCCTCCCGCGCGAGGAGCGAGAGCCCCTCCGGCTCGACCTTCAAGAACGTCCTGCCGGCCGCCTCGATCGTCGAGACGTGGTCCTTCGTGACGAGGCGGTAGGGCGTCTCGTCCTTGCCGAGGGGGAGCATGTCCTGGAACTGGAAATCGCTCATCGGGCGAAGGTGTACCCGAGGCGGTAGGCGTGTGCCAAGGGCGCGTTCGCAGGGGGGCGGACAATTGCAGCGATCGACGGCCTGGTAACGCGCGACGCCGTCCACCGGAATGCGTTGCCGGACATCATGCACGCACCCACGCTGCAAAGAAACGCGGTACCTCGAAGGCATCACGAAGCTGCCTCGCGCGAGACGACGCGCGATCGATCGCGGTAGCATCGAGGCATGCGCGCTTGGATCTCGTCTTGGATCTTGCTCGCGGCCTCGCGTGGAGGCGGCGGTGAATCGGCCATGGGAATGGGCGACCTCGCTGCGACGGACTACATCCTCGATTTCCTGGAGGTTCACCCCATGCCATGACCCTTCGCCCCTTGACGGGGGTGGTCTTGGCTGGATAAAGGATCGCGATGCTCCAGGTCCTCGACGCAGACGAAGAGTATCTCGTCGCCACGAGAGGCCACGTGCTCGTGACGGTCTGGGGCAGGATCAACCTCGACCGCGTGAGGCGCGCCTTCGCCGTGAAGCGATGGCTGCTCGAGGAGTCCGATCACGACGCGAAGTCCTTCGGCCTCGTCGCCGTCATCATCCCGCAGCGGCTCGCCATCCCCGACAGCCTCGAAGCCGAGATGCGCAAGCTCGACGCGTTCATGGCCCCGCACGTCTTCGCGAGCGCCGTCGTCGTCGAGGGGGACGGCATGCGGTCGAGCCTGCTGCGCGGCACGGTGAAGGCGACGAGCCTCGTCAAGGTCCGGTCGTACCCCGAGAAAAACTTCGGTGACATCGGGGAGGCGGTGCGGTGGCTCGTGCCGCAGATCGCGACGAAGACGGGTCAGGTGATCTCGGCCGAGGATCTCGCCTGGGACATCGCCGAGGCGCGGGCGCTGCACCATCACATCGGCTGAGCCGTCCTCGAGTGTACGGATCACTCGACGTCGAGCGGCACGACCTCGACCGAGGGCGGCCTTTCGCCGCCGCGCTTCACGTACACGAGGTGCTGGAGCGGCACGGCGTGCCAGGTCCCGTGATCCCGCGTGAGCGGCTCGGAGGCGATGAGGCACGAGCTTGCGTCCTCGTCCGCCGAGAGCATCCGCCATTCGCCGTTGTACAGGCCGTATGATTTCCCGATCGTGTACCAGATCCGGAGCACCCGCTCCTCCGGCGGGTGGAAATCGTCTCCGAGTCCGTCGTAATGACCGAGGCCGTACGCATAACAGACGGCGACGAGGTCGTTGCCGTCCGAGAGGAAGAGGTTCATCGGGGAAAACGTGCGGATGCCGAGCTCGCGCCGGATCCCCGCCACGATCCGCAGCGCGGAGGTGACGCCGCGGGCGATGTCGAGCGCGTCGAGATCCGCGTGCGGATCGGGGAGCTGCGAGAGCAGGAGCGCATAGAACCACTCGCTGTCGGTCGTCCCGCGGATCGCGCGCGCGAGCTCGGGCCGGATCTTCGGCAGGAGCGCGAACTTCATCTCGTCGAACCGCGCGAGCTGCCCATTGTGGGCGAGGGCGAGCCGCGCGCCCTCGAACTGGAACGGGTGCAGGTTCTGCTCGTGGATGATGGCGCGCGTGTCGTACGGCACGCCGCGCAGGTGCGCGAGCAGCGCCGTCGCGCGCACCTTCGCCGCGAGCGCGCGCAGGTTCCGATCGTAGATCGCGAGCTGCGTGCTGCGGTAGGCGAAGGGCAGATCCGGGCGCTCCGAGCGCGCGTCCCACGCGAGCAGCCCCGAGCCCGCGAGGTTCAGCCGGGTGTAGAACGCGGCCTGATGGGTCTGGTTCACGAACGAGACATCGGGTTTGTAGAGCAGATCCTCGAGGAAGATCGGCTCACCGAGGTAGGCGAGGACGCGACACATGGGAGCTGATGTCGCCCGGGACGCGCGCGCTTGCAAGCGCCAACGACGAGCGTTTGCGAGCCCGCATCGCCGGGGAAGTGGTATCGTCTCGGCCGGAGGGGCGACGGCGCGTGCAGGAGCGACGACGATTCATCGGTGGGGCCGCGGGCGCGCTCGCGCTCGCATGCATTCTCACGGGCCCTTTGCCTGCGCGTGCCGGGGATCCTTCGCACGTCGCGCTCTGGCGCATGGAGGTGCACGGCGCGTATCTCCAGGGCGATCAGCGGCTCGGAGCGGGCACGCTCGCGCCCTACAACGGCTGGGGGCTCTGGGCGCGTGCCGGCATCTCGGAGTTTCCCTGGAAATGGCTCGGGTACGACGTGCTCGGGCAGATCGGCCTGGTCGGCACGCCGCAGAGCAAGTTCGACGTGGTCGCCGAGGGCGCCGTCGCGTTCGCGCCCGCGCGCTGGAAGGGGAGCGTGGATGGCTCGATCGTCCTCGGCGTGGGCGGCGGCTTCGGATTCGAGCGCCCCGTGTGGCTCGGCCGCGGAGGCACGGGGTATCCGCTTTTGCTCGCGCGCCTGACGCTCCTGCCGAAGAAGAAGATCCGCTTCTTTGCATCGTTTCGGTTCACGCCCATCACCCCGGACGACGGCTGGGTGCGCTCCTACGACCTCGAGGTCACGGGAGGATATCAATGGTGGTATCTCGGCCTTCGGGGCCGAATCGACGACGTGACACAGGGGGATCCCGAGCGTTTGTACCGTACGTACTGGCTCGGGCCGACCGCGGGATTGGTGCTTCGATGAGCCGCGCCCTACGAACCGGGTTTTTCTTGCTCGCCATCCTGCTCGCCGGCTGCGGCCTCGATCCGGTGCGGGTCTCGGATCGGGTCTCGACGCGGGACATGCTCCTCGGCGTGACGGCCCTCGACGACGGCGTGGCGGCGGCGATCGACGTGCAGATCGGCAGCCCCATCGGGACGGTCGAGCTCACGGGCGGCGACGCGCTGTTCGTCACGGTGGACGGGACCCGCCTCCCGATGATCGAGGGGCAAAGCAATGGAGCGCCGATCCATTCGGTCAAGCTCGACGCGCTGCCGGGCGATTTCCTCCTCGACCTCGAACGGCAAAACGATCGCGACGTGCACGGCGTCGTCGTCGAGGTCTCGCGCCCGTTCACGCTCGCCGCCGAGGGCCTCACGCAGGACCTCCCGCTGTCGCTCTCCTGGGACGCCGACCCCGAAGGCGGCGAGGTCTCGATCTCGGTCCAGGGCGATTGCATCGACGCGCTCACGCGCTCGCTCGACGAGGACACGGGCGCGCTCGTGATCACGCAGGCCGAGCTCCGCCCGCCGCCGGCGGGCCCGCCCCTCGCGCCTTGCGCCCTCGAGGTGTTGGTCTCCCGGACGATCACCACCCGCGACGCGCTCTTCTCGACGAACCCCGGCGGAAACATCACCACGAGCGCCGAGCAACGCCGGACGATCGCAGTCATCTGGACGCCCTGAAGCCCCGATCCACGAACGCCCGACACCCCTTCGCATGCGCATTCGTTCGCACCTGCTCCTCCTCGCGTTCGGCGTCATCTTGCCGGTCGCGGCGTTCTCCGGGTACCTGACGGCGCGGCTCGTCGAGCGCGAGCAACAGGCCATCGCGCAAGGCTCGATCGAGCGCCTACGCTCCACGATGAGCGCCATCGACGCGCAGGTGCAGGGCCAGATCACGGCGCTTTACGCGCTCGCCTCCCTGCGCGCGCTCGAGACCGGGGACATCGCGACGTACCACGAGGAAGCCGTTCGCGTCCTCCGCTCGCAGCCGGCCTGGATCAACGTGATCCTCGCGCGCCCCGACGGCGAGATCGTCGACAACGCGGTCGCCCCGGAGGCAGTGAAGAGCCACCGGTATCTGGTCGAGCCCGAAGTCGCGCTGCGCGCGGCGACCACGCGCGCGCCGGCGATCGGCTCCATGGTCACGTCGCCCTCCGTGAAAACGCGAGGCGTCAACGTCGTCGTGCCCGTGCTCTACGACGGCCAGGTCCGGTACGTCCTCCTCGCTTTCATCAAGCCCGAGTTTTTCCTCACGCCGATCGAAAAACAGCGAATCAGTCAGGGCTGGGTCAGCGGGCTCATCGATTCCCACGGGACGTTCATCGCGCGCGTCCCGGCCATTTCAAAGGAAAAAGCAGGCGGACCGTTCCTCGCGGCGGTCGCCCGCGCGCCCGAAGGGTGGTATCGCGGCCCGACCACGGAAGGATACGACGCGTACACGGCCCACATCACCTCGGGGTTCACGAACTGGAGCATCGGGCTCGGCATTCCGGCCGAAGAGGTGCTGAGCGGCGCGAGACGCACGGGGTGGGCGGTGGGCGGCGGCATTGCGAGCTCGCTCGCCCTGGCCTCCCTCCTCGCATTGTGGCTCGGCCGGCGCGTATCGCGGCCCATCGTCGCGCTCGCACGGGCGGCGCCTGCCATTGCGACGGGCACGACCATGGACATGCGCGGCATGGAGCACGTCGCCGAAGTCCGCACCGTCGCCCTCGCGCTGAACGAGGCGGCGGCGGTCGTGCGCGAGCGCCAGGCGCTGCTCGAACGCGAAAAACGAGCGCTGCAGGAGGCCGACCGCGCGAAGGACGAATTCATCGCCATGATGAGCCACGAGCTCCGAAACCCGCTCGCGGCGCTCACCTCCGCCAGCCACCTCCTCGACGCGGTCGATCCGCAGCACCCCGCGGCGAAGCATGCCCGCGAGGTCATCAAGCGCCAGACCAAGCATACGGCGCGGCTCGTGGAGGACCTGCTCGACGTCAGCCGCATCGTCATGGGCAAGGCCCACCTCCAGCCGGAGGTATTCAACCTCGCCGACGCGGCGTCCGCGGTCCTTCAAACGTGGCGCTCCTCGGGTCGGTTCGAGCATCACCGCGTCACGCTGCACGCGGAGGCCACGTGGATCCGGGCCGATCGTTCCCGCGTCGAGCAGATCCTCTCGAACCTCCTCGACAATGCGCTCAAGTTCAGCCCGAAAGGCTCCGCCATCGACGTGCGGGCCGAGAGCGACGAGATTGGCGCCGTGCTCGAGGTCGCCGATCAGGGGCCGGGGCTCTCGGCCGAGATGATGGCGCACGTCTTCGATCTTTTCGTGCAAGGCGCGCAAGGCCTCGCCCGCAAATCCGGGGGCATGGGGATCGGGCTTGCCCTGGTGAAAAAACTCGCCGAGCTCCAGGGCGGGAGCGTCTCCGTCGCGAGCGAGGGCGAGGATCGCGGCGCCGTCTTCACCGTGCGTTTTCCTCGGGTCCCGGCGCCCACGACGACGGCCGCCTCGCCGCGCGCGCCGAAAGCGATCACTCCCCGGAAAATCCTGCTCATCGATGACAACGACGACATGCGAAAGACGCTCGCCACGTCGCTATCGATGCAGGGCCACGAGGTGTGTGAAGCCGCGGATGGAAAGGCCGGCGTCGAGCTCGCCGGCAGCGCCGCGCTCGACGTCGCGATCGTCGACGTCGGGCTCCCCGAGATCGATGGATACGAAGTGGCGAGGCAGCTCCGGGCCAAGCCGTCGACGCGCCACCTCGGCCTCGTGGCGCTCACCGGATATGGTCAGCTCGAGGACAAGCGCAAGGCCATCGAGGCGGGATTCGACGAGCATTTGACGAAGCCCGTCGATCTGGAGGCGCTGGAAGAGGCCATTGCATTCGCGGCCTCGCGCGACCGGCCTCCGCGCGCCTGAGCCCTTCGCAGAGGTGCGTCCACGTCGCCATGCGCTGGTCACGCGCGTGACCGGGGTACCCACGCGAGCCGGTCGATCCGCGGACGAGGTCGCGGGGATTCCTTTCGGATGGGCGCAACTTGCAATGTCCCCGAAGCGGAATAAAGTCCCGGTTCGCGCGCGCGTTGGCCCAGCCACGGCGTGACGCTGCAATACGAAGGGTCGAGGTGTGCGATTCGCACCGCGTCGCCACGGACGTGCGCGCGTGCGGCGCTCCCGACGCAATGGCCATGTCGCCGTCGTATTTCCGATCGGCGGCCGTACACCCTTTTCATGTCCCGGAAGGAATCGACATGACGCAGAAGCTCCGTTCTTCGTTCGCACTCGTTCTTGTTTCGCTCGGCCTCGCCGCTTGCGCCATGGGCGCGGACGAGCGCGGGACGGACGTGGGGGCGGCTCCGGCCACCCTCTCCGCGGACGGCCGGTACATCATCAAATTCAAGGATTACTCGCGCCGTGCTGCGTCCATCGCGGCCGCGGGCGGCAGGGTCGCGCGGGAGCTGCCCGAGCAGTCGGCGAGCGCCGTGTACCTGCCCGACGCGGCGGTCCGCGCCTTGACGAACAACCCGAACGTCGAATACGTCGAGGTCGATCCGCGCCGCGAGCTTTACGGCCAGACGACGCCGTATGGCATTACGATGGTGCAGGCGACCGATCCTGCCTTCACGGATTCGATCGGGGCGAACACGAGCGTGACGACCAAGGTCTGCGTGATCGACTCGGGCTTCCACGCCGGCCACGCCGATCTCCAGGGCCTGCCCGTCTCGGGGCAAAGTGGCACGTCGTGGAACACGGATAGCTGCGGACACGGCACGCACGTCGCGGGTACGATCGCCGCGGTGAACAACGACGAGGGCGTCGTCGGCGTCGTGCCGAGCAACGTCTCGCTCCACATCGTCAAGGTCTTCGACGGCGCCAGTTGCGCCTGGTCGTACGCCTCCAATCTCGTGGGCGCGCTGAGCGAATGCCGCAGCGCGGGCGCGAAGGTCGTGAGCATGAGCCTCGGCGGCGGCCTCTCCAGCAAGACGGAAAAGACCGCGTTCGACGACGCCAATGCTGCGGGCGTCCTCAGCGTCGCGGCGGCGGGCAACGGCGGCAACAACAAGATCGCGTACCCGGCGGGGTATGCGTCGGTCATGTCCGTGGCGGCCATCGATTCGGCGAAGGGCAAGGCGACCTTCTCGCAATCCAATGCCGACGTCGAGATCGCGGCGCCGGGCGTGCAAGTCCTCTCGACCGTTCCGTGGACGACGCCGACCCTCACCGTGGAATCGAGCGTCTACGCGGGCCGGCTCGTCGAGGGCGCGGCGCAACAATTGGTCTCGGGCGCGCTCGTCGATGGCGGCTGGTGTGATTCGGCCGGCGCGTGGTCGGGCAAGACCGTGGTTTGTCAGCGGGGCATGATCAGCTTCGCGGACAAGGTCAACAACGTGAATGCCGGCGGCGGCGTGGGCGCGGTCATTTACAACAACATCACCGGCGGCTTCGCGGGCACGCTCGGGCCGGGCATCACGAGCCCGATCCCAGCCATCAGCCTGAGCCTCGAGGATGGCCAGGCCATCGTCGCGAGCTCGCTCGACGCGACCGGCACGCTGAATACGGTTCAGACGATGCCGGGCACAGGCTACGAAGCGTGGGACGGCACCTCGATGGCGACGCCGCACGTCTCGGCCGTCGCGGCGCTCATCTGGAGCCGGAAGCCGGCGGCGACGAACAACGACGTCCGCAATGCCCTCACCTCGACGGCGGAGGACCTCGGCGCGGCCGGCCGCGACGTGAATTTTGGCTTCGGCCTCGTGCGCGCGAAGAACGCGCTCGACGCCCTGCTCGGCGGCAGCGGTGGCGGGCCCACCTGCGGCACGTCCGGCGCGACCTGCGCGGCCGGCTCGGATTGCTGCTCGGGCACCTGCGGCGTCAAGGGCAAGAAGGTCTGCAAGTGAACCCCTGAACAGCGGGGATCCGGCTCCCGGATCCCTGCTGGGCTTTCAGCTGGGGCCGCCGCGCCGGGGCGCCGCCCCGGACCCCGCGGGGGCTATCCGCCCCTCGACCCGGACCAGGGCAAGCCCTGGACTCGAGGTGGAAGAACTGCGCGGTGCGCAGTTCTTCCAACGGGCCCGTTGGACCGCGTTGCCCGTCGAAAGGGTAGCGCGGCTGTCTTGATGGGCAGGGGCGCTCGCCAGTCTTGACTCGGCCTGTGCGATGAACTGCGCGGAGCGCAGTTCATCGTCCCGGGTCCAGCGCTTGCGCTGGTCCGGGTGCAGGGGCGGATAGCCCCTGCTGGGGTCTGGGGCAACGCCCCAGCGAAACGGCTCCAGATGAGACCAATTCAGGTCCCTGCGACTTGCAGGCCGTCGAAGACGAGCGTGGGGGCGCGGCCCGAGGAGTAGACGAAAGGATCGTTCCCGACGGCGATGAGACGCTTCCACACGTCGACGTGGCGACCGGCGATGTTCATCTCGGCGATCGGCTCGGCGATCTTGCCGCCGCGGATCACGAAGCCCTGCACGCCGAGCGAGAAATCGCCGGTCGCGTCGTTCGAGTTCCCGCCGAGGAACGACGTGACGAGGAGGCCATCCTTCACGTCGAGCGCGAGCGCGGCCTGCGTCTTCGTGCCGAGCTTCCAGGCGAGGTTCGTCGAGCTGCCCGTGGTCGGGGCCATGCTGAGCTTCTTGCCGTAATACGTGTCGATGTAGTGGTTCTTGAGGACGCCCTTCTCGAACATGGGCAATCGCCGCGCGGCCATGCCCTCGCTGTCGAACGGCCGCGTGCCGAGCCCCTTCGGCAGGAGCGGATCGTCCGCGAAATCCAGTTTGTCGCTGCCGAACGGTTTGCCCACGAACCCTTCCAGGAACGAGCGCTTCTGCTGCAGCGCGGCGCCGCTGAGCGGGCGGAGCAGGTAACTCACGAAGCGGCCCGCGGCGCGGTTGTCGATGATCACCGGCATCACGGCCGAGGGGCCCTTCTTGGAGCCGCGCCGCGCGAGCGCCCGCTCGGTCGCGCGGCGACCCACGGAGGCCGCGTCGGGCAGGTCCGCGTACATCCGCACATAGGCGTACTCGCCCTCCTCGGGCCGCCGACCGTCGTCGTCCTTGATGCTCACGTCGGCCGAGATCGAGAACTCCGTGCCCGCGAAGCTCGCTTCGAGCCCATTCGAATGCACCTGCGTCGTCTCGTGCCGCGCATGGTAGCCATTCGTGGTGACGCTCAGGATCGCCTCGCTCCCCTTGACGGACCGCGCCGCCTCTTCCATGCCCTGCGCCGTGCGGCGCAGATCGAGCGCGGTGATGCTCTCGATTCGTGGATCGGCGATCGACAGCCCCTCTGGCGTCGCCTTCGAATAAAGCGCGGGATCCGGCAGGCTCCGGTGCGGATCCTTCGCGAGCGTGCGCGTGAGGCCGATGGCGTTGTCCAGGAACGACGCGAGGCCCTCGGGGCGCAGATCACTCGTCGAGCAGACCGCGTACCGCCCGTCGACGAAGAGCCGGACGTCGAGCCCGCGGCTCGTCGCCTCCGTGATCTTCTCGAGCTTGCCGTCGCGCCACGTGACGTCGACCTCCCGCTTCACCCGCGCGACGGCCGCTACGTCCGTCGCGCCTTTTTGTTTGGCAAGAGAAACAGCGTTCCTGGCGATCTCCAGCATGGCTTCGTTCGTCATGACGCTCCCTCAGCCCTTCCCGCTCGGCTTGTCGCCCTGGCCGCCCACCGTGATCGAGGAGACGCGCACCGTCGGGATGCCCTGCGAGACGGGCACGCTCTGCACGTCCTTGCCGCAGGTCCAGCCGCCCTCGTCGATGACGAGGTCCTTGCCCACCATGTCGATGCGCTCGAGCACCTTGGGGCCGTTGCCGATGATGTTCACGTCCTTGATCGGCCGCGTCAGCTTGCCGTCCTCGATGAGGAAGCCGTTCTTCACGTAAAACGTGAAATCGCCGGCGCCGATCTGGACCTGGCCGTTGGAAAAACTCTGGCAGTAGATGCCACGCTTGACCGACGCCAGGATCTCGTCGTGCTCGTGCGGCCCGGGCAGCATGTACGTCGCGCGCATGCGCGGCATCGGCGGGTGCTGGTAGCTCTGCCGCCGGCCGTTGCCCGTGGGCTTCAGGCCGTAGTGCTTCGCCGAGATGGAGTCGTGCATGTACGTCGCGAGGATGCCCCGATCGACAAGCGTCGTCGTGCCCGCCGGGTTGCCCTCGTCGTCGACGTTGATCGCGCCGCGCGCGTAAGGCTGTGCCGCGTCGTCGACGATGTTCACGAAGGGCTTCGCGATCGGCTTGCCGATCTTGTCCGCGTAGATCGAGGTGCCCTTGCGATTGAAATCGGCCTCCATGCCGTGGCCGATCGCCTCGTGCAGGAGGATGCCCGACGAGCCGGCCGCGAGCACCACGGGCATCTCCCCGGCCGGCGCCGGGACCGCGTCGAAGAGCACGGTCGTCCGCGCGACCGCCTCGCGCACCACGCGACCCACGGTCTCGGCCGAATAAAAATCGAACCCCCGCCGGCCCGCCACGTTGTAGCCGTTCGTCTCCTTGCGGCCGCCTTGCTCGGCGACGCACGAGACGTAGAGCGTGGTCATCGGCTGGAAATCCTCGACGAGCCGCCCCTGGCTGTCGGCGATGAGGATCGCGCCCGCCTCGTCCATGAAGGCGACGCTGACCTTCTTGATGCGGCCATCCGCCTTGAAGATCGCCGCGTTCACGCCGTCGAGGATCGGGAGCTTCTGCGCGGGCTTGATGCCGTCCCAGGGCACGTCGAGCGCGTACCTTTGCGGCAGCGCCGACCCGACCGCGAACGCCGTGGGCCCGGGCCGTGCCGGCCCGTCCGCGACCGCCGCCGCCGTCTGCGCCGCGCGCTTGATCGCCTCGCGCGTGAGCTCCTCCGTGTACGCGTAGCCCGTCTGATCGCCGCGCACCACGCGCACGCCCACGCCGAGCTCGACGCGCGTGTACGCGCGGTTCACCTCGCCGTCTTCGAGCTGCAATCCATTCGTGACGCGGTGCTGGAAGAAGAGGTCGGCGTGATCGGCGCCGCGCGAGAGCGCCTCCGCGAGCGCGTCCCGGATCATCCCCTCGTCCACGCCGAACCGGCTGAAATACGAGACCCGCGGCGCGTCGGCCGAGGGCACGGCCGCGGCCATGGTCGGCTTTTCGAGCGCCTGCCCCGCGCAGCCGAGCAGGAACCCGCTCGCCGAGGCCGCCGCGATGCTCGATGCTCCCATCTCGATGAATTGCCTCCGGTTCAGGCGAAGATCGTGGCCCATCGTTCGAGCTCCAGGTGAAAGTACGGTCACGACGATACACTGACGTCCACACGCGAGCACGCGGATTCAACAGGCGAGCCGCGTTCCGACGTCTCCGTCCGGGTGGTTCGTCCGGGAACTTCGATCCATAAAGTCATGCCGCAGCGCGGCACGGCCTGCTGCTTGCAACCAATGCCGTGCCGTGGTCTACAGCGTCGTACCATCTAGCGGGTAGACGCTCCGGGACGACGCGTGTGAACGCCGAACGCGGATTCATCCTGACCCCGACCTATCGGATCCACGACGATCGGACCGAGGTGCACCTGTATGCCGTCCTCGCGTGCGGTGAGCCCGCGCTCCTCGTGCACGATCGGCATCGGCCGTATATGTTCGTTCGCGTGGAGGACGCGGCCGTGGCGCGCCGCGTCGCGGGCGAGCGCCTGTCCGAAACGCCCTTCGTCTCGTTCGCCGGAGATCCCGTCTTGCGAATCGAGGCCCCGAACCCCGAGCGCCTCGC
Source organism: Polyangium sp. 15x6 (assembly GCF_029960785.1). GTDB lineage: Bacteria > Myxococcota_A > Polyangia > Polyangiales > Polyangiaceae > Polyangium. Next base: position 93,805 of record NZ_JASBQE010000013.1, read on the forward strand.
CGCGCTTCGCTCGTCCCTCGTCGCGAGCGGCGTGATCCCGCTCGAAGCGGACGTGCGTTTCGTGCAGCGTTTCCTCGTGGATCACGGCATCCGCGGCGCCTTCTCCGTCGAGGGCCCTTTCGAGCGCCGCCGCGGCGTCGGGCGTGTCTACGTGAACCCGCACATCGAGCCGGCCTCGTTCGTCCCGCGGCTCTCCGTGCTCTCGTTCGACATCGAGACGAGCCTCGACGGCGCCCACCTCTTCTCTATCGCCGCCGCGGGGCAAGGCGGCGAGCGTGTTTTCCTGATGCAAGGCGGCGCCGCGACGAACCTACCCGCATCGGTGGACGTTTTTTCCGACGAACGCAGTCTCCTCGCCGCGTTCTTCGAGCACGTACAAAAGGCCGATCCCGACGTGCTCACCGGCTGGAGCCTGCCCGATTTCGACCTCCCGCAGCTCGTCGCGTTCGCCCGCCGCGCGCGCCTCCCGTGCTCGCTCGGCCGCGCCTCGGGCAACCCCACGATCCGCCGTGATCCCGGCTTCACCCGCGAGGCGCGCGCGTTCGTCCCCGGCCGCGTCGTGCTCGACGGGCTCGCGCTCGTGCGTGGCGCGTTCGTGCGGCTCGACGACTACCGTCTGGAGACCGCGGCGCGCACGCTCCTCGGCCGCGGAAAACTGTTTGGCCCCGAAAAACGCGCCGACGCCATCGAGACCGCCTTCCGCGACGACCCCGCCGCGCTCGCCGCGTACAACCTCGAAGATGCCCGGCTGGTCCTCGAGATCGTGCAGAAGCTCGGCCTCGTCGAGCTCGCCGTCGAGCGCAGCCTGCTCACGGGCATGCCGCCGGATCGCGTCGGCTCGCAGATCGCCGCCGTGGATTCGCTCTACCTCGGCGAGCTCCGGAGCCGCGGCCGCGTCGCGCCTTCGGTCGTCCGCGACGACGACCTCGAAGCGACCCCGCTCGCGGGCGGCCTCGTCCTCGATGGAAAACCCGGGTTTTTCCGGAATGTCCTCGTCTACGACTTCAAATCGCTCTATCCGAGCCTCATCCGCACCTTCAACATCGACCCCTTCACCTTCGCGGGCGAGGGCAAACCCGGGGATGCGAGCGTCATCCACGTCCCCGGCGGCGCGACGTTCCGGCGGGACGAGCGCGGCATCCTGCCCGATCTCGTGGCGCGGCTCGGCCACGAGCGGCAGGAGGCGCGGCGGAGCGGCGACGAGCGACGCGCGCAGGCCATCAAGATCCTCATGAACTCGCTCTACGGCGTGCTCGGCTCCCCCGCGTCGCGCCTTTTCTCGCCGCCCGTGGCGAGCGCGATCCCGCTCGCCGGGCAATGGGTCATCCGCGTCGCGGCCCGCGCCGCCGGCTCGCTCCCCGGCCATCGCGTGCTCTACGGCGACACCGACTCCCTCTTCGTCGACGTGGGCGAGCCCGATCCCGACAAAGCCGCGGCGTACGCGCTCGTGCTCCGCGAGCACATCGCCGGCGAGGTCGATCGCGCGCTCTCTCTCGCGTTTTCCGTCGAGAGCCACCTCGATCTCGCATTCGCGAAGATGTACGCGCGGTTTTTCCTGCCCGAGATGCGCGGCCGCGCCGAGGGCAGCAAAAAACGATACGCGGGGCTCGTCCATCGCCCGGGCGGCGACGGCGAGGTCGAGATCGTCGGCCTCGAAGCCGTCCGGCGCGATACGAGCGCGATCGCGCGGAGGTTCCAGCGCGAACTCCTGGACCGCGTCTTTCACGATCGACCCGTCGAGCCGTTCGTCCTCGCGTTCGTCGAGGACCTCCGGGCGGGCCGCTTCGACGCGGAGCTCGTCTACCGCAAGGCTTTACGCAAGCCGCTCGACGCGTACACGAAGACCACGCCGCCGCACGTGAAGGCGGCGCGCAGGCTCGGCGGGGACGCGGGCCGCGTCGTCTCCTACGTGGTCACGAAAAACGGCCCCGAGCCCACGAGCGCGCGTTCGTCCCCATTGGATCACGAGCATTATGTCGAGCATCAGATCAAGCCGATCGCCGACGCGGTGCTCCGTCTCTCGGGCGGGCGCGATTTCGACGACGTCACGGGCGCGCGGCGCCAGCTCTCGCTCTTCTGACGTGCCCGGGTGACATGCCCGCGCGCGGGGAGTATCGTCCCGCGCCATGCAATACACCCGACTCGGCCGCACGGCCCTCAAGGTCAGCCGACTTTGCCTCGGCACGATGAACTTCGGCCCCCAGACGAGCGAAGAGGACTCGTTCCGCATCATGGACCGCGCCCTCGAGCTCGGGATCAACTTCTTCGATACGGCCAACGTGTACGGCTGGAAGAAGGGCGAGGGCTGGACGGAGCAGATCATCGGCAGCTGGTTCGCCCAGGGAGGCGGGCGCCGCGAGAAGACCGTGATCGCGACGAAGGTCTACGGCGGCATGGGCGATTGGCCGAATACCTCGCGCCTCTCGGCGCTGCACATCCGGCAGGCGTGCGAGGAGTCGCTCCGGCGCCTCCAGACCGATCACATCGACATCTACCAGATGCACCACGTCGATCGTGATGCGCCGTGGGACGAGATCTGGCAGGCGATGGAGGTCCTCGTCCAGCAGGGCAAGGTGATCTACGTGGGCTCGTCGAACTTCGCGGGCTGGCACATCGCGCAGGCGAACGAGGCCGCGAAATCGCGCCATTTCCTGGGGCTCGTCTCGGAGCAGAGCCTCTACAACCTGATCGACCGCACGATCGAGCTCGAAGTCATCCCGGCCTGCGAGCACTACGGGCTCGGCCTCATCCCGTGGAGCCCGCTCAAGGGCGGCATCCTCGGCGGCGCCCTCAAGAAAGAAAGAGAAGGACGGCTCGCCACCGATTTCGCGCAGAAGAACCTCGCCAAATACCGCGAAAAACTCGAGCGGTTCGAGGCGCTCGCGGAAGGCCTCGGCAAGCCCGCCGCCGACGTCGGGCTCGCTTGGCTCCTCGCGCAGCCCGCCGTGACCGCGCCGATCATTGGACCACGTACGATCGAGCAGCTCGACGGCACCGTGCGCGCGCTCGATCTGAAGCTCGACCCGGCGACCCTGAAGAAGCTCGACGAGATCTTCCCCGGCCCCGGCGGCGCCGCGCCCGAAGCCTACGCGTGGTGAAGGACGGCCAGGCGGCGCCGGGATCGAGTACGCTCGGCCCGTGACGTTTCGCCGGGCCGCCCTGTCCTTCCTGCTGTTCGTCCTCGCGCTCGTCCTCTGGGCGCCGCGCGCGCTCGCGCATCCCTACATGCTGCCGGGCGGGCGCGAGAAGGACGTGCTCGCGCTCTTCGCCCCCTTCACGCTCGGCAAGGAGATCGCCGCGGGATTCGCGCTCTGGAACGTCTCCATCGAGCAGCAACGGATCGTCGTCGGCCTGCGCGAGCCGAAGGGGCGCGAGGCACGCGTCACCCTGGTTCACCCCGAAGACGAGGCCGCGCGCCCCGAGGCCCCGCGCTCGTCGAGCTTCGTGGCCGTGCGTGATTCCACCGAGGATCCCGCGGCCGAAAAGGCGGTCGCGACGCTGCTCGAAGCCCTCGCGCGGAACGATCGGGGCGGCCTGTGGATCGAGCCGCCGCGCGCGAAGCCCACTTCGATCGCGCCCGGCGTGACCACGAGCTCGCCGCGCGTGGCGGCGTATGCCGCGGGGCAATGGGCGGATCTCGACGGAATCGTCGCGCTCTTCGGGTTCGTCGCGCTCGCCACGATCCTCGCCGCGCGGCTCACGCGGGACGAGCCTGCGTGGATCCGCGGCGCGCTCGCCGCGATCGTCCTCGCCGGCGCGGCCAGCCGGCTCTGGCTCTCGCCGGTATCGTTCCTCGGCGCCTGGCCCTGGACGCGTCTCTGGCCGAACGTGCGCGCCGTCGCCGACGGCCCCGTGCTCGAGGCGATCGCCGCGCGCGCGGGCGGCCCGTTTTACCTGACCGACGTCATCGCGTGGACGAACTTCGGGTACGCCGCCGCGATGCCGCTCGTGCTCTTCGGGCACGCGACCTATCTCCTGCGCGATCCACGCGCCGGCCTCTTCGCCGCGTTCGCCGTGGCCCTCCTGCCGCAGCACATTCGTTTCTCCCGCTGCGAGGACGCGTTCATCCCCTCGCTCGTGATCACCTCGCTCTCGTTCGCGCTGATCCACGCTTGGCTGCGGGATCCCTCGCGCGTCTTCCGCATCGTCGCGATCGCTTGCCTGCCGGCCGCGCTTTACACGGGGTATCTGCTCCGGCCGCTGAACATCCTGTTCATCGTCGTCTACATGGCCGCCGTCGTCTCGCTCCACCCGGAGACGGCGCCTCCGGTGCGTCGCGTGCTCGGCGTGCTCGTCGTCGCCGGAATGGGCCTGCTCGTCTTTCCGGTGTTCCTCTCGACGAACGAGGCGGCCGTGAAGACGGCCCTCTTCTCCCCGGGCTGGCTCTTCGACACGGGGCGCGCGTTCCTCGTGCCGAAGCTCTTCGTGCTCACCGATCCTGCCGTGACGCCGCCCGTGCTCGTGGTCCTCGCAGCGGCCGGCGCGATCCTCGGGTATCGCGCGGGCGAACGCAGGCTCGTCGTGTTCCTCCTCGGCTGGCTCGGGATCTTCACGATCGCGCACGCCTTCGTCATGGAGGAGACGATGCGCCCGCGGTATCACCTGCACCTCGTCGTGCCGTTCTTGCTCCTCGGCGCGATCGCGGTGCCGTGGCTGTGGAAGCAGCGGCGCGCGGGGGTCTTCGTCGCGTGCGGGGCGCTCGTCGCGGCGCCTTTGCTGCATCGCGGGTGGATCGAGGACGTCGGCTACACCGAGATGCGCGAGCACGCGTTCGTGCAGAAGGCCCGCGAGCTCGTCCCCGAGGGCTGCACCGTCATCGAGTACGTCGGGGCGGACGCCCAGGCGAAGGAGCTTCGCTTCGCCCGCATCGGCGCGCGCGCGGGGCGTGATCGCGGCGGGGATCGTTATCGTGTGGTCCCCGCGTTCGCCGCGGGGGTGAACCCCGAAGTGAAGATCGAAAAGCCGCTCGAAGAGCTGCTCCGCGACCCGCCGGCCTGCCTGTACCTTTACGAGGGCTTGCCGTGCTGGTCCGGAAAAAACGCGGACGAGGGATATGCGGGGGCGTGCAGCGAGCTCCGGCAAACGCTCGGCGCGGAGGTCGTGATGCAGTGGGAGGTGCCGCTCGTGATCTACGACCGGCAGAACATGCCGCCCGGTCGCCGCGACGGGCCGAACGTCACGTTCTGGCTATCGCGCGCGGGTAGGTTAGGGGCGAGATAGAGCGGAAGGGGAGGGGAGCGAACGTCAGGCGGCGGCCGCCTTCTTGTGCTCGGTGATGACGATCGGGTTCGCCGGGGCCGGGAAGTTGAGCTTGCCCATCTCCTCGTTGATGATCTGGATCGCCGCGCCGTACACGGCCCCGTAATGGCTCTGGTGGGCGAAGGGCCGCACGGCGATCACGGGGCCGGCGAGCGTGAAGGTCTGCAACTCGACGACCGGCGCCGGCGTCTTCATGATGTTCGGGATCGTCGCGATCTTTTCCTTCAGCACCGCGATGGCCTTGTTCACGTCGGCCTGGCCCGAGAGCTGCACGGTGAGATCCACGCGGCGGTAAGGGTTCTCGGTGAAGTTCTTGATCGTGTCGCCGAAGATCTTGCCGTTGCCCACGAAGGTCCGGACGTTGTCGGGCGTGTCGATCGTCGTGACGAAGAGGCCAATCGAGTTCACCGTGCCCTCGACGCCGCCCGCGATGACGTCATCGCCGACCTTGAAGGGACGGAGCACGATCATGAAGACGCCCGCGGCGAGGTTCGCGAGCAGGCCCGACCAAGCCACGCCGATCGCCACGCCCGCCGCCGCGAGCAGGCCCGCGAACGTCGTCGTCTCGATGCCGAAGATGCTGAGCACCGAGAGCAGGAGCAGGATGTTGAGCAATACGCCCGCCACCGAGCTCATGTACTTGGTGACCGTGGCGTCGATGTCCCGCGCCCGGAGGCTGCGATCGAGAATGCCGCGCACCGCGCGGATCACGATGCGGCCGACGATCCAGAGGACGATCGCCCCGAGGATCTTCAATCCAACGTTCATGCCGAGCTGCACGGCCAAGTCGATGTATTTTTGAATCGTCTCGTTCATGATGGTTTTCCCCGCCAGCAATCCTTGTGCCGGGAACGTATCCGGGTCGATCTGCCGTTACAAGGGCTCGCTGGGGATGTGCGAGGGGCGCGATCCGAGGAGACGAGACATCACGCCGCCGCCGGAGGTGAGGACACGTGTCCTCAGGGTGCGCCGGGGAGGCTGCCCAGTCGTTGGAGCTTGCGCCAAGGGGTTGGAACCTGCTCTGCTTCGGGCCCATGGATGGGGATCGGGATCTCGCGGGCCGGCTCGCCAAGAACGTCAAGCAGCTCCGGGAGGCGCGGGGGCTCACGCAACAGCAGATGGCCAAGCTCGGCGGCGTGCCGCGCGCGACGTGGGCGCACCTCGAGTCCGGCGAGGCGAACCCGACGCTCGCAGTCCTGAACCGCGCCGCGTCCGCGCTCCAGGTGTCGATCGAGGAGCTCCTGAGCGCCCCGCGCAGCGTCGCGCGTCACTATGCCCGCGAGTCCTTGCCCGTGCGCACGCCAGGACAAGCCCTGGTGCGGAAGCTCTTGCCAGACCCCATTCCCGGAATGGAGATCGATCGCATCGAGGTCGCCCCCGCCGGCCGGATGACGGGCGTCCCGCACACGCCAGGCACGCGGGAATACCTGACGGTCGAGGCAGGCGAGATCCAGCTCTGGGTCGCAGGCGAGAAGTTCCAGGTGGCCGAGGGCGACGTCGTGGTCTTCCGTGGCGATCAGCGGCACTCGTACCACAACCCGGGCCGCGTCCCGGCGGTCGGGTACTCCGTCGTGGTGCTGGCGCGGGGCGATTGACGAACGGTTGTCCTGCCAGACGTATTTACAGGCAGGGATCCCCCGCGACGCGTCCGCCGCCGTCGACCGGCATGTTCATGACGGCCTTGCCTTTGATTGCGGCCACCACGAACTCCATGCGGCGGTTTTGCTTGCGACCCTCCTCGGTGCGGTTGTCGGCGATGGGCTTCACCTCGCCGAACCCCACGGGGATGAGCCGCCTGCAATCGACGCCGCGCGAAACGAGCGCTCGGGCGAGGGAGAGCGCGCGGCGGCTCGACAGTTCGAGGTTCATGGCCGAGCTGCCCTGGCTGTCGGAATGGCCCTCGATGCGCAGGAGCGTGAGGTCGGGGGTGGCCTGGAGGAACGCGGTCACGAAATCGAGGGCTGGCCCGCTCGTGGCCTTGAGGCTGTCCTTGCCCGTGTCGAACGCGATGGGCTCCTTGACGACGAGCCGACCGCCTTCGAGCGCGAACGAGCCGGGGCTCGTGGGCCCGGCGAGCCATGGCGAGGGAGCGGGATTTTCCGCCGGACGGCTCGGCGCGGGCTCCGGTTCGGGCTCGGGTTCGGGCGCGGGCGGAGCCTCGGTCGTGGCAACCGCGGCGGGCGCAGACGGCGGCGCTTTCGGGGGGTCCGTGAGGATCACGGGCGGAGGCTCTTCGGGGGACGGGCTCGCCGCGCCGCAAGCGGATCCGAGCGCGACGAGCACCAGGGGCAGGGCGAGCGAACGAGGCGAGCGCACGGATCGAACGATGCGCTTTGGGGGGTGGGCCGGGAAAGGAAAATCGTCAGAGGGTGAGGTTGACCTCGTAGGTGCCGTAATCGCTCGTCGCCTTCCCCGTGATCTTCGTCGACTCCGGCTTGCGCTCGATCTTCATCGGATCGGCCATCGTGGGCTGGAGCTCGCCGCTGATCGCGAGGTCCAGCGTCACGCCTCCCTCGAGTGCGCCCGACATCGTGAACGCGCCCTTGAGCGTGCCCGTGATCGTGCCGTCGGGAATCCCATTGAGCTTCAGGTCGAGGATCGGCCCCGTGCCCGAGGTGTTGTACGTGACCTCGCCGTCGTCCGAGTAATCCTTCAAGACCTCGTTCAGGGTCATCGTCTTGTTGGGGGACGAGCCCTGATCCACCTTGCCGCTGATGGTGATGGTGCCCGTCCTGTCACCATTGGCCATCTGCGGATCGATGTTCGCGCTCGACGCGGCATTGAAGCCCTGGAGGCCGAGCTGCATGGCCTTGTCGATCGATTTGTCGAGGCTTTCGTAGGCGCGGCGCGCGTCCTCCTCGGAGGCCACGTCGTCGCCGCAGCCGGCGAGCCCGAGGGCGAGGGCGAAGAGCGGCAAGAACATGCGTCGTTTCAAGGTCGTCACCTCCAGTGGCGAGAATACACACCGCGCCTCGAAGACGTGCATGATATTTTCAAATTCGGGCGATAACTTCATTGACCAGGATCGCTTTGCCGTCCTCACCGTATCCGTGAATGCCCGGTCCTCGTGTTTGCCCGGGGAACGGGCGTTCCCGAGCACGGCATGCACCATAACGAGGTGCGCGGACCGCGGGACGGGGATCGGCTCGTCCGTGCCGGTCGATCTTCCAACGCACCCCCCGTTCGTGGTACGCGCCTCCGCATGACGAACCTCGTGGAGTTCGGGACGCCTGCCGCGATGCCGCCGTCGGAGCGGCGCCTGCTCCTCGTGTTCGACGGCGGCAACGCGCCGGGCTACGCGTCGGTCGCCGTCGCGCTCACGGAGGAGGCGTCGCGGCGCGGCTACGAAGTCTGGGCCGCGACCGAGGGCTTCCGCTCGCTCACGCACGACGCGACGAGCGACCCCCGCTTCGAGCGGCTCATCGTGAGCCGTCGAGAACGTTACGCCCTGCTCGCCAAGGGCATCCCCGCGCGCAGCATGGGCCGCCGCGTGCTCGACGCGGGCAGCGACTTCCGCAGCGAGCGCTACCTCGGCTTCCACGACGGGCAAAACCGCCGCGCGGCCGCGGACACGCTGCGAACGCAGGGGTTTTCCCATCTCGTCGGCGTGGGCGGCAATGGCACGTTCGAGGGCCTGCGCGCGCTGCTCGGGGAGATGAACCCGAAGCTGCCGACGGGGTTCATGAACGTCTCGATCGACAACGACCTCGCCGGGGATCGCGCGATCGGCTTCCTCACGGGCGTCGAGGCGGGCGCGACGATCGCGCGTGGGCTCTACGAGGACGCCTACACGCACAAGCGGATCTACCTGCTCGAGATGATGGGCAACCGGAGCGGCCGTCACGCGCTGCACTGCGGCGTGGCGGCGCGCGCGCACCTCATCGTGCTGCCGTTCTTCCAGTTCCCGGACGCCGTGCTGCGCGAGACCGCGGCGGCGCTGTCGCGGGCCGACTACGCGCTCGTCGTGGTGGCCGAAGGCTACGAGCGCGAGCGGCGGGCGCGGGAGATGCCCGGCGTGAGCGCGAGCGAGTTCTTGCGGCGGCAGCTCGAGGCGGCGGGGCTCGCCGATTCGGCGCAGAAGCGCGTGATCGCCGAGCCGTTCAGCCGATATCTGCGCGGCGTGCGGCCGGCGTTCCTGGAGATCTCGGCGGCCTACGTCAAGGCGTCGCTGCTCTTCGACGCGTTCGAGGAGGGCCGGTCGGAGGTCATGCCCTTCGTGCTCGCGTCGAACGACGTCGGCGTGCGCCCGTTCCACCTCGTCGCGCGGGAAGACCGCGTGGAGCGAGCCTTCCTGCCGCTGCTCGCGCGGCTCCAGATCCCCGGCTTCTCCACGTGGATCCGGGACAATTTCACGAGCGAGAAGACCAGTCTCTGAGCAGAGGTAGCGTCGTGACACCGAAATGCATCATCCTCGATTTCGACGGCACGTTCACCGACGTGGAGCGAGAAGCCGCCCCGTTCGTGGACGTGTACCGGGAAGCGGTCTTCGATCTCCTCGGGCGAGAAGATGTCGCCGTCTGGGAAGAACGTGCCGCCGAGATCGCGCGAAATCCCGGCCGTTACGGCTGGGTCCACGACGGGCGTATCGTCGCGCCCGCCGGGGCCGATCCGTACATCCGCTCGACCACCATCGCGCAGCTCCTTTTCGAGAAGCACGGCATCCTGCGCGGCGAAGCGACGCGCGCGGCCGTGCTGACGGTCCTGTATCATCTCGCCTACGAGCACACGCTGACCGCGTTCCGGCCGCGCGCAAAGGAGGTCCTCGAGGCGCTCGCGGCGTCGGGCCTGCCGACGTTCGTCGTGACGAATGCGCGCACGGACGCGGCGCTGAAGAAGCTCCGGACGCTCGGGCCCGAGGGGCTCTCGAAGATCGAGGTGCACGGCGACGCGCGCAAATACGTGGTGGCCGAGCCCGAGACCGAGGACGCGCGCTTCTCCGCCGTACCCGCGGAGGTTCGCTTGCCGGGCCTCGAACGCCCCGTGTATCCGCGGCGCGGCCGTTACTGGGAGACGATCGCGCGCATCCTGCAAAAGACGCGCGTCGCGCCCGAGGAGGTGATCGTCTGCGGCGACATCTACGAGCTCGACCTCGCGCTCCCGCTCGCGCTCGGCATGCAGGTGCACATGGTCACGGGGCCACGCGCGCCCGCAGCGCACGAGGTCGCGCTGCTCGAATCACTCGGCGCGCGCGCGAGCCATGGCGACGATCTCGGGATGATCCTCGCGCGCGTCGGGCTCGCCGGTTGACGCGCGGGCGGATTGCCCAGCAAGGCGCCGCGCCGGGGCTCTGCCCCGGGCCCCGCGGGGGCTGTTCGCCCCTCGACCCGAACCAGGGCAAGCCCTGGACTCGGGTTGGAAGAACTGCGCTCCGCGCAGTTCTTCCAACGGGCCGGTTGGAAGACCAGGGACGGCGTTGCCGGCTGAGAGGTCAGCGCGGCAGTCTTTGGTTGGCAGGGTCGTAGCTGGTCTTGAGTCGGCTGTTCGATGAACTGCGCATCGCGCAGTTCATCGACCCCGGGTCCAGCGCTTGCGCTGGTCCGGGTCCAGGGGCGGATAGCCCCTGGTGGGGCCTGGGGCGAAGCCCCAGCGAAGCGGTCCCAAGGATGCACCTTCCGCACCCGCAGGCGCACACGTGCCCCTTCGCGTTTTCAGCCTCCGCCCACGCCGGATCCCGCGCGCCGCGTCCGCAGCGGCGTATATACTCGGGGAGCGATGCAACGACACCCGCACGTCCTGGCGCGACGATGGGCGCTCGTCCACGCGCTCTCCCTCGTTTCGCCCATGCTCCTCGGCTGCTCGTCGGCGTGGCGGGACGAGGTGCGTCACGACAACTTCTGGCGGTACCTCGCCGAAGGGCCCGACGACATGGCCACGCTCGAAGACGCTTGCAAGCGGGGGCGAGCCGACGCCTGCCGCGCCGCGGCCTTCATCTACGAGCAGGGCATCGGCGTGCGCAGATCGGCCGTCACGGCCGGGGCTTTCTACCGAAAGCTTTGCGACCTCGAAGGCGAAGCTTGCTTCCTCGGTCCCTCCAAGGGTCCGGCGGCCATCCCACGGGAATGGGAGAGCCAATGCGAGACGAAGACGCTCTCGCGCGCGTGGGAGTCCTGCAAATACGCAGGCATGTTCTACCTGGAAGGTCAGGGGAACGAGCCGCCGGATGCGAAGCGCGGGCGTGCGCTGCTCCAGAGAGCCTGCGACCTCGAGGGCGAATACAACCGCGAGGCGCTCGAGAACCGCAAAGCCAAAGGCCTCGACGGCACCGTCTACCCGGCCTTGTCGTGCGTGGAGCTCGGCAAGGTTCTCCTCCTCGGCTCTCTCGGCGACCGGGACGCGCGACGTGGGCTCGCGCTCCTTCGCGAGGAGTGCGACAATCAGTCGCCCCGGGCGTGCGCCTATCTCGGGCTCGCCTCGGAGCTCGGGCTCGGCGGCGAGGTCAAGGATGTCCGCGCGGCGGTCGAGCGGTATGCGCCGCTCTGCACCCTGCGGACGTATTACGCGGACCTCGTCGCGGGCCGCCCCGACACGGCGGCTCGCCTGGACGACGACACGCGCGAGCCCCTCGCGTGCTACCGACTGGGGGCGCTCATGCTGCAAGGGCGTGGCATCACCGGGGACATCCGGGTGGCCGCGCATCTCCATGCCGAGGGCTGCCTCGGGAGCGGGGACTTCGTGGGCCGCGCCTGCGCGCCGGCAGCGGGACTGTTCTTGCGTTACGGGCTCACATATCAGCATCCGCCGACGCGTGGCTGGCTGGACCTCCCGGCGCGTCCCATCGGCGGCGGGTCCCTCTGGACGACCCCCGAGCAGATGGCCAAGGACGCGTGCGCCGCCGGGGCCATCGAGGGTTGCAGGGTGCTGCGGTGGCTCCAGGGCACCCTCGACGAGCACCACCTCGCGTTCGACCTCCGCGAGGAGTGACCCATTGAAGCCCACGACAGCACGCCCCATCCGCGTGTCAGCTCGCCTCTTGTGCGGAGCGGCGTGGATCGTCCTTTCGAGCGGCTGCCTTCGAGGCCAGCCGCCGCCCGAGGAGCCCTCCCGCTGGGCCGACCTTCCCCCGCGGGTCCTCACGCTCGGCATTCCGGCGCGTGGCGACACGCGGCAGCCCGATCGCCAGAACAGCTACGCCTGCGCCAGGACCTTTCGGAGCGGCCAGTTCCTCGACAACGATTACGGCTTCCAGGTGCGCGAGGCCGCGAGCTACCGCTTCGAGCTCGTCCCCGATTTCCTCGGCTCTGTCGTCGTGCAAGAGAGGGACGAGGCCAAGGCGGGGTGGCTCGCGCGCGGATGCGCCAGCGCCTATCGCGGGCATACGGCCGTGCTCTCGCTCCCGCTCGAGCCCGGCCTCTACAGGGTCGTGGTCGACGCCGGGGATCTCGACGAGGCCGGCCGGTACGTGGTCCGGGTCGATCGGGACACGTCCGCGAGCGCCGTGCTGCGGCCCGAGGATCCGGCGAAGGTCGCATCGCTCTGCGCGAGCGGGCGCGCCCTCGGCCTCGGCGGGCGCGCCCTCGGCACATTCTCGTCGCTCTCGGGCGGCGCGCGCGCCGCATGTGGCCTCACGGGCGGCAATGCCGTGCATCGCCTGTCGCTGGAGGCGCCTGCGCGGGTGAGGCTTCGGGCCGCGGCGCACTTTCCGCTGGCGATCGAGATCCGCGACCGCTGCGCGGGGCCGAGCGTCGCGTGCGCGCGCGCGCCGGAGGGCGCCTACGAGGTCGAGCTCGTCGCCGAGCTCGAGGCGGGCGAGCATTACGTCATCCTCGACGCGACGCACCTGTCGCCGCTCGACGTGTACAACGGTCCCCGCGTCGGCGCTGGGGTGCTGGGCGCCTACGTGCTCGACGCGGAAGAGGTCCCGCGCTGATGGGACGCCTCGCGCGCGGTCTGCTCGGCGCTGCGCTGATGACCGGGTGCGGCCACGAGGCCGACATCCATCCCGTCGCCAGCTGCTTCGGCGGGGGGTGGGTGCACCCAGCGCCTTCGTTGCAGGCCGATCCGGAGGCCGTGACGCTCGAGCTGCCGCAGTTCGGCGAGGACGGGCGGCTGCACGCGTCCCGGAGACCTTTCTCTTACCGCTTCGATCGCGAACCTTCGGGCACGACGGAGACGTTGCGCGCCGCGGCCCTCTTGCCGGGGAAGGGAAAGGCGATCGTCGTGGGGGATCACGGGACGGTCCGCGTGCGCCACCCGCTCACGGGGTGGGAGGCCGAGTCGCCCGGCACCGAGGAGGACCTCCACGTTGTGGTCCACGTGCCCGGCGAGCTCCACATCGCCGTCGGCGGGCACGGCGTGGCCGCGGTGTGGCGCGCGAATGTCGGCTGGCGGGTCGAGGACACCGGCACCACGCGGGATTTGCTCGCCGTCGCGCAGTTCGAGACCTCCATGCTGGCCGTCGGTCGTGGTGGAGTCATGGTTCAGCGCTCGAAGGAAGGCGTCTGGCGGCCAGTCGACACGCGGACGACGGAGGATCTCGCCGCGGTCGGCTGGTGCCAGCACCACGTCTGCGCCGTCGGCGCGCGGGGGACGATCGTCGACTGCGTGCCACGCGGCGAGCAGCTGACGTGCATCCCGAGGCCGCCGCTGGTCGACGCGGATCTCCTCGCGCTCGTCGATTACGGAACGATCTACGGCCGCGGCGTCAAGCTCGAGCGAACGATGCCGCCCGAAGGGGTCTGGTCGCCGCCGCCCGAATGGAGGGTCGTCGAAGGGCCTCCGTGGCTCAGTGCCGACAACGAGGTGCGCGCCTTTTCGCAAGACCTCGCCGTCGGCAAGGCGGGGCTCGTCGTGGTGCGCTCGCGGGCGCTCGTGGGCCCTTATTCACGGCTGAAGCCGCCCGGATCGATCCAACTCCCCTATGGCGTGGATTTCAACGGCGTCGCCTCCGCCCTCGTCGACGGCTACATCGTCGGGGACAAGGGGACCATCGTCCACGTCGGGGTCGAAGGGGTCTTCATCGACGAGGTGTGCAGGTAGACGACGCAAGCCGCCGCGCCGGGGCTCCGCCCCGGGCCCCGCGGGGGCTGTCCGCCCCTCGACCCGGACCAGGCACGGCCTGGACCGAGGGTGGAAGAACTGCGCTTCGCGCAGTTCTTCCAACGGGCCGGTTGGACCGCGTTGCCAGTCGAAAGGGCAGTGCGGCGGTCTTGGTTGGCAGCGTCGTCGCCCGTTCGATGAACTGCGCATCGCGCAGTTCATCGACCCCGGGTCCAGCGCTTGCGCTGGTCCGGGTCCAGGGGCGGACAGCCCCTGGTGGGGCCTGGGGCAACGCCCCAGCGCGGCGGCCCTCAGCCTTCGGGCGGGACCGCTTCGACTGCGCGTTTGCGGCTCGGGAACATTCGCCGGGTTGCGATGGGCGTGAGCTTTGGGATGGATGGATCGCGATCGTGGGCGCGGTTCACGACCTTCATGACGCGCTCCATGAGGGAGAGACAGATTCCGTCTTGCAGGTCGAGATCGGCTTGCGTCACGAGGCCCTTGGCGCGTGCGCCGGAGGCGAGGGTGCCGGTGGATTTCACCTTTGCGGCGATCTCCTCGAAGACCGTGATTTGGGGCGCGTCGAGACCTCCGTCGTCGAGTTGCTTTGCGGCTTTCGACAGCGGGTTCTGGCGGATGTCCTTTGCGACCTTTGCGAGGGCGGCGAGGGAGAGGGCGAGTGAGGTGAAATCGGTGACGCGGCCGGTTGCTTTCGTGATGCGTTCTTCGAGACCTGGTTCGAGGTGCGCCACGCCTTCGAGGGCGGTGACGAGACGCTCGCGCTCCTCCATTCCTTCCTTGTAGGCCTGGTCGGCGACGGCGATGGCGGCGGCGCGGCTGGCTTCGCGGTCGTCTGCGGTGGCGTCGAATTGGGCCACCATGTCGGCGAGTTTTTTGCCGGAATGGACGAAGACTTTGAGGAGCGGCTCCGAGAGCCCGAGGAGATGGCGCTTTTGCGCGGCGGTGGCTTTGGGCCAGAATTCGCCGAGGATCCCACCGAAGCGCACGAGGTCGGTGAGGATCTTCTCGCTGCGGATCTGCGAGCCTCGCTCCATCAAATCGGCGTTTGGGGTCTCGTCGGCATAACGCTCCGCTTCTTCCTGCGTGGGCGCGGGCACCATCGCGAGGACAGCGGGCCAGGTGTAGGTGGGGGCAGTAGTCATGCTTGCCACGGTAGCCGTCAGCGGGCGCGGTGAGAAGGGGAAAAGGCGGGAGGGAGGGGCGGGGGGGGATGATGTGGGTGTAGTGTCGATGACCGGGGACGCGTTCGCGGTGGCTCCCGACGTGTTTGCGGTGGTGGTGGACGCGTTCGCGGTGGTGGTCGACGGGGGAGCGGTGGGTGGGCGACGGGCGGAGGGCGCGTGACGCCGGCTAGCCTCCCGGATGGGCGATCCGCACGCGGCCTGTCTTGTCGCGCGCGAGGCCGGCAGGACTCATGCGGGGGTTGCGGTTGCTCTCGCGAAGGTGCTGGAGCGCCGCGGAGCGCTGATGCTCGGCCCATGTCAAGGGCACCTCTCCGAGGCAACGCAGGAACCGCGCGCGCCCTTCGCGCCGCATGGAAAGGAGCATGTAGCGCCGGATGGGCTGGGAGATGAGCATGTACGGGCCGAGGTGATAGAGCGCGAGGAGCAGGAGCGAGCTCTCGCAGAGGCGCCGCAGGAAGTCCGTGAGCTCTTGGGCGCGTGGCGGATCGAGCCCGACCGAGCGGATGTTCTTGTACATGTTCCGGTACCGGGCGGTCGACCCGTGCACGAAGCGGCTCGACTGCACGTAAACCGCGCTGATCTCCGCGAACAACGAGGTGTCGTCGCCTTCGTCGTCCTTCTTCGATGCCGAGCGGAAGTGCGGGAGCCTCTGGATCTCCTCGGACTGCGCGGCCCACCGATCCCGGATGGCTTCCTCGGGTTCGACCTGGCGCGTGACGAAGAGGGCCGGACGCGAGTCGAAATAGCAATGCCGGATCAGGTTCTCCAGCAGGCTCCGCGCGTGGAGGTACGCGGTCCGCTCCATCCCGAGCGCGCAGGCGTAGAGGATGGCCACGATATCGGACTGGACCTCGTCCAGGAAGACGGGGAGCGCGGCGAAGCGGCTGCAATGGGACGCGAGCCAGGACAGGTAAGCGAGGGGCTCCTGCGCCGCTTTGAGTTCCGGGAGCGGCGCCGCGGTGGCGTGCTCGACCTGCTTGCGGACCTCGGCGAGGAGCTTGGGGCGCGGGCGCTTATTCGTAGTCGTCATGGCCCTTCTTCGCGTTCGTTCGGCGGATCCCGGTCACGGCTAGGTCGGTCGGGCTTCGAAGCCCCCTTTTCAGGAGCTCGAAGGTGATGTCCGGCAGAGTGTTGGGCGCGAGGCGGACCGCGTCCTCGAAGAGCCTCGACACGAGGTGTTCCCGTGACTCGTCCGGCGCGAAGGGCAAGGGGGAGGGGGCCCAGAGCTCGCGGAGCTTGGCGAGATCGAACGGCTTGGGAAAGATGATCGTATTCGTGCTGAGTGCCTTGATGGCGGTGTCGCGGAGCAGGAGCTCGATGCGGGCTGCGTGATCGGGCCCGGCCGCAGCAGCGGCGCTCCGGAGCAGCGAGCCGAACTTCTCGATACGCAACCATGGCTCGGGAAACCGTTTTTCGATGAGCTCGATACTTCGGCAGAGGACGTCCGCGGCGTTGCGGTTCGGGGAAAACCGCATGCCCGTTAGATGCGACGCGATACGCCTGGCCATGGTTACATCGACGGGGAGCTTCACAAGTTCTCTTTTAACGATCTCGCGAAACTCCTTCTCGGAGAGATACTCCTCAGGAGACGAGCTCGCCCCCTCCTCCGGCGGCGGCTGGGTCTCGGACGGGGCCTTGACCTCGTTTGCCGGGGCGTCTCGATGCTGGCCCTTGAACTTGGCGAGCATACGCAGCGCATGCACGAGCTCCTCCTGGCCGAGGATCTTCTCGGCGGCCTCGAAGTCCTCGGCGGAGTACTCGTCCACCAGGCCGAGCAGCGCCTTCGCGACCCGCACCCCATTGCCGCTCGAACGTTCCGGCATCTTCACGGTCCACCTCCGATGAGCCCGAGCTCGGTCGCGATGGCGTCGAGCTCGTCGACGAGCCGGTCGTGGGCAGGTTTTGGGGAGAACGGTAAGGGCGAACGTTTCTCGAACGACTCGGGATAGGCGTTGTCCCTTGAAATGGACTGCATCAGGCACGGGATCGCGGGGACGTTGGTTGCGCATGCCTCGCGAATCCGTTGCGCGTAATTCTCAGCGCCCGTCCGCCGCGCGTCCCCATCCGGGGGAAACAGGCTCAGCACCACCCCTGCGACCTTCGCCTGGATATCATAGACCTTCTTGTACCGGGCGAGGGTCTCCAAGAGAATCCGCAAGCCATGGACCGAGAATACGTCCGCGGCCATCGGCACGAGGATGCTGTCGGCCGCCTTCAGCGCGGACAGGCTCAGGCTGCTGATGCTCGGCGGGCAGTCGATGATGACGTGGTCGTACGCGTCTCCCGTGGTCCGGATCCACCGCTTCAGGCGGGGCAGGACGAGCTCGGCCGCGATCTCCTGCACGTCGAAGAGCTCGGCGCTGCCGCAGACGAGCGAGAGGGAACCTCCCCCCGCGCACGTCCTCACGAGCTCCCGGCAATTACTCGTGCTCCTTTTCGGTCCGTAATGCTGCCCGGTGACGACGTCGAGGTACCGGACGTCGCCATGAAAGAGGTCATAGAGGTTGCCCTCCTGCCGCTGCGGGTCGTTGCGTGTCCTCGCGTCGAACCTCGGGTCGTCGAGCAGGTAGAGGCTCGCGTTGCACTGCGGGTCCGCGTCGATGACGAGCACCTGCTTGTGGTGCTTCTCCGCCAGGAGCGCGGCCAGATTGACGGCAATCGTCGTTTTTCCGACGCCGCCCTTGATGTTCTGTACCGCCAGCACAGTCCGCTTCTTCGACGCGTCCGTCATCGTGGTGGCAGCATACGCCATGGCGACGCCGTTCGGAAGCAACCAGCCAGGGGCCTCACCTGTCCACGCTGGAAGCATGTTCACGGAGCCACGTTGACCGTGCCGTGGTAGGCTCAGGCGTGCACGACGATCGGGCGTCCCTGCCCCGCCAAACCTCGCGCCGCGGCGCCGCCCTCGCCCTCCTCCTCTCCACCGCCGCCTGCGGCCGCGTCGGCTCCCGTGCCCTCGAACCACGCCCGAACGCTGGCCTCTCCACGCGCGGCGCCGGTATCTCGGCCCGTGTCGAGCGTATCCACGTCGGGTACTGGCAACAGAGCGCGAACACGCGCGTCGACGTGCACGTCGTCAACGAGGGGAAAACGCCCCTCCACGTCGAGCCTGAGCGAATCGAGCTCGCCGTGCTCGGGAGGCCGTCTCCGCTCGTCTCCGCTTCCGTGGTCGAAGGCGACGAGGACCTCGCGCCCGGCGAAGGTGGCACCTATCGCCTCACGCTCCCGCGCGCGCCGATCGAATCCGGCGCCCCGTACGTCCTCCGCCTCCATCCCGCCGTCCATGCACCCGCCGACGCGCTCGAGCCATTGCCGCTCGTGAATCCGGCGAAGCCGCACCTCGGGTATGGGCCTCCGGCCGATTCCACGTGGGTCTTCGTCGCTCGCATCGGCGGCGGCGCCATTCGACGGGATGACGTCACGGCGGGGCTCGGCGGGTTCGAGGTCTTCACCGGGCCGCAGTTCGGTCGATTCTCCTTCGGCCTCAGCGCGATGATCGGCGCGGGCTCGATCGGCGGCGAGGTGCGTTATCGTTTCGAGCCGGCGAAGGTGCTCGCGATCGTCCCGTTCGCCGGGTACGGGTATTATCCCATCGCGGGGATCGTCGGCCTGAACGCGGGGCACGGGGGACGCGTCGGCGCCGAGCTCCAGTTCTCGCTCGGTGAGGTCACGCGCTTCGGATGGGCCCGGAGCGGCAGCCGCATGGGCCTCTTCGCCCATGCCGGGCCCGTGTACCTGCGTGTCACCGATTCGGTGGGCGTCGCTGCACAGGGTGGCCTCACGTTCGGTTTTTTCTAGCATCGTTTCAATCGGAATCGAACCGGACATCTGGTAGCATGATCGGCCGGATTGCTTCGGAGGTTCCTTCATGACGCGTGATAGGCTCTGGTTTCTTTTCCTCGCGGCCGCCGTCTCCTCCGCGGGCGCGATCGCCGCTTGCGGCGGCGGCGGCGATACGAGCGGCGGCGCGGCGGGCAGCGGCGCCTCGGGGCCGGACGCCGGTTCGTCGTCCGGCGGCGGCGGTTCGGGCGGCGACGGTGGTTTCATCAATTTCCCCGACGGCGGCGAGCAGGCGCTCGTGATCGAGCCGCAGGATCCGATCCTCGACGTGGCCGGCGCGCCGGGCACGCTGCCCTTCAACGCGAAGCTCACCGACGGCTCGAATCCCGGCGCGATCGATTGGTTCCTCGACGATGTCACCGTGGGGACGATTGGCACGGACGGGGTCTTCGCTTCCGGCGGCTTCGTCGCGGGCAAGGCCAAGGTCACCGCGAAGAGCGGGCAGCTCGAGGCGAGCACGACGATCACGGTGCGCGTGAAGATCGCCGAGAATGCCGGCAATCTCTCGACCGACGATCAGACGAAGCTCGACACCGGCGGCAATGCCGAGCCGGGCTTCCGGTGGCTTTATCCCTACGACAAGACCGTCTTTCCCCGCGGCCTGGCGGCTCCCACGCTCCAGCTCGCCGGCAATGCGGACGCCGTGCTCGTGAAGATCAACGTGGGCGATTTCGAGTACAAGGGTTATTTCGGCGCCTCGGCCCCCGCGCGGGTGGATCTGCCCGCGGCCGTCTGGAAGGGCGTCACGCAGAGCGCCGGCCCGAGCGATACGGTCTCCGTGACGGCCACGAAGCTCGCCGGCGGCGCCGCGACCGGCCCCGTCACGCAATCATGGCGTATCGCGCAGGGCAGCCTGAGCGGCATCGTATATTACAACACGTACGTCTCGAAGCTCGCGAACGGCGGCGCGGTGATGCGCATCAAGCCGGGCTCGAACGCGGAGGTCCTCCTCGGCGGATGCAATGTCTGCCATTCCGTCAGCGCGAATGGGAACGTGCTCGCGGCGGGCGTCAACTGGACGGTCGACAATCCGCTCGACAGCGCGACGTACGATCTCACGCCGGACGGCACGGCCTCGCAGCGCTACCTCGACAACGACGGCCGGAAGTTTTCTTTCGGCGGGCTGACGCCGGATGGGACGTACATGATCACGAACGGCATCCCGGGGAGCGGGTCGCCCGTGCGCGGTTTGGCCGGGGAGTATCCGTCGCGGCTCCTCGACACGAAGACGGGCGCCGACGTGGGGGCGTCCTCGTTCACGAACGCCGTGAAATACGCGCTCACGCCGGCATTCTCCCCCGACGGCAAGCACGTCGCGTTCTCCTGGTACGACCCGACGCCCGGACGAACGCTGGCCATGATGGACGTCGACCTCTCGCAGTCGCCGCCTGCATTCTCGGCCCTCACCGAGCTGCTCGCCGTGCCCTCGGGCATCGTCGGCTGGCCGAGCTTCACGCCCGACGGCGCCGCGGTGCTCTACCACGCGGGCGATCGCTTCGACACCGCGGGCTTCGGCGCCACGCCTTCGTATGGCGAGGTCTTCCTGGTCGAGACGGCGACGAAGGCGGTGAACAAGCTCGCCGCGCTGAACGGCTACGACGAAAATGGTCAGTTCTACCTGCCGTTCGGCGACGCCGAGGAGGCGCGCCTGAACTACGAGCCGACGATCCTGCCCGTCCCGGTCGGCGGGTATTACTGGGTGTTCTTCACGAGTCGGCGCGTCTACGGCAACACGATCGGCCCAGGCGGGACGGTGCCGGAAGGCGCAAACAAGTGGGGCAAGTACGAAAACAACGTCGAGACCCCGAGCCCGCGCAAGAAGCTCTGGGTCGCCGCGATTGACATCGATTACCAGGGCAAACCCGATCCGAGCCATCCTGCATTCTACCTGCCGGGTCAGGAGCTCGAAGCGGGCAACATGCGCGCATTCGCCGCGCTGGAGCCCTGCAAGGACCTGAATCAGCCTTGCGAGTCCGCCGCCTCGTGCTGCAACGGCAACGTGTGCCGCCCGGCCGACGTCGACGGCGACGGCACGAAGGAGCTCGTCTGCGTGCCGCCGCCCGCGAACGAATGCGCACAAGAGGGCGAGTCCTGCGAGACCGCGGCAAACTGCTGCACGCCTGGGTCCCTGTGCATCAACAATCGCTGCGCGGTCCCCACACCGAAGTGAGGTCGAGGCGCACGCCTCCGGCCTGATCCACACCGAAACCAGGGCGGCTCCCGGCGCACCGGGACGCCGCCCGTCAAGTCCCCCAGCATATTTCACGGGCAGCCGTGAGCGGTTACGGGTTCTCTGGAGGCTCGTCCGTTTCAACGGATGATGCTTCGGGGGAAACCGAGGCGTCTCTCCTGGCACGCGAGATGCTCATTGGTTTCTTGCATGTCGTCCCCGGGAAGACGCTTGGTGTCGTGTTGCGTTTTCGCTCTGGGAGCGGCGCTCGGGCTGCCCGGGAGTGCCGCGGCGGTGGAGCCGAAACCTCCGGTGGAGATCTCCGGCTCCCCCGGCAATGGGGTGACGGTCAAGGTCGGGGACGTGTTCTCGTTCAATGCCCGGAGCCGGATCCAGCTTCGTTACCAGATCAACGTGCCTCCTGCGGATGATCAGGGCGAGCGAAATTTCCAGCAGATCGTCAACATCGGGACGGCGCGCCTCTGGTTCTCTGGCCACGTCTATCGGCCCGAGCTGACCTACATGATTCAGCTCGCCATTGCTGGACGTGACTATCGTGACGGCGCGACGTCACCGATCTTCGACGCTTATATCGACTGGAAGATCCACCGCGATTTCAATGTCCGAGCCGGGCAGTTTTTCGTTCCGTTCGATCGATTGCGCACGGTCCGCGAGTTCGCGCTGCAGATGGCCGACAGGCCCGTGCCCGTCGGGGAGCTGACGCTCGATCGCGATGTGGGCATCACGTTTTATTCGGAGAACTTCCTCGGGAAAGAATCGCCGGTCGCGTGGCGGCTCAGCGCGTTCGGCGGAGGCGGGACGAACCTCACGACCTCGCGGGAGCCCGGCGCGCTCTTCGTGGGGCGGCTCGAGCTTCGACCGCTCGGCAAGATCGACGATGACTCCGAGGGCGATCTCGACCGCAGGAAGAAGCCGGGCCTTGCGTTCGGCGGCGCGTTCGCGGCGAACTACAATACGAATCGATTGCGGAGCACGACGGGCGCGACGTTCCTCGGGGGAACGACGGATTATCTGCACGCCGCCGCCGACCTCGTGTTCAAGTGGCGCGGGTTCGCGCTCCAGGGCGAGTATCTGTGGAAACGCGCGGACGTCGATCGGATCGAATCCACGGACGAGGACGGCAATCCGCGCACCGAGTACACGCGCTCGGGCCAGGGCACGGTGTTTCAGGCCTCGTACGTGTTCGATCCGCCGATCGAGATCGTGGCGCGGTTCTCACGATTGTACGCGTTCGGAGGGACGGATCCGAAGCTCGTCGCCGAGGTCGAGAGCCGCGGGCAGGAGATCGGCGTCGGGCTCAACTATTACTTCAACAAGCACAAGATGAAGCTGCAAGCCGACTGGATCGCCCGGATGTCGCACGATTTCGATTTCGAGAAGGCGAACCACGTGGCCCACGTCCAGCTCGACGCGACGTTCTGAGCGCGCGTGCGTTCAGCGGTTCGGCTGCATCGAGGGCTCGGGGGCGGAGGGGTCGCGGAAACGCGACCACTCGATGCCGAGCTTGCGCATGCGCGCGCGCAGCGTGTGCGGGTTGATGCCGAGCAGGCGCGCCGCGCCGTACGGGCCCTCGATGCGGCCGCCGCGCGCGGCGAGGGCGCGGCGAATGTGCGCGGCCGTCGCCTCGTCGAGGGTGACGATTTCATCCGCGTCGCGGATGGGCGGGCGCGAGGGCGGTTTTACGGTGGGGCCCCCGAGCGCGGCCGCGAGCTCGAGGCGCTTGCCATTGCCGAGGATCGCGCCGCGCTCGATGACCGCCGCGAGCTCGCGCACGTTGCCCGGCCACGTGTATCCCCGGAGCAGCTCGATGTCGGCGGGCGTCGGCGTGAGCCCGGGGCCGCCGAGGCGTTTGCCCGCGTGCTCGGCGAAATGCGCCGCGAGGGCCGGGAGGTCTTCCATGCGGTCGCGCAGCGCGGGCAATCGAATGGGGAAGACGCTCAGGCGATACCAGAGGTCCTCGCGGAAGGTTCCTTCGGCCACCATGTTTTCGAGGTGCCTGTGGGTGGCCGCGACGATCCGCACGTCCATGCGGATTGTCTCGTGGCCGCCGACCCGCTCGATCGTGCTCTCCTGGAGCACGCGGAGCAGGCGCACCTGCGCCGCGCGGGGCAGCTCGCCGACCTCGTCCAGGAAGAGCGTGCCGCCGTCCGCGCGCTCGAACCAGCCTTTGCGTGTGCCCACCGCGCCGGTGAACGCACCGCGCTCGTGGCCGAAGAGCTCGGAGTCGATGAGCTCGGAGGGAATGGCGCCGCAATTGACGCGCACCACGGGCCCGTGCGCCCGCCGCGAGCGCGCGTGGATGGCCCGCGCGATGACCTCTTTCCCGGAGCCGGTCTCGCCCAGCACGAGCACCGGCGCGTCCGTGGGCGCCACCTGAAGGACGCGCTCCATCACCGGCTTGAGCCCGGCGGATGCTCCGATCACGAACTCGCTCATGTCCATGGTTTCCTCGGGAGGTTCAGATCTCGTAATCGGGCACGAAGACGCGCACCCTGCGCGGGGAGACGTGGACGGTGTCGCCCGAGCGCAGCCCGAGCGCGGCGAAGCGCTCGGGGGTGAGCTCCACGTTGATCAATTGATCCGAGTCGAGCGCGCGGAGCTCCACCTTGGTCCGGGATCCGGTCGGATTCACGTGCAGGACCTTCGCCGCGAGGCTGCCCGCCTCGGTGGGATGATGCTCGATTTCGAGCTCGTGCGGCCGCACGTAGACGGCGGCGTCGCGCGCCTCGGGGTGCTGATAATCGGGGTAGGCGACCTTGAGGCCCGAGACGACGGCCTGGCCGCGCTCGACGCGGCCGTGGAAGACGTTGACGTTGCCGAGGAAGTCCATGACGAACGCATTCGCGGGGCGCTCGAAGACCTCGGCCGGCGCGCCGACCTGCTCGATGCGGCCTTCGTTCATGATCACCACGTGATCGGCGACCTCGAAGGCCTCTTCCTGGTCGTGCGTGACGAAGACGCTCGTGACCTGGATCTCCTCGTGGAGCTTGCGCAGCCATTGCCGGAGCTCCGTGCGCACCTTCGCGTCGAGCGCGCCGAACGGCTCGTCGAGCAAAAGCACGTTCGGCCGCGCCGCGAGCGCGCGGGCGAGCGCGACGCGCTGCCGTTGCCCGCCCGAGAGCTGCGCCGGATAGCGTGATCCCAGGCCTTCGAGGCGAATCAACGCGAGGAGCTCGTCGACGCGGGTCTGTCGCTCCTCTTTGGGGACCCCACGCACGCGGAGGCCGTATCCGATGTTCTCGGCGATCGTCATGTGCCGGAACAGGGCATAATGCTGGAAGACGAAGCCCACTTTTCGATCGCGGGCCTCGTAGTCGGTGATGTTCTCGTCGTGGTAGAGGACCGTGCCCCGGTCGGCGACCTCGAGGCCCGCGATGATGCGCAAGAGCGTGGTTTTCCCCGAGCCGGAGGGGCCGAGCAGGGCGAGGAGCGAGCCGCTCGGGACGTCGAGGCTGACGTCGTGGAGGGCCCGGAAGCTGCCGAAGTTCTTGGATACGCCCTGGATGCGAATGCTCATGGATGCGCTCCCGTGCGGCGGCCCTCGTCGGATTGCGGGATGCGATCTTCGAGCTTGCGCTTGACGACGAGCGTCGTGATGGCGAGCAGCGTCAGCACGGACGCGACCGCGAACGATCCCGGCATGTTGTACTCCTGGAACAGCTTTTCGATCCGGAGCGGCATGGTGTCGGTCTCGCCGGCGATGTGCCCGGAGACCACGTACACCGCGCCAAACTCGCCCATGGCGCGGGCGTTGCACAGAATGATGCCGTACACGAGCCCCCATTTCACGTTCGGCACCGTGACGTGCCAGAACATCTGCCAGCCGCTCGCCCCGAGGCTCAGCGCCGCGAGCTCCTCGTCCGCGCCGATGGCGTTCATCACGGGGATGAGCTCGCGCGCGACGAAGGGAAAGGTCACGAATGCGGTGGCGAGGACGAGCCCCGGCGTGGCGAAGATGATCTTGAGGCTCTTGTTCGAGGGCCACACCTCGAAGGCCTGCTGCCCGAGGACGAGGAGCACGAAGACCGTGGCACCCGCGAGGGCGAGGGCGAGGGGAGACGTTTTCCAGAGGCCACGCCGCGCGCGCGGGTGGCTCGGCCGAAATACGAAATAGGCGACGGCGAGGAGGAGGACGAGGATCGTCGCGACGAGGTACGGCATGATCGCGTAGCCGTCGCGGCGGAGGAAGGCCCCGAAATAGCCTTGCAGGCCGAAGATGAGCACGAACATCAGGCCGGCGACCACGGGGGAGACCGAGAAGGGCAGGTCGATGAGGGCCGTCAGCAAGGTGCGTCCCGGGAAGGAAAAACGCGCGATCGCCCAGGCCGCCGCGACGCCGAAGATCACGTTCGCCGTGACCGCGATGGGGACGACGGTGAGCGTCAGGCCAATCGCGTGGCGCGTGTCCGGATCGTCGACGAGGTTTTTCCAGTAGACCCCCGCGCCCTCGGCCAGGGCCCCGGCGAATACGTTGGCAACGGGTATCACGATCAGCACGCCGACGACGGCGACCGCGAGCCCGGTGAGGCTCCATCGCAGCCACGCGGGATCCTGCTGCGCCCGCCGGATCTTCGTCGCTGTGGCCTTGGCTCGCGGCGCGTCTCGGACCTCCGCCGTCTCAACGGTCATGGCGCCGGCTCCAGCTTTCGAGGAGGTTGATCACGAGCAGCATCGAGAACGAAATGACGAGCAATACGACCGCGATGGCCGTCGCCTCGCCATAGGCGAACTCCTCCAGGCGCGCGACGATCAGGATCGGGGCGATCTCCGTCTTGAAGGGCATGTTCCCCGAGATGAAGACGACCGAGCCGTATTCGCCGATGGAGCGGGCGAACGCGAGGGCAAACCCCGTGATCAAGGCCGGATAAAGCGTCGGGAGAATGACGAGCGCGAACGTCTGCCAGCGCGTGGCGCCCAGCGAAGAGGACGCTTCTTCGGCCTCCGGATCGATGTCTTCGAGCACGGGCTGTACGGTCCGCACCACGAAGGGCAGGCCGACGAAGACCAGGACGAGCACGATCCCGAGCCGGGTATACGCCCCGCGGATCCCGAGGGGGACGAGATATCGGCCGAGCCAGCCATTCTCCACGTACAGGCTCGCATACACGAGCCCGCCCACCGCGGTCGGCAGCGCCAGCGGGAGGTCGACGAGAGCATCGAGGATACGTTTGCCTGGGAACGTGTAGCGCGTGAGCACCCAGGCGATGAGCCCGCCGAGGACGACGTTCACGAGCGCGGCGACGAACGAGGTCCCGAAGGTCAGGAGATAAGCGGCGCGCGCGCGTCCGGTCCATACCGCGCCCAGGAAATCGTGCACCGAGAGCGACCCGGCCTTGACGAAGACGGCCGTGATCGGCAGGAGCACGAGCAGGCCGAGGTAAAAGACCGTATACCCCAGGGTGAGGGAAAAACCCGGGAGCACTCTGCGGTTCACGCTCGCCATCCGCGGCTACTTCTTCGGGCTGTAGATGGTGTCGAAGACGCCGCCTTCGCCGATGAACTGCTTGTGCGCGTCGGGGAAGTCCTTCGCGATCTCGGTGATGGCGAAGAGCCGGATCTCCGGGAAGATCTCGGCGTGTTTTTTCCGGATGGCGTCGTTCGTCGGCCGGTAGAAATGCGTAGCCGCAATTTCTTGCCCCTCGTCGGTGTACGCGAACTCGAGATACGCCTGCGCGACTTTGCGGGTGTTCTTGCGGTCGACGTTGCCGTCGACGAGGGCCACGTGGGGCTCGGCGCGGATGCTGATGGGCGGATACACGAGCTCGAGCTCGCCCTTGGCTTCGCGTACTTCGAGGTGGGCTTCGTTTTCCCACGCCAGGTGGACGTCGCCGATCTTTTTCTGGACGAACGTGGTGGTCGCGCCGCGCGCGCCCGAATCGAGGACGGGGACCTGCTTGTAGAGCTCGGTGACGTACTTGATCGCGTCGTCGCGGGAGCCGCCGCGCAGGACCACGGAGCCCCACGCGCTGAAGAAGGAGAGGTAGCCGTTGCCCGAGGTCTTCGGGTTCGGCGTGATCACCTCGACGCCGGGCTTGACGAGGTCCGGCCAATCCTTGATTCCCTTCGGATTGCCCTTGCGCACGACGAAGACGACGGTGGACGTGTACGGCAAGGAGCGCGAGGGGAACGCGCCCACCCAGTTCGGCTGGATGAGCCCCTTTTTGCTGATCGCGTCGGTATCGAGGAACGAGGCGAGCGTGACGACGTCCGCTTCGAGCCCATCGATGACGGCGCGCGCCTGCGTGCTGGATCCGCCGTGCGATTGCTTGATGGTGACCTTCGTGCCCGATTCTTTCTCGTAGGCGGCGATGAACTTCTCGTTCAGGTCCCGCCAGAGCTCCCGGGTCGGGTCGTACGAGACGTTCAGGAGCTCGACCTCCTTGGTCGCGCCCCCGGGCTGCGACTTGCCGCAAGCCGAGAGCCCGAGCGCGCCCACGATCAAGGCGGTGATCGCCGCGCGTCGGCCCGCCCTCCCACCAGTCGGATTGTGCGCCACGATGATGAGCTTATGTCCGCTATAACGGATGTGTCCAGTGAAATTTACTGCCTGTCCGTCATGGCGGATGATATTGTGTGGTGTGAGACACCGCGTGGGTGGCGCGGGCGATTGACGTGTGTGCGTGGTCCGGGTATTCGGGGGGAATGCCGACGCGAATCGATAAACTTGCCGCACCGCTGGTCGTCCTTCTTCTGCTCACCGGTTGCGGAGGCGGAGAAGGAGGCGGGAGCGGTGGAAATGGGAGCGGGAGCGGAGGCGCTGGCGCGGGCGGGAGCGGAGGCGCAGGCGGGGTCGGAGGCGCAGGCGGGGTCGGAGGCGCAGGCGGGGTCGGAGGCGCAGGCGGAAGCGGCGGCGCGGGCGGCAGCTCCGTGAGCCCCGAGCCGCCCGCGGAGCTCGTTCATTACGTGACGGGCAACGACGCGGACGCGGACGTGACCCCCGCGGGGCCGGGCCTTGTCTTGATGGGCGGCTCGACGGACGTGGACGCCGCGTTCACCTGGTGGAAACCACGCATCGCGGGCGGCGATGTCGTCGTGATCCGCGCCTCCGGCGCCGACGGGTACAACGAGTATCTGCAGGAGCTCTCCGCCTCGGATTCGGTCGAGACGATGCTCGTCACGAGCAAGGCGCTCGCGAACAGCGAGTACGTGAAATGGCGCGTCGAGCACGCCGAGGGTGTCTTCATGGCCGGCGGCGATCAGGCCGATTACGTGAACTTCTGGCGGGACACGGCCCTCGCCTCGGCGCTCGCCTCGGTCTGGCAGCGCGGCGGCGTGATCGGCGGCACGAGCGCGGGCTGCGCGGTGCTCGGCGAGTTCGTCTTCGCGGCCTACGAGGGGAGCGTGTACTCGGACGAGGCGCTGCTCGACCCGTACAATGTCTACATGACGATCGAGCGCGATGTCTTCGCGTTCCCGCCGCTCGCCGGGTTCATCACGGACACCCATTTCGTCCCCCGCGATCGCATGGGCCGCCTCGTCGGCTTCCTCGGGCGGATCCTCGCGGACGGCTGGGCCCCGAAAGCCAAGGGTATCGGCGTCGACGAGGAGACCGCCGTCGTGATCGACGCCCAGGGCAAGGGAGAAGTGATCGGGGAGGGGAGAGTGTATCTCGTGGTGGCGGACGAGAAGCCCACGACCTGCGAGGCGGGAAAGCCGCTCGAGTATTCGGGGTTGTCCTATCACCGGCTCGCGGCCGGCGATACCTTGGACTTCCCGTCGGGCGAGACGAGCGTGCCCGCCGAGCCCCTCGGCGCCGCGAACGGCGTGACGAGCCCGGCGGACCCGTATTGAGTCGAATCAGGGCAGCGCTTTGAACTGCGTGATCATCTTCGCCCAGACCGCGGGCGTCACGCCGACCTCGAGGTGGCCGTACGGCACGCCTTCCTGCTTCGACTTGGCCGTCTTGTTCGCGCTGGTCCAGCCCTGCGTGAGCTGATCCCGCGCCGCGACGCTCACGTCGAAGAGCACGCCGTCGCCCTTGGGATCACAGGTCGGGCAGGCCATGCCGTCGATCTCGAAGACCTGCCCGCTCGCGCCGCCCGACGTGCCGTGCAGCACGTACAGGTAATCGAGGCTCGTGCTCAGGCCCCGCGCCCGGAGCCGCTCGATGAGATTGCCGCCCATCTCCATGACGGCCTTGATGCCGATGCCGTCCATCAGCTTGTACTGCGCGTAGCCGAGCGAATACGACTCGGCGGTGAGGCTGTCGTAATAGAGGTGCTTGGCGCGGCAGGCGGACGCGGGATCGTACGCGGTGGCGCGGCAGGTCGTGTGACCGGCATCATCCATGATCCAGCCGGCGCCGCCGAAGACGTTCGCCGGGTTGTAGTTCGTCTTGATGGCGATCCAGTCGCGCCACTTCGTCTCGTCCGTGTCGAGCGTGGACCAGTCGTAGCTCACCGGGTCGTCCTGCCGGTTCGGCAGCGGGTAATACGGGCGCAGATCGTAGGCGACCTGCATCTGGCCGAGGTAGGCCGAGACGAGCTTGCCCGTGTCGTCGACCGAGCCCCACATGGCCAGGTTGTACTTGTCGAACGTGTAGCCCGAGGCCGAGGCGCCTTGCTCCGTGTTCAACGTCTTCAGCGACTTCGGAGCGAGGGGGATGCCCGTCGCGTCGAGGCCCGTGATGTTCGACGTGTAAATGCGGCGCCAGTAATCGAGCCACGTGCCGCCGCGGTTCTCGCAGACCGAGTACGCATACGGGTTCGGGAAGATGTCGTTCGGCGAGTCCGCATACCCCCACGTCACGCATTGCACGGCGGACATGTAGCTCCAGGTCACGGGCCCCTGGCCGAGCGGGGCGTTCTCCGCCGTGCTGTAGATGAGCAGCGGGTTGAACGGGTGGCGGAAGTTCAGGTCGATGCCGAGGTGCGGGCCGGAGAGCGCGACGTAGGTGCGCACGTCCTTGCGGAAGTTCGGCACGCCCTGCGACTGGAGCGCCGCGAGCTGCTCGAAATACTTCGGGCCCCAGTCGGTCCAGAGCGCGGGGCTCTGCATGTAGAGGTCCGCCGCGACGACGCCCTTGCTCCAGGCGACGAGGTTGACCTTGGGCCTGCCCGTGAGCGAGCGGATGCGCGAGAGCGCGTTCGCGATGTGAATGGCCTGGTTGAAGTTGTCGCCGTGGAAGTTGCCGAACGTCGTGGCGTACGTGCAGAACCCTTCCGCCTCGAGCGCCTGCACGAAGCCCGTCGCCTGCGTCATGCCGGGGTAGAGCTTGCCCGTGCCGTCGTCGCCGCTCGGCCGGAGCCAGACGTTCGCGTTTTGCATGGCGCCGTGCACGAGGAGCACCGGGGCCTTCGTCTTGTCACACTGATCGAGCGCGGTCTTCGGACCGTAATGCAGGAGCACGAAGCGCGCCTCCGGGCGCGTGGGCCCCTTGTCCGGACAAGCGGTGGCCGAGGTCGAGCCGACGGTGCCGGCGCAGGCGTTCTTGTAAAAGAGGTTGAACCCGTCGACGAGCTGCTGGTTCAGGGCGCCGAAGTAGGTGCGCAGCGGATAGGTGGAGTCCTCGAACGTGTCCTGCCACCGCCCCTTCGCCGTGCGCAGGTTGTAGCCCTCGGTGCGGAACTTCTGCCGACCTTGGAGGAGCTCGATCTTGCCCCAGGACCAGCTCGGGGGCGTGATGGAGCCGACGACCCCGTAGCTCTGCGAGAACGTCGTGGTCGCGGGGGGATCGAAATAGGCCTCGTAATCGGAGGTGAACGTGATGGCGGAGGAGACGTCGCCGATCTCGTCGTCCTCGCCCGGCGCGAGGTCGTCATCGACGGACGACGCCACGCAGCCCATGGCGGAGAATGCCGCGAAGAGGGCCGTGAGCGCAAACGAACGACGGGGAAGCGAAGATTGCAGCATGGAAACCTCCTGGGCAGCGCCCGCCAGGGAACCCGGGTTGTGCAACCGCAGCAACCACGGGGCATCCATGCTTATCGGTGATGCGGGGGATTTTCAAGCATCGTTCGAACCGGGAGGTCCGTTTGATGCTGCGCCTGCGAAGGAGTATCGGTAGGGGAGCAATTGCCGCACTGCAAAACTACGTCGGATGTGCGTGCTGCGACGCAGCATGGAGCGGCGCGTCGTCAGCCGCGGATCTTCTTCGCCATTTCGGCGACGCGCTTGCCGAGGTACGTCGCGTGCGCGATGTCGTGCTCGGTGGGCGCGCCGGTCGTCGTGACGGAGGGGCCGTAGGGGTTGCCGCCGGACGCGAACACGAGCGCATCGGTGTAACCCGGCGTCACGATGACGCCGCCCCAGTGGTAGAACGTGTTGTAAAGCGCGAGCAGCGTCGACTCCTGCCCGCCGTTCGCGTTCTGCGCCGAGGTGAAGCCCGAATACACCTTGTTCGCGAGTTTGCCCTGGAACCAGAGCCCGCCCGCCGTGTCGATGAACGACTTCATCTGCGCCGCCACGTTGCCGAAGCGCGTGGGCGTGCCGATGACGACGGCGTCGGCCCAGTCGAGGTCCTCGAGCGAGGCCTTCGGCTCGTCCTTCGTCTTGTCGACGAACGCGCGCCACGCGGGGTTTCTGTCGATGGCCGCGTCCGGCGCGGTCTCGGCGACGAGGCGGAGGCGCACCTCGGCACCCGCCGCGCTCGCGCCCTCGCCCACGGCTTTCGCCATGGCGTGGTTGGTCCCCGTCGACGAATAATAGATGATCGCTACGTTCGGCATGGTGGCTATGTACTCCGTCCAGGTCGGATGGTGTGCGCGTACGGTATCACGCAAGATCGAAGAGGAGCACCTCTCCTTTTCCGTGACCGGTGAAGACGAGCTCTTTCTCCCGGCTCACGGCCGCGCCGTCGCCCGCGTGGAGCACGGTTCCGCCGAGCTGCACTTCACCCTTCGCGACGTGCACGTACGCGTGCCTGCCTTCTGCGAGCGCGTAGCGCGCCTCTTCGCCGTCCGAGAGGAGCGCGGCATAGATGCTCGCGTCCTGATGAATCGTGACGCTGCCGTCGCGGCCGTCGCGGGAGGCGATGAGGCGGAGCCGGCCCTGTTTTTCCGCGTCCGAGAAGTTCTTCTGCTCGTAACCCGGCGCGATCCCGCGCGCCTCGGGCACGATCCAGATCTGCAAGAAATGGACGAGCTCCTTGCGCGAGCCGTTGAACTCGCTGTGCGTGACGCCCGTGCCGGCGCTCATGCGCTGCACGTCGCCCGGCCGGATGACCGAGCCGGTGCCCATCGAGTCCTTGTGCTCCAGGGCGCCGTCGAGCACGTACGAGATGATCTCCATATCGCGGTGCGGGTGCGTGCCGAAGCCCTGGGCCGGCGACACGCGGTCCTCGTTGATGACCCGGAGCGACCGGAAGCCCATGTGGGCCGGATCGTAATAGTTGGCGAACGAGAACGTGTGGTACGAGTCGAGCCAGCCGTGGTTCGCATGTCCGCGGTCTTCCGAGCGTCGCAGCGTGATCATCGTGGTCTCCTTCGGTCCCCGGCTTCGTGCGGGGCGCTGTCCGTTCGCCCATCCTGCTAAGCACGACCCGGGCCAAGCCGGGGCAAGCGCTTTTTCCGCGGGAAACGCGAGGGGCGTTCCTCCGGGGCTCTCAAAATGATAGACTCGGGGCTCTCGAGATGAAAACCAGGGGCATGCGGGCCGCCGATCTGCGGCTCTCGGATCTGTTCTCGTTCAGCCCGAAGGGCGGCGTCATGCGGTTCGCGGGCGAGCGCGTGCTCCTCTTCGACGCCGTGGCGCTCGGGCTCTTGCGCAAGCAGCTCATCGAGAGCTTCGGCTACCACGCGGCGCGCGCGGTGCTGACGCGCTTCGGCTACGGGCACGGCTGGCGGACGGCGGAGGCGCTGCGCGAGGAGATCCCCTGGGCCGACGAGCGCGAATGGCGCATCGCGGGCGGACGGCTCCACCGACTCTGGGGGCTCGTGACGTTCGAGCCGGTCGAGCCCGCGGGGCGCCACGGGCCCGAGCCCTTCGCCGACGCGATATGGAACGATTCGTACGAGGCCGAGCAACACCTCCTGCACCTCGGGCAGGCGACGGAGCCGGTGTGCTGGACGCTCGCCGGATTCGCGAGCGGATACCTGAGCCGCGTCAATGGTCGGCCCATCTTCGCGCTGGAGGAGTCGTGCCGCGGGAAAGGCGACGCCGTCTGCCGGATGATCGGGCGGAGCCGCGAGGAATGGGGCGATGCGATCGAGCCGCATCTTTCGTTTTACGAGACGGACTGCCTCGACGCGTCGCTCCGGCACGTGCAGCGAGCTTTGCGGCGGGCCGAGACGCGGCTCTTGCGCGCCGAGCGGCTGCTCGCGGCCGGTGATGACGAGCCCGAGGTGCCGGGGCTCGTGGCGCGGAGCGAGGCCATGCGAGGCGTGGTCACGATGGCCCGGCGGGTCGCCCGGACGAGCGCGACGGTGCTGCTCCTCGGCGAGAGCGGCGTGGGCAAGGAGCGGATCGCGCGGCTCGTGCACGACGCGTCGCCGCGGGTGGGCGGGCCGATGGTGGCGATCAACTGCGCGGCGGTGCCGGAGAGCCTGCTCGAGAGCGAGCTCTTCGGGCACGCGAAAGGAGCATTCAGCGGAGCCGTGACGGAGCGGGCGGGGCTCTTCGAGGCGGCGCGGGGCGGGACGTTGTTCCTCGACGAGGTGGGCGAGATCCCGCTCGCGATGCAGGCGAAATTGCTGCGGGTGCTCGAAGAGCGCGAGGTGCGGCGGGTGGGCGAGAACCGGACGCGACCCATCGACGTGCGGATCGTGGCGGCGACGCACCGGGATCTCGCGTCGGCCGTGGCGCAGGGGCGCTTCCGGCAGGATCTTTATTTTCGGCTGCGGGTCGTGGAGATCGCGATTCCGCCGCTCCGGGAGAGGCCGGACGACATCCTGCCGATCGCGCGGCGTCAGCTCTCGGAGGCGGCGGCGCGGGAAGGGGAGGCGCCGAAGGAGATAGGCAAAGCGGCGTGCCGCGCGCTGTACGAGCACGCCTGGCCGGGCAACGTGCGCGAGCTCGTCAATGCGATGGAGCGGGCGCGGATCCTGTCGGAAGGGCCGACGATCGAGGTGGTCGATCTGCCGCCGGAGATCGGCGGCTCGGCGGCGGTGAGCCCGAGCGGAAAAGGTTTTACGCCGCGCCCGCTCGCCGAGGTCGAGCGGGAGCACATCCTCGCGATGCTCGCGGCCGAGGGAGGCAACCGCAAGGAGGCCGCGGCGAAGCTCGGGATCGGCGTGGCGACCCTCTATCGAAAGCTCAAAGAGTACGCCGAGGGCTAGCCATCACTGGCACGCGCCGCCCAGGAGATCCGCGCCGAGGCATTGCCCGCTCGCGCAATCGGCGTTCGCGTAGCAGTCGACGCCCGGCCCGCCGAGGGCGCAGACGTTCGCCACGCACGTGCCGCCGAGGCAATCGGCGTCCGTCTGGCACGTCTTGTCGTACCGACACGGATGGCAGGCGTCGCCGCCGCAATCGACATCGGTCTCGTCGCCGTTCTGGATGCAATCGCCGCAGCTCGGGCCCGCTTCGCCCTCCTCGCCGCACGTGACGCGCCCGTCCGCCGGCGCGCAGAGCTGCCGCGCCGAGCAGAAGTGGCTCACGCAATCCGACTCGACCCCGCACGCGGCGCCGTCCTGGCACGCCGGACACGAGGTGCCGCCGCAATCGACGTCGGTCTCGTCTCCGTCCTGCACGCCATTGCTGCACGGCTCGGCGCTGCCTTCACCCCCTTCGCCGCCCCCGCCGGCGTCGTCCTCTTCCTTCGCCCCGGCCCCGTTGTTCCCGCTGCCGTCCGCGTTCGCCGGGTCCTTCCACGCCTCGATGCCGAGGAGGTCGGCGCAGCCGGTCACGGACAGAAGCAAACCCAATCCCGCTGCTGTGAAGAAAATGGAACGCATGTTCAGTAGTCTACCGAGCGGAGGCAACGCGCCGCAAGGTAACTCGCAGCGGTCGGATCAGAATTTTCCGATGAGAAGCGCCCCGCCCCCGGTTCGATCGGCCCAGGGCGCCACTTCGTAGTGGAAACCCAGAAGCGACGCGGGTTTGGGTGTCTCGGCGCGCTCGGGGAGCAAGGCGAGCACGAGCGCCGTCACCGCGCCCGCCGCGCCGATGCCAAAGGCGACGTTCGCCACAGTGGCAGACCGGAGCGCGTCCTCGCGGAGCTCGCGCCCGCGCTCGCAGGAGGCCGTCGTGCAGGACTCCTGGATCGAAACCGACGCGGCATTCCGGCTCCCGGCCGAGAGCGCGAAGGCCGCCGCGATCGAGAATCCCGTGAGCCCCACCCCGCCCGCCACGATCGCCCCGACCTTGCGCGGGCCAAGACCCTTGGAGGTCAAAAGGTTGGAGGTCCCAGCATCCAGCCGTGCCGGTTCCTTTTTCGGCGTGGGGACGGGCGCGGGGCGATTCCAGTCGGGGACCTCGACCTCGGCGACCTTGCGCGGCTCGGCCGTGACCGTGGCCCGGAACTCGGGCTTTCCCGGAAGGCGCGCGACGATCTCGTACGTGCCCGGATCGATGGGCTGGGCGACCCCGAGCTCGTCCGCCGAGAGGCGCACGCCGTTGCGGAAGACGGCGATCCCCTCGGCGCCCTTCGGCAACCGCACGAGCAGGCGCGGCAGCTCCGGTTCGAGCGCGCTCGCGCGTTGCCGGGCGAACGCGCCGCGCTCATCGTTCACGGCCTCCGCGCGCCGGGCCGTCTCGCCGTACTCGCGCCACGCGGTCGCGGTACGGCCCTCCTGCTCGTGGCAAGCCGCGAGCAGCCCGAGCGTGCCGATGGCCGGATCGAGCGCGTCGCTCTGGGCGAGCTTCGTGCAAGCCTCGACGAACGCGCCCTGTTCGAGAAGGCGCTTGCCGTCCTGGAAGAGGGTCTCGGCGAGCGTCGCGGCCGCGGTGGGATCCGCGGGCGACGTGAGCGGGGGTTCTTCGTCCGCGCGGGCCGAGGCGGGCACGAGGGCGAGGAGCGACGCGGCGACGAGGACGAACCTATTTGCGCTTGCCACCGAAAATCCCCACGGTTTGCTTGATCGTTTGTGTTTGCTTCGAGGTCTTCGTCGTCGCAGGCGACGTCTTCGTGGACTTCGCCGTGCTCGTGGCCGTCGTCGCGGGCGACGCCGCGGAGGCGAGCGGCGGCGTGGCCGTCGGCGGCGGCGCGGGCGTGGCCATGGGCTCGGGCGCGCGCGCCGCGGGCGTGGCCTCGGGTGGGGTCGTCGCGGCCTCGGGCGGAGCTCCCTGTTGCGTGATGACGACGAGCGAGACGACGAGCGCGGTGGCGACGAGGCCCGAGGCCGCGAACAGCGCCGCGCGTTTTTTCCGGCCCCGGACGTTGCTACCGAAGTCGACGGAGCTCGTGAGGCCCGCGTGCGTATGGGCGGGCGCGCGCGGGAGCGTGACCGCCTGGTCCGTGGGCACGCGCGAGGGGCGCGGCAGCGCGGCGGTCTCGACGCTCGCCGTGCCCGCGAGCATGTGGACGATCCGCGTGGCCCGCGCGCTCGCCTCGGGGCCGCCGAAGGGCGCGATCGCCTCCGCGAACGCGCCGAGGTCCGGGAACCGCTCGTGCGGGCGCTTCGCGAGGGCGCGCAGGAGCGCCTCTTCGAGCCACGCCGGCACCTCGGGGCGTTTTGCGCGCACGCGTGGCGGCGGCTGCGTGGCGATGACGACGATGAGCTGCGTGATGCTCTCGGCCTCGAAGGGCGGCGCGCCCGCGAGCATCTCGTACAGGATCATCCCGAGCGCGTGCTGATCGCTGCGCGCGTCGACGTTCTTCGTCGACTGGATCTGCTCGGGGGACATGTACTGCGGGGTGCCGAAGACCGCGTCGGTCCCGGTGATCGAGGCGCTCTGCCCCGGCGCCTCTTTCGAGAGGCCGAAGTCGAGCACCTTGAGCACGCGCGGGCGGAGCGGGCGCTCGGCGAGGAAGAGGTTCGCCGGCTTGAGATCCCGGTGCACGAGGCCCTGCGCGTGCGCGGCCGCGATGCCCTCGCAAGCCTCGAGCGCGAGGTCGACCGCCTCGGCGACGGGGAGTTTTCCGCGACGCGTGAGCTCGGCTTCGAGGTCGTGCCCGTAGAGCCGCTCCATCACGAGGTACGGCGCGCCCGTCTCGGTCTGCCCGACGTCGCTCACGCGCGCGATGTGCTCGGAGGGCAAGGTCGCGGCGATGCGGGCTTCGCGGAGGAAGCGCGTCACGACGTCCGAGGAGAGCGCGACCGACGGGTTCAGGAGCTTGATGGCCACGGTCTGGCCGAGCGCGAGGTGCGTGGCTTCGAGGACCACACCCATCCCACCGCAGCCGAGTTCTTGCTCGACACGGTACTTCCCCAGCAGGATGGTCCCCGGCAGCGGCGCCACCATCATACTCACGACAGACGCTATCACGGCTCGTGTACGGCCGAAACAAGCTCGTCGTCGCGCATGCGTCGGGACGGACGTGTCATGAATCCGTCACCCGCCCCGGGCGTCCGCGGACGAACCGTTGCCATTGGCGACGCACGGGGAGGGGCCATCGACGGAGGTTCGAGGGGCCGGACGATGCCGAAACGGGGGTGTCTGCGATTTCCGACGCCGGTTGGTTCGTGGACAAAGGTCCGAATCCGTGTTTCATGATTGACATGCCGAGTCGAGCTTACCGCACCACGATGGGCCTCCTGGTTTCCTCCGCCTGGCTCAGCCTCGCGGCATTTCAAGCGGTTTCGTGCGCGGAAGGGGGAGAGGTCGGCACGGGCGCGGCCGGCGCGAGCGGGTCGCAGAGCGGGAGCGGCGGCCGCGGCGGCGACGGGGGCAGCGGCGGGACCGGGGGCGATGGCGGTTCGGCAGGCATGGGGGGCGCAGGCGGCGCGGGCGGCAGCGCGGGCATGGGCGGAGCCGGCGGTGACAGTGGCGCCGGCGGGGAAGGCGGAGCCGGCGGCGTGGGCGGTACAGGCGGCGTGGGCGGTACAGGCGGCGTGGGCGGCACAGGCGGAGCAGGGGGCGCAGGCGGCGCGGGCGGCGGGCCCGTGGCTGGGCTCGAGCTCTGCGTGCTGAACGACGCGGGCCCGGAGGGCGCTTGCGCGAGCCCCGAGGAGCTCGCGTATGGCAGCGTGCCCGCGGGGACGACCCGGATGCGCCTCTTCCGCGTGGACAATGCCTCGAACGCGACCGCGTCGTTCGAGTCGGTGAGCGTGGCGAACCCCGACTTCTCCGTCGCGGTGGTCCGGTTCGTGCCCGACGCGCCGAACCCGCCGATTCGCGTGCCCGTCACGTTGCCGTTCGACCGGCCGCCCGGCACGTCGCTTCATTTCGAGGTCACGTATACCTCGCCCGGTCTCGCCGAGCCGCTCGACCCGCTCGACGTGCAGGTCACGGCGAAGATCGGCGGCGCTCCCACGCCCGACGTCCTCGTGCCCATCGTCGGGACCGCGGAGGGCTGCCCGCAAGGCGAGGCCGTCTGCGACGCGGATCCGAACAACGGCTGCGATACCGACATCATGACGAGCACCGACCATTGCGGTGGCTGCGATCAGGCGTGCAGCTTGCCGAACACCACCGCCGTCTGCGTGGCTGGATCTTGCAAGCCCGGCGCGTGCACCACGGGGTTCGGAGATTGCAACGACGTGGCCGGTGACGGCTGCGAGACGGACGTGACGAGCAGCGTGGCGCATTGTGGCGCTTGCAACGCCGCCTGCGATCTCCCGAACGCGACCGAGGCGTGCATGGGGGGCATGTGCGTGCCGGCCGCCTGCTCCGCGCCGTTCGGCAATTGCGACCAGATCCCCGGCAATGGCTGCGAGACGGATCTGCAAACGACCCTCGCCCACTGCGGCGCGTGCAACGCCGCGTGCGACCTCGCGAACGCCGCCGAGTCCTGCGTGTCCGGCACCTGCACGCTCGGCGCCTGCGACAGCGGGTTCGGCAACTGCGACGGCACGAGCGCGACCGGCTGCGAGACGAACTTGCAAACGAGCCTCGCCCATTGCGGCGCGTGCAACGCCGCGTGCGACCTCGCGAATGCCTCCGAGTCCTGCGTGTCCGGCGCCTGCACGCTCGGCATCTGCGCCGGGGGATACGGCAACTGCGACGGCATGCCTGCGACCGGCTGCGAGACGAACTTCCTCAACGACGCGTCGAACTGCGGCGGCTGCAACAACAATTGCGGGATGCTCATCCCCAATGCGCAATCGACGTGCTCGTCCGGCATGTGCCAGCTCGTCTCCTGCTTGCCCGGCTATTTCGACGTCGACGGCTCCCCGCAGAACGGCTGCGAGTGCCAGTTCGTCGGGGCCGATCTGCCCGACGACGGGTTCGCCGACACGAACTGCGACGGCATCGACGGCGACGCGTCCGCGGCTGTGTTCGTCGCGAAAACCGGCAGCGACCTGAACCCCGGCACGCGCGAATCTCCGATGGCCACGATCTCCGCCGGCATCTCGAGGGCGGTCGTGCTCGGCAAGAAGCAGGTGTACGTGTCGCAGGGGCTCTACGACGGCCGCATCGCGCTGGCGAACGGCGTGTCCCTGTACGGCGGGTACTCGGCGCAGAACAACTGGGCGCGGAGCGCGGCCTACGTGGCCACGATTCAATCGAGCGCCGTGCTGAACGGCCGCGTGAGCGCGGTCGAGGGCAAAGACCTCGTCACGGCGATGACCGTCGACCGGATGACGATCCAGACGCTCGACACGAACACGGCGGGCATCTCGAATTACGCGATGTATTGCAACAACTGCACGTCGCTCGTCCTGAAGAACAGCTCGCTCTCCGCCGGCGCGGCGGGGGCGGGGGCGGCCGGGGCGGTGGGGACGGCCGGCGGCATCGGCGGCAACGGGGCCGCGGGAGGGCCCGGCGCCTGCGATTCGAGCACGCCGGCCGTCGGCGGCTCGGGTGGGACGAGCGTGTGCAGCCGGACCGGCGGCCTCGGCGGCAAGGGCGGCGACGCGGTCGCCGGCGGATCGGGGCTCTCGGGCATCGGAGGCACGCCCGGCGGAATCGGCGGCTCGGCGGGCAACACGGGAACGGACGGCGGGGGCGGCCAGAATGGCGCGGCGGGGGCGAACGGCGGAAATGGAGCGGGCGGCAGCGGCGGATCGACCGCGAGCCTGTTCTGGGTGGGCACCGCGGGCGTCACGGGCGTGACCGGCACGCACGGCAATGGCGGCGGCGGCGGCGGCGGCGGCGGCGGCCAGAGCGGGGCGTTCGTCATCAATGGCACAGGCAACGGCGGAGGAGGCGGCGGCGCGGGCGGCTGCGGCGGCACCGGCGGCGGTGGCGGCGGCGCGGGCGGCGGATCGTTCGGGCTCTTCGTCCTCAATTCGAACGGATTGGTCCTGTCGGGCAATACGATCAAGAGCGCGAAGGGCGGGAACGGCGGCAGCGGCGGCGCGGGCGCCGCGGGCGGAGCCGGCGGCGGCGCCGGGAATGGCTCGGCGGCCTGCACCGCCGAGGTGGGCAAGGGCGGCAATGGTGGGACCGGCGGCAAGGGTGGCAATGGCGGACACGGCGGCGGCGGCGCGGGAGGCCCCTCGTTTGCCGTGTATCGTGTCGGCAGCGCCCTCGTCTCGGTCACCGGCAACACGCTCACGCCCGGCACCGGCGGTACCGGCGGCACTTCGCCCGGCAACGCCGGCACTGCGGGCGCGTCCGGGCAGGTGCTCTGAGCGCCTCTCCAGGATTTACGGCCGGCGCGCCCGTCGCCTAGACTCGCGCGCCGGGGCGCTCGTGCGTCCGAGGGAGGTGTCCGTGTCCATTCGTTCGTTTTCTGCGATATCGCTCGTCGTGGTGATGCTCTGCGCTGTCGGGTGCAAGAAATCCGACCAGGCGACCAGCGGAGAGGCGAAGCCCGAATCCGCCGAGGGGAAGGCCGCGTCGGGGCAGAAGCCCGCGGGCGAGAGCGCGGCGGCGCCGTCGAGCGGCGGCGCGGACACGGACGCGGCGAAGGCGCTGCTCGAACAGTTCTTGAAGCCCGGCGTCGATCACGCGGCGCTCACGAAGCCGCTCGAGCCGACGGCCGAGGATTACAAGGCCGTCTTCAAGGAAGAGGCCGCGGGCAAGCTCGAATCGCATTACAAGAAGATGTGGTCCGACCCGAACGCGGCCATCAAGCCGAACGAGGGACAAACCCAGCTCCTTCTCTACTCGGCGACGACGGAGGAGATCGCGACGGGCCAGGGCGACGGGCCGAATTTCCCCGGCGGATACAAGAAGGCCGTGGAGGCGATGAAGCCGGGCGTGCGCTGGTATCGATTCAAGTTCGTCAAGCCCGGCGAGACGCTCGGCATGGCGTTCGACGGGCTCACGTTCGTGAATGGCAAATGGCGATTCTTCCCGAAGCCGTGGCGCGGGCTCGAGGGATCGTGACGGGATAGGAGACCCCATCCCGCCCTGACTCAATGTAGATCCGAGAGGAGCTTGTCCGCCGTGAGTTTGTCGGCGGCGAGCCCGCCGAAGTACCGCATGAGGCCCACCTCCTCGTACCGCGGCATGATCCGCGGCGAGAGCAGGCCGATCTCGCGCAGGTTCGGCACGAGGCGGCTGAACATCACGGTCCGGAACTCGTTCATCCCTTGCGACCGGTTCACCACGTTTCGCCACTCGGCGCGCGTCATCCGGCCCTCGAACCACTCCTCGTAGACCTCGTACGCGGCGAAGCGGTTGCGCATGAGCAGCGCGACCTCGAACGACCAGTCTTCGCGCTCCTGCCGCTCGCGCTCGGTGATGTGCTTCGTGAAATGCTCGCGCAGCGCGCACACGCCGTAATGCACGTGCCGCGCCTCGTCCTGGATGACCATCTTGAGGACCTCCTTCAAGAGCGGCTCCTTCGTCTGCTTGTACAGCGTGCTGAACGCGCCGAGCGCGAGGCCCTCGACCATGATCTGCATGCCGAGGAACTTCATGTCCCAGCGGCCGTCGGTCATGAGCGAGTCGATGATCACGAACAGGTTGTCGTTGATCTGGTAGAGCTTGTTGAGCTTCGTATCGAGGTAACGATTGAAGACCTCGACGTGGCGGCCCTCGTCCATCACCTGCGTGGCGCCGTAGAGCTTGCCGTCGAAGAACTGGACGGCCTCGGTCACCTGCGCGGCGGCGAAGAGCGCGCCCTGCTCGCCGTGCAAGAACTGGCTGAGCATCCAGGCGCACATGCTGTAGCCGAGCTCCGCCCGCTCCTTCTTGTCGAGCTTGATGCCGAGCGCCTCGATGTCCTCGAAGCAGAGGAACTCCTCGGGGATGAGCGGTCGCTCGGGATCGAGCGGATCGACGCTCGTGTGCCAGGGCAGATCGTCGCCGTTCCACTGGCCGACCTTGGCGCGGCGGTAGAGGTCCGCCATCTCGGGCTGATCGTTCGGGTAACTCCAGTCGAAATGGGCCGTGTGCGTCGCGGGCATGTTCGTCGGCGTGCCTTGCTTGCCGCGGTGCAGGAGCAGGCCCCGCACGCTCGAGGGGCCGAGCGCGCCGAGCACCTTGGGATCCTTCACCGAGAACAGGACCTCCATGGCCTCGAAATACGCGTCGATCTGCGATTGCATCCTCGGCGGGAGGAACCTCGTGAGCCGGCTCGTGTCGAACATGATTCGTCTCCTCCGAAAACCGTTGCACCTCAAAGTGTCGCGAGGAAGTCCCTCGCCAGCGCGTCGTGGTAGCGGACCAGAAAGGCGTTGATGAGCGGCAGCGCCCGCTCGACCATGGAGGCGGCCTGCTCGGGCGAGAGCGAGGAGAGGCGCTCGGCGAGGAGCTTCGCCTCGCGGGCGAAGAGCGCGCCCATGGCCTCCTCGTACATCAGGATGTCGCGCGCCGAGAAACCGATCGACTCCTCGAAGCCGATCCGTCGGAACTCGGCGAACGTCTCCAGGATCCACGTGTCGTCGCTCGCCACGACGAGCCGCGCGCGGCCCGAGGCGTCGTGCTCCTCCGCGGCCGCGATGAGCCCGAGCTCGACCATGTCCTCGAGATCTTTCCGGGAGAGGCCGAGCTTCTGGATGAGCTCAAGGGCGTCGGCGGTCGTGGGTTTGTCCGCGCGCGCGCCGAGGGTGGCGCTGAGGCGCGCCTTCACCTCGTGGACGAACCTGCGCTGCGCGGGGCTGAAGGCCTCGTCGCGCTCCTCGAGCAGGGCCTTGATGGCGCGCAGCGGGAGGAAACGCTCGTGCTGGAGCTTGCGCACGAGCAGGACGCGGGCGAGGTGTTCCTCGCCGTAATAGGCCATGTTGCGGCCGGTCTTGTGGCCCTCGGGCACGAGGCCCTGCTGGATGTAGAAATGAATGACCTGCCGCGGCAGGCCCGTCCGCTCGCAGAGGTCCTTCATGCGATACGGATAGGCCTCGCGGTCTACGTTCGGGGGCTTCGCTCGGGCAGGCCGAGCTTCGCCCCCGAACCCCCCCACGCTCGGAGGCTTCGCGGGACGCGCGGGCTCCTTGCTCGCGAGCGCGACGTCCATCACGGCACTTCCACCGCGCACGGCGCCTCCGCGCGGGACACGCACGCGAGGACGAACCCCTGGCTTCGCTCCTCCTCGTGCAGGCAATTCGGCTCTTCGCTCGTCACGTTCCCCGAGAGGAGCTTTACTTTGCACACGCCGCACCCGCCCATCGTACACGAGAACGGCATGGGCAGCGACGCGGCCAGGCCCGCCTCGAGCAGGGTTTGTCCGGGAGCCGCGGAGACGGTCTTCGTGCGGCCGCGGAGGCGGATCTCGACAGGGGCGGAGGTCGTCGGGAGCGCGGGCGTGGTGCGGCGCGCGGGCGCGGAGAATCGCTCCTCGTGGATGCGGGCGGGATCGACGCCGCGAGCGAGGAGGGCCTCGCGCACGGCGACCATCATCGGCTCGGGGCCGCAGACGAAATACGCGGCTGCGTCCGCTTCGAGGCCCGAGGAAGCGGCGATCGCGTCGAGCTCGCGCGTGACGTTGTCACGATCGAGCAGGCCCGTGCGTCCGGTGAAACCCGCGGGCGGATCGGAGAGGACGTGGCGGAGCGTGAAGCGGTCCGCGTGGGCGCGAGCGAGGGAACCGAGCGCGTCGCGGAAAATGATGTCGGCCTCGCCGCGGTTTCCGTACACGAGCGAGACGCGGCTCCCGGGCTCGCGGGCGAGCGTGGTCCGCGTGATCGAGGCGAGCGGCGTGATGCCGCTGCCTCCCGCGATGAGCACGAGGTGCCTTCGCGCCGCGGGATCCGGCGTCACGGTGAAGCTGCCCGAGGGGCCGAGCACGTCGAGGAGCGCGCCTTCCGCGACCCGCTCGTTCAGGTGGTTCGAGGCGCGCCCGCCGGGCATTCGTTTGATGGTGATCGTCACCTCGGCGGCGGCGCCGTCCTCGTCGGGGAGGCTCGAGATCGAATAGGCGCGGCGGAGCACCTCGCCGCTCGCGAGCGTGACGAGCACCGTGAAGAACTGGCCGGGCACGAACGAGATGCGGCGGCCCTCGGGATCGGTGAGCGTGAGCGAGACGGCGTCCTTGGTCTCACGCTCAACGCGGGTGACGCGGAGCCTGCGCGGCGTGATGCCGGCGCTCGGCTCGGGCGTGACGGTGAGGAGGTGCCGGGCGAGCGGCGCGCGGATCGCGTAGGGCGCGGGGCGCGCGCCGGTGAAATCGCTCAAG
Organism: Polyangium sp. 15x6; assembly: GCF_029960785.1. Lineage (GTDB taxonomy): Bacteria > Myxococcota_A > Polyangia > Polyangiales > Polyangiaceae > Polyangium. Next base: position 138,761 of record NZ_JASBQE010000013.1, read on the forward strand.
ACCGTGCGTACGTCGCGCACCAGCGCTTCGAGCCGGACGACGATCGTGGCGGGCAGGAGAGCCGCGGGGCCGGAGCCTCTTCGCGCGTCGTTCTCCCGCTCCCTCTCGTGTCGGGCCTTGTCGAGCTCCATGGCTCGCTTGTACTTCCCCTGACTGCAAAGTGTCAAGTGTCACTTTACACTGTGCGCTTGCGGCGACGGTTCAGCGGCAGCCGTCGTGCAGTGCTCGGGGGCCGGGGTGATTTCTTCTTCGGCGCGCCCGAGGGATCGGGATCGGGGATGCGGCACGAAATCGACGGAACGACGATCGGAGCGGTAAAGACCGGCATTGGATGCTTCATGCTCGTACCATCGGCGCTGGTTCGTCGGCGGTACGAGTTGTCATCCAGCCTGCACCATGCTTTGCTCGATACCGTGAGCTACCTGTTCGTCGCGTACCTGTACGACAAACGTCGCTGCTCGGCGAAGGCCATCGTGGATCCGTGGTCCGATGCGGAGGCGGGCTTCGCGGGCGAGAGCCTCGTGCGTGTCGCCGTGAGCCCGCGCGTCGAGGCGGTGTTCTACTTCCCCGGGAATTTCCGGCTCAAATCGCAAGCATTTTCGTTCGGCTGCGAGGTGTTCCTGGTGGACGACTGGGCCTCGGCCCCGGCCGAGGCGCTCCGGAGGGCCGGCGCGCGCGATTGGCAATACGTGGGCTGGGCATCGTCGGACATGAGCGACTACGACGTGGCCATGCGTTTCACGCCCGACGGATTCGACGGCCGCGCGATGATCGACGGCGAGGGCGAGCGCATCGCGATCGACAGGGGTGTCGTCCAGACGTACGAAAAAAAGACGATCGCCGCCTCGCCGCAGGAGCTCGGCTTCGGGACCGATGGCAGCGGGACGTTCGACGAGGAAGCGTTCGAGCGCGCGCTCGTGGAACGAGAAGAGCTCTTCCGGCCGGGTCTTCTGGTGCACGATACGCTCGGCGTGACGCGCGGGAAGGTGATCGACGCGCTCCACAACGTGGCCGATGGGCAAGGCGAGGTGCTGTGGCCCAGGGGCGGGCCGCTGGATACGCAGGCCCTTCGCCGCGCGGTCGCGGAAGCCGAGGATCCGCTCGTGCCGGCGCTGCCGCTCTGGGAGCATCTGCGCGGCGAGACGATGAAGCCCGAAAGCGGGCCGAGGAAAAAAAGGGCGCGGATGAAGGCGGGTTGATTCAGGGGCCCGGGCCGAAGGAGCGCTCGACGGCGACGAACGTCGAGCCGGCGATCCGGAAGGGCATCGGCATCACGTCCGCGGGCATCGGCGCGCGGAGGAGCTCTTCGGGCAAGGCGTACGTCCGATCGACCACCCGCACGGTCGCGGGCGCGCCGGGCGCGATGTCGATCGACCATTCGATGCCCTCCGTGGGCAAACCCTGGAAGGTAAAACCCCAGGGCTCGTCGGTCGTCGCGCGAAATCCGCTCGACTCGTCCACGCGGCGCCCGTCGATCGTCGCGCCGCGGATGGGCGCCTCCGAGGTGACCGAGACGAGGACGAACGGAGCGCTCCGGCCCGAGCGAATCCGAAAGCGGAGGGTGCGGGTTCCATCGTGAAGGGTGTCGCCGAGGGATTCGAGCTGGGGAGGCGGGGCGTCGAGCGGCGGCGCCTCGGCCTCGTGCCGGAGCGTGCCCTGGCCGGGGAGGGAGAACCGCGGGGCGCGGCGCGTGGCTTCGGGGATGTGCAACGCCGTCCAGGGAGCTGGCTTTTCTTCCGTCGTCGTCCAGACGGCCGCGCGGCGGTCGGCGTCGAGGGCGTACGCGAGGCACGCAGGGCGGGGCTCTGCGGGAGAGAATGAGTTTGTCGCGACGGCCAGGCCGAGCGTGATCACGCATGCGCCGGCGAGGCCGAGGGCGGGTTTTCGTGACGCACCCGCGCCGAGGATTTCGAGCAGCGGGGCCGAGAGGCCTGCGAGGAGCACGACGACGGCGACGGCCGGCGCGGCGCGCGGCAAGCCGAGCGCGATGAGGAGGAGGTAAGGGACCGGGACGACGAGCACGAGCGCTGGAAGCGCGGAAAGCAGGAGCCAGAGGCCGCTCGACGGCGATTCCGGAGAAGGGCGCCTTTGCCAGACGAGCAGGCCCGCGAGCGACGCGGCGAGCGGGAAGGCAAAAAGAAAACTCGCACCCGGGAGGAGCGCGGCCGTGGCGAGGGCGAGGAGGAGCCAGGCTGCGGCCGCGCCGAGCGCGAGCTCGAACGGGGAGAGGCGTGCCCGGAAAAACCGATACGCGGAGGCATACACGGCGACACCGAGCAGAGCGAGGCCCATGCGCGCGAGGCCCGGATCGAAGGGATCGCCGCGGAACGCGCCCCACGTGGGCGTGAGGGCGCGGAGCGCGGCGACGAGCCCGGCCGCGAGCGCGGCCGCGACCACGAGCGAGGCGAGGAGCGCGCCGAACCCGGCGAGCACACGAGCGGGGCGCGCCTGCCCACGCCGCACGGCGAAGACGAGCGCGAGGACGAATAGCACCGCGGGGATCATTGCAATCGGCAGCGCCCAAGCGCGGCCGTAGACGACGAGGCCGAGGCCCGGGACGTCGAAATAAACGACCGGCTCGGCCGTGAGGGTCGTGAGATCCAGGTCCCCGAAGCGCCGCGCGAGGGCGAGCGCGAGTGTTCCTTCGTGCGCGAGGGTCCGCCGGTCGAGGTGCGCCGGATCGTCGGCGGGCGCGTGGTAATGGGCAGCGCCGTCGGCAAACGCGAAATTCATCCCGGGCACGCCGGCGCGCAAAAATGGAAAGATGTCGGTCTGGTGGCCGAGGCGGCGCGCGATTTCGGGGAAGAGCGACGAGGCGACCGGATCGGGCGCGGCGTCCGCGAAATGCCGCACGAGCGCGCCGGCGCCGGCGCTCGTCTCGATGAGCCCGACGGGGCCTCGGGTGCCACGCCCGTCGAAGTTCAGCACGAGGCCGATGTCGCGAAACGATGGGTGCTCGCGGACGAAGACGTTCCCGCCGAGGACGCCGGCTTCTTCGGCGTCCGTGAACAGGAAAATCACGTCGTTGCGGAGCGCGGGGCCCCCGCGGAGGGCGCGGGCCGTCTCCAGCAGGACGGCGACGCCGCTCGCGTCGTCGGCCGCGCCGGGGGCATTCGGGACGGAGTCGTAATGGGCGACGAGCGCGAGGGCCGGGCCACGCTCGCGCCCCGGCAAACGCGCGACGAGGTTTTCCACGCGGGCGACGTCGTACGGCACGCCCCAGTGCGTGCCGAGCGCCGTGGCGCGCTGCATTTCCTCGGAGATGCCGAGGCGCGTGAGCTCGCCGCGGATGAATTCCCGCGCGGCGTCGTGGCCCGGGGTGCCCGGTGGTCGCGGCGCCGCGGCGAGGCGCGCGACGTGGGCCGCGGCGCGCTCGACCGAGAAAGCCTGCGGCGGCGCGCTCGCGGGTGGGTCTTTCGGGACGAACCCGAAGATCCGGAAGGCGACGATCGCGAGGAGGGCGAGGACGACGAGGGCGCGTGTGGTCTCGGCGCGTCCGAGCCGAAGGATGGCCCCCGGGCGCTCTTCCGGCTTGTTCACCATGTCCCGACCCTACCACCCAGGCGGTGCGGCGCACGTCGATTGAATTTTGGTCACAGCGGCCACGGGATGGCGTCTATCCTGTGCGCCCCCGGCGCTCCCAGGAGGTCGTTCGTGTCCGCTCGTGTTTCTCTCGCCCGCACATCCCCGCTGATCCTCGCGCTCCTCGCCTCGCCCGCCTGCCACGTCGAAGAGAAGGCCGCCCCGACACCGCCGCCGGCGCTCCCCGCGCCCGCCGCAGCGCCCGCGCCTTCGAGCGAGGGCGAGCAACGGGACGCGCGCGCGGAGTTCATCCGGTCGAGGTACACGAAATACGAATATCGCATTCCCATGCGCGACGGCGTGCGGCTCTTCACGGTGGTGTACGTGCCGAACGACGCGAGCCCGTCACGGAAGTATCCGTTTCTCATGATGCGCACGCCCTACTCCGTGGCGCCGTACGGGGCCGATCGGTACCGCGGGCGTTTTCTCACCGAGGCCTTCGAGAAGGAGGGCTTCATCTTCGTGAATCAGGACGTGCGCGGCCGCTACATGTCCGAGGGCGAGTTCGTGAACGTGCGGCCGCACCTCGACAAGAAGGGGCCGAAGGACATCGACGAAAGCACGGATACGTACGACACGCTCGAGTGGCTGACGAAAAACGTGGCCGGGAACAACGGGCGCGCGGGCATGCTCGGGGTGTCGTATCCGGGGTTTTATTCGTCGGCGGGGGCGATCGACTCGCATCCGTCGTTGAAGGCGGTCTCGCCGCAGGCGCCGATCGGGGACTGGTTCCGCGGCGACGACATGCACCGGCACGGCGCCTTCAATTTGCAGCTCGCGTTCCATTTCTTCGGGTCGTTCGACAAACCGCGGCCGAAGCCCAAGGAGGACAGCGAGGACGACTGGGATGGGGTCGATTACGGGACGCCCGACGCCTATCGGTTTTTCCTCTCCGCGGGGCCCCTGTCCGAGGCCGAGGCGAAGCATTTCAAGGGCGAGCGCCCGTTCTTCCGCGACATCGTGGCGCACCCGAACTACGACGCGTTCTGGCAAGCCCGGAACATCTTGCCCCACCTGCGCAACATCAAGGCCGCCGTGCTCGTCGTGGGAGGATTTTTCGATACGGAGGACCTCTACGGTCCGCTCGCCACGTATCGCGCGATCGAGGCGCAAAACCCGGGCGCGAAGAATTCGATCGTGATGGGACCATGGAAACACGGGGGCTGGTACCATACGACGGGGGACAAGCTCGGCGACGCGGATTTCGGGTTCGCGACGTCGCCCGTGCTCCAGGACCTCGAACTCGCGTTCTTCAAGCACCACCTGAAGGACGGGCCGGATCCGGAGCTCGCCGAGGCGCTGGTCTTCGAGGGGGGCGCCAATCGCTTCCGGCGGTTCGACGCCTGGCCCCCGCGCGAGGCGAAGAAAGGGCGGCTCTATTTGCAAGGGAGCGGCGCGCTGTCGTTCGAGCCGCCGAAGAACGCGGAGGCCGAGAGCGACGAATACTTGAGCGACCCCGACAAACCCGTGCCGTACACGCAGGAGATGTCGAATGGCTGGTCGTCGAGTTACATGACCGAGGATCAGCGCTTCGCGTCGCGAAGGCCCGACGTGCTCGAATATCGCTCCGAGCCGCTCGAGCGGGACGTCACGCTCGCGGGCCCGCTCGAGGCCGAGTTCTGGGTGAGCACGACAGGGACCGACGCGGACTGGGTGGTGAAGCTCATCGACGAGAACCCCGGGAAGATGCCGGGGTTCAAGAAGGAAGATCGGTGGGACGGCAAGAAGGACCGCGGAGGCCAGCAGATCCTCGTGCGCGGCGAGCCGTTCCGCGGCCGGTTCCGCGAGAGCTACGAGACGCCGAAGCCGTTCGTCCCGGGCGAGCCGACGAAGGTGAAGTTCGCGGTGAACGACGTGTTCCACACCTTCAAACGCGGTCACCGGATCGTGATCCAGGTGCAATCGACCTGGTTCCCGTTCATCGATCGAAACCCGCAGAAATTCGTGCCGAACATCTTCGAGGCGAAGGCGGGTGATTACACGAAGGCGACGCACCGGGTGTATCGGTCGCAGGTGATGCCGAGCGCGCTGGAAGTGACGATCCTCCCGGCGCTGGACGAGTAGGTTTTTCTTCGCACCTCGAACGTTTCTCCGGTACGCTCGCGTTCGATCCCGCGATGACCACGATGAACCCCTCCGCCGAGCCCGCTTCCGCGCCGGAAAACGCACCCGCGAAGGACCCCGAGCAACAATGGCTCGATACGGTCTATCGCAAAGGGGAAAAACAGCTGACGCCGCGCGCGATCATCGCCGGGATGCTCATCGGCGGGGTGATGTGTTTGTCCAACCTCTACGTCTTTTTCAAGACGGGGTGGAGCCTCGGCGTCACGTTGACCGCCTGCATCCTGGCGTTCGCCCTCTTCGAGCTCTTGCGCGCGGCGAAGCTGACGAGGAGCGAGTTCACGATCCTGGAGAACAACGCGATGGGCTCGGTCGCGTCCGCGGCCGGGTACATGACGGGCGGCGGGAACATGGCGGCGTTCGGCGCGCTGCTCATGGTCACGACGATGCGGCCGAGCGCGGTCTGGCTGATGGTCTGGTTCGGCGTGATCGCGGCGATGGGCGTGTTCGCGGCGATCCCGATCAAGCGGCAGCTCATCAACAAGGAGGCGCTCGCATTCCCGACGGGGACGGCGACGGCCGAGACGCTGCGCTCGATGCACGAGGCGGCGCACCACGGAGACGCGAACGCAGAAGGCGCGGGCGCAGGCAAGGAGAAGGCGCGGCTGCTCGGGATCGCCGGGCTCATGGGCGCGCTGCTCGCGTTCTTGCGGGACGCGAAGGCGGCGTGGATCCCGTTCAACCTGCCAGGCTCGATCGCGCTGCCCTTCCAGATCGCGGGGCGCGCGGCGAAGGACTGGACGATCATGTTGAACTGCGAGCTCGTGCTGGTCGGCGCGGGCGCGCTGATGAGCTTCCGCACGGCGTGGTCGCTCCTGCTCTCGGGGATGGCCGGCTACGCGATCCTCGCGCCGAGGCTCGCCGAGGAGCACGCGATCAAAGAGGTGAGTTACAAGGCGATCGTCGGGTGGACGCTCTGGCCAGGCGCCGCGATCCTCGTCGCTTCGGGCCTGACGAGCTTCTTGCTCGATTACAAGAGCATCGTGCGCTCGTTCCGGGGTTTGTCGGGGATATTCACGGGCGGCGCGAAGAAATCCGAGAAGGAGGAGCCGATCGCGGCGGTGGAGTGCCCGGCGTGGTGGTTCCCCGCGGGGTTCGCCGTGCTCGCGCCGATCGTGATCCTCTTGATGGGGTTCCTCTTCCAGATCCCGTTCTGGGCCGGAATCATCGCGGTGCCGCTCGCGGTGGTGATGGGGTTCGTCGCGGCGCGCGTGACGGGTGAGACGGACGTGACGCCGACAAAGGCGCTCGGGCCGGTGACGCAGGCGGTTTATGGGCTGCTGACGCCCGGTAACCTCGCCGGCAACATCATGAGCGCGAACGTGACGGGCGGGGTCGGGCTGCATTCGGCGGATTTGCTGACGGACCTGAAGAGCGGGTGGCTGCTCGGCGCGAGCCCGCGGCAGCAGCTCAAGGGGCAGCTCTTCGGCGTGGTGGCGGGGGCGCTCGTCGTGGTGCCGGCGTTCTGGCTCATCATGCCGGACCCGTCCGTGCTCGGCAGCGAGGAGTGGCCCGCGCCGTCGTGCCTCGTGTGGGCCGGCGTTTCGAAGGCGTTCGCGGGCGGGCTCGGCGGTTTGCCCCCGGGGGCGGATCGGGCGATGGTGATCGGTCTTCTCCTCGGCGTCGTGCTCGCGCTCGCGGAGCGATTCGCGCCGAAGAAGGTGCTCCCGTTCGTGCCTTCGCCGGCGGGGCTCGGGATCGCGCTCGTGATCCCGGCGAGCAACGCGATCGCGATGTTCATCGGGGCGACGATCGCGCACGTGCTGCGCAAGACGAAGCCGGAGCTCGGCGAGCGGCTGACGGTGCCGGTGTCGAGCGGGTGGATCGCGGGCGAGAGCTTGATGGGAATCGCCATCAAGCTGCTCATGGTGGCGGGGGTGCTGCAGAAGTAGGCGCAGCCGAGGGATTGCGGTCAGCCCACGGGGACGAGGTCGATCCGGCCGAGCTCCTCGTGGACGGCCGCAACGGTCGCCTGGATGCGGTCGCCCACGGCAAACCGCCTTCCCTGGCCGATGAGGGCCTGCGCGGCGAGATCGGTGCGGAACGGGCCGCCGGGGAGCGCTTCCATGGCAATGGAGCCCATCGCGCCCGTGCCGGCGATTTGTACGAGGAGGCCAAACGGCTTGAGCGCGATGATGTTGCCCGAGACCTCCTCGCCGAGGCGGCCGGCATAAAGGCGCGCGACGAGCATGCGATGGCGCTCGGCCTCCGCTTTGCCCGCATTTTGCGAGGATCGATCACAATCCGCGGCGAGGACGGCGAGCCCGGCGCGGATGTCCTCGTAATCGCGATGGCCCTCGAGGTACCGCTTGAGGATGCGGTGCACGACGAGGTCGGCGTATCTGCGGATCGGCGAGGTGAAATGCAGGTAGAGCGGCGCGCCGAGGCCAAAATGCGAGCCGGGATCGGGCGTGTAGCGCGCCGGGCCGAGGGTCTGTCCGAGCACGGTGCGGATCGCAGGCTCGAAGCGCGCGCCGGCGATCTGCGTCTCGAACGCGGCGAGCGAGCGGGCCGAGAGGCGTGGGCCGAAGCCGGCCTCGATGCCGAAGTTGTGCGCGAGCTGCGCGAGCGTGCGGACGCGCTCGAGCGAGGGCTCGTCGTGGACGCGGAAGATGCCGGGGAGGCCCCGCGCGACGAGCCACTCCGCGACGGCCTCGTTCGCCGCGACCATGAGCCGCTCGACGAGCCTGTGCGCGGGGGTCTCGCGGCGCGCTTCGATCGCGATCGGCTCGCCCGTGCCCGCGTCGAACTCGATCTTCGCCTCCTCGCGCGCGAGGTTCACCCCACCCCGCGCGGCGCGAACGGCGCTGAGGCGCGCGACGGCAGTGCGGAGCCAGCGGAGCGTGCTCTCGACGGCGTGCGGGACACCTTCGGCGTGGCCTTCGGAGAGGAACGTGTCGACGGCGTCGTACGTGAGGCGCGCGCGCGAGCGGACGAGGCTCTCGTAGACGTCGACCGAGGTGATGCGACCCTCGGGATCGATGCGGAGCTCGGCCGTGAGGGCAGGCCGGTCCTCGCCCTCGACGAGGCTCGCCGCGCGCGACGAGATGGCCTCGGGGAGCATCGGGAGCACGCGGCCCGCGAGGTAGACGCTCGTGCCGCGCAGGCGCGCCTCGCGATCGAGGATCGAGCGCTCGGGGACGAAGACGTCGACGTCGGCGATCGAGACGAGCACGCGGAGCGCGCCGCTCGCGTCGGCCGGGTACGCCGAGAGCGCGTCGTCGATGTCCCGCGTGGAGGCCGCGTCGATGGTCACGGTTGGTACGTTGCGAAGATCGCGCCGCCGCTCCATGGGGATCGGCCGCGCGGCCGCTTCCTCGGCGGCGCGCTCGAGGGTCTCGGCGAAGACCGCGCGCAGGCCGTGCCGCGCGATGCAACGCTCGACGCCGAGATCGGCGCCCTCGGGGACGACACGCGCGACGACGAGGCGATCGCCCGAGACCTCGGCCACGACGTGCGTGCCTTCAGCGAGCTCGTTCGTCGTGTCGAGGGGCCAGTCCGTGTTCGCCACGGAGCGATCGATCCGCAGGTACCGTTTGCCGCCGCGGAGGACGACGCTGCCGAAGACCTCCGCGCGGGCGCGGCTGACGAGCGCGAGCTCGGCGGCGACGAAGCGGCCGTTGCCTTCGGACGTGAGCCGCGCGGTCACGACGTCGCCGTCGAGGAAGGGGTTCAGATCCGGCGGCGCGATGAACGCGGAGACGGGCGTCGAGGCTTCGACGACGAGGAAGCCGAACCCTCGTGGATGAACGGAAATGCGCCCGCGTGTCGTGCCGTCGCTCATGTGTCGTTCGGACCGTCGCTCTCGGCTTGCCCGCGACGCCATCGGAGCTGCATCTCGATCTCCTCGGCGTCACCCTCGGCCTCGTGCTCGACCGAGAGCTCGGCGTCGTACGGGACCGTGACTCGCACGCCGCCGACCTGGACGCGGAACGGCTCGCCTCGCTCGACTGCATCGGCGACGCGGCGAAGCAGCGCGACGAACTCGTCCCTCGAACGGATGCGCGTGACGTCTCTGGCCATGGGCGGAGGATAATCGGCTCATCGTCGCGATGTCCATCGGAGGCATGTGCTAGTGTCCGGCCCCCTCAGGAAAACCGGAATGGAAGCGAAATCCGAGGTGATCCAGCGGCTCGAAGCGAAGGCGAACCGCGCCTTTCCGCACGTGCTCGCCGCGCGTGACCTCTCCGCGCGGACGCTCGGCCGGCTCCGCGAGCTCTTGCAAGGGCACGATCCCGAGGACACGAGCATCGTCGTTTTTGGCTCGTTCGCCCGCGGCGAGTACACGCCCGGCAGCGACATCGACTGGACGCTGCTCGTCGACGGGCGCGCCGACCGGGCCCACTTCGACGAGGCACTCGCGATCACGAAGATCCTGCACGAGGCAAGGTTCCAGCCGCCGAGCCCCTTCGGCGTCTTCGACAACGTGTCGTTCAGCCACCCCTTGCTGCACCTCATCGGCGGGCACGACGACACGAACCGCAACACCACGCAGCGCATCCTGCTCCTGCTCGAGTCGATCGCGATCGGAAAGAGCGAGGCGCTCGAGCGCGTCGTCGATCTCGTGCTGCACCGCTACGTCGGCGACGATCGAGGTCTTTTGTTCTCCAAGCGTCTGCCGCTCGTGCCGCGCTTCCTCTTGAACGACATCATCCGCTACTGGCGCACGATCACCGTCGATTTCGTGAACAAGCAGGCCTTCAAGGGCGGCTGGGCGCTCAGGAACGTCAAGCTGCGCACGAGCCGGAAGCTGCTCTTCGCGAGCGGGATGCTCGCGTGCTTCTCGCTCGAGCTCTTCGGCAAGGGCGAGTTCCGGCGCGGCGAGGGCGGCGTGGATCCGGCGCGCGTCGTGCGGTACCTGCGGGAGCGGCTGCGCCTCTCGCCGCTCGAGCAGATGTGCGAGGTGCTGCTCCGGCCGACGATCTCGGTCGAGACCGCGCAGAAGGTGATCGGCTCGTACGACGCCTTCATGGGCATTCTCACCGACGAGGACAAACGCCGCCACCTCTCGGATTTGCCGTTCGAAGCGTTCGGGGAAGACGCGCTGTTCAAGCAAGCAACGAGCTTGACCTACACGTTCCAGGAAGGGCTCGATCGCGTCTTCTTCCACGAGGACGAGGAGATCGCGGGCCTCGTGCGGCAATTCGGCGTGTTCTGAAGGGAGCCGTGGTTGCAGAGGTGCCGGCGGCGGAGTAACCACACGGCCTCCCCATGTCGGTTCCAGACGAACGAAGCACGCACAGAGGTCTGACCGTCGCAGGCCTCGTGCTCTGCCTCGCCATGGCCGCGCTCGAGGCCACCGTCGTGGCCACCGCGATGCCCACCGTCACGGGGGATCTCGGCGGCATCCAGTATTATTCGTGGGTCACGAACGCCTACCTGATCACGTCGGCGATCACGGTCCCCATCTTCGGCAAGCTCGCGGATCTGCATGGTCGAAAGCCCGTCTTGCTCGCGGGGATCGCCATCTTCCTCCTGGGATCGGCGGCGAGCGGCGCGGCGCGGTCGATGCCCGCGCTCATCGTGTCCCGCGCGATCCAGGGGCTCGGCGCCGGGGCCATGCAGCCGATGCCGATCACGATCATCGCGGACATCTTCGGCATCGAGGAGCGCGCGAAGCTGCAAGGCTTCTTCGGCGCGGCGTGGGGCTTCTTCGGGCTCGTCGGGCCGATCATCGGCGGCCTCATCGTCGAGAATGTCTCCTGGCGCTGGGTCTTCTACATGAACCTGCCCTTCGGCGTGGCCGCCGCGGGCCTGCTCGTGACGGCCTTGCACGAGCGCGTGGAGCGGAAGAAGCGCCGCCTCGATCTCGCCGGCGCGGCCCTGCTCGCGAGCTTCGTGACGGCGCTGCTCCTCGCAAGCTCCGGGGTGCACGACTCCGCCGCGTGGAAGTTCGTCCTTGCCACCGTGCTTTCGCTCGCGGCCTTCATCGCCGTCGAGCGTCGCGCCGAGGAGCCGCTCCTGCCGCTCTCGCTCTTCACGCGCCGCGTGATGGCGCTCTCGTCCGCGATGGGCGCGGTCATCGGCGGCGCGATGATCGCGATCCTCACGTACGTGCCCCTGTTCATCCAGGGCGTGCGCGGCGGGACGCCGACCCAGGCGGGCAGCTCCATCACGCCCATGCTCGTCACGTGGCCGATCGCGAGCTTCGTCGCCGGCCGGCTGCTGCCGCGGGTGGGCTTCCGCGCGCTCGTTCGCCTGGGGATGGGCTGCACCGGGGCGGCCGCGGTCGCGCTTCCCTTCATCGCCGAGCAAGGGCCCCTCGCGCTGCGCGTGGTGACCGGGCTCTTCGGGTTCGGGATGGGCTGCGCCAACACGGCGCTCGTCATCGCGGTGCAGACCTCGGTGCGCTGGGAGCAGCGCGGCATCGCGACCGCGAGCACGATGTTTTTCCGGACGATCGGCGGCGCCGTCGCGGTCGGCGTGATGGGTGGCGTGATCGTCGCGGCGCTCGGGAAGGACGAGTCACTCCCGAAGGACGCGGCGAGCCGAGCGCTGTCACGGGAGGGGATGTCCACGCTCGGTCCCGACGTCGTGCAGCGGATCTCGGGCCTGCTCGACGCGGGCCTCGGGACGGTCTTCTGGATGATCGCGGGGCTCGGTTTCACCGCGTTCGTGGCGGCCCTGTTTTTCCCGGACGTACAGCTGGAGACGAAGACATCGAAGTCGGCCCCCGCGCCGGCGCCTCCCGCGCATTGATCGTTTGACGACCAAATAGATCGTTCAGGGAGCAGGCGCTGCCGTCGGGCTCCGCCGCGAGCGCGGCTGGATCTTGGTCACGCGCGGGTTCGGCGTGAGATCGAGGCCGAAGGCGATGCCGAGGCTCGCGCGTACGTCGTGCAGAGGGGCGAGCTCGAGCGCGGGGGGAACGAGGCGATAGCTGGCTTCGAGGAAGGCGGAGATCGGCTCGTCGTTGATCGCGAGGATCGTCCGCTCGACGCGGCCGTAGCCGAGCGCGCCGAGCTTCCACGTGCGCTCGCTGGTCCAGTGGGGCGCGACCTCGGCGCGGGTGTCGAGCGAGAGGAGCCCGTCCTGCGTTTCGAAGCGGAAGCGGAGCGAGGCGGCCGTCCCGGGGGCGACGCGATGCACGAGGCGAGGGCGCGCGATCGAGCCCTCGGGGCCGGTGCCGCGTTGCGGGCCGTAGACGTCGAGGTCGTACCGCACGCCCACGCCGATCTCGATGCTGCGGCCGGGATGGTTGGAGCGCAAAGGATCGAGGTAGGCAGTGGCGCGGGCGACGGAGACACGCAAGAAGGGGATCGCCGCGCCGTCCGCGGCGCCCGTGGGCAGGGCGCGTGGGACGGTGACGCGGCCGATCTCGCCGTCGAAGCCGACGTCGAAGGGGAAGGGGATGCTGAGCGGCGGCGAGGAGGGCAGGACGATGCGAGGCGCGAGGTCGTGGCGATGCGCGGCGGCGCCGTAGAGCGCGGCGTCGAAGGAGGGCATGTCGCCGAACGGGCGGACGAAGGGCGCGATGAAGCCCGAGAGGATGCGTTGATCGAATTGCCATTCGACCCGCGAGGGGCCCTCGCCGAAGGCATAACGACGGCGGACGGAGATGCCCGCGTGGACCTCGAGCGCGGGGGTGATGCGGCCCTTTTCGTTGCGCGCGCCGGAGGCAGCGGCGCCGAGGCGGATGCGGCTCTCGGGATCGAAACGAACGCGGAACGTGCGGCCTTTGGGCGAATGGATGAAATCTCCCTCGTCCGCCGCGGCCATGGGCGCGGTGGTGACGGCGATCGCGGCGATCGCGGCGGTGAGGGAGCGTCGGATCACGGGTCCTCGAAGGCGGGCATCGGCTCGAAGACGCGCGGCGGGGCGCCGAAGGACATGCGCAGGCCCGCGAAGAAGCGGAGCTCGACCGCCCGCACGTCACGCAAAAAATCGTTCTGCGTGCGGCCCTCGGCCGCGAGGCGGGCCGAGATGGGCTGGTCGTTGATCGCGACGAGCACGCCCTCGTACGCGAACGAGCCCGCGAGGCGATTGACGGTCTCGCCCGTGAGGTCGCCCGAGACGATGGTGGGGCGGCGGAAGGTGAGATCACTGAAGAGATAATGCAGGCCGCCCTTGCCGAGGCTGATGCGCGACTCGATCGCGGCCGTGGGTCCGATGAAATAATTGCCCGATTTGCCGGAGACGATCTTCCGATCCTGCCAGTGCGCGCCGAAATCGCCGCCGATTTCGATGCGGAGGTGGCTGTACATGTCGTCCGATTGCCAGGGGTTCCAGGCGACGTGGAACTCGCCGAACTCCATGTCGAGGGCGTCGCGGAACGAGGGCTGGCGATCGAGGACGGAGAGGACGCGGAAGCCGAAGCCCATGCGCGGCAGGATCGGGTGGACGTCGGGCTCGCCGAAGAAGGTGCTGATCCAGAAGAGCGGGCGCCTGTGCTCGTGCTGGTAATCGTAGGAGAGGAGCGTGCCGCGGAGCTCGAGGTCGGCGAAGGTGGCGCTGCCCTCGAGGATGCGGAGATCGTGCCGGGCGCGCCTTCGCGGCGAGAGAATGCTGAGGTGAATGCCCATCTCGGCGTTCGCCCGGGCAAACGGAAAGCCGGGGGGGACGGCGAAGCCGCGGCTCGATTGCAGGGTGGGAGCCCAGCCGACGCCGATGTAGAAGCGGTTCAAGAGGTCGAATTTGACCTGAAAAGCCCGGCCGCTCTCGCCGCGCGCGTAGCCAGGCGGGGCCTCGGCGACCGCGGGGACCATGCGGGCGCGGCGCGCGAGCTGCCGATATTCGTCGTCGCTGTGGGCCGAGCAGGGCTGGACCTTGTCGAGCGGATCGCCGATGCCGACCATCTCGCCGGGGGCGACGAGGCACGTCTCTCCTTTGGCGTCCTGCGTGCATTGGACGCGGAGCGTCTTCCCCTCCTTCAGATGATAACAGCTCACGGACTGATCCCAGCGGAGCGCGGGCGGGGCGTCGTCCGCCGCGGCGGGCGCCGCGAACGCGAGGAGCGGGGCGGTGAGCAGCGCGGAGAGGATGAGGCGTCGGGGAGGTGATCGCACGGTGTTACCTCGTGGCGAAGGCGCCGGCGCGCGAAAAAGAGATCGCGGCATCCAGCAAGCTATCAAGGGAGAAGCATGCGGCGTGCCTACAACGGGGCAGGGGAGAGAGGAGAGACCTGTCCATTCCGAACATGCAGAACTTCGACGACGACCGGCGGAAATTCGACAGGGTCTGCGAACGGGCGGACGCGGATCGGCGCGGGATCCTGCCAACACGGCTGCGCACGTGGCGCGCCGTGCCTTTGCCGACATTGAGCGGTCCGGGGTGTCCTTGCTAGATTTGGCCGATGATGAAGACCTTCCGATCCTTGGTTCGACGGGCAAACACATTCCAGGCGGCCGTGGCCCTCACGGCGGTCTCCCTCACGGGGTGCAGCGACGATCCGGCGCAAAACCCGCCCTGCGTGGGCGATGCGTGCAATCCCCCCGAGCAGATGTGCGTGCCGACGATGGACTTCGAGGGGCTCGACGGCGGGCTCACGGAGACGCTGCGCAGGTTCTACAATGGCAGCGGCGACGGGGGGCTCGCGCACATCACGTACTGGAGCCTCAAGGCAGGGACGCCCGAATTCGACGAGCTTCCGGCCGAGGAGCAAGCGAAGGTCAAGAAGATGCAGGCGAGCGTCCTGCATTCGCTGAAGCTCGCGCCAAAGGACGAGGTGGCCGGCATCGAGGTCACGGGCACGCTCACGGTGACCGAGGGCGGGGTCACGCGGACGCAGGAGATCGTGCTGAAGATGCCGAATGATTGGAACGGCAAGCTCGTGGTGGCCGGGACGCCCGGGACGCGCAATGAATTCTCGAACGATGGGACGATCGTTCCCTGGGTGCTGAAGCGCGGCTATGCGTACGTGGCCGGGAACAAGGGAATGACGAACGGCGGGGTTGATGGGAACGCGACCTTGCTCTCGAAGACGCACCCGACGCAGCATTGGGGCGCGATGATGCTGGATCTCGCGGCGTGGGCCTCGACGTCGCTCGAGATCGTGACGTGCAGAGCGCCGACGCACGTGTATGCGGTGGGGCTCTCGAACGGCGGATACCAGGTGCGGCGCGCGCTGGAGCTCGATCACGAGCGCGAGAAGGCCGGCGGAAAGCGGATCTTCGCGGGCGGGCTCGACTGGTCGGGCGCGTACTGGCCCGACGCGCGGGTGCTCGACAAGGACAAGGACGGGGCGGTGACGCCGGCCGAGTATGCCGCGGCAAACCACCTCGTGAGCACGAACGAGCGCGCGGCGCTGGCGATGAAGTGGGCTTACGATCCCGCGACGCTCTCGACGCCGGCCGCGTACACGGAGATGCCGCCGTTCTCGGGGGCGCAGGATGCGATGATCGCCGCGGGTTTCGGCGCGCCGTCGGCGACGATCTGGAGCGCGTACAACACGGCGTTCGATTCGCTGAAGGCGTCGCTCCCGCAATTCAAGGGGATCGGGTACTACAACTTCACGGCGTATTACTTCAAGGCGGAGCTGCTCGGCCACGATCTCACCGAGAGCGCGGTGTATAGCTGCTTCCCGCCGAACGATACGGATCCGCCGCCGTTCTACGCGTTCCTGGCCTCGGCCGAGGATGCGGGCTGGACGCCGGAGAGCGTGTCGTATGCCCTGAAAAACGCGAATACCGGCGAGTTCTCGGCGCCGCTCGTGAGCATCCACGGCGACGCGGACGGGCTGCTCGGGGTGATCGCGAACGCGGAGGCCTACCGCGACGCGGTGACCGCATATGGCGATCCGGACATGTATCGGCTCTACGTGGTGGCTGGCGGCGGCCACGTGGATCTGCATTCGGACGGGGTGCTCGATTTCGATTTCGACGGCACGCCGGCCGAGGAGGGCGCCCAGGACGAGTTCACGATCCTGCAGCCTTACGCGGAGCGCGCGTTCGACGCCCTCGTGGAGTGGGCCGAAAAGGGCACGGCGCCGCCGCCGAGCAAGACGCTGGCCGCGGATCCCGTGAACGATCAGCTCGACGCGTCGAAGATCGAGCTATAGCAGGCTGTCGAGAAACGCCGCGAGCGCCCTGGAGCTAGGGAGGAGGACGCAGGAATACGCAAGTATTCCGAGGACGACGACCGACGATCCAGGGCGCGCAGCAAGTTTATCGATAGCCTGCCGGTCAGGAGGGCCGCTCGGGCGCGTCTGCTGCGAGCCGCCCTCGCTGGCGCCGCGCCTGCATGCGCCGGAACTTCTCCCGCAGGTGATAGAGCGTCTCCAGGAGCGCGCCCAGGAATTCGAGCGCCTCTTTCGCGTCCTGATGCGAGGCCTTCGGGTCCGTGGGAAGGACGCCGACGTCGCCGAGGAACCGGAGCTCCTCGCCCCAGCGGCAAAGCTCCTCGCTGATGAGGCCCTTCGTGTACAGCGCCCGCAGGCCGTCGAGGAAACGCTCGTGATCGGGCGCGAACTCGCGAACCACGACCTCCAGCGTACGCCGCGCCATGACCGCCGTCGCCATCCACGCGCCGGCCGCCTCGCACCGCAGCGTCTCCTGGTACGACTCCATCACCCGCGGCGGGAGCTCGAAATCGATGGGCCGGAGCACCGAGGGCCAGAGCTGCCTCGGCTCCGCGGCCGCGCCGTCGGTTTCGTGCTCGTATTCGACCAGCCCAACGCGGTTGCAGCGGGCGCAGTGGCCGAAGACGTAGTCCTTCGAGGTCCCGTCCTGCTGCTGGTACTTGTGCTCGCCGTGGTGCACGAGCTGCACCTGCATGCGACACGCCTGGCAATAAAAGCTCGGGTTGCGCTGCGTCGACATGGCTACTCCTCGCGACGATGGAAGCCAACTCTTTCACGGCGAACGGCCGGGGGCAATGCCCATTCCGTGCCCCGCGCCCCCGGTGCCCGCATGTGCGCGGGCCCCCCGGGTTACTCGTCGTCCGGTTTCGCGTCTTCGTACTTCGGCGCGAGCGGCGCGCTCTGCCCCTTGGGGTCGAGCAGCTCGAAGGTATTGACGCAGAGACCGAGCGGGACGACCCACACGTCCCAGATGTCGAGCGGCGCCATTCCGATGAGCGTGAACAGGCGATTGCCGTCCTCGAACATCGTGATGCGCAGCTTGAGCTTGCCGAAATCGCTCGCCTGCACCGCGACCGCGTCCGCGGCCCAGCCGAATGCGAACTTGTTCAGCTTCATGCGCTGGAGCGCGAGCTGCTGGAGATAACATTGCCGCTCGAGCCATTCGGCCACGTTGCCCTTCTTCGGCGCGGGGCGGACGCCGACCGTGAAGAGGATCGGCGGGAGCATCTCCTTCGCCGCGCTGAAGAGCGCGAGCGGGGCGAACTCCGACTCCTTCGAGAAGTCGATCTTGGAGGCCGGCGCGGGCTGCTGATACCAGCCGTCGGGCAGGAGAACGCTGAAATCGAGATCCGAGCGAGGCTGCCGGACCGTGACGGTGATGCAATCCTTCAGCTCTTCCGCGTTCGGGAAGACGCCTTGGGTCGGGAGATCCGGATCGTCGAGCGCCATGTCGAGCTCTTCCTTGCTGGAATCGAGTCTAGCACCTTCGTCACGAGGGGTCGTCGAAGACGAAGAGGTGCGCGAGAGCCTCGCCGTCGACGGCGATCGTGCGGTCGTCGAACAGGCGGGGCGTGCCGGAGACCTCGTCCGGCTCGGCGAGCGCGGCGAAGGTCTCGCGCTTGACGTCGAGCAGGACGAGGCGGGTCGTCGCCGGGTGCTCCTCGTCGCCGGGCTTTTCCGTGCGGAAGAAGGCGATGGAGCGGGCGCTCTGCGTGAACGCGGGCGTTCGCGCCGGGTCGAGGTAGCTGCTCTCGTAAAGGACCTGGCCCTCGCCTTCGAGGCGCGGGACGACGATGAGCGCGGTTTTCTCCTGGTCTTCGTGCACGCAGAAGAGGCCGAGCGTCGCGCCCTTGGGCGACCAGAAGGGCAGGATGTGGACGTTCCCGCCCGGGATCTCGGTGAAGATGGAGGTCACGACCGCGTTCTTTTCGCGCTTGACGAGCCAGACCTCGGAGATCTCCTCGCCCTCGCGCCCGGCCGTGTACACGATGTGCTCGCCGTCGGGTGAGACCACGACCTCTGCGGGGAACGAGGGATCCGCGTCGTCCTCGAAGGGGCCGAGCGCGCGCGGCTCTTCTTCGTCGAGCCCATACCGAAGCAGCGATTTTCGATAGGGATCCGCGACGAGGATGGCCTTGCCGCCGGGTGTCCAGCCAAACCCCGTCCCTTCCACGCGCCGGATCTCGCCCGGCGCGTCGGCGCTCGCCCAGCCGACGGTGCCGCGCGCGCCATGGCCGAGGAGCGGCGCGACGCGATACGCGATGTGCGAGCCGTCCGGGGAAAACGCCAGGTCCTCGACGCGGCCGGGCTTGAAGGGGACGAGGAGCCGGGCCGAGTGGGCATGATGGGGCTCGCCGATCCAGATTCCGGTTTGTCCCTCGGGACCGTCTTCGCGGACGAAGGCGATACGATGGCCGGAGGGCGCGAGCCGGCAGAGCCGCAGGACGGCGTCGCTGGGCACGGGCGCTTGGAGCGTGCGGTGCTGGTAGCGGAGTCCGGCTAGTTGGGTGGCCATGCCGTGAAATATCCGTTGAGCTCGTGCAGGCGTTCGATGAAATCGGCGAGGTCCGGATCGGATGCCGGCTCGAGCTCGCGGACGGCGAGCAGGCCGATCGTGATGGATTCTCGCTCGTCCTCGGTGGGCGTGCGGTCGTTCGCCGTCATCGATTGCATGGCGGCGAGCTGGCGAGCGATGGATTCGTAGGTGGTGGAGCGCGGCGCGCCTTGGAAGCGCGCCTCGGCCTCGATCCGCGTCCGCGCGAGGACGTCGAAAAAATCCTTCCGATTGTCGAGCGGACGGTTCATGCGGGATCAGGCGGCGGGCTTCGCGCCGATTTCGTTGATGTTCGAGTTGTTGCCGATGTAATACTGGGTCGCGCCGCCGGGGGTCATCACCGGCTTGTTCTGCACGCTCCACGTGTCGAGGATCTTCGCCGCCTTGGTCTTCAGGTAAGGCGTGGACGGCGGAATGGTATACGGCTTTGCGATCTTCTCGACGACCGTGCCGTCCTGCTTCGTTCCCATCCAGCCGATACCGAGCTCGGGCGGCGTGGCCATGGAGCTCGCGAAGTAATTGCCCTTGAACCCGTCCGGGACCTGCCATTGCGTGAGCCGCTTCGGCGCCGGCGGCGGCGGACCCACGGAGAGGGGCTCCTTGAAATCGATGCCCCTCATGTGGCTCAGGATCTCGTTGATCTCCTGCGGGTAGTTGTAATTGCGCACCTTCCCGAGGACCTTGTCGAATTTCTGGCCGTTGTCCTTGTAGAAATGGAGCGCGATCTTCTTCCGGGCGGCCATCTGCGCGACGCTGTTACCCTTCTCCGCGGCGATCTTGAACATCTGCGGCGTCGGAGGCCGGAAGCCGATGATCTGGCGCTGCATGGCCAGGCGCACGGCCTTGGGCTTGGGCTGGCCGAACGTCTCCAGAACCGCGCCGAGCGTGCGGCCCTGGGGCCTTCGCGCGCCGTCGCTCGCGCTGCCTTCGACCTTGGGCGCTCCCCCGGGCACGCTCTTCGTGTTGATGTAGACGTGTTTGCCCTCGACGATGACATCCCCGCCCGATTTGAGGACGACGTTGCGATCGGCGAGCAAATTGATGTTCGCGTCGTCGATGATGCTCGTGCCCTTGCCCGTGGTGAGCGAGATCTTCGGGTGGATCGCCTCGATCATCGTCTCCTTGAGCACCATCGTGGGCTCGTTCGGTTTGTCCGGGTCTTTCTCCCGGAACTCGACCATGGCGGCGACGCTGCGCTGGCCGACCATGACGTTGTCGACGGCGCCGATGAAGGAGCTCCTGTTTGCGCCCACGAAGATCGAGCGATTCGCGCCCGTCCGCTCGTTCTCGTTCGCCTTGACGAGCTTCGAGAGGTTTCGCTGGGCCTGCATGTAGAGCACCTCCTTGCCCGCGGCGTCGTCGAAGGTGATCTCGTTCCAGCCCTCGGATTTCGGCGAGGACTGCGATTTCCACGTGCTCACCGTCCGCTGCTCGGGGAGGTTGAAAGGCACGGGCGCGACCTTGTTGTAGGCGCGGCCGAGGAGGACGGGCTGATCCGGATCGCCTTCGAGGAAGCCGATCAGGACCTCCTGGCTCACGCGCGGCAGGACGATCATGCCGAACGCGCCGCCGGCCCAGCCCTGGCTCACGCGAATCCAGCAGGACGATTGATCGTCGTATTGCCCGTCGCGATCCCAGTGGAATTGCACGCGCACGCGGCCGTGCTCGTCGGTGTGGATCTCCTCGCCCTTCGGGCCGACGACGATCGCGCTCTCGACGCCCTCGACGACGGGCTTCGGCGTGACCTTCATCGGCCGGAACCGCGTCTTCTCCTCGACGAACGCGGCATAACCGGAGAGCGTCCACTCGCCGTCGTGCGTGCCTTCGAGCGAGACCTCCGTGCAGAGGAATCGGCCCGCCGAGACGTCGCTGCGCGGATGATTCTCGACCTTGAAGAGGAGCCCCGGCGCGAGGTCGTACGCGTTCGCGTCGAACTGGAGCTCGCGCTTGCCGCGGCGCGCGGCCGCGAGGTCGATGTCGGCGACGAGCTTGCCCTCGGTGTCCGCGGGGACGCGCGGCTGCTCGCGCCGATCCTTGACGAGCCCGGCGGGCGTGTACCGGTAGAGCTCGTAAAAATCCTCGGGCTTCGAGGCCTTCTCGGCGTCGCCGAGGAGGTGGAAATCGGGGCGCACGAAATCGTAATCGCGGAAGCTCGCCGCGCCGGGACGAATGCGGTGCGCGATCTTGACGTTGCGGACGAACTCCTTGCGCGCGTCCTGGTTCGGCGCGTACACGAAGGGCAGGGTGGGGCGCTCCTCGCCCGCCTCGGGTTTGTCCGAGAGGATCAACTCGGTCGTATACGTGCCGGCGCCGCCGCCGCCGACCTGCTTGAAGAAATAGGAGATGCCCTCCTCTTCGAGCAGGCGGCTCACGAAATCGTAATCGCTCTCCTCGTACTGGACGCGATACTCGTGCTCCTGGTGCTCGTCGACCGTCTTCATCTGGTGGACGATCGAATACTCGTCGAGGATCTGCTTGACGATCGCCGGGATCGTCATGTGCTGGAAGATGCGGTTCCGCTTGCGGAGCTTGAGGAGCCACATCTGCGGCACGATCCGCACGAAATAGGTCGAAAGACCCGTCGGCTCGGCCTGCACCATCTGGATGTGGCTGGCGACGCCCGACCAGGCGCGCGGGCCCGAGAGCGGGCCGCCCATCATCAGGAACGCAGCAGGTCTCCCGACGAATCCCTCGAGATCGAGGCCCGGCAGGCGCGAGCGGGCGAGGACGCCCACGTCGAACGAGCCAGAGATCGGCTCCCGGACGGAGAAATGCCGCACCGAGAGGGAGTCTTCATTGTTTTCGAAGGCAAGCTCCAGCAGCGCCATGATCGGCCTCTTCGGTTACGTCAGATCGTGTCGTCCGGATCGTCTTGCTTCACGGGGCGCAAGGGCGGGTGCGCGCGGCCGTGCGTGATGTCCGCGACGCGCGCGAACCAGCGCGTCGTCCACGTGGCGGCGAGATCCCTGAGTTTTTCCATGCCCTCGTCGAGCGCCTCCCGCGTCGTCGTGGCGAGAGGGAAATCCTTCTTCAGGAAATACATGCGTTTGTCCGGGTCGAGGTGGAAATACCCTCCCCCCTGGTCGAAGAGCCCGCCGATCGCCGGATCGTTGAGCGCGCGGCCGACCTTCATGAAGGCGTCGATCTGCGCCTCCGGCGCGCCGTCGCGCCACGCCTTCGCCACGAAGACGCGCCCGACGAGCGCGTCCTTCTCGGGCTCGTGCCGGAAGCCGAATTCGCCGAACGAGACGTCTCCGTTCGCATCGAGCTCCGCGTCGTAGCGGTTTTCTTTGCGCGCGTAGAACTGCATGAGGGCCTCGGCCCTGTCCCGCCCCGGCGGCATCGCGCTGTTCGTCGCCATCGTCGTCCCTTTGCCTTCCGCCTCGGCGCCTTATTTGTTCTTGCCGCAGCCGCAGGTGTCGCCGGTGTTCCGGTTCTGCTGCTGGTAGGCCTTGAAATAAAGATCGTCGTCGATGCCGTGGTATTCGGTCATCCCCGGCAGCCAGTGCTTGTCGAGGTTCTTGCCGTTCGTCTCGAAATCGGCCGCCTGGCCGCGCTCGCCCGAGAACGTGACGACGTTGCCGCCGCCCGCGTATTTCGCGTGGTTGCTCGGGTTGTCGCCGAGGCCGAACACCATCGGCGTCGCGTCGTTCACGTGCACGTAATGCGTATATTTCGGCCCGTTCACCCATTGCGGCGCCGCGGAGCCGAAGCTCGTGACCTTGACGTTCTCGTCGAGGCCGGCGTTCGGCGAGGGCGAGCCCGCCTTGAGCGTGTTGTTCGCGTCGTAGAGCGCGAGGCTCGTGACGGCGCCGCCCTGGCTATGGGCGAAGATCTCGACGGGCCGCCCCGACTCGCGCTCGGCCACGACGAGGTCGCTCAGCGTGTTCACGGCGGGGTTTCTGCCGTCCGTCGTGAGGTCCTTCTTGCCCGCCGCCGCCTCGCGGATGAGGCGCCGATCCTTCGAGGTCTGCTGCGCGTCCTTCGCGAAACCCTCGGTGGCATTGTAAACGCCGACGACCGTGGCGCACGTCATGTCGCCGAGTTGCTTCAGCGTCTCACAATGCGTGGTGCGCGTCGTATTGATGCCGTTGACGTAGAAGATCGTGCGCGGAGGTTTGCCCTCGGTGCATTTCGCGCAGCAATCTTTCGTCGCCTGCGAGGTGTTTCGCGCCGGATCGTCCGGCCGTTCTGGGTCGTAGGCCGAATGCGTCTGGGAACTCGGGTTGTAGCCGCTCTTTTTCGCGTTTTCGATGTCGGCCCGCGTGACCTCCTGGCCCTTCTGCGTGAGCGGCACGCACTTGCCGTTCACGTAGCCGAAGATCGCGCCGTCGTGGTCGACGTCCTTGCCGGTGCACGCAATGCAAGGCTGGGCCGGGGGTTTGCCCGTGAAATGCTCCTTGGCCTTCGCATACGCGTCGCTGACCGCCTTCGCGCCGGAGTCGAGCGCGTCCTTGCCCGCGCCGATCGCGTTGTACCCGGCGTCCGCCACGGCCCGCGTCGCGCCTCGGACCCCTTCCTTGACGGTGTCCTTGACCGCGACCGCGGCATTGCCGACGGCCTTCGCGCCCGTGACGACGGCATTGCCGACGGCCTTCGCGCCGCTGACGATCCCGTCGCCGATCATCTGCGCGCCACCCGCGATGGCGCCGGCCGTCTTCTTGGCCGCGTTCGAGGCCGCGCCCAAAGCTCTCTGCAATAGACCGCCACCAGGCATGACTCAGGTCTCCTCGAGCGTACGAAGAAGCTTGCGCGTGAAGTCCGAGATCCACGCGGCCTTGTCACCGGACGAGAGGTGCTTGGCCGCGAGCGTCTCCGCCACGGCCGGCATCGCCGTATCGAAATCTCCGCCGAGCGCCCAGGCCGTGATCACGTACGTCACGAGCTCGAGCTCCGTCGTGAAGCCGTGCAACGTGCGCGCACGATCAATCTGTTCGGCGACGAAATATTTGAGCGAAGGTCTCGGCTCCTCCCGCGCATCCGGGAACTGCGTCTGGAGGAAGTTCACCGTGCGATCCGTGAAGCGCTCCTCCGAGGCCTTGGAGAAGGCGCGCATCTGCGCCGGGCGGAGTTTGTAGAGGACGTCCTCGCGCCTGCGCGGCGCGCCCTCGACGAGGCGCTTCCAGAAGAGCGCGCCGAGGCCGTCTTCCGTGGGGATGCCGTACTCGCTCACGGGCCCGTAGAAATCGTCGAGCTCCTGGGCGGTGCAGCAGTCGAGCCACGTGACGAGCACGCGCGGATCGTAGAAGCGGAAGTTCATCTTCGTGCCCGCCGGCGACT
This sequence comes from Polyangium sp. 15x6, assembly GCF_029960785.1. Taxonomy (GTDB): domain Bacteria; phylum Myxococcota_A; class Polyangia; order Polyangiales; family Polyangiaceae; genus Polyangium. The sequence continues at coordinate 163,315 of NZ_JASBQE010000013.1, forward strand.
GGACCAGGAGGTAGCGGCGGAAATGACGACGCACGCCTTCGAGGTTCGTGTCGGCGATCGCGAAGACGCAGAGGCTCGGATCCTCGGTGAGGCCGTCGCGCAGCCAGCTCCACGTCGAAGGATCGACCTGGAAGAGGTACGGCGCAGCGTCGGCCCACTCGCTCGCGTCCTTGGGTTTGTAGAGACAGACCGCGGCGTGGGGGCCCGCTTGCGTGGCCTTCTCCGCGACGAACGGCGCGTCCGCAGCGTCGACCGCGGCGAACAGGCGGCCCGATCGCGTGAGGCGCTCGATGCCGTCGGCGAAGGCCGCGGTCGTGACGAGGAGGGACTCGTGCTCGTTCATGCCGGTGTCCATCGAGCCTCGTTCTACCTCAGAAGTCGCACTTGATCGGCGTGAACGGCGCCGCCGCGCGTTTCGCGGCCTTGAGCGTCAGCGCCTGGGACTTGTTGCGGATGCCGACCGCGTCGACGATGACGCCCGGCGGTTGATCGGGCGGGGGCGCGCCGGGAACGTACGGAGGCGGGGTGCCGCCGATGAGCACGGTCATGCAGCCGATCGCGATCGGATCGATGCCCGCGACGCCGGGGACGCCGGGCGCCTTCGGTGGCTCCTTCTTCTCTTCGGCGGGGCCGATCTCGATGTTCAACTTGAAGCCGAGGCCCGCGAGCAGCGCGCCGACCTTCGCGCCGAACCCCATCTGGAACTTGCCGTCGCGGTAGCCCGCGTACGCGCTCGCGCGCGCCTCCGCGGTGAGCAACGCGCCCGAGGCCTCGCCGCCGATGCTGACGTCGAGGTTCACGAGCGGGATCGTGAACGTCTTCTTGCCCGAGGCTTTGCCCTCGACGACGGACGCGCCCGCGCCCGCGCCCGCCTCGACGTACGCGGATTCGACCTTGCCGTTCTTGACCTCGAACTGCCCGCCCGCGGCGGCGTCGGCCTTCGCGGTGAGGACCTTGGCCTCGCCGGAGACTTCACCCCAGCCCTTCGCGTCGCCGGCCTTGCCCGCGGCCGCGAAGAGCGAGCCTTCGATCTCGGCCTTGCCGCCGGCGTTCGCCTTCATGTTGCGAACGTTCTCGATCTCGGCGTTCGCCCCGATGGAACCCTTCGTCGAGCCGGAGAAGAACTGCGCGTAGTTGTCGACGGGTTTGCCGTCGGGGCCCTTGGGCACGGTGGTCTCGTTCCAGAGCTCCTTGTTGGCGCCGACCGCGACCTTGGGCTTCCACGCTTGATCCTTCGGATCACGGCCGTGCGCGACCTGATCGAGCGCCTTGTCGCCGGCCTTGTTCTTCGCCTGGTCCCAGGCTTCCCCGAACGTCTTGCCCGTGCCCTCGCCCTCGGTGGCGTACTTGTTTTCCTTCGTCGCGGACCCGTCCGCTTTGAAGGTCCACTTCGCCTGCTCGGGTTTGGCCGCGTCGCCTCCGCCGACCGCGGTGGAGGGCATCATGCAGGTGCACGCGTCGCCCACGCGCGCGGCGCCGACCTTGTTGATGAAGACCGTGAACGACGTCTGCGTGACGGGCCCGGGGCCGTGCAGCGGACAGACGTGTTTGTCGGTCAGGCGCGCGGCGGGCATCCCGCCGATGGTGACGTCGGGCGAACCCTCGACGAGCACGCCGCCGTGCACCGTCAGATCGCCTTTGCGTGCGGCTTGCGGCATGGCGGTCTCCTAGCAGTTGATCTTCACGAACGGGCCGCCGTGGATGACGACCTCGCCGCCCGCGTTGAGCTTGATGTCGCCGTCGGCCTTCAGCGTGATCGTGGCTCCGTCGAGCGTGATCGTGGCCTTGCCCGTGGTCAGCGTGATCTTGCCGTCGACCATCTCGATCATGGTCTCCTGCTTCTCGACGTCGGGGTTGCCCATGGCCTCGACCTTGAGGTCCTTGGGTTTGGCCATGATGAGCGCGTACTTCGAACCGACGAGCGTGGTGTCGACGGCGCCGACGACGCTCGATCGGTTTGCCCCGACGACCATCGTGCGGTTCGCGCCGGTTCGCTCGGTCTCGTTGCGCTTGACGAGCTTCGAGAGATCACGCTGCGCCTGGACGAAGAAGAGCTCCTTGCCCGCCTTGTCCTCGAACATGATCTCGTTGAAGCCGCCGGTCGTCGGCGAGCTGTTCGTCTTCCAGGTGCTCTTCGTCTTCTCGTCGGGCAGCTTGTACGGGACGCGGTTCTTGCCGTTGTAGAGGCGGCCGACGATGACGGGTTCGTCGGGGTTGCCCTCCCAGAAGCCGACGAGGACCTCCTGGCCGATGCGCGGGATCGTCATCATGCCGTACGCGGCGCCGGCCCAGCCCTGGCTCACGCGGATCCAGCAGGTCGAGTTCTCGTCGTACTTGCCGTCGCGATCCCAGTGGAACTGCACGCGCACGCGGCCGTACTCGTCGGTGTAGATCTCCTCGCCCTTCGGGCCGACGACGAACGCGCTCTGGATGCCGTTGATCTTGGGGCGCGGCGTGCGCTGCGCGGGGCGGTGCGGGACGTCGATGAACGTGGCCTCGCCGGAGAGCGTCCACTCGCCGTCGGGCGTGCCTTCGTGCATCGCCTCGAGGACGAGGAGCTTCTTGCCCGGATCGAGATCCTCGCGCGGGTGGTTGTCGATGCTGAAGATGACGCCCGGCGCGAGATCGAAGGCGTTCGCCTCGTACGAGACGACGCGCTTCGTGCGGCGCTCGGCTTCGAGCAGGATGTCCGCGCGGCGCTTGCCTTCCTTGTCGTCGGTGAAGGCGCCGTGCTCGTAGACGTATTGCTCGAAAAAGTCCTCCTTCTTGGCCTTCTCGGCCTCGCCGCGGAGGAGGAACTTGGGTTTTTCGAAGTCGTAGTCGCGGATCATCGCAGCGCCGGGGCGAACCTGGTGCGCGAGGTGGACGCGGCAGATCCACTCGTTGTTGCCGGGCTGGTTCGGGTTCTCCGCGTGGCGGATGGGCTTGCGTGCCTCGCCGCGCGTGGGCGCGTCCGCGAGGTGGAGCTCGCTGACGATCTTGTCGCCGTTCATCGCCTGGCCGAACCAGTACGAGATGCCTTCTTCCTCGAGCAGGCGGCTCACGAAGGCGAAATCGGTCTCGCCGTATTGGACGCGGTACTCGTGCTCGGGGTGCGGCTCGGTGAGCTTCGTCTTCGGCTCGATGCCGTACTCGCCGAGGACCTTCTTCACGATGTCGGGGATCGACATCTTCTGGAAGATCCGGTTGCCCTTGCGCTGCGTGAGCAGCCACATCGTGGGCACGATCCGGATGAGGTAGGTGGAGAGTCCGAGCGAGGTGCCGGTCGGCGGCTCGACGTCGATCTGCTCGGCGTGGCTGACGACGCCGGTCCAGCCGCGTGGCACGTTCAGGTTGCCAATCGCGAGCAGGCCTCCCGCCTTGCCGACGAGCGATTCGAGGTCGATGTCTTCCTTCGGCGAGCGCGCGACGATGCTGGCGCTGAAGAGCGTCGAGATGCCTTCGTGCACCGAGAAGTGCCGCACGGAGAGGCTCTGCTCGCCGGACTCGAAGGAGAGATCGAGGATCGCCATTGGCACAGCCTACGAAAAGGCAGGTGAAGCATGCAAGGGGGCCGAGCCATGCAAATGCATATCGACACCCCGCGTCATGAGGCATCGATGAGCTATCCGTGGAAAATGATGCCGGCGGTGTAGATTGGCGGCGATGGGAGGGGCTTGCCGTGACCGGGCCTTCACTCGTCGGGGCGCGGTGGTCCGGCATCCCGAGGCGGACCAGGCTGGATCGGCAGGGTCCGTCAGCGGGCGGTGTCGCGGAGCTGTTTCTTGAAGGTGAGGCGGACGATGGGGACGATGGTGGGGTCGTTCTGGATTTCGCGTTCGAATTGGAGGACGTCGTAGTAGCCGCAGCGGCTCTTGCCGGGGTATTCGCGGCAGGCCTGGGGGCGGCCCTCGTAGATGGTGCAGCCGCGGGTCTCGGGGTGGAGGAATTTGCAAGACTTGCCGAAGAAAGGATCTTTCTTGCGGCGGAGGATGCGGCCGCCGAAGCGGTGCACGGTGAAGCGCTTCTCGGCGACCTCGGGCGTGACGCCGAAATGGGAGGCGAGCCTCTTGACGTCCCGCGCCGTCACCTCGACGCGCTCGTAGATGGAGCAGCAAAATGCCACGCACTTGGTGCAATCGTATTGAACGCGCGTTCGTCCGGCGGCCACGGCTGACTCCACGGAGAGTTTGGAATTGGATGGATGCCGCGTCCCGCGACGAGGCGGCGCGAGTCTAGGCGCATCGAAGGCGCGGGTCGAGGGGGTCCGAAGGGGGTTTGGGGCGTAGCTCGGCTTGTCCGAGCGTAGCCCCAAGCGTTCAAGGAGTTCGTCCAGGCAGGCGAAGTGAGCGAAATCACGCAGTCGAGACGAACCCATCCCGTCCCGGGTGCTCTCCCGCGTGTCCTGGACGGCTAACTTTGTTCGGTGTCTCGCATTTCGTCGTGACGGGGTCGAATGCGGGCGCTACCTTTCGAGGACTCACGCGGAGGTGCTGTGATGCGCGTTTTCTTGGGCGCCGCTCCGCTTGTCTTGCTGCTTGCGTGCTCGCGCCCGGCCTCGCCCGGCGATCACGGCGAGTCGGTCGAGGCGTCGTCCGCGTCGCCGCGAATGCAGAACCTGGCGTCGATCGGGCCCGCGAAGACGAGGCCGCCGACGCCCCAGGGAGGGCGGCGATTCCGGGTCTCGCCGCTGGGAAACGACGCGAACGATTGCTCGGAGAGCAAGCCCTGTCGGGAAATCCAGCGAGGCATTTCCCTGGCGACGGCGCCCGGCGACGTGCTGCTCGTGGAAGACGGGGAATACGCGCGGTTCACGGTGGACGGGCTGCGCGGCGAGCCGGGCCGGCCGATCACGATCTTCGCGATCGGCAAGCGCGCGCTCGTCCGGCCGGATCCCGATTGCAAGAACAGGAACGCTTGTCGGGACAACATCATTCTGCGGAGATCTCACCACGTCGTCCTCGACGGGATCTCGTCGTACGGCGCGCCTCGGGCCGCGGTGGCCGTGTTTTACGGGACGAACGTGGCGATCCGGAACGGGGCGTACTTCGACAACGGTCGATGGGGGATCTTCTCGTCGTTCGCGGACGATCTCGTGGTCGAGAACAACGAGGTCCGGCGGAGCCGGCGCGAGCACGGGATCTATCTGTCGAACAGCGGCGACAGGCCCGTGGTCCGGGCGAACGTGCTGCGCGACAACGACGGCTGCGGCATCCAGATCAACGCCGACATGCGCGAGAGGCCCGAGATCGACAAGTCCGGCAAGAGCTTCTACGGCGGCGTGGCCGACGGGCTCGTGACCGGCGCCGCGATCGAGCGGAATCTGATCATCGGCAATGGCGCCGGCCTGCTCGCGAACAACAAGAAGCGGAAAGGCGCGGGGATCAACCTCGACGGCGTGCAAGATTCGATCGTCCAGGGGAACGTGCTCTACGAAAATGCCGCGTCGGGCATCGTGGCGTTCGGCGACGCGGATGGAAGGGAGCAGGACGCGGAAGAGGACGGAGACGGTCGTTTCGGGCCGAAAGGGCTCTCGATCGTGCACAACACGGTGGTGATGCCCGAGGGGGCGCGGAGCGCGCTGCAGGTTCGATTGAGCGCAGGGCCGAACGTGGTGCGGAACAACATCCTGTATCACCGGGATGCGCGGCGTGCAGGGCTCGAGCTGGTGACGGAGAAGGACGCGAAGCTCGTGGAGAGCGATGGGAACGTCCTCGATCGGGTGGCGATCGGGGATCGGGTGCGGCCGCTCGAAGATTGGCGAAGGCAGCTCGGCAAGGACGGGCATTCGCTTTCGCTGCCGCTCGCGCGGCTCTTCGTGGATCCGGCGCGGGGCGATTACACGCTCTTGCCCGCGTCGCCGGCGGCGCGGGCGGCGACGGCGGATCCGGTGGACGAGCACCAGGATTTCATGGGGAAATCACGCATGCGGCGGGAGAAGGGGCACAGCATCGGCGCATGCGAGGTGGCGCCCGCGGAGCCGCAAGGGGTCAGGGCATCGCCAGTCGGACCACGCGCTCACCAGCGATGAGGACGAGGTCCTTTCCGTCGACGGTGACGGCACGGACGCCGCGCGGCGCGACGGAGAGGGGCGGCGCGCCGTCCACAGCGAGGCGGCCCGGCGCGCCGCTGCCGAAGACGTGCGCAAAGTGGCTCGATGGCCCGATCGCGCCATTCGCATCCGGCTCGACGACGACGAGCGTGTGGCCGAAGTCGTTCGCGATCACGAGCTCGCCCGTCGGGAGGAAGGTGATGTCGCTCGGACGATTGAGGCGCAGGTCGGTGAGAGCGCCGGGCCTGGCGACGCCGTAGCGCTGGCTGTCGCCCGGGATGACGTTTTCCGCGGTGAAGGGGCCCGCGGCGGGGATGCGGCGGACGGCGTTGGAGTCGTACGAGGCGACGTAGAGGTCGCCGTTCGGCGCGAAGGCGATGCCGCTGATGTTCGGGCCGAGGCTGAGGGGAAGGTCGTCGATCCTGCCGGGCTCGAGCGTGACGCCGAACGTGGTGATGGCCTGGTTCGTGACGTTGATGATGCGGAGGTAGTTCGCGTCGGCGAAGTAGAGCGCGCCGTTCGGGCCGATCGTGGCCTTGCCCGCGCCGGTGTTGACGGCGACGCGCGCGGCCGCGGCGAGGCCTGACGCCTGCTGCTCGGCGGTCGTGGCGGCGCGGCCGTCGCCCGCGACGACGGAGAGCATGCCCGTCGCGAGGTCGATCTTCGAGACGCGCGGCAGGCCTGCCTCGAGGAGGTAAAGCGCGCTGCCCGCGAGATCGAAGCCGCGCAAGGAGGCGAGATCGGAGGCGAGCGCCATCCCGTTCGGGCCGATGGTGTTGCCGGTGTAGCCCGTGCCGGCGAGGGGCGTGAGCAGGTTCGTCGTGCGATCGTGGGCCACGACGCGCGCGTCCGAGGTGTAGATGTAGCGGTTGTTCGCGGCGTCGACGCGAATGGAGCTCAGGCTGTTCAGCGAGCGGAGCGAGAGCCCGGGGAGGTTGTCGATCTTGGTCGGGCCCGTGCCGGCGACGGCCTCGACGAGCCCCGGATTGCCGGCGGCGTCGAAGAGGACGCGGCGCAGGCGGCCCTCGGCGAGCACGAGGAGCGAGCCGTCGCGATCGACGAAGGGGCGCGAGTAGAGCGCGAACGCGGCGCTCTTCGCGGGGCCGCCGTCGCCCGTGTAGCCGGCGTTGGGGATGGCCTTGCCCACGTCCCAGCTCCCGGCGACGAAATCGATGCAGTCGCTCTCGTCGAGCGCCACGGGAAGGCTCCCGCCGGCGGGGCGGATGCGGCGGACGAGGCCGTGGCGGCTGCCGAAGAGCAGGTCGCCGCGGACCGGATCGACGATGACGCCGCTGTTGATGCCGAGCGACGTGGTGATCGCAGGGCAACCCTCGGCGGGCAGGCTCGAGTTGTTGCCGTTGCCCGCGAGGTGCAAGCTCTCGACGTACATCGGATCGCCCGCAGGCGGGCGGTTCGCGGGGATCTTGCGGAGCTGGATGCTCGTCGCCGTGTAGATGCTGCCCTCGGCGTCGAGCGTGACGGTGAGCGGATTGACGACGCCGATGTTCGCGATCTGATCGACCGCGTCGGCCGCGATCGTGACGCCCCAGGCCGTGGTGGCCGTGCCCGTGGTGTTGATCGCGCGGATCGTGCCGTTGCTGTTGTCCGCGACGAGCAAGATCGAGCCGTCGGCCGTGAAGGCGAGGTCGCTGATGCCGTTGAAGCTCGCGCTGAGGCGATTGCCGCCGTTGCCGCCGTTGCCGCTCGACGCGGTGCCGGCGTAGTCCGTGACGGCGCCGTCGGTGCGCTTGGCGCGGAAGATGCGGAAGCCCGACGCGAAATACGCGTCCCCGGTGACGGGGTGGATCGCGACGGCGGCGACGCCCTCGGGCGCCTGCGCGACGGTCTGGATGGTCTTCGGCTGGAGGGTCTTGCCGAACATCGTGACGGGCGAGGAGCCGTTGTTGATGACGCGGACGCGCTTGCGATCGGCGATGTAATAGTTGTTGGCCGCGTCCGTCGTGACGAACCCGCCTTCGATCGACGCGAGCAAGGGATCGGCGCCGTCGCCGATCTCGTTCTCCTCGGGTCCGCCGCCGGCGAGGATCGTGTAATCCCCCGAGATGCCGAAGACGCCGGCGCTCGTGGTTTGTCCGGCCGAATCGATCACGATCTCGGCCGGGCCGAAGTCGACGGCCGGGACTTCCACGACGAGTCGATCGGGCTCGGCGGAGAGGACGACGGCGTCCACGCCCTCGAAGGTGACCTTGTTCATCGCGGCGTCCGCGGAAAAACCCGTGCCGCGGAGGACGAGCGCGCTGCCGGGAGCGCCGCCCGCCGGGGTCGTGTCGAGCACGGAGAGGACGGGCGTGGTGCCGGTGATCGTGGCCGCGACGTAGCTCCGCGCAGGCATTCGCCCCGGGGCGGCGAGGTTCACCGGGCCGGTGACGGCGTCCGCGGGGACGGTGACGACGACCTGCGTGCCGGCCGCGTTGATCGAGGTGACGGCGGCAGGCGCGGCGGCGCCGGCGAACGTGACGGTGAGGTCTGCGGGCAAAAGGCCGACGAAGCCGGCGCCGGTGAGGGTGAGGCTCTCGCCGGGCGCGTGGGGCGCGTCGAAGCCGGTGATCGCGAGCTCGGCGGGGATCGAGGCGTCGGTGATCGTGAGCGGGAGCCAGTTCGAGCGCAGGCCGTTGACCTCGATGGCGATGGCGCCGGTCGCGAGCGTGGACTCGGAGTTGCCGACGCCGAGCGCGAAGGCGAGATCGCCCGGGGTCGCCTGGTTCGTGACGATCTTGCGGCGCGTGCCGCTGCGGCCCGGGATCGCGAGCTGGTTCGCCTCGACGGACGCAGGGTCGAAGCCGAGGCCCTGGACCTTCAGCGTGGAGGAGAGTTTGGCCTGCGTGACGTCGGTCGAACCGGCGACGGGCAGGTGGGTGAAACCCGGGGAGAACGTGGCTTGCGGCGTGCCGTCGAGGGTGACCGTGACGACGCGCGTGCGGGCGACGGCGGCGGGCGTGGTGACGCTGAGGGTGCCGTCGTCGAGGACCATGACGTCGGCGGCCGGGACGTTGCCGAAGAGGACGCCGACGGCGCCGATGAAGCCGTAGCCGCTGATCGTGACGAGCTCGCCGCCCGCGGCGCTGCCGGCGGCGGGCCGCATGCCGATGATCGCGACGGCGGGCTCGACCTCGATCGTGTAGTCCTGGGTCGCGCTCTGGCCGTCGGGGCCCGTGGCCACGAGCGAGACGGATTGCGGCCCGTCCTGGCCTGCGGCGGGCGTCCACGTGACCGCGCCCGTCGCGGCGTCGACCTGCATGCCGTCGGGCTTGCTCGCGAGCGAGTACGTGATCGTGTCGCCGGGCAGGGCGTTTTCCTGCACGGCCTGCGACGCGTAGAGGTAGGGGTCGCCGACGTGCGCGACGAGCACCGGCGTCGTGGTGAACGAGACCGGGCCGCGCATTTCTTCCTGTCCGCCGGCGCCGCCGTTGCCACCGCTCCCGCCGGAGCCGCCGCTGCCGCCCATGCCACCGACGCCACCCGCGCCGCCGCTGCCGGCGGGGTTCGTCGTGCCGGAGGTCGAGGGCGCATCATCGGAGCAACCCGTCGCGAAGGCGGCGAGCGGGAGGCTGATCAGGAACGCGAGCGAGAGTCGGCTTTTCGCGCGGGAACGCATGGCGTGCTCCTCCTGTGACGGAAGGGAAGGATCGAGGAGGATAGAGCGGAGACGCCGGCGGCAGAAGGGGGAGGATGGCAGCGGAGGACGATTCTCGTGTCCCTGGACGAGCTCCGCTTCACCGGACCATGTCGTTCGTCACCCAATCGATGACGGAGCCATGCTGCGGATTCCAGCCGAGCTCGCGGCGGGCCTTTTCGGAACGGACGCGGCTGTTCGAGCCGAGCGCGAAGACGGCGAGCTCACGGCCCCACCGGGCGATCGCCTGCTCGGCGGGCCACGGCTCGGCCTCGCCCAGCCCGAGGGCCTTGCCGATCGCGCGGACGACATCGCCGAAGGAGGCCTCGCCATTTTCGACGTAGTAAAAACTCCCCGCCGGCGCCTTCTCCAGCGCGAGCACGTAGAGCTCGGTCATGTCGGCGATGTGGACGTTCGACCAGATGTTGAGGCCGCGGCCGATGTAGCGCGGGATTCCGCTCTCCTTCGCCTGGGCGACGAGCGGCGGGATCTGCACGCTCTGGGCGGGCGGGCCCAGCGTGTGGCCATAGATCAGGCTGTTGCAGAGCACGACGGTTCGCACGCCGGGAGCGCTCTCGACGATGCGCTTGTTCAATGCGACGCGGTGCTCCTTGTCCGGCTCCGGCTCGACCGGCGTATCCTCGGTGAAGATCGCATTCGACGGTTCGCCCATCGCTTCGTCGCCAACGAGGCTCGTGCCGCTCGTGTGGAGGAACGGCTTGCCCGAGCCGGCGAGTCCGGCGAGCAATGCGATGGCGGCGCCCTCATGGTCGCTGTCGGCGGCATTGATGACGGCATCGGCGGCCTTCGCCTCGGCGGCGAGCAACGAGGCGTCGTCGAGCGTGCCGAGGACGGGGTCGATGCCCTTCGCGCGCACGCCCTCGACCTTTGCAGCCGAACGGACGAGTCCGCGCACGACATGCCCCATGGAGGCGAGCCGCGCGGCGACCGAACCACCGATATAGCCGCTTGCACCGGTCACGAAGATCCTCATGCAACACTCCTTTTCTCGATGCCTGGACGATGGAACCGCCGCGGCCGTTTGACAATCCGCCGCGCATGCGCATGACATGTGAATCCGTTTCACAAGGCAGGGTCGAGATGGACAATCGCATGGGCGAGATGCGGGTCTTCGTGCGGGTGGTGGAAGCCGGCAGCTTCTCGGAGGCGGCTCGTCAGCTCCGGATGACGCCGTCGACGGTGAGCAAGCTGGTCGGCCGGATCGAAGAGCGGATGGGCGTGCGTCTCGTCGAGCGCTCGACACGGCGCCTGTCGCTGACCGACGAGGGCCAGCTCTACTTCGAACGAAGCGGCGCGCTCCTCGGCGAGCTCGACGATCTGGAACGCGAGATCGCGCAGGGAGGTGTTCATGCGAGGGGGACGGTGCGCGTCAACGCGTCGGTCGCCTTCGGCGTGCGCGGGCTCTTGCCGCTCTTGCCGGGCTTCTGGGAGGCGTATCCGGAGATCGTCGTCGACGTGTCGCTTTCGGACGAAATCGTCGACCTCTACCTCGATCGCACCGACATTGCATTTCGCGTCGGCGCGCTCGGCGACTCGAACCTGGTCGCTCGAAAGGTCGGCACGGCGCGCCGCAGGATCGTCGCTTCACCGGCCTATCTGAAACGCCACGGGACGCCTCGGACCCTCGAGGATCTCGAGCATCACAATTGCCTCGGCTTCAACTTTCGGCGGTCGGCGCCCGTGTGGCCGCTCCGGCAGGGAGCTCGTGTCGTCGACCGGACGATGCGCGGCAGCTTGCTCGCCAACAACGGCGAGACGGTGCGCACCATGGCCATCGCGGGCGTCGGATTGGCGCGGCTCGCGGACTTCCACGTCGATCCCGACATCGAGAGCGGACGGCTCGTCGAAGTGCTGGCGGACGAAGAGCACAGCGACGTCGAGGACGTGCACGCGCTTTATCTCGGGGGTCAGCGCGTGCCACAGCGCGTGCGCGTGTTTCTCGACCACATGGTCCCGCGGTTGCAATCGTTCATGGCGCGCGGCGGAGACGATCGGCACGTTCGGGCCGCCTCGTCAGGGAAGCGGGGCGGCTCGCGCGAACGGCCTCGAAAGGCCCGCACGCCTTCGCCTCGTGCGGCTGCGTCGCGGTGAAGCCGCGCGGGCGGCGTCCCAAGCGGGTCAGGGAACCCACGCGCACGGACGTGATTCGTTGACTCATTGGAGCTGATGCGATGGGACAAGTCGTGGAGCTGGTCTTCGAGGTCGAGACGCCGGCGCAGGCTGCGCACCTGGTTCTTGGTATGTTGCAGGGCGCGGAACAGCATAGGTCCTTGGAAGTTGATGGCCGCGCTCGTTGTGATGTCGAGGAGATCCCGGAGCTGCTTGCGGAAAACCCAGCGGTGCTCTTCATCTTGCCGTCACCGATCGAAATCGGGGAGCTCGGATGGGTGCCGGATGTAGGAATCCGTGTCGTGCGTGTGCCAGCGGGGTTCGACGTCGAGCTGAGCATCGATCTCGACGACATCGCCGATCCTGGGGCTTTGGCGCGAGCCCTGTTTTCCCACGCCCAGCGGCTGGCAGCCGCACACGAGGTCACGTCGTTTTACGCAGGGCTCGAGCCAGCGAGTGATGAGGACACGCGACTCTTTACTGGCAGCGAGCTCGGTCCCTATCGCTTTCCGTCTCACGAGTAGGAGCAACCGGGCCCGAGACTCTTCCGATGATCGAGTGACGGCGGATTGACGGCGAGCGGCCGTCGTGGCTCCATCGTGTCGATGGCCGACCGCACGACGAGCACCCTCACCCTCGAATCGGCCCTGGGTCTATGCGCTTCGCGCGGCAGCCGGACGATCGATGTCGGCGCCGGAGCCGGAGAGGGGTTGCTCGTCGTAGCCGATGGAATGGGGGGGCACTGCACGGGGTGGCTCGGCGCGCGCCTGGCCGTACGTGCGCTCGTCGAGCCATTCGCGAGCGCCGGCGCGGAAGACCGGTTCGTGGGAGCCGCCGATGGCTTCCCCGACGACTGGGGCTGGGCCGGCGCGATGCAATCACGTCGAGCGGCCGAGCGCGTGTACGAGGCGTGCGCGGCCGATTTCGGGGATCCGGCGGCGCTCCCGCGTGATCTCGCTGCGATGTTCTCGGAGATCGACCGCGTCGTGGCCGACGTCCCGAAGCATGACCGTATCCACGGCCTCCTGGTCGGGTGCATTGCCGCCACCGTCGAAGGCGCTCGCGTGCGTGGGATCCACGTGGGGATCGGGCGCGCACTCCTGCTACGCGCGGGCGCCCACCACTTCGAGAGTCTCGTGGTCGAGCATTACCTGCACCTCGTCGCGGATCGCATGCCGCAAGCCCGCGACATCGACCCGGCGCAGATCCCGTTGAACATCATCGTCAACGGCCTCGGGGGGCTCACGCAAGCCGGGGTTGGCGTCGACCCATTCGACGTCGAGCTCGGCGCGGGTGACCTTCTCCTCCTCTGCTCCCGACGAATGGACGTCCCCGAGGAGGAAGTGGCCCGCATCGCGAGGGCCGCCGTGGACGACGGTACCCCGCTCGAGGAGCTCGCGCGCATCCTCGAACGCCGTTCGGCCGCCATGTTCGACGTCGCCGAGGCGCATCGCGCCGCCGACGTGGCCTTCGCGATTGCGTTTGCGAGGCTCTCAGGTTCGAGGTGATCCGATGGGCGGGCCGGCCGGCGCGCGCGGGACGAGGCCGTGGATCAAAAGCTCGAGCGCCCGCGCCATCCGCCGCTCTCGCGCGCGGCCCGACCCGTCGTCCGCGAGGACGGCCGACAGCATGGCGAGCACGTCGATCACGTCGGCGAGGGTGAGGTCGTCGCGGACCAGCCCCGCCGCGCGCGCGCGCGAGAGCGGCACCGTGAGCAGCCGCGTCACCCGGGGCACGAGGGCCTGGAGCGCGGGCTCGCCCGGTCCGCGCAGCAGGGCGGGCACCAATGCGTGGGTCTCGGTGTGCCTTTCGACGATGGCCGAGAGCAGCTTCATGAAGGCGTCGGGGCAGTCGCCGTGCTCGCGGGCGAGCGCCTCGAGCACGCCGAGATCATCCTCGACGATCGCGGCGCCGAGCGCGTATCGGTCCGGGAAGTTCCGATAGAGCGTCGCTCGCCCGACGCCGGCGTGGCGCGCGATCGCGTCGAACGGCGCGTCGAAGCCGGCCGACGCGTACACCTCGCGCGCGGCGGCGACGATCCGCGCGCGGTTCTCCTCGGCGTCTTTCCGGCGCGCCGGTCTTTTTTCCGTGGGGCTTTCCACCGCGCGACTCTACCCCGGAGCCGAAGTGGACACCACTGTCCACTTTTGATATGCTCGAGCCACGAGCGCCGGAAGCCAGAGGGCTGCTCGCCGCCGTAAGGAGTGCTTCATGAGTGACGACACGCTGCCGACCTTGCCCGCGAACGCGTCGATCTTCACCCGCATCCGCCTGGCCGTCCACGCGCTCGGCGTCCTGGCCAATGAACCTGGGCACACGTACTACGGCCCGCTGGTGAACGCGTGCCTCGACAGCGAGACGTACGCGAAGCTGGCCGAGGCGTGGCGCGAGATTCCCGAGACCCGCCGGCTGCTCGACGAGCGCCCGACGCTGCAAGGCCGCGAGCTCGACCTCGACGCCCTCGCGCGCCTGCCGGAAGGCACGCTCGGCCACGAGTTCGTGCGCTACTTCCGCGACAACGGCATCGAGCCGTTCGTCACCACGTTCCCCGTCTCGAGCGACGTCGATTACCTCAGCAAACGTTATCGCGAGACGCACGACCTGTTTCACCTGATCACCGGTTATGGGACCGACGAGCCCGGCGAGATGGAACTGCAGGCGTTCGTGCTCGGCAACCTCGGCGTCCGCCAGGCGGTGCTGATCCTGGCGTATTCGGTCCCGCGACAGCTCCAGCGGTCGGGATTCAAGGATTTCGCAGCGTACCTCGGCCGATTGCGCGCGGCTTATTCCCGCGGCCGTCACTCGCGTGAGCTGCTCAGCGTGAACTACGAGAAGCTGTGGGAACAGCCGGTGTCGACGCTGACCGGCCTTTTGTGCGCCCCTGCGTGAGGACCTGAGCATGCGGCCCCCCGGTCCCGGTCTCTTGCAGTTCATCCACGGCGTTCGCACCCTCGGGTTCCTCGACTTCGTGGGGAAGCAGTGGCGCGAGCACGGTGACGTGTTCCAGGTGCGCATCGGCCGGCGAACGCTCGTCTTCGCGATGCACCCCGACGCGGTGGAGCGCGTCAACATCAGCCATCGGCAGAACTACGAGAAGCTCGGCAGCTACGACGGGGTGCGGAAGTACCTGATCGGCAATGGCATCGTCGCGAGCAACGGGGATCTCTGGCGTCGGCAGCGCAGGTTGATGGCGCCCTTCTACACACCGAAGGGCGTTCAAGCTCATGCGGATCTGATGATTCGCGACGCCGCGCGCCTCGTGGAGCGCTGGGAGGCGCTCGCCAGCAAGGGCACCGAGGTGGAGATCGCCGAGGAAATGACGTTCGTCACGGCCTCGATCATCCTGAAGGCGATGTTCAGCACCGAGACGATGGAATCGATCCACCAGATGAAGGACGCGGTGGAGACGATGCTCTCCTTCGTCAACGACCGGATGGCGGGCCCGGCGCTCCCCGAATGGCTGCCCACCTCGAAGAATCGCAAATACCTCGCGGCGCGGGAGCGAGTGCATCGCTCGATCCGCGCGCTCATCGCGCAAAGGCGCGGCACCGACGAGGCGTCATGGCCCGACGACCTGCTCTCGCGGCTGATGAAGGCGCGCGACGAGGAGACAGGGCAGGCGATGTCGGAGAGCCTGCTGCGCGACGAGTCGATCACCACCTTCTTCGCGGGTCACGAGACCACCGCGCGCACCATGACGTTCGCCTGGTACGCGCTTTCGACGAACCCGAAGGTGACCGAGCGCCTGCACGAGGAGCTCGATCGCGTGCTCGGCGGACGGACGCCGACCGCCGACGAATTGCGGCAGCTCCCGTACACGCTGCAGGTCGTCAAGGAGGTGCTGCGGCTCTACCCGGCGGCGCCATTTTACGTGCGCGATGCCGTCGCCGCCGATCGGATCGCCGGCTTCGACGTGCCCGCGGGCGCGGCGGTGATGCTGTCGCCGTACTACACGCACCGGCATCCAGAGTTCTGGGAAAACCCCGAGGTGTTCGATCCCGATCGCTGGACGCGCGAGCGAGAGGCCGCACGTCACGGCTACGCATACCACCCGTTCGCCCTCGGTCAGCGCATCTGCATCGGCAACAACTTCTCGCTGCTCGAGAGCCACCTGCTTCTGGCGATGCTCGCGCAGCGCTTCACGCCTCGATTGCGCGCCGGCTTCGAGCCGCGCTGGACGATGCAGGGCACGCTGGGCATCGCCAATGGGCTGCCGATGGTCATCACGCCGCGCGTGTGCCGCAGAGAGGACCGCGTGGGTGACCTCTGCGGGCAGTCCGGGTAAACTCCCGGCGTGTACACCCTTTACATCGCCAACAAGAACTACTCGTCCTGGTCGCTTCGGCCGTGGATCCTCCTCCTGGAAGCAGGCATTCCCTTCGAGGAGCGTTTGCTCCGGTTCGGCGACGAGGCCGCGTGGGCGCCGTTCCGCGCGATGACGCCGGCCGGGAAAGTGCCGACGCTCCTCGACGGCGGTCGCGTGGTGTGGGATTCGCTCGCCATCGCGGAATACCTCGCCGAAAGGCATCCGGGCGTGTGGCCGCGCGACGAAGCCGCCCGCGCCTGGGCGCGCTCCGCGGCCGCGGAGATGCACGCGGGATTCGGGGTGCTGCGCGAGAAATGCAGCATGAACATCGGCATTCGCGTGCGCTTGCACGAGACGCCGCCCGCGCTCTCGCGCGACGTGGCGCGGATCTCGGCGTTATGGACGGAGGGGCTCGAGCGCTTCGGTGGGCCGTTCCTCGCCGGGGACACGTTCACGGCGGTCGACGCCTTCTTCGCGCCCGTGGTGTTCCGCTGGCAGACGTACGGGCTACGGCTCGGGGAGGCGGCCACGGCCTACGCGACGCGGATGCTGGAGCGCCCGTCGATGCGCCGGTGGTACGACGAAGGGATCGCCGAGACCTTCCGCGACACGCAGCACGACGTCGAGTGCCGCGCCGCCGGCGAGTGGACCGCGGATTTCAGGGCGAGCTGAGCGCTCACGCGATCCGATGCAGCAGCGGCTCGCCGCGGAGAAGGCGGTGGACGTTGCCCGCGACGATGTCCGCGATCCGCGCGAACGCCTCCTCCGTCGAGCCGGCGACGTGCGGCAGGACGACGACGTCGTCCCGACGGTAAAGCGGATCCACCGGATCCCACGGCTCTTCCCAGAATACGTCGAGCCCCGCGCCGCCGAGCCTGCCCGTCTCCAGGGCGTGCAAGAGCGCGTCTCGATCGACGATGGGGCCCCGCGCGACGTTGACGAGCAGGGCCCCGGGCTTCACGCGCGAGAGAAACGCCTCGCCGACGAGGCCCCGCGTCTTCGGCGTGAGCGGGCAATGGATGCTGATCACGTCGGCGCGGGCCGCGAGATCGAGGACGTCCTCGGGGGACGTGGTGCTGCGCGCGGCGAGGATACGCATGCCGAGGGCCTCGGCGATGCGGGCGAGCGCCGCGCCGGAGCGGCCGAGGCCGAGGATGCCGAGCGTGCGGCCCGCGAGCTCGATGCCGAGCGGCGCGCCGATGGAGCGCTCGGCGAAGGCGCGGCTCGCGCGGGGGAAGCGGCGCGCGAGGGCGAGGATCAGGAAGAGCGCGGCCTCGGCGACCGATTGTCCGTTCGTGCCGGGCGCGTTGCACACGGGGACGCCCCGGGCGCGCGCGGCCGCGAGGTCGATGCCCTCGGTGCCGACGGCCGGCTGCTGGATGAGGCGCAGATTGCGCGGCGCGGCAATGACGTCGGCGTCGAGGCGGGCGTTCGAGGGCAAGAGGACGTCGGCGTCCTCGACCTGGCCCGCGAGCGGCAGGCCCGGGTCCCACGAGCGGAGCGTGACGCCGAGGGGCAGCCGCGCGCGGATGGCGTCGACGATGGGGAACCAGCCCGTGCCGCAGAAGACGATGTGCACGGGGGACCGTTACCGCCGTCGAGGCGCCCGTGCACGCGCGGAGGCGTGCCCCGTCGTCCGGGGCGGTCTTCGTGCCGCCTGACGTGTGTGGAAAAAGATACAGGTTTTCCGTTCGTCGGCTGGTCGGGCTCGTGGGCTCGATGCGCAACCTTTTGCCGGTTCGACGTCGGTTTCCGTTAGCATGGTCGATCGTATGGATCTGGCTCCGGGCTCAATCATCGCGGGACGGTACCGGGTCGACGCGCGTGTCGGCGCGGGCGGCATGGGCGAGGTGTGGGCCGGTGAGCACCTCGCGATCGGCATGAAAGTGGCGATCAAGACGCTGCTCGCCGCCGCTGCCTACGATCGCGAGGTGGTCGCGCGTTTCCGCCGCGAGGCGAACCTGCTCGGCCGCATCCGGAGCGATCACGTCGCGCGTGTCGTCGACTTCGTCGAGGATCCGACCGTCGGACTCGTGCTCGTCATGGAGTACATCGAGGGCCAGCCGCTCTCGAAGGTGCTGCAGCAGCGAAGGCTCTCCGTCGAGGAGGCGATCGACGTGGGTTGTCACGTGGTCGACGCGCTCGGCGATCTGCACCGCGCGCACGTCATCCACCGCGACATGAAGCCCGGCAACATCATGATGGAGCCGCAGCCGAACGGCAGGACGCGCGCGATCATCGTCGACTTCGGCATGGGCCGCATCGAGTCCGGCGCAGGCGAGGATCTCGAACAGACGAACCTGACGCGCGCGGACATGGCGCTCGGGACGCTCGAGTACATGGCGCCCGAGCAGATCCTGAACTCGCGTGACGTGACGGCGGCCTCGGATCTCTACGCAGTCGGAGCGATGCTCTACCGCGCGATCGCGGGGCGTCACATCTTCGGCGACGCGCAAGACGCGGAGCTGGCGCGCGCCAAGCTGATGACGGACGCCCCGCCGCTGCAGACAGGGCGAAACGATCGGATCTCGCAAGGGTTCGTCAACGTGGTGATGCGCGCGGTCCAGCGCCGGCCGCAGACGCGCTACCAGAAGGCCGAGGACATGCTGAACGAGCTGCGCGCGCTGCAAGACGCGGTGCGCGCGGCGGCCTTCGAGAGCAGCGCGGCGCGGCACCTGCTCGGGCCGGCGAGCATCCCGAACGCACGGCAATCGCAGACGTCGTATCCGGGATATGCCGCGACGCAGACGCCGCTGCCGTACGCGCAGCAGCAACAGCCGATGCAAGCGCAGCAAGCGATGATGCCGGCGCAGGACCGTCCGTCGATGCCGGGCGGGCCGATCTCGCGGCCGAGCGGGAGCGGCGCCGCGCCGATCTCCGTGCCCGTTGCCGCGCAGCGCCGTGGCATGTCACCCGCGGCCGTGGTGGGACTCGTGTTCCTCGCGCTCGCAGCAGGCGTGGGCGGAGCCGCCTGGTTTTTCCTGAACACGAGGCCCCCCGAGCCAGCCGTTTCCCCGGTGACCACCCCGCCGCCGCAAGCGCCCCTGCCGAGCGCAGCCCCCGCGTCGACGCAGCAAGCACCCGCGCCGACGCCATCCGCGGCCGCGCCGACGCCAGGCGCCGAAGGCGATGGCCTCGACGTCGAGCCCGCCGCAACCGCGCCGCAGCAGGCGCCGAGCCAGAAGCCAGCGACGCTTGGAAGCGGCGCATCTTCCGCAAAGCCGTTCGGCACGTTGGGCACGGGCACCACGAAGGCGCCCGCGTCGACAGCCACGGCGCCGAACGTCGGCAAGATCAACTTCTGAGAGAGGCTCGACAGGAGCGCCGCGCCGGGGCTCTGCCCCGGACCCCGCGGGGGCTGTCCGCCCCTCGACCCGGACCAGGGCAAGCCCTGGACTCGGGGTGGAAGAACTGCGCTCCGCGCAGTTCTTCCAACGGGCCCGTGACAAGACCAGGGACAGCGT
>NZ_JASBQE010000140.1 GCF_029960785.1 Polyangium sp. 15x6
CCGGCCGAGACCACGCCGCCGCCCGAAACGGCGGCCGCGGCGCCCGCCCCGACGCAGGCCGCCCCGGCCCCCGCGCCCGAGCCCGCCCCCGCGCCGAAGCCCGGCAAGGAGCGAATCGTCGGGCAATGGCAGTTCGATTTCTCGGGCGAGCCGCGCGCGGCCGCCGAGGCCGACGCCAAGAAAAAAGCCGGCAAGGACGAGAAAAAATATGCCGCGCTGTTGAAGGAGATCGAGGACGCCGCCGCGGGCGAGTGGATCGAGTTCACCGCCGATTCGATGTACGTCTCGCACGTCACCGAGAAGGGCAAGGACAAGGTCATCCTCAAGGTGAAGTACGAGGTCGTGAAGGACGAGAATGGGGCCGTGGTGATGAAGCCCGCGGGCAAGGACGAGATCTCGAAGAAGGAAATGCCCAAGGAGCTCGAGATCACCATCACGTTGAAGGACGACAAGACGCTCGAGCTCGTGGATCCGAAGAAGAAGATGACGCTCGTCTTCAAGCGCAAGTCCTGATCCTGCTTCGGCGCCCGCGCGGCTTGCGAAGTGTCCTCCGTGCTTTCATGATCGTTCCTTTCGGAAAACGGCAGACCCCCGCCCGACGGAGGGATCATGACTCCCGAGACACACACGGCAGGTGACCACCGCATCGAGCGCGAGGAGCCGGATTTTTTCGTTTATCGGTTCCCCCACGGGACGGCGACCGGCGCGCACATCGGAGAGCTGAGCAAGCTCGAACAGCCCTCGTGGGACGAGGGCACGCCGCACATCTACAACATGGTCGTGCTCGGCGAGGATCTCGCCATTTCGCCCGGCGCGCTGACCGAAACGGCCAAGATCTTCCGGGCCTCACCCCCGCGCACGACGGCGTACGTGGTGCGGAGGTTCGTCCACCGCACGTCGATGGAGTTCCTCACGCGCATGATCAACGCCGTCGGGGTGAAGATGCAGGGCAAGGTGTTCGAAAACGAGGCGAACGCGCGCGCGTGGCTCGCCGATCGGCGAAGGGTGCGCAACCGCAAGAGCGTGATATAGGCGCGATCGGCGGGGTGTTACTTCGTGTCGGAATCCTCGCCGGCCGGGTCGCGGCTCTCGATGACGATCGTGCCGCGCTTCGTGGGAGCCTTGCGCGGCGGCGGGGAGGGGTTCGTGAGGGAGGCCAAGAGCTCGGGCGCGGGGGCGCCGGCGATGGGCAGCACGATCTCCTTGGTCTCGGCGCCGCGCTCGTAGGTGACGCGGAGCTCGGGCGCGGTGGCGAGCGAGGTCCACGCGTCCCAGAGCTGCTCGGGGGTCTCGACGGTCTTGCCGTTGATGCGCGTGACGACGTCGTCCGGGCGGACGTCGAGCCCGGTCCACTCCTCCGGGATGGCCACGAGGCGCCAGCCGACGAACTTGCCCTCCCGGAAGACCTCCTCGGGCCAGACGCGGCGAAGCAGCCACGGCAGGCCCATCGGCAGGACGGTCTTCAAGGTCTCCCGTTCGATCTTGTCCGGGGCCTTCGCCGGGCCCTGTTCGGCGGCCCCGGCCGCGCCCTTCGCCGATGCCTTCGGCGCGGCCGGCGGAGGGGAAACCTCGCTCCCGCCGCCACAACCGGCGAGGGCCAGGGCGACCAAGCCGAACAGATACGCGTCTCGCCGCAGCATGCGAGGACTATGGGAGAGCGGCGCGCCGCTTGCCAACAATCCGGACGGGCCCTCGCGTCAGGCGGCCTCTTCCATGGGCGGGCCGCCGGTGCGGGCGATCTGATCGGGCCGCACCCGGCCGACGTCGAAGGCGTGGGCGGCGTCGAGCATGCGATCGAGGACGTCGTCCACGTCCATCCGAGCGCCCTTGCGGAAGCGGAGCGGGTTCAGCCGCGCGACGACGAAGGGCTTGAGGAAGGGGCTCTCGAAGCCGCGGGCCTTGAGCTCGGCGGCGATCTCGGTGACGCGGTCGTCGAGCTCGAGGAGCCTCTCCGCCTGCGCCTCGCGGCGGGCGAGCGCCTCGGCGAGCGAGAGGTCGAGGAAGGCGTCCGAGGCGCGGAGGACGCCATGGTACGAGCCTCCCGAGAAGCGCGGGCGGGCCTCGTAGCAGAGGCCGAGCGTGAGCAGCGCGGGCTCCTCGAACTCGAAGGAAAAGTCCTTCTCGGCGCGGTCCGAGCCGGCGTCGGCGAGGGAGCGGGCCATGCGAATGACCTCGATCGCGCGTTCGCGGACGTTGTGCGCCTTCTCTGTGTTGAGGGCGAGGATCTGGTAGGCGACGCGCTCGTCCGGCACGACGAGGGCGACGAGGGCGCGGCCGCCGAGGCGCTTCATGGCCTCGAGGCGGTGGCGGCCGTTCGGGGTCCAGTAGCGGCCGTCGGGGCGGCGGAAGGCGATGATCGGGTCGAGGAAGGTGCCGATCTTGTCGATGACGTCGGCGAGCTTTTTCGCGTGGGCCTCGGAGAGGTCGCGCTGGAAGGGCGTGGGGTCGACGCGGTCGAGCGGCAGGCCCGCGAGCAGGGTGGGGTGCGCGCCGAGCGGATCGCGGTAGATGGCGAGGACCGAACCGCCGTCCTCCTGGATGGCATGCGCGAGGCTCTCGACCTCGGGCGGGACCGGTCCGGCGAGCAGGACGCCGGCGGGCAAGCCGCGAGAGCCCTCGACCGCGGCTTTCTTGCGGCGAGAGCGTTTCGCCGGCGGCGCGGCGTCCGCCTGCGCGGCGTCGGCTGTCGCGGGCGCTTTTTCGGAGCGGGGTGCGGCGCGTTTGGTCGTGGCCATGCACCGCGTTCGTTCGGCGCGACGTTCGTCCCGGCAACTGGATCCTCGAAGATCCACCCCACGATCCGCGTCGGACGGCGTAGAGTCGCCGCCGGTGGAGTCGTCCGCGTCGTTTCCGATCCTGCTCTCGCTCCGTGTCGCCGGCCTCGCGTTGCTCTTCGTCGGGCCGATCGGGCTCGCGGTCGCGCTGCTCCAGGCGCGCTTTCGGTACAGGTTGCGCGGGCTCGTCGACGCGCTCGTGCTCTTGCCGCTCGTGCTCCCGCCTTCGGTCGTGGGGTATTGCCTCGTCGTGGTGTTCGGTCGGCGGGGGCTCGTCGGGCGGATGCTGGAGGAGGGGATCGGCCTCCGGCTCGTGTTCTCGCCGGCCGGCGCGGCGCTCGCGTCCGCGGTCGTGGCGCTGCCGATCCTCGTGAAGACCGCGCAACCGTCGATCGAGGCGGTGCCCTCGCAGCTCGAAGACGTCGCGCGGACGCTCGGGCTCCGGCCGTGGGAGGTGATCCTCCGCGTGACCTTGCCGCTCGCGTGGCGCGGGGTGCTCGCGGCGCTCGTGCTCGGCTTCGCGCGGGCGATCGGCGAGTTCGGCGCGACCTTGATGCTCGCCGGCAACATACCGGGCCGCACGAACACGATGCCGGTGGAGATTTTTTCGGCTTTCCAGGAAGGCGACGACGCGCGGGCCGGCCTCTACGTGGCGGTGCTCTCGGCGATCTCGGTCGTGGTGGTGCTCGTGGCGGGCTTGCTCGGGCCGCGGGAAGGGCGGGCGACGGCATGAGCGGCGCGCCCGCGCTCGAGGTCGATCTGCGCATCACCGTGGGGCGCGGCGCGGCGGCGTTTTCCGTGGAGGCGCGGTTCTCGCTTCCTTCGGGCGTGCTCGTCCTGTTCGGCTCGTCCGGCGCGGGCAAGACCGTCACGCTGCGCGCGATCGCCGGGCTGCTGCGGCCGGCGCGAGGCTCGGTGCAGCTCGCGGGGGAGGCCCTGTTCGACTGGATGCGCGGGGTCTGTGTGCCGGCCGAGCGGCGGCGGATCGGGTACGTGCCGCAGGACCAGGCGCTCTTTCCGCACCTCGACGTGCTCGGCAACGTGGTCTTCGGTTTGCCCCGCGCGGAGCGGAAAAAGCCAGGGGCCGCGACGCTCGCGCTGCTCGACGAGCTCGGGCTCACGGCGCTCCGAGAGGCGCGCGTGGATGCGCTCTCCGGCGGCGAGCGGCAGCGGGTGGCGCTCGCGCGGGCGCTCGCCGCCGAGCCGAGGTTGCTCCTGCTCGACGAGCCGCTCTCCGCGCTGGATCGGCCGTCGCGGCTCGCGATCGGTCGCTCGCTGCGGGAGGCGCTCGCGCGGCGATCGCTGCCCGCGGTGCTCGTGACGCACGACGCGGAGGAGGCGGCGGCGTTCGGGGATGTGTTCGTCAGGTTCGAGCGGGGAAAACCGGCCCGGGAGATGCCGCGCGAGGTCGTGCTCGGGGAGGGGGCGCCGTGTCCGCACTGCGGCAAGCCGTGATCGGCGAGCACACGGCGACGCTCGAGCCGCCCGATCTGCTCGTCCTGACCTTCCGCGGCGTGATCCGCGCCCCGCACGTCGCGGCCTACGCCGCGCTGCGCGGCGAGCTGCTCGCCGACCAGCGCTACCTCCTCACGCTCGCGGATCTACGCCGGGTCGAGGGCGTCGAGCCCGAGTGCCGTCGCGGCATCGCGGCCATCCGGGACGAACGAGCGCAGGCGACCGCGTTCGTCGGCGGCAGCTTCCGCTTCCGGGTCGTCGCGGAGCTCATCGCGAACGCGGCCCGCGTCTTCGCGCACAGGAAGCTCGCGTTCCGGTTCTTCCCGGACGAAGCCTCCGCCCGCTCCTGGCTCACCGAGATGCGCCGGACGCTCCGGGGCGCGTGAGCGGGGCGGGGTGGACATGATGTCTCGCCGCCCCTACCTGCCGCGTCGCGGCATCTGTCCGTAGACACCGGCCGGCCTCCGCGGTACCCGTCTGCCGGCAACGATAACCAGGGAGCCTTCTCGGATGAAGCCAATCCACCGTGCAGCCGTCATCGGCGCCGGGGTCATGGGCAGCGGAATCGCCGCCCACCTCGCGAATGCCGGGATCCACGTGGTCCTGCTCGACATGGTCCCGCCGGGTTCAACGCTTGGGGCTCCGGGGCGCCAGACGGCGCCCTCCGCCCCAAACCCCGGCGACGCTCAGAAGAACGACCGCACCGCCCGCAACGCGTGGGCCCAGGGCGGGCTCGACAAGGCCTTGAAGGCCCGGCCCGCCGCCTTCTTCCACCCCTCCTTCGCCCGCCTCGTCGAGGTTGGCAACGTCGAGGACGACCTCGACCGCGTGAAGGACTGCGACCTCGTGATCGAGGCGATCATCGAGAAGCTCGAGCCGAAGCAGAGCCTCTTCGCGCGCCTCGAAGCGCTGGTCAAGCCGGGCGCCATCGTCGCGTCGAACACCTCGGGCCTGCGCATCGCGGAGATGATGGCGGGCCGTGGCGAGGCGTTCCGGAAGAACTTCCTCGTCATGCACTTCTTCAACCCGGTCCGCTACATGAAGCTCCTCGAGCTCGTGGCCGGGCCCGACACGGATCCGGCCGTCTTCGAGCGCGTGCGCCGCTTCGGCGAGGACGTGCTCGGCAAGGGCATCGTCGTCGGCAAGGACACGCCGAACTTCGTGGGCAACCGCATCGGCGTGCACGCGATGCTGGCGACGCTCCAGGGCATGACCGAGATGGGCCTCGAGCCCGAGGACGTCGACGCGATCACGGGCCCCGCGATGGGCCACCCGAAGAGCGCGACTTTCCGGACGGCCGATCTCGTCGGTGTCGACACGTTCGTGCACGTCGCCGACAACTGCTACGCGTCGCTCACCGAGGACGAGGACCGCGAGGTCTTCAAGGCCCCGGCGTTCGCCCGCGCCATGATCGAGAAGAAGATCCTCGGCGACAAGACGAAGGGCGGCTTCTACAAGAAGGGCAAGGACGGGCAGATCCAGACGCTCGACGTCAAGACGCTCGAGTACCGCGCGAAGGGCGGCGACGAGGCGATCCGCAAGGCGACGAAGTCGATCGAGAAGATCGGCTCGCCCGAGGAGCGCGTGCGCAAGCTGGTCGCGGACGAGGGCAAGGCCGGCGCGTTCGCGTGGAAGGTGCTCTCGAAGTCGCTCGCGTACGCGGCGCGGCGGATCGGCGAGATCACGGACGACGTGACCGCGGTCGATGACGCGATGAAGTGGGGCTACAACTGGGAGCTCGGGCCCTTCGAGACGTGGGACGCGCTCGGCTTCGTCAAGACGGCGGAGCGCATGAAGAAGGACGGCATCACGCTGCCGGCCTCGATCGAGAAGATGATCGCCTCGGGCGCGACGAGCTTCTACCAGGGCGACGAGGTGTACGACCTCGTGAAGGGCGCCTTCGTGAAGCGCGCCATCGATCCGCGGAACGCGACGTTCTCGATCCTGAAGAAGGGCGAGTCGCCGGTGCTCAAGAACGACGGCGCCGAGGCGTGGGATCTCGGCGACGGCATCCTCGGCCTGACCTTCAAGACGAAGGCGAACAGCATCGACGCGGACGTGATCTCGATGCTCTCGCTCGCGGCCGCGAAGGCCGAGGAGGACTTCCGCGGGCTCGTCATCTCGAACGACGGCGATCACTTCTGCGTCGGCGCGAACCTGTTCCTCGTCGTGATGGCGGCCGGCCAGAAGGACTGGGAGTCGATCCGCGCGATGGTGAAGAACTACCAGTACGCGACGCAGCGGCTGAAGTACGCGCGCGTGCCGGTGGTCGCGGCGCCGTGGGGCATGACGCTCGGCGGCGGCCTCGAGCTCTGCTTCGGCGCGGGCGCGGTGCAGGCGGCGGCCGAGACGTACGCGGGCCTCGTCGAGGTCGGCGTGGGCCTGATCCCGGGCGGCGCGGGCACGCTGAACATGCTGTGGCGCGCGCTCGAAGGCATCCCCGAGGGCGCGAGCATCAACACGCAGGAGATCGTGACGCAGGTGTTCAAGAACATCGCGCTCGCGAAGGTCGCGACGAGCGCGGACGAGGCGAAGGCGCTCGGCTTCTTCCGCAAGACGGACGGCGTCTCGTTCGACAAGGCGCGCCTCGTGACCGAGGCGAAGGCAAAGGCGATCGGCCTTTCCGAGTCGGGCTACCACCCGCCGGCGCCGAAGGCGTATCGGCTGCCGGGCGAGAGCGGCATCGCGACGCTCCGGATGATGGTCGACACGCTCGTCGCCGGCGGCTACGCCACCGAGCACGACGCCCTGATCGCGAACAAGCTCGCGGTCGTGCTCTGCGGCGGCGTGAGCGGCAACGCGCACGACGTGACCGAGGACGAGATCCTGGAGCTCGAGCGCGAGGCCTTCGTGAGCCTGTGCGGCGAAGAGAAGAGCCAGGCGCGCATGCAGTCCATCCTGATGACCAACAAACCCCTGCGGAACTAGGCGAGGCGACGACCATGGCAGACATCGTGATCGTGGAGGCCGTTCGTTCGGCCGTGGGCCGGGCCCACAAGGGAGCGCTCGCGCAGAAGCGCCCCGACGAGCTCGCGGGTGAGGTCATCCGAGGCCTTCTCGCGCGGGTGCCGCAGATCAAGCCGTCGGAGGTCGACGACCTGGTCCTCGGGTGTGCGATGCCGGAAGGCGAGCAGGGGCTCAACGTGGCGCGGCCGGTGGCCCTGCTCGGCGGCCTGCCCGAAGAGGTCTCGGCGATGACCATCAACCGGTTCTGCTCGAGCGGCCTGCAGGCGATCGCGCTCGCGGCGGGCAGCATCCAGGCCGGTTACGCGGACATCGTCATCGCGGGCGGCGTCGAGAGCATGTCGATGGTGCCCATGACGGGCAACAAGATCTCGGTCTCGCCCGAGGCGATGGAGCGCTTCCCGTCGGTCTACACGCCGATGGGGATCACGGCCGAGAACGTGGCCAAGCGCTTCAACGTGGCGCGCGCCGATCAGGACGCGTTCGCGCTGTCGAGCCAGAAGAAGGCCTCGGCGGCGATCGAGGCGGGCCGCTTCAAGGACGAGATCGTCGCCGTGAAGGGCGTGCGTTACAAGGGCAACGAGCGCATCGCGTTCGACTTCACGCGTGACGAGCTGCCGCGCCCGGACACGACGCTCGAGGGCCTCACGGCGCTCAAGCCCGCGTTCGCGACCGTCGGATCGGTCACGCCGGGCAACAGCTCGCCGCTCTCGGACGGCGCGGCGGCGGCGCTCGTGACGACGAAGGCGAAGGCGGACGCGCTCGGCGTGAAGCGGCTCGGCTACCTGCGCATGTTCGTCACGGCAGGCGTGGATCCGTCGATCATGGGCATCGGCCCGGTGCCGGCGGTGAAGAAGCTCCTGGCGAAGACGGGGCTCTCGATCAAGGACATCGACCTCGTCGAGATGAACGAGGCGTTCGCGAGCCAATCGGTCTACTGCCAGCGCGAGCTCGGCATCCCGGACGAGAAGCTCAACGTGAACGGCGGCGCGATCGCGCTCGGCCACCCGCTCGGCTGCACGGGCGCAAAGCTCACGGCGACGGCGCTCTACGAGCTGCGCCGCCGCGGCGGGCGGTATGCGATCGTGACGATGTGCATCGGCGGCGGCATGGGCGCGGCAGGGTTGTTCGAGCGGGCGTGAGGTAGGCGCTCGGCGACGTCCGTCGACGGAAGGGCCCCCGTGCGGCAAGCGCGGGGGCCCTTGTTTTTCCATGGTGGAGGCTCGTCGATGGGGCTTCGGGACGGTCGCGGACCATGGCGAAGGGGCGTCGACCGGGCTTCTGGGTGGTTGGAGAGCGTGGCGAAGGGGCGTCGATCGGGCCTCGATACGGAGGGGGAGCGTGGCGGAGGCTCATCGATGGCGGGCCCCCGTGCGGCATGCGGGGGGCTCTTGCATTGGCGGGAGATTTCAGTCTGCGGCGTCCGAGGCGCGCGCAATGGCCTCGATGGCCTCGCAAAGCTCGGCCTCGAAGCGCTGGAAGGCGGGTAACTTCCGCAGTGCCTCCAGGCGCACTTCTTCGCCGAAGAATCGATGCGTTCTCTCGCTTCCGTGGCGGAAGTCTCCTTCTCGAAGGATGCGCCGCAGCGTCTGCTTCGGATCGGCGTCTCGCTCGGGATCGGCTGGAAGAGAAGGGTTTGCCCCGCGACCGAGGAGCGTACGGAATGCCTCCGCGTCCGCGAGCATCCAGGCCTCGATTTCGCGCACGGGGACGCAGGGCATGGTGACGAGAGAAGGAAAGTTCTGCCGGGCCATCGCGGCTCCTGGGACCACGCAGGTCTGCCGCGCTTCATCCGGGTCTCCTGCGCCATCGGCATGGATGACGAGCAACGTGAAGGCGCCCCAATACTCGGCGACAGCGGCGGCGATGCGATCGTCTCGCTTCGGGGGATACGGCCTGGGAGCGTCGATGCCGATGGTCTCCGCGACGTCCACCCTGCTCGGAAGAAGCCTATTTCCCAGCAGATCGAGCAAGCGATTGATGAGTGGGGAGAGGAAATCGTAATCGCTTGGCCCCTCTGCATAGAGGGCAGCACAAAGGTAGATACGGCTCCGTGTCATTCGGCCGCCTCGGCGTCCGCGGCGTGGAGCAGCATGTCGACCTCGCGCAGCGAGGCGACGAAGGCGCTGTCGCTGGGCTTCTTGGGCTTGCCCACGGGGCGGGCGCGGGTCTCACGCTTGCCGTCGCGAACCACGACGTCCACGACGCGGAGCATCTGGGGTTGGTCACGAAATGCCGCGACAACGACCGGCGAGTGCGTGGTGAGGAGGATCTGCGTCTTGTCGTCCGAGACCGCCGTATCACGCAGGATGGACAGGAGTCTGCGCAATCGTCCCGGGTAAATCCCATTCTCTGGCTCTTCGATCCCCAGGACGGACGGGTGCGGTTTGACCGTGAGGACCGTGAGCAGCGCGAGCGCGCGCAGCGTACCGTCCGAGGCGAGGCGTGCCGGGAGATGCTCCCCGCCGGAGAGCTTGAAGTCGAGGCGTAATGTGTCTCCTTCCGGGACGACGTCGAAGCCGGAGAGACCCGGCACGAGGGAGGCGAGATCGGCGCGAATCGCACCGAGAGCGGGCGCGGGGAGATCCGCAAGAATGGCAGCAAGGTTGGATGCGTCGGGGGCGAGGATACCGGAGCTAAACTTTTCACTGGGCTCGCGGAGGCGGGCGGCATCGAGGTGGAGGAGGCGGAAGGAGTCAAACCCTCTGGCGATGGCGCCGATGACAGCATGCCAGCCGCGCGATTGTGCTCTGTTGTATTGTGAGCAAAGAGCGGTGAAAAATGGGACACTGAACCACTGCTCCTTACCTTCGCCTGAATTGGAGAGGATGAAGAATACCCTATGGGGGCCGTCCTGTCGCTCCTGCCAAAGGACGAGAGCTCCCTCCGCGGCATCCTCGCCGTCCGCCTTTACCCGCAGGCTCTCATGCTTGACTACAAGCTCCTCGATACCCGAATCCCGCGCCCGACGCTCGATCGTGAGTTCATATCGATATTGAGTCGGCAGCGATGGCGCCCCGTCCTCGAAGGCCGGGATAGGCGCGGCCAGCGACACCTCGACCGCAAATCTCACCGTCCGGCTCGTTTCTCCCCCAAACCGGCTGAACTGGTCGAGCACCCGCCCGCGCCCCTTCTTGAACGCTTCCTCCACGGGCATCGAGGCCAGCCGCCCGAGCAGCGCCATCGCCTCCAGCAGGTTCGACTTCCCCGCTCCGTTCGGGCCGACGAACACGGTGAGCGGCTCCAGATCCACCGCGAAATCCCGCAGCGACTTGAACCCATCGACCTCGAACCGCGTGATCATGCCGTCAGCGTACCACGTCGCTGTACGCCAGCCATCCGATCCCATGCGCTTTCGAGGGGAGACGGATTGCTCGACCCCGGTCGCTTCATGGATGACGCCGCCCCCGCCCCCCGGATACCCTGTCCGATGGAGGGCTCGTGTCATGAGGATCGAGAATCTCGTGTTCGAGGGTGGGGGCATGAAGGGCATCGCGTATGCCGGCGCGATCGCGGAGCTCGAGCGGCGCGGCCTGCTCGGGGGCGTCACGCAGGTCGCGGGCGCCTCGGCGGGCGCGATCACGGCGGCGTTCCTCGCGGTTGGCGTCGACGCCGCGGGGCTCGAAAAGATCCTGCGCGAGACCGACTTCTCCCAATTCATGGACGGCAAGGGCTGGGTCTTCGGGGACGCCAAGCGCCTCTTCGACGCCTACGGCGTCAATCCCGGCACGACCGCCGAGGACTGGCTACGCAGCCAGATCGCGCACCTCACCGAGGGCCTCACCGGCCGCGCCCAGCCCGACCTCACCTTCGCGGAGCTCTCGGCCCTCGCCGCGGCGTATCCTGGCCGCGCGCGCCACCTCCACGTCGTCACCACGAACCTCTCGCAGCGCATCACCGAGGTCTTCTCGGCCGCCTCGCACCCCGACGTCCCCGTGTACAAGGCCGTCCGCATGTCGATGAGCATTCCGCTCTTCTTCGAGGCGTACCATTTCAATGGCGACCTCTACGTCGACGGCGGCGTCTCGTGGAATTACCCGATCGACCTCTTCGATCGCGCCCGCAAGACTCCGATCCTCGGCGACCCGGCGTGCGGGTCGGACGTCGAGGCGGCGACGCTCGGCTTCTGCCTCGGGACGAAGGCGGAGAATGACGCCGCCCGCAAGGATTGGCGTCTCCCGCGGATCGAGATCAATGAATTCAAGGACTACGCCAAGGCCCTGGTCTCGTTCATCCTGACCTCGTCGACGCTGCTGCACCTCGACGCGGCCGCCCTCGCGCGGACGATCTTCATCGACGACGCCGGCGTCTCCACGACCGAATTCACGCTGCCGAAACAGACGATGGATTTGCTCGTGGCCAATGGCGCGGCCGCGGCGAAAGAATGGTTCGAGCGGGGGTAGGCGAGAGACCGCGCCCTACTCCGCCTGGTCCGTCGCTGCTACCGGCCGCTCGGCTCCTTCCGTCGGCGCCGCCTTCCAGAATCGCGGCACGCGCGCGAAAATCCCCGGCTTTGCCCAGGCGAGTACCCCCGTCCCTGCCAGCAGCACCACCAGAAGCGCGAGCGGCAAGAGCACCCGCGCCCCCATTCTGCGTGAAACCGGCACCAGCGGCGCCGGCGCGAGCTCCGCTGGCTCCTTGCGCGCTTGCGGCAGCCATTCCGGGCTCTTGCCTTCCGGCCGCGCCGGGATCCGGATCGCCGGCAGGACCTCCGGCGCGTAGGGCGTCGGCACGAGCCCCGCGAGCTCCTTCAGGCTCGACGCCGTCGCCCGGAACAGTGCCTCCTCGCCGCCCTCCGGCAATGCGAATCGATGGAGCAGCTCATCCACGCGATCCGGCCCCGCCTTCGCGGGCGCCGCCACAGGCTCCGCCGCCACCGCGGGCTCCTCCGCCACCACCGGCTCCACGGCCACCGCCGCCGCCGCCACCGAAGGCGCCGCCGACACCGGATCCGCCACCGACGCGGGCGGCTCCGTCGCCGGAGGCTCGAGCGCTTCCACCATGCCCGAGAATCCCGACAGCGACAGCGCTTCCACGCCCTTTTCCACGGCCGGCGACGGCAGCGGCGTCAGCACCTCGAACTCGAAGCTCCGCAATTCCTCGGCCGAAGGCGGCACCTCCGACGGCACCACGTGCACCGCGGCTGCCGCCTCCTCCACGCGCGCCTCCTCCAGCCGCACCGACGGCGCCACGACCGGCCGCGCCGATCCCGGCGGTGGCGTCGGCGGCCGCATCCCGAGGCCGACCGGCCAGGGCCATGTCGACTCCTGGGTCACGCGTGTCCCTGCGTCCTTCACGGACACCGGCGCCGCCGCGGGGGACGCCTCGGCCGGCGGCAACGGCTCGACCGCCGCTTCCCGCGCCGAAAGCAATGTCGACTCGGCCACCGCGGCCGCCGCGGCCGCCTGCGCCGGCGCCGCAACCGGCTCCGACGCCGGCAACACCGCCGCCGCGGGGCTCGACGGCTCGCTCTCGGCCGGCGCTTCCAGCAAGGCGAGATCGACGCTGCAGAGCGGCGTCGCGTCGGTCGTCTCGATGGACATCGGATCCTGGAGCGTCGGCGTCGCCTCCCCGAGCGGGCCCGAGGGCGGCGCGGTGAACAGCAGATCCGAAGGCAGGGAAGGGATGACCGCGACCGAAACGACCTTGTCCACCACGGTCACGGACGCGGGCGCGGCCACGCGCACGGAGACGGGCGCGGGAGCGGGAGCGGGAGCGGAAACGGGAGCGGCCACGGGAGCGGCCACGGGCGCGGGCGCGGCCGCGGCCACCACCACCGGCGCCGGCGGTGGCGCCGGCTCCACCACGAGCCCTGCTTCCACTGCGCGCGCCGTCTCTCGCGCCAGCCGCGCCAGCGTCCGCTTCGCCGCACCCCGGTTCAGCGGCACCAGCGCTGCCTCGATCTCTGCCGCCACCACGCCCGGACCACGCTCCGCGGCCTGCGACCGCGGCCTCGCCACGGCATGCAAGCCCGGCGCCCCGCCCGCTGCCACTGCGAGCAGCCTCCCGAGCAGCTCCCGCAGCCCGCGCGCGGCTTCCGCACCGGACAGCACCTCGCCTTGCCGGTCCACGGCCACCACGCCTTCGGCCGACAGCGTCACGGCGGCGGGGTCCACCCGGATCGGCAGGTTCCCGAGCGCGTCGCAGAGCGATAACACGAGGTAACCCGCGCTCTCCGGCACCATCGCCGCGGCCCGCGCGTGGGCGGCTCCGAGGACCTCCGAAAGCGTCACGTTCGCCCGATTCACGACCCACCTCTCCTCGGCTCACCCTGCCGCACCGCCACCCCGCGTCCCGCGAGGTACGCCTTCGCCTCCGCCACCGAGTACGTCCCGTCGTGGAAGATCGACGCGCACAGCGCCGCGTCCGCCCCTCCCACGACCAGACCCTCGTACAGATGCTCGAGCGTCCCCACGCCCCCCGACGCGATCACCGGCACGCTCACCGCGTCCGCCACGGCCCGCGTCAGCGCGAGATCGTAGCCCGCCTTCGTCCCGTCCCGGTCCATGCTGGTCAGCAGGATCTCCCCCGCCCCGAGCCCCGTGATCCGCCTCGACCACTCCACCACGTCGAGCCCCGTCTCCCGCCGCCCCCCGTGCGTCACGACGGTCCACTTCGCCGGATCGTCCGTCCCGACCCGCCTCGCGTCGATCGCCACCACGATCGCCTGCGCGCCCCATCGCGCCGCCGCTCGCTCCACGAGCTCGGGCTCGCGCACCGCGGCCGTGTTGATCGCGATCTTGTCGGCGCCCGCGTCGAGCAGCGCCTCGATGTCGCGCTCGCTCCCCACGCCGCCGCCCACGGTGAGCGGCACGAAGAGCTGATCCGCCGCCGCGCGCACCATGTCGAGCAGCGTCCCGCGTTTTTCGTGCGAGGCCGTGATGTCGAGGAAGGTGATCTCGTCCGCGCCGGCCTCGTCGTAGCGCCGGGCGGCCTCGACGGGGTCGCCCGCGTCCCGGAGCCCGACGAACTGGACGCCCTTGACGACGCGTCCGTCCTTCACGTCGAGGCACGGGATGATGCGCTTGGCCAGCACACAGCGCGCTTAGCGCCGAGCGCCGCGATGGGCCAACTTCCCGGCCGTCCCCGTGGCTCCTTGATGACTTCTTGATGCGTTTCGGCGGCGCCTTGACGTCCCCTTGATGCGCGAGCGCCTAGCTTCTCGCCATCGAGCCATGGAACACGACACGCAAGAAGACCGGCCCCTCGCGGCTCCCCGAGATCTCCTGATCCTCCTCCGCCCGAATGGAACGGTGCTGGGCGGCACCGGCGGCGTGCCCACGACGTGGCTCGAACGCCGCCCCGAGGGGCCCACCGTGAGCGAGGCCGTGGCGAAGGCCTGCGAGGACACGTGCAGCGATGCAACCCTGGGCGGCGTCGCCTTCCGCCGCGTCGTCGCCGAGATCGATGGGCAGCTCCGAACCCTGCTCCTCGTCTCGGTCGACGCGCTCCCCATGCGCCGCTCGCTCGTCCGCGTCCCGGATCTGCTCATGACCACCCTCGACCGCTTCGTCTCGCAGGCGCGATCGGCCGACGTCGAGCTCGCGCTGCACAAGGACCCGAGCCTGCCGCCCGTCCTTTACGGGGACGAAGAAAAGCTCGCGTGGCTCCTCGCCACGCTCATCGGCAACGCGGTCCGCCTCGTCGCGCGCCCGGACGCCGTCGCGGCGCGCGTCGACCTCGCGGCGACCTTCGATCGAGCGACGAACGAATTCGTCTTCATCGTCTCCGACAATGGCCCCGGCATGCCGGAATCCACACGGAAATGGCTCTTCGAGCGTGATCCCCGCACGGGGCGCTCCGCCGGCCTCGCGCTGCTCATGGTGAAGGACGTCGTCGTCGCACATCACGGCTCGATCGACGTCACGAGCCGCCTCGGGGAAGGTAGCCGCTTCACCGTGCGGATCCCGCGGGGCCAAGCGCGCGCTTAGGTCGCCGCGAACACGCGGGATCCGATCCGATCGTCGAGGTCAGCCGTCGGCCGGCAACGTGTCGTCGTTCATCGGGTCCGGCGTGTTCTTCTCGCCCGCATACCGCCGCTCCGCTCGCTCGGCCGCGCGCAGGACCGGCCTTCGGATCGCCTCGATGTACTCGGCCGGCGCCTCCGACAGCTCCAGGTTCGACAAGACCTGCGACACGACGCGCAGCCACAAGCTGCGCGCGGCCTGCGGCGACAGCACGCCCTCGGGCTTCGTCGCCTCTTTCGCGAGGAGCTCGGTCCGCGCGTTCTCGAGCTCGGCCAGGCGGGCGCCGGCCGCGATCCACGCGTCCACCACGTCCTTCAGCGTGTGCGGGGGCGCGCCCGCCGGGATCTCCGCGAGGAAATCGTTCATCCAGGGCTCCTCCTCCCGCACGAGCCGCGCGACCCGCGCCGTGTTGCCCGACTCCGCGAGCAGCGACGCGTTCACGATCGCGAGTCCCGTCGGGAAGAGCTTGCGCGACACGTCCCGAGCCCGCGCCGCGCGCGCGAAGTCGGGCGGTTGCCCTGCGAGGTAGAGCTCGGCTCGCGCGTCGAGCGAGAGCGAGATGGCGCGGGCGAGGTGATCGTGCCGCGCGTCGACGAGCGTCTCCTCTTCGAGGATCGAGGAGAGCGCGGTCGGCGTGCCCTTCGTTTGCGGGATGCTGATCACGGCCTCGTAGGCCTTCAGCACCTTGCCATGCAGCGGCGCGATCTCCGGGATGGCGAGGAAGACGCTCTTGCGCTTCGATTCGTCCACCCAGGGCGCGATGATCGCCACCATCTCGTCGACGTTGAGGTGCTTCAGCAAGGTCGGCCTCCTGCCATCAAGGATGTGCGCATGATGGTGGCCTCTGGGAGGGGGCTGTCAACAGCGTAGATACTGCGGGAGCGGGGGCGTCCCTCACTTCCGGGGCGGTTCCCTCACCCCCAGCCGCTCTCCCGTCCCGGGAGAGGGGAGGAGAGCGGCCAAGCACACGTGGATGCGATTGAGGACGCGAGCGGGTTCGAGGAGGATTTCACGGTTCTCGAAGCGAAGGACGGTCAGTCCCATCGACCTGAGCTGGCCATCGCAGATGATGTCACGCGTTGGGGCTCGAAAGTGAGGTGCGCCGTCCGCCTCGATGACGAGACCGGCCTCTTTGAAAACGTCCCACGACTGGAACATCCGAGGGAGCTTCGCGACGTCGAGGGAGTCGGGGTTCACGAGCAGCTTGCCTGGCGCGAGCGGCATGAAGCTCGAATCGATATGCATGGGGGTGCGACAACGGAACTCCAGCGTGTGAGTCCGGTACGTGTCTCCGAGGTGCCGCCATCGCGGTGGAGCTCAACCGAGCGGCTCGATTCCTTCGGGCGCACCGTCAATATCGCGGCGCGCGTGCGGGGGATCGCGGGGGCCGGCGAGATCGTGTGCACCGAGCCCGTGTATGAAGTGCCCGGCGGGCGGGAGATCGTCGCGGCCGCGGGGCTCTCGGTGGAGCGCGCGAGCGCGCCGCTGAAGGGGATCGCGGGCGAGGTGCCGGTGGTGCGGCTCTACCGGACGGCCGGTGCCGAGCATGCCTGAGGCGAAGCTGCGGCAATCGCACCGAGGGCCCATGCTGCATTGCGCTGGACCGTCGCATCCGTGGCCCCGTTCTTGAGCAGCTTGATCAGCGCAGTTTCGGCCTCGGCAGCGCCAGGGCCGATCCGACCCAGCACCTTGGCGATACGGCGGGAGAGCTTCACGGTCCCGGTGCTTTCGAGCCGTGCAATCAGCGCCGGCACGGCAGGCAGCGCCACCTCGCCGAGCTGACCGAGCGCGCGCAGCGCGCGGTATCGAAACCGGGGACTGGGCGACTCGAGCATCCTGCCGAGGGCCGGCGCGGCCTCGGCGCCGAAGCGCAACAATGCGCGCTCCGCGTGACCGGCGACCTCGGCGTCGGGATCGGCGAAGAGCGCGAGGAGGAGCGGCAAAGCCCTTGCGAGCTTCCCTTCATGCGCCGCCAGCGCGCGTGCGCCGGCGCGACGGATCTTCGCATCGGAATCGGCGAGCGCCCACGCCGTCCACTGCGCCCAGGCGGGCGGCTCGGATGCCTCTGCGCTGTCACTTGGCGAGGATATGTCGATGAAGGCGAGCAAGCGCGCCGCCGCGAGACGGACGTGCGGATCGACCTCGGTCCTGCCGCGGAGCGCCGCTTCGCGGTAGAGCTGCGAGGCATTGGCACGATATCCTGAGAGGGGGCGCGAGGGGCCTTCGGCGAGCTCGGCGGCGCCCAGGATGGCATTGCGCCGAGCGACGGCATCCTCGCCGGAAAGGGCCTCCGTGAAGGCATACAGCATGCGGAGCGCTTCGGCGGCCCCCTCGGAGACGTCTGGAGGGGGAGCGTGCGCTGCGCGCATCGGCGCCGCATGCGCGCTGTCGCCAGGCTCGAGGAACGCGGCGGCGCTCTCACGCACGTACCGACCGGGATCGTCCAGCGCACCGAGGAGCGCAGCCCGGACGTCTTCGCGCTGGTGGGCAAATGCGCCGAGTATGCGGACGGCCTCGTGCCGGGTGGCAGCGTTCGACGCTTCGCGGAGGGTGGAGAGCAATCCGTCGATCCAGGCGTCGATAGGCAACTGCCGTTCATGCCAGTACCAGAGGATGCCCGCCACGCGGGCCATCGCGTCGCGCCGTGATGGATCCTGGAGCCCCGCGGCAATGACCTCGATCGCGACCGCTGGCACCGGGCGGCGGCGGAAGAAGTCGAACGCCGCGAACGAGACCGCCGCCTCCTCGTCCTCGAGAAGCCCCCGAATTCGCGCTGCCTGGGACGGCAATCGAATGGCCAAGAACAGGTAACGACGCACGTGCTTCGCTCGTATCCAGGGTGCAGTCGCCGGGTCCTGCGCCGCGGCCCATAACGCGTCGAGGAGGAATGCCGGCGGTTCACGCACCGCTCGGAGCGCATCCTCGGCCGAGGCCTGCTTCGAACGCGAGACGCCAAAACGGCCCAGGCTGTTGAACCGAACCACCTGAGGCGTAGGCACAGCGTCGGCCTCGGCCAGGAGGACCGCGAGCGCCTCTTCTTGCGCGCATCCGGCGTCGAGGAGTGCAATCGCAGCGGCTCTCCGCACCGACCAGTAGGGCGTACCAAGCTCGTTGCGAAGCGCGGACTCGGCTGCGGCGGAGAGGGGCACTTACACGACCTCGTGGACCTCGGTCAGCGTGCCGAGGGGCGTGAGCTGCAGGCTCATGGCCCTACCGTAGCGGGGAGGCGGGGGCAGGGACAAGAGGAGCGGCCGCCTCGGTCCTGAAGTGCCAAAGTCAGCGGCGTATCCATGCGCGTCGACGACCTGCCCACAGAGCTGACCGGCCTCGCTGGGAGTATTGGCATGATGGCCGCGCCGGGGCGGGGGCGCCTGCTGGCCGAGGATCTCGACGAGCTGCGCCACCTCCATTCCACGCGCATGAAGCCGTATTCGAGGATCCCGCAGCGTAGATACTCCTCGACCTCGCGCACCACGAATCGCGGCAAACTCCCGATCGCCTCCACCCGCTTGCCAAACCCGTTTCCGCCCCCGCTCCCGGTGTATTCTCGGCGCTCTTAGCCCCTGCCCTTGAGACGCGTCGCGTACTTCCTTCGTTGCCCCGCGCCCTTGTGCAGCGCGGGGTCGGCGCCCTCGTGCCAACCCAAGAACGGGTAGTGCCCCGCGTAGCCGATCAAGTTACGTAGCGCTTCGGGCAGATCGCGCGCGATCTCGGGCGGGCACGCGAGGTACTGGTTCTCTTCTTGGCGAAGCCAGCCGAGCGTGTACGCGAGCCCGATGCCGATACGATCGCGGTCGGTCGTCACGTTCGCGCCGCCGCCGTGATACGCCGAGCCGTAGTAGATCACGACCGAACCGGGCGCCATCTCGACGTGCGCGACCTCGTCGTCGGGGGTGGGCACGCGCGCGTCGGACCACAGATGGCTGCCGGGGTACACGACTGTTCCGCCGTTTTCTTTCGTGAACTCGGTGAGCGCCCAGATCGTATTCACGAAGCACTCAGGCCCGGGGCGCGCGAACGGGTACATGTTCGTATCGCGGTGCGCGACCTGCGCGATCTCGCCCGGCGCGATGCGAATCGCTTGCGTCCAAGACAGTTGATAGGTCGCGCATTGCGGGCCGAGCACGCGGTCGAGCACCTCGAGCACGCGTGGCGTCGTCGCGAGGTCGCGGCAACCCGGCGACTTCGCGATCAGGCTCGAGGTGCGTAGCGTCTTCATGCCCTTGAAGCGATCGTTGCCGAGCGGGCTTTTTTCGATCGGCAGTGTGAGCCAAGGCGCAAGCTCATCGCCGATGCGGCCCATCGCCGCAGGAGTCGCGAGCCCCTCGACGATGACGGCGCCGTCGCGTTCGAGAACCTCGACGAGCCTTTCGGCAGTGGTGGCGGCGGGAACGCTCTCGAGGGGCATGTGTCTCTGCCCATGCTACACGGGACGGGTCGTTCGTTCCACCCTGTTTCCCCGCGAGTCGAATCGCTGAATGACAGTCACGGCCCTCGCTCGATTCCGACGATCTCGACGGTTTTTAGGAAGTTATCCTCAGTGCAGTCGCGGCCGTCCAGGATCAGGAGCCGATCTCGAGGGGCATCGAGCAAGACGCTGCCATTTCCGGGCCCACCGGGAGCAAACATGGCGCTACCGAGGGGGCTTGGTGCGAAGAGCGTGGCAGCGGCGTCGATCGCCCAAGCGTCGAAGCCACACGCATTCGGGGTACGCGTGAACGAGAGAAACGAGCACGAGACCTCGTCCCAGAGGAGCGACGGCGTGGACACGGGGAGAGCGGGGAGCGTCCCCGCCAAGCCGATCCATGACGTCGGGTTTTGAAGGTCGAGCGCCCACACGTCAGCCGGCCCAGACTTCTGCCCGCTCCGCACCATCACCATCCGATCGAGCGCGGGATCATAAGCCATTTGCCGCAATTCGCTCAGTTGCGGCGCTGGCGGACCGGCTTCCCCCGGAACGAGCGTTGACCAACTCTCGGCGCCTGGCCGAAGGTCGAGCGCGTAGGTCCCGCGATAGGCGAGCGTGAGCGCTGGATCGTCTGAATGGATGAACGCTGAAACGAGGGCCCTTTTGCCGATTGGATCGTACGCGGCGGCGGGAGCCGAGGCAGAGCCGATCGGGAACTCGGGGAGTTGATCGATGATCGCCACGTCCCCTTCGACACGTACGGCGAAGACCTGCGCCAGATCAGCGGCGCCTCCCGTGCCGCCGATGACGACGGCGCGTTCATTTTCGGGATCCCATATCGCCGCGGCGAACGTGGGCACCTCGACCGAATCGCCTTTGAGCGACAGGACGTGGTGCTCGAGCGAGGCGAGGTCGAGCGCCGAGATCTGTTTCGCAGGACCACCGCCGTTCAGCGAGATGCCGCCGATGATGAGCGCACGGCTCGTTTTGGGATCGAGGACCATGGAGCCCACCGGGGCAGGCGGCGGCGAGAGCTCTTTCCGGTCGATCGACGCGAGCTTCGGAGCCGCACCGGGAGTGCATGCATCGGGGCGAGGGCGAGCCCCGGTGGAAGCCGTTTCGGTGATTTCAATGCTCGGGCCGCAAGCCAAGATGCCAACGGAAAGCGCGAGGAGGGCCGTCTTTTTCACCTGATCGACACTATACGTTTTCAAGGCGGCGACAAGGGGGCAGAGCTTGTGCGGAGTCTGGACGCGGAAGCGAGGTCAACGCTTCCGTCGGTCGATTCGTCGGCATGCTCAGATTTCCGTTGCCGCTTCCGCATCCGCTTCCCGCGACCTGAAGAACCTCGGCCTCACCGAGGCGCAGATCCACGAGGTCATCCCCGACGCGAGCGCCGCCAAGAAGCGCGGCGGTGGCGGAACCGGGGAAAAATAAGCGTTTCGACCCGTCTCCGCGCGATATCGGTTTCCCGAACCGGCGTTCGACCCTTCCTCGACGAAAAAACGGTTCCCTGAATCGCTTCGCGACGCGTCTTTCGCGCGGAAGGCTTCTCCCAAACTCGCCGCGGAAGGGTCGCCTGCGGAAAAAGGGGAGGCCGAACCGGCGCCCGACGGGTCGGCGGCGCGCCGAGGAGAGGCTCGGTCCGGCAAGGAAGGGTCGCGGCGCCGCCGAGCCTTCCGTTTTTTGTGAAGGAAGGGTCGGGCGACAAAAAACGGAGCCGTTTTTTCGGCAAGGAAGGGTCGGCGGGCGGTTCAGCCTTTCAGGATCGGCGCGAGACGGGTCGGAGCGCGGGTTGGGAGGAAAGTTGCCCCGCGCACACGTGTCCGGTGTCCTGGCTCGCATGCGTCGCCACGGGGCCCTCTTCTTGCTCGCTCTACTCCTCATCCTGTGCGTGCCGTCGCTCGCCCGCCGCCTACAGGGGCGCCCCCTCCGGATACAATAGCTTCAGCCGCTTCTCCCGCAGCCGGGCTTCTTCGACGCAGACCTCTTCGATCTGCCGGACCACGTCCTCGGAAACCCCGAGCTTCGCTGCCATCCTGATCACCATGGCCCTCTCCGCGTCACTGTATTGTCCATCGGCGCTGCAGGCCTGGATCGCGTCGTAGACGAGGAAGCGCCGTGAAGCGTTCGTCGCCGGAGTGATGGAGATGAACTTCTCGATGTCTTCGTCGGCCTTGTAGGACTCGAGCTCGTCCAGCACCGAGTCCGGCGCGCCGAAAGCAGCGAAGTACCCGATCACCCAGTCTCGCTCCATGGGCGCCAGTTTGCCGTCTCCATTGGCACAGATGAGGATCGCCTTCGAATAGCCTTCAAAATCGTCGTTCGTCGGGATCGTACTGAAACTGGTCTTCTGCTTGAACAACCAAAGAATTCCTCTGTTCGTCGCAATTACGTACACGACGCCTCCGACCACGACGCCGAGAAACCTCGGAAGGCGTGGCAGACGTCATTGTCGCGGACGAGTAAACACCAGAGCCTGCGCGGGAGTCAACGCGTTTGTGAGGTGGACCTCCTACGCGCGATTCGATGAAGCCCCGCATCCGCCTCCGGCTCCGCGCGCAGGTTCCGTGAGTGGATTGGCACTCCACGCCCCTGCCAATCGAGACAGCCGCGCTGCCATTTCGATCGGCAACGCCGTCCCACCGGCCCGGTGGAAGAACTGCGCACCGCGCAGTTCTTCCACCCCGAGTCCAGGGCTTGCCCTGGTTCGGGTCGAGGGGCGAACAGCCCCCGCGGGGTCCGGGGCGGCGCCCCGGCGCGACGGCCCAGGCCAGGGGGGCTTCCCCTGGCGAGCTTAAACGGTAGTATCCGCCCTGATGCACTGCCCCGAGTGCGGGACCAAGGCCAGCCCCGGCGCCGCCACCTGTGGCGGGTGCGGCTTCTCGCTGGCCACGCTCGCGTCGGCGCAGAAAGGCGCCGCCACCGCGCGCACGATGGTGGGCGTGTCGCTGTCGGACCTCGCCAAGGGCCCGGACGCGTCGATGGCCGTCGATCCCGACGCGCCGACCCTCGTGAAACCCGGCTCGAACCGCCCGGCGAAGCCCGTCGTCCCGCCGCCGCCCGAGAACCGCACGATCGTCGGCATGCCCGCCCCCGCGAAGGCCGAAGGGTCGAGGCCCACGCCCGCGCAAGCCCCCGCGCAGACGCTGCTCGGCGTGGCCGTCCCGAACGCCGCGTCGCCCAACGCCGCGCCCGCCGTCAAGGCGCCGCCGCCCGCGGAGGGCACGCTGCTCGGCGTGGCAAGGCCGGGGATCGCGCCGATGCGCGCGAGCGAGCCGAACGCGGAAGGCGAGCCTCTCGGTCGCGAGCGCGAGATGCCGCACGAGCTCGGCGCGACGATCATGCCCGAGGCGATGGAGCGGTACCGCGGAGGCAACCCGCGGCCGAGCTCGCGCGACAAGCTCGCGCGCAAGCGCCTCGTGCTGCCGCCCATGCAGCCGCGCGGCGGCGGCGAGGTCGTGCGCGAGCGCGCGCGCAAGAACCGGAAACGCGCGCTGCCGGTGATCATCACGGCGGGCTTGCTCGTGGTGTTCGCCGTGGTCTTCACGTTGCTCTACAGCAGCCCGCCTCCGCTCACGGCGAGCGTGAAGGCGACGCCCGAGGGCCGCGAGGCCGTGGAGATCGAGTGCAAGAGCTGTCCCGACGGCACGAAGGTGCAGATCGGCGCGGTGAGCGCGGACGTCAAGAAGAACACGGCGCTCGTGACCCTGCCGGCGCCGCTCGCGCTCGGCGAGAACCGGCTCAAGGTGTCGATCGACAGGCCGGGCAGCGGGCGCGACGAGTCCGTCGGCGTGAGCGTGCACGTGAGCTACCGGCTGCGTCCGGATCTCACGGGGCTCGCGAATGAAAAACCGTCGGTGCACGTGGCGGTGGAGGCCGTGGGCGGGACGGAGATCACGATCGACGGCAAGCCCGCGGCGGTGAAGGACGGGCCCGCGGTGCACGTGATCGACGTGGCCGCGGACTGCACGGGGCCCGCGGACGAACCCGCGACGCTCAAGCGCCGCGTGCCGTACGTGGTGAAGACGGAAGGCGGCACGCGCGAGGAGGGCGCGGTCGACGTCGCGGTGGGGATCGTGCCGCTGCACATCGACGCGCCGGGGCCGCGTGTGATCGTGGACGGCGAGACGTTCGTGCTCGCGGGGCGCACGATGAAGGGCGCGGAGGTGCTCGCGGCGGGCAAGCCGATCCAGGTGTCCGCAGACGGATCGTTCGCGCAGCGGATGAGCGTGTCGTCGGTGGGATCGACGAACATCGAGGTGCGCGCGAAGGCGCCCGG
This sequence comes from Polyangium sp. 15x6, assembly GCF_029960785.1. GTDB lineage: Bacteria > Myxococcota_A > Polyangia > Polyangiales > Polyangiaceae > Polyangium. The sequence goes on from NZ_JASBQE010000140.1 coordinate 23,851, forward strand.
GATGGCGCCGCGAATCGTGCCGATCGCGGTGCGTCGCGTGGAGAAGCTCGCGGCCGCAGCGCAGGAGTTCATGGCGGACAAACCGCTCGGCTTCGCGGCGTTCGCGTCCGCGCAGGCGAGCGACGTGGGGAAGGCGGCGGTGGTGTCGGGCGAGATCGTCGACGCGCGGACGCAGAACCACCAGACGATCTTCTTGCTCGACGTGCCGGCGAAGGAGGGCTGTCCGAAGGGACAAGGTCCTTGCCGCGTGCGGCTCGTGCACGGCTTCCCGAACCCGGCGAAGGCGGGCGACGTGATCACGGCGTACGGTCAGATCGGAAAACCGTTCAGCGCGCCGGGCAGCAGCGTGGTGCCGGAGATCCAGGTGGCGTTCACGATGCCCGGAGAGCGGAGATGAGCATGAAGACTCTGTCGCGCCTCGTGGCGGCGCTCGGCGTGGCCGCCGCGCTCTGCGCGCAGCCGTCGCCGGAGATCGCGCGCGCGGAAGGCATCGACACGACGCGGCCGTACACGGTGGTGGTGGGTCCGCCGCGCGGGCACGCGCCGAGCGAGCGAGTGGACGCGCGGCGCACGGGGCAGAGCAAGTCGCGGCTGCCAGCAGTGCCGGTCGACAAGTGGAGGAGGCATCTCGGCGGGACGATCGAGGTGGCGCCGGTCGTGGACGAGTCGGGGCGGATCTACACGGCGCTGACGGTGCCGGAGGTGGTCGCGTATTCGCCGGACGGCAAGGAGGTGTGGCGGACGCGGCTCGGCAGCGCGCCGGCGATCGCGCCGCCGGTGCTGACGAGTGATGGGACCTTGCTGCTCGTGACGAGCGCAGGCGCGGCGGTGGGCCTCGGGCGAGATGGTCGGGTGCAGTTCGCGACGCCGCTCGGGCAACGAGGCCGCGATCTCGACGTGGCGCCGCTCGCGCGCTCGGATGGAAGCGTGGTGGTCGGAGGACGGGCGCTGGTGGAGCTCGACGCAAACGGCGGAGTGCGGGCGCGAGCGAGCTTGCCGGAGCGCGCGGTGGGGGCGCTGATCGAGGGTCCGGAGGGGACGATCGCGACGGGCGAGGCAGGCGGTGTGTACGTGTTCCGGCCGCCGAACCCGCCGAGGAAGGTGGGGACGTTCGGCGGGCCGCTCCGGCGCGGCGCGGCGCTCGAAGGAGGGCGGACGCTGCTCGCGGTGGTGAACGGCAAGAGCCTCGTGGGGCTCGATCTCAAGACGGGGCTCACGCACGTGCGAGCCGGCGACGTGGGGCTCGGGACGTACGACGAGCCAGTGACGATCCACCCGCGCGGGTTCGCGATGTTCTCGACGTCGACGGGTCTGCTCTTCGGGGTGGACGCGGCAGGCAACGAGCGGCTGCGGATGGTGCTGGACAAGGGGGCGCAGCCAGCGGCCCCGGATCCGGCGGCGGCCCCAGGGACGGCGGCGGCGACGGGATTTTTCAACGCGCCAGCGGACGCACGGCCGAGCCCGGCGATGGTCGTGGACGCAGAGGGGCGCGTGGCGTTCGCGCGGCAAAACGGTCGCGTCGGGGTGGCGCGGCCCGATGGGAACGTGGCGCTCGTGAGCGAGAAGCTCTGCGCAGCGCCGGTGGCGATCCAGCCGGCAGGCGATGACAAGCTGGTGGTGGCTTGTCGGGATGGAACGATCTGGATGCTGGGGATCTGACGGACGGTTTCACGTCGAAGCCGCTGCGCTGGGGCTTTGCCCCAGGCCCCACCGGGGCTGTCCGCCCCTGGACCCGGACCAGCGCAAGCGCTGGACCCGGGGTCGATGAACTGCGCGATGCGCAGTTCATCGAACAGGCCGAGATTTCGACGGGCAACGCCGTCTCTGGTCTTGCCACCGGCCGTGGGAAGAACTGCGCATCGCGCAGTTCTTCCCCCTGAGGTCC
>NZ_JASBQE010000141.1 GCF_029960785.1 Polyangium sp. 15x6
GCGGTGCTGGCGGGAGCGGTGGCGCGGGCGGCAGCGGCGGCGTTGGCGGCGCTGGCGGCGCTGGCGGTGTCGGCGGCAGCGGTGGCGCTGGCGGCAGCGGCGAGCCGAGGGATGATGCGGGCTGCGGCTGCCGAACGGCGCCCGGGGCGGCCGACGGCCCCTCCGGGATCGCATTCGTCGGCCTCTGCGCGCTCGGGCTCATCGCCGCGCGTCGTCGCAGGGCTGCCTGATGCCTAGCTTTGGAGCCATTCTCGTTCGAGCTCCCGGAGACGCACGTGCTCCGGGAGCTCGCGGTGAAGCGCCCGCATCGCCGGATCCTCGATTCTTTCGAGCCGCCATTCGAGCCTGCGGATCGCCTCCGCGAGCGCCTCTCGGGCGGCTGGCATGTCCCCGGTCGCGGCGCGCGCCTCGACGATCGCGAGACGCAGCGGGATCTCCGCATACCCCGCCATGCCGTCTCGCGCTTTCATCCAGCGAGCGACCTCTTCCGCGACGCGACGTGCATCCTCCGGACGCCCTTCGCGGAGCAATGCCACGATGAGCGTCCTCTCGATCGACGGGCGCCAGCCGCGAATGTATTTCATGTGCCCGAGCGCCTTTTCGGCGGCCTCCCGGGCCTCCACGACCCGCCCCTCGGCCAGGAAGACCCGCGCGAGCGCGCCGTACGAGACGGCGATGGTGTCTTCCATCGCGCCCTGCTCGATGAGCAGCCTGGCGAGCCCCTCGATCTCCGCCCGCCGATCCGGCGCGTTTTGCTTCGCGAGGACGAGCATTCGATAAAAACGTGCCGTGGACACGAGGAACACGTCGTTCCTGCGGAGCGCGCTCGCGAGGACGTCCTCGATCGCTTGCTCCGCCGCGGCGATGTCGCCGAGCGCCGCGAGCGCCGCGCTCGACAGGCACATGCTCATGCCCCACCAGTTCGAGGAGCACGCCGACGTATAAAGCTCGATGCTGGCACGGGCGAACGTGAGGGTCGCCCAGAGATCCCCCTCGATGAAGAAAGCGAAAATCGCGCGCGCCTGCTGTATGTGGCCGGCGGCCAGGAGCTCGCCCTCCGGGAGGCGCGGGGAGAGCGCTTCCAGCCGCGAAAGCAGGCGCGCCGCGCGCTCGTAGTTCCCCATCATTCCGAGCGCGCACGTGTTCGCTCCGAGCAGCAGAAGGCACGAGGCCACGGCATCCGGCGGAGGATCGACCTCCTGGAGGACCCGGACGAGCGTGTCCACCTCGTTTTGCATGGTCCTGTTGACCACGATCACCAGGAATGATGCCGCCGCCTCGTTCCAGGCGACGCTCCCCTCGGACAGGAGCGACAGCGCTTCCTTGCCGATCTGGACGCCGTTTTGCCAGTCGAGGCGCCAGACGCAAGCCTCGAGCTCGAGCGCGAGGAGTTTGCCCCGCAGCTCGCCGGAGGCGCCGCACTGGAGGCCCCGCTCCGCGCGCGTCCACATCCCGTCGAGATCGTCCTGATGATACGATTGCCGCGCGGCGCGAAGGTAATGGACCGCGGCCCGCGCGAGATCTCCACCCGCGCGGGCGTGCTCGGCGAGCACCATGGGATCCGTCTCGCCCACCTGCTCCAGGTACGCGCACGAGAGCCGATGCCCGAGCACGCGATCCGCTTCGGTCAAGAGCCCATACGCGGCGTCGCGCAGGAGCGCGTGGCGGAACTCGTACTCCGTTTCTCCGGTAAAACGGCTTTGCGTTCGCCGCTGGAGGACCTCGGCCTCGACCAGCTCGGAGAGCCGCTCGTCCGTCGACGACGAGCCCGGCGTTCGCCCGAGGAGCGCGAGCACCCCGCCGCGCCAGAAGGTTCGTCCGAAGACGCTCGCCGCGGAGAGGGCGCGCCGGCACGCCGGATCGAGGCACGAGAGCCGCGCCTGGAGCATCGCCAGCACCGTGTCGGGCTGCCCTTCCGCTTTGCCCTCGGCGGCCGCGCGGATGAGCTCCTCGAGGAACAACGCATTGCCCGCGGCCTGCTCCACGACACGCTCGAGCGAGGCCGCCGGCACGTCGGGGCCGAGCACGGCCGTGACGAGCTCACCGGCGGCGCTGTCGTGCAGCCCCCCGAGCCGGACGCGATGGACGATGCGCCCCTTCCAGAGCCTCGGAAACACCTCGACGATCTCGGGCCGGGCGAGGGCCAGCACGAAAAAAGGCAATTCGCGCCGCTCCACGAGGGCCGCGTCGACGAGCTTCACCGTCGCGGGATCCCCCCAATGAAGATCTTCGAGCACCAGGAGGACGGGGTGTTCGGCGCACTCGGCGGTGAGCAGATCCAGAAAGGCCCGCTGGATCTGCTCGTTCATGATCTTGGGATCCCGGAACGCCGCGCGGAGCAGGGCAGTCGGCTCCTCCACACCGACGCCGCACATCGTCGCCAGAAACTCGCTCACCCGTCTCTGCTCCGCGGGCGCCACGTGACGCCCGACGCGCTGGCGGATCTTCTCTTCTTTTCGAGCCGGCGGATCCCCGATCTCGACCTCGCAAAGCCTGCGCAAGGCCTCGCCGAGCACCCCATAAGGCGACCCCGCGCTGAGCGGCGCGCCGCTCCCGAAGAGCACCAGCATTTCGAGCGAGCGGGCGCGGAGCCGGCGCAAAAGCTCGTGCCGCAGGCGGGATTTTCCCATGCCGGGCGGCGCGACCACGAGCGCCCCCGCCGGCTCGGCTTGCTCGATGGATCCCTCGATCGCCGCGACGAGCAGGGCGAGCTCCCGCTCGCGCCCGACACATGGGGTCGGACGACCGATGAGGAGGCGCGATGTGTCCACCTCGATCACGCGCTCCTCGCAGAGGACTGGCGTTTGTCCGGAGAACGTGATCGCGAATCGAGGCTCGAGCAGCTTGGCGGACAGCTCGTCCAGAAGAATGCCCGATTGCAACGTCGCCGGAGGGACCATCTCCCCGGCCACCGGGGGAGTTTCGCCGGGCGCTATCCGCGAAAAAGCGCGCTCGATCGCCTCGCCGACGAGGACCTTTTCTTTCATCACCCCGCGGCCCGTGGTCAGGGCGACGCGGGCCGTGGGCCACGCCGCGTGCACGGCGAGCGCGCAACGCGCCGCCTGCGTGGCCAGATCCACGGCGCTCTGCGCAGGCGTGACGACGATGACGAGGGCGCCGCTCGCCAGCCATTCGACGCGCGCCCCCAGGCGGAGGAACCGCGCGCGCAGGGCTTCCCGGAGCGAGCTCCACGCGGCCCGCGCGGAAGCCGTCTCCGCCTCGGTGGAAGGCGGCTCCACCCCCGGAATGGCCACGACGACGGAGAGCAATTGCAAGGCGTCGCCGCTGAGCGCCGCGGCGGGCGAGAGATCGGCGCGCCCCGCCGCCTCGCCGACGTCGTCCGCGAGGCGCGCGGCCATGGCCACGAGCTCGTCGCGGAGGGCCGCGGCGCCTTCGGGTCGCCGCGACGGATCCTTTTCGAGCATCCGCGCGACGAGGTCGGAGAGCGCCCGGGGGATACCGGGCCGGAGCAGGTCGACGCGGGGCACCTCCTCGAAAAGGATCTTCGCGAGCATCACGAGCGCGCTTGGCGCGAAAAACGGGGGTTTTCCGGTCAAACCGTGGAACGCGACGCAGCCGAGCGCGAACACGTCCGCGCTCGGCTGGAGCTCCTCCTCGCCGCGCGCCTGCTCGGGGGCCATGTAGCCGGGCGTCCCGAGGAGGGCGCCGGGGCGCGTGAGGACCGTGGCGGAGAGGGCGTTTCGCGCAATGCCGAAATCGAGCAACGTGACGCGATCGACGCGGCCGTCCCGCAGGAAGAGGTTGCTCGGCTTGATGTCGCGGTGGAGGATTCCCTTCGCGTGGGCCGCGGCGAGCGCGTCCGCGAGCGTGAGGAGCAAGGTCACGCAATCACGTACGTCGAGCGGCCCCTCGGCGAGGCGCTTGCCGAGATCGTGGCCGGAGAGCCATTCGAGGACGAGATATGGCCGTCCGTCCTCGGCCTTGCCGTGCGCGAGGTACGAGACGATTCCCGGATGCCCGAGCTGGGACAGGAGCCGCGCCTCCCGGTCGAAGCGGGCGGCCTGCTCGAACCCGTCCTCGGCGGGGTAGAGGAGCTTGAGCGCGACGTCGGCGCCGGTGTGGAGATCGCGGGCGCGAAACACCTCTCCCATCCCACCCTTTCCGGCGAGCTCTTCGATTCGGAAACGGCCCGCGACGACCGCCCCCGGACCGAGGCGCGCGCGCCCGTGGTGGGACCCGTTCATCGGCGGGGACATGGGCGGATCTCGTCATTCGCAGGAAGAAAGTTCACGATGGATTCCCATCCCCCGCTGTGCTCATTACCGCAGCCCACGCCAGCCCGTCAGCGGTTTTCCTTTGCTCCCATCACATTTCTTCGATGGCATGGGAGTCATATTTCTGACGGATTCGTCTATTCCGATCGAAAATCGTGGACGAACGGCGCTCGCTGCCGCGAACGCGTCGACGCGGTACGAGGCGTGTATTGTGATGCGAGCGACGGGTTCGAGGCGCGCGTGTCCGAGCGCTCGCCGGGCGCCCCCTGCGCGGGGCCTGACATTTCAATGGACGTCACACGGGACGCCGCACGAATGCGTCGTTGACCATCCGTCGAAGCCGTGTTTTCCTTCTCTTCATAACTTTCACAGTCCACATCGGAAGCTGGAAAAAGCGGGGAGCGACGCCATGCCCATTCTTCTTCACCGCGTTTCCGACATCACGCTTTCGGAAATCACCGCCGGTTCCTCGGTCCTCGACGGCGCCGAGGCGCTGAGCCGCGTCTACGATTTCGGCAAGCACCCGTACTTTTCATGGATGCGAGCGCCCGCGACGAGGCTCGAGGAGTTTCGCCGGAGCCAGGCGCCCTATTTGCACTTCGTTGAACATTTTTCGCGTGCGTTGACGGCGGTGCTCGCGCGCGTGCCTGCGATGGAGCGGCGCCTCGCCACCGTGTATGAAAACGTGGTCGAGGAGCACGGGCACGGAGCCCTCGAGAGCACGCACCGCGGCACGTTCGCGGGGTACCTGCGCGCCATTGGCCTCGACGAGGCGGAGGCGGCGCGAGAGTGCCCGATCCGCGTCGCCGTCGCGTACCAATCGCTCCTCGATTTCTGCCTCGTGAACCCCGCCGAGATGGGCGCCGCGGCCACGGGCATCGTCGAGTATACGCACATCAAGATATCGACGATGCTCGCCCAGATCATCCACGAGAGGTTCTGGGGCGATCTCGACGCCCAGCGCCATTACCGTCTGCACGCGGAGATCGACGCCGATCACGCGGTCTCCCTGTTCGCGCTTTGCGAGGAGGGCTGGAAACATCCAGCGTCGGCGCGTCGCATTGCTTACGCGATGGCTTACGGTGTCCACGTGTGGTGGTCCTTGTTCGACGCGATGTGTCCGGCGGAGATCCTCGCCCCATCCGCGACGGACGGCATTCGCCCGCTGATCGACGGGTCGTTCGCCCGAGATCCGGTCGTACCTCTGACCTCGGGCCGCAGGCATTGCGATCTGCCCGCGCGCATGCGGCACGAAGGCGGCGCGTGGCAGGCGGCGAGGGCGACGTCGCTCGGGCCCTTCGGGCTCGTCCTCGCCGGGGTTCGCCCGCCGCCGCTCGACGCCGCGATCGAGGTATCGATCGACGGGCTTTTCAACGCGGCGCTTCCAATCCCAGGCCGCGTGCGCTCTCCGGCGGGCGAGCATGGTGGCTTCTGCGTCGAGTTCGTGCTCGACAACGAGGCGCAACGCGCGGAGGTGCGAAACGCCGTGCGCGCGCGGTTCGTTTCCGAGCGTACCGTGACGCACGGCAGCGGCGCCGATGCGCTCCACGTAGTTTGACTGCGCCCGCACGGCGGTCGATACTCCGGCACGCGCCGCGAGCGCACCTCCCTTGCCCATCGTCCCCTGTTTCACGGGGGATCGCGGGTGAACACGAGGCTTTTCGTGACGTCACGGAAAGATTCGCTTCGGCTGGAAAGACACCGACCGATATGAAGCTTTATTCGCATCCGCTGTCCGGGAATAGCCACAAGGTGCGCCTCCTGCTCTCGATGCTCCGCCTCGAGCACGAGGAGATCGTGGTGGACCTGCTGAACGGCGAGCACAAGACCCCCTCGTTCCTCGCGATGAACCCGCTCGGCCAGGTGCCCGTGCTCGTCGACGGCGACGAGACGCTGCGGGATTCGCAGGCCATCCTGGTATATCTCGCGCGGAAGTACGGGGGCGAGGCGTGGCTGCCCTCGGATCCGGCCGGGCTCGCCCGCGTCGTGCAGTGGCTCTCGTTTGCCGCGAACGAGGTCCATCACGGCCCGTTCCTCGCGCGGCTGCATTTCCTCCTCGGCGTCCAGCTCGATCTCGGCCTCGCCCAGGACCGGAGCCGCGCGGCCCTCGACGTCCTCGACGCCCACCTCGCCAAGCGCGCCTGGCTCGAGCACGATCGGCCGACCATCGCCGACATCGCCGTCTTCCCGTACGTCGGCCTCGTGCGAGAGGGCAAGGTACAGCTCGACGATTATCGAAACGTCATTGCCTGGGTCGAACGTATCCGCGCGCTGCCCGGATACGTGTCCATGCCGGGCCTCTGATTCGAATCGACGTGCTCGGGGCGAAGCTTCCGGAGGGAGCGGTGAGCGACGCGTGAGGTTCCAGCTACCCGACAAGCGTTATGGGCGCGAGGCCGAGGTCTGGGCCTTGCTCCGGGCCTTCGAGCGCGCCGCGACCGGGGCGAGCGAAATCGTGCTCGTCTCGGGCTGGGCGGGCGCGGGGAAATCGACGCTCGTCGAGGAGCTCGGCGCCTCGCTCGCTGCCCGGCGCGGGCACCTCGTGGCTGGCAAATTCGACCAGTACAACCGCACCGTCCCCTTCGCCACGCTCCTGCGCGCGCTCGACGATCTGGCGCAGCGGGTGCTCGGTGACGGCGAGGGGGACGATACGGCCGAATGGCAAGAGCGCCTGTACGAGGCGCTCGGCGAGGGCACGGCCATTCTCGTCGAGACCCTTCCGAGCGCGCGCTCGATGATCGGGGCGCCCTCGTCGCGATCGCCCACGGCGACGGCGTCCTCGGCGAGCTCGGCGGATTCGCAGGCCCGCCTGGAGCATGCGCTCCTCAAGTTCCTTTCCGTTTTCGCGCGGCCCGAGCATCCGCTCGTCCTGTTCCTCGACGATCTGCAATGGGCCGATGATGCCTCGCTCCGCTTCCTCCTGGCCGTCGCGGGTGATCCCAGCATTCGAAACACCCTGCTGATCGGGGCGTACCGCGATCAGGAAGTGGGCCCGGAGCATCCGGTCACGGCGGCGAAGGTCGCGCTCCGGCAGCGCGGCGCGCGCCTCGAAGAAATCGATCTCCCGCCGCTCGGGCCCGAGCACCTGGAGGTGATGATCGCCGACGCGCTCGACGCTTCCGTGGGGCCCGACATCCAGGCGCTCGCGGCCGAGGTGCACCGGCGTACCCGCGGAAACCCGTTTTTCGTGCGGGAGTTCCTCCGCTTCCTCGTGCAGGAGGGGTTCCTCGCGGAAGGCGCGGTCCCCGGCGCGTTTGCCTGGGATCTGGCGCAGATCCGGACGGCCCCGCTCCCCGAGGACGAGGTCGCCCTGATCGTCCGGGAAATGCGCAAGCTCCCGGCCGAGACGCAGGCCACGCTGCAGATCGCCGCGTGCATCGGCGCGCTCTTCGACGTGCACGATCTCGCGGCGGCGCGCGGCACCACGGCGGCCGATGCCCTCGCGGCCCTCTCGCAGGCGCAGGGGAAAAATCTCGTCATGCCCGCCGAGCCACGCAGGCGGATCAGCGCTGCGGACGACGCGCCCATCCCGTTCCGATTCCTGCACGATCGCGTACGACAAGCCGCCTACGAGCTCATCGGCGAGGACGATCTGCCGCGAATCCGGCTCCTCGTCGGGCGTCGTCTTTACGCCGACGCGCGCGTCCGCGGCGTCATCGACGAAAAACTCTTCGAATTCGTCGAGCACCTGAACGCCGGCGCCTCGCTCATCACCGGCGCGGCCGAGCGTGACGAGCTCGCCCGGCTCGACCTCGCGGCCGGAGCGCGGGCCAAGGCGCGGACGGCGTACGACGCGGCGGCCCGTTATTATGCCGCGGGCGCGGCGCTCGCGCTCTCCGGGGACGATCCGACGCTCCTCTTCGCGCTCCACCTCGGCCGGGCCGAATGCGTGTACCTGCGAGGACAGCTCGACGAGGCCGAGGCGCTCCTCGTCGCCTTGCCGGTCCCGCCACGAACGAGCCCCGAAAAGGCCGCCGTGTGCCGGGTCCGCATGGCCGTCCGCACGACGCGTGGTCGCGCGGCCTCTGCCATCGAAGTGGGGCTCGACGCTCTCGCAGAACTCGGCCTCGACATCCCGCGGGACGAGGCGGAGGCGAAAATCCTCGCAGAAAAGGAGCACGCCCGGGTGCGCGAGCGTCTCGCGGCGCGCGGGCTCTCCGCGCTGGCGGAGGGCGCGCCGCTCGAAGACCCGGACAAACGCGCCAAGCTCGAGATCCTCACGAACCTGCTCGCGCCGGCGAACCTGGTTCGCCCCGCGCTCTTCAGCCTTTGCGCGGCGATCCAGGCGAACATCTCGCTCGAACACGGGCACGCGGACGAATCGATTTATGGGTACATGCTCTACGGCATGCACCTCGCCACGTCGCTCGGTCGTTATGCCGAGGCGGGGGCGTTCGGCAAGCTCGCGCTCCGGCTCGACGAGCGGCGCGGCAGCGCGGGCGAGCCTTGCCGATTGAATTTCGTGTACGGCTCGTACGCCCATTTCCTCGAGCCCATCCCCGACGTGCTCGGATATCTCCGGAAAGCCTACCGCACGGGGCTCGCGACGGGCGATTACATCTATCTGTCCTATGCGTGCAGCCACATCGTGCTCTTGCGCCTCGCGCTCGGCGATCCCCTGAAGGACGTCGACGAGGAGGCCGAGCGGCTCCTCGCTTTGATGGAGCGGACCAAGGTCGCCTCGTCGATCGCGGTCCAGACGCTGGTGCGGCGTATCCTCGCGGCGCTCGCGGGGCGCACGATCGATGTGCGTTCGCTCTCCGGGGACGGCTTCGACGAGGACACGTTCGTCGCCTCCTTGCACGAGCGAGGCGTGCATTTCGCGCTCTCGTGGTACCGGGCGGCGCGCATCACGCTGGCCTTCCTGAACGGCGACGACGAGGACGTGCTCGTGATCGCCGGCGGAGGCGGGGCGGGGGCGTGGTTTTACTTCGCCACCGACGCCGTATACCTGACCAGCCTCGCGGCCGCGCGCCTCTGCGCCGAAGGGGCGAGCCCCTCGGACGACCCGTACGCGACCTTCGAGCGGAACGCCGCGCACATCGCCGGCTGGGCGCGCGCCTGTCCCGCGAATTTCGCCCACAAGGACCTCCTCCTCGCCGCCGAGCGAGCGCGCATCTCCGGGGATCACGCCGCGGCGGGCCCGCTCTACGAGCGCGCCGTCGAGGCGGCCGAGGCGGCGCGGCTCACGCCCCACGTCGCGATCGCCTGCGAGAGGGCCGCGGCGTTTTTCCGCGACCGGGGCGACGAGGCGCGCGCGCGGATCCATGTGCACCGCGCGCTCGACGCCTATGCGCGCTGGGGCACGGACGCGCTCGGCGAGCGCGTGCGCCAGGAGCACGCGGATCTGCTGCTCCACGAGGTGATCACGGAGAGCGAGGCGGAAGCGCGCGGGCGGCCGGTCGTGGTCGTGCCGTTCGCGCTCGGCGCGCTCGTCGCCGAGGTGGTGCTGGCCGTGGCCCCGGCGTTCGAGCGGACGCGCGACGCGCTGCAAGTCGAGCAACCCGACGAGCTCGGGTTCATGGAGAGCGACGAATCGAAGGTGCGCTGGCTCCTGCTCCGCGTCTTCGGGGGACGGGCCTTGCGACCGCGCCCCGGGAGCGTCGCGTTCCGGGTTCGCCAGGGGCGCGAGGGGCGCCTCGGCGACGCGCCATCGGTGTGGTTCGAGGTCACGGACACGGATGACACGATGGATGTCGTGTCGATGGAGGACGTGGCCTCGGTTTGTCGTCAGCTCGGCGGATACCTCGCGGTCGAGCGCGGGGACTTCGGCGCGCGCTACACGGTCGTGATCCCGATGTTCCCCATGGGCCTCGACGGCTGACGCGCGACTTCAAGCCTTTTTCTTCCGCTCGACGAGCTGATCGAGCCCGTCGAGGACGCGGTCCATGCCAAACCGGTAGGCCGCCTCGGCCTGATAAGCCCCGCCTTGGGCCGTGCCCGCGGCTTCGCCGATGCGCGTGGCCCGAGGGAACTTCGTTGGATCGACGACCCGGCCGAGCAGCTCCGCCTGCGCCTCCCACCACGCCGCGTCGGTCATCGCCGTGGCCTCGGGGAGCGCCGCCGCCTCGGCCGCGCTGCGCGCGTTTGCCTGCACGAAGCCGAGGACGAACGTGAGCGCCGCGTCGACCTCGACGTCCGACAAACCGAGGCCGTCGAACGCCGAGAGCTCGTACTCGTACTTCGTGATCACGCCCGGGCCGAGCGGCGGGCGGCTCGTGGACGCGTGGATCAGCCATGGATGCGCGGCGTGGAGCGCGCGGTTCTGGTTCGCGACGGAGAGCACCCGCTCGCGCCAGCCGAGCTCGCCCCACGCCGGCCGATCGGCGCGGAGGTACACCACGTCGATCATCAGCTCGATCAGCTCGGTTTTTCCTCCCGGCACATACGTGTAGACGGACATCGGGGACGCGCCCACGGCCTCGGCCACCGAGCGCACCGTGACCGCGTCGAGCCCCTGTTCGTCGGCGAGCGTGATGGCCGCCTCGACGACCCGGTCCACGGTGAGCGACGGCCGCGGCCCCCGCGTTCGCGAGGGCGAAAGGCTGTGCCGCCACAGGAGCGAAAGCGTGCGCGCGGGATCCGGGGTCGCGGGTTTGTTCGGCGGCATGAAAATCGGTCTCCAGCCCCTTGACCAGAATACTGTGCGACGTACACTGTACAATGTACGTAGTTGATGTCCACCTTCACGAGGGGCCTTCCCCCAGGATCGAGGAACACACGCATGCAAGCAACCACCGCGTCGGCGATTTCGCTCAACGTCAAGGATGTCGAGGCTTCACGCGACTTCTTCGTGCGGCACATGGGGTTTGCCCCGGAGATGGCGGCCGACGGCTTCGTGTCGATGGCCCGCAAGGACGTCGGATTCCACCTCATCTTCCTGCGGCAAGGGCTCTCCTCGCTGCAGCCGGAGACGCTGAAGCACGCGCACGCCGGCGGCTTGATCGTCGCGTTCGTCGTGCCCGACGTGGACGCCGAGGAGGCGCGGCTGCGCGGAGAGGGCGTGCCCATCACGACGCCGCTCCAGACCGAGCCGTGGGGCGAGCGGTTCTTTCAGGTCACGGATCCGAACGGGATCCTCGTGCAGTTCGTCCAGTGGATGACCCCGCCCGAGGCGTAGCCGCCGTCAAGGCAACACGGTCACCACGATCCGCGACGAGAGCCCGCCGAACCGCGCGAGGACCTGGCCCTCGCCCTGGTCGAAGGCGACCGCATATCCAGCGTTCTCGGGCGCGCACGCCGCCTCCGCGCCCGTGCACGCGGGCGGACGGCGCGGACCGAGCGCGCCCGTGAACGACCACGCGACGGGCGCGCGGCCGAACGAGAGGCGTTGTCCCGCGTCGTCGAAAGCCTGGAGCTCCATGACGAGCAAATCGCCGCGCTTGGCGGCCTGGGTCGTGTCGACGCGGACGCGGCTCGGGCGGCGCACGTCGAGCACGACGACGCCATGCTCGCAGGGGATCCGCACGCGGCCGGGATCAACGGCCTCGTAGGTCTGGCCCGCGGGGTCGAAATGGATCGGCGCGCTCGGCCGGGCCTCGGCGACGCGGCAGGCGCCGCGGGCCTTGGGCACCTCGTCGCGCGCGCCCACCGCCACGAAATACACGGTCTCCGGCGGCTTCGCGCAGCCCGCGAGCGCGCCGAACATCGTCGCGAGGAAGGCGGCGCGGAAGAGCGGCTCGGCGCGGGACATCGGGGGCGCGGGAGTATCGCTCGATCAGGGCCGGGTGATCAACGTCGCGCCGCGGAGAGCAAGCGCCGCCAGACGCGCTCGGTGCCGCCTTCGAGCGGGGCGTCGGCGAGGCGGATCGCGGCGTAGGTTTGGCTCGGCAAGCCGTCGATCGGGCGGCCCACGAGGCCGGGCGGCAGGCGGCAGAAATCGTTGACGATCGCGAGCCCGGCGCCGAGGCGCGCGAGCCGCAGCGTGAGCGGCCAGCCGCGCACCTCGACGGCCACGTCCCAGCGCACGCCCGCGGCCCGGAGCGACTCGTCGAGCGCCACGCGTTGCGGCTGGCCCTCGGGCGGCACGACGAGCGCGGCACCTTCGAGATCGGTGAGCTCCACGCGCTCCTTGGAGGCGAGCGGGTGGCCCTCGGGCACCACGAGCATCTGCCCGACGACGGCGAGCGGCTCCACCACGAGCCGCGGCGGCCGCGTCTCCAGCGGGAGCACGCCCACGTGCGCCTCGCCCGTGCGCACGGCCGCGAGCGTGCCCGCCGCGTCCCGCACGAGCAGCGAGAGCGGCGTCCGCGCATCGCGCACCGAGCGCTGCACGGCCTCGCCGATGAGGTAGAGGTACGCCCCTTCGCCCGCGGAGAGCACCACGCGCGCGCGCGGCCTCCCTGCGCGCAGGCCTTCGACGAACTCGACCTGCTGCGAGAGCGTCCTCCGCGCATACGCCGCGACCCGCTCGCCGCCGTCCGTGAGCACGAGGGCGCGGCCGACGCGGCGGTAGAGCGGCGTGCCGACGACCTCCGCGAGCTTCTGCACCTGCGCGTGCAGCGCGGGCTGCGAGAGGCCGACGGCGCGGGCGGCGTGCGTGAAGTTCTTGTGCTCGGCGAAGGCGGCGAAGGCGTAGAGCCAGGAGGTCTCCAGCATGACTATCCGTCAGGATGATAGCTCATCCGAAAAGACGACTTCCGCCGATGGCAGGGGCCGCTACCCTCGGGCCTCATGAACATCGTAGAGCTTAGCAAGACCCTCTCTTGGCTCCTCCGCCACGGGGCGCGCGAGGCCGGCGTATCGATGGATGCGGCCGGCTGGGTGCCCGTCCCCGAGGTGCTGCGTTACCTCCGTATCAGCCGCGCGGCCCTCGACGAGGTGGTCGCGACGAACAACAAGAGCCGCCTGACGCTCGAAGGCGACCGCGTACGCGCCTGCCAGGGCCATTCGACCGAGAACATGCCCGTCACGCTCGAGGCCCTGGAGGCGTCGTGGCGGCCCTACACGGCCGGCGGCAGCCTCTGGCACGGGACCACGGTCGAGGCGACGGCCCCGATCGCACGGGAAGGCCTTTATCCGCAGAAGCGCACCCACGTGCACCTGGCCCCGACGCTCGAGAGCAAGGTCGGCAAGCGCTCGGCGACCCCGGTCATGCTGGAGATCTCGGTCGAGCGATTGCAGGGCGCGGGGCAGGGCGTGTGGGAGGCGCAAAACGGCGTCGTGCTCGTGCGCCACGTCCCGGCGTCGTGCATCGTCGACCTCGTCTGCACGACGCGCGCGGCGAAACAGGCCGAGGCCTCGGTTCGAGCGCGGTTCGGCTTTCGCCGGTCGTGATCACTTGCGAGCGCTCATTTCGCGCCCCACGGAATGTCCCCCGAATGAAGCAAGACCTCGGACTCGACCTTCGCATCAGCCGGGTTCGTCCCGGTGCCGACCGTCGCCACACGCTGATAACGCACCCACCAGGAGAGGGTCCCGCGCTGCGGCGCCCCCGAGGGAGGCGGGATGTCGAGGTCGACGACCTTCGGATCGCGGCCGACGCGATCGTCGGCCGCGAGGTGCCGACCGGGTTGTCCGGGGATGATCTGGAAATGGCGCGCGAGGTGGCGGACCTCGCGGCGGAGGACGGTCCCGCGCTCGTCTTTGAGCTCGCAGCCGACCTCGAGGCGGCGGAAGAGGTCGCCCGTGGGGAAATCGTGCCCCGGCGCGGGCTGGACGAGCGTGACGCGGAGGGTATCGGCCTCGGCGCGTTCGGCCGTGGCCCGGAGGTTGTCCCGTAACCAGGCAGGATCACGGACCTCGGCGAAGGCGTGCGAGCGGCGGCCCTCGACGAGCGGCATGTGGCAATCGGCGCAAGCCTTCCCAGCCGCGGGCGAGCGCAGGTGCTCGCGCGCCGTGGTCTGCATGAATTGCCCGTCGTCGTTGCCGACGCCCATCGGAAACCGGAATTCGTGGCAGCCGGCGCAGCCGCCCGTCTGGCTGAAGGCAAGCGAGCGGCGCAAAGGGTGCGGCGCACGGGCGGGGCCATCGCCGGAGGAGGCCGCGGCGAGGACAAATCCCTCTTCGGTGACGTGGCAGGTCACGCAGCCGACGCCGAGCTCGCTCACGGCCTTGGGCGGCTCTATCCGGGGATCCCCCTCCGGCGCGTGGCAGCCGCGGCAGAAGGGCGAGGGCTCGATCGCGAACGCCTTGCGATACGCCGGATTGAGGTTCGATTGCTGGTGGTGCGAGCCCTGCCATTGCTTGGCCTCGTCGGCATGGCACGCGACGCACGTCGCATTGAGCGCCACGGCCGCGTCGAGCCGCTTGCGATAAGCACGAGGCATGGGGACGCCCGGCGCGGCCGGCGTGTCCGCCGCAGGCGCGACGTCCACCGGAGCAGGCTCGGGCGAGGCGATGGCCGGAGGCGCCGGCGCCGATGTCGCTTGCCCGTCCGTGAGGACGTCCTCGCGGATGCACCCGGCGAGAAGGGCAAAGGACATCAACAGGGAAGGGCGCAGCATGGGGACGGCTCCAGGGCCGTCTCGTGACGTATCACCTTTCCCGCGCTGCGGGAACCGTCCGGTCTCGGTTCGCAAACCGCCGCGCCGGGGCTCTGCCCCGGGCCCCGCGGGGGCTGTTCGCCCCTCGACCCGAACCAGGGCAAGCCCTGGACCATTTGGGGAAGAACTGCGCGATGCGCAGTTCTTCCCACAGGCCGGTGGCAAGACCAGGGACAGCGTTGCCAATCACGGCGGTCTTGGTTGGCAGGGTCGTAGCTGGTCTTGCCTCGACCTGCCATGGAAACTCGAGCCCGAGTTTCATGCGAGGGGGTGGGCCCGGTTGGCCCATGGGGTCTGTTCGATGAACTGCGCATCGCGCAGTTCATCGACCCCGGGTCCAGCGCTTGCGCTGGTCCGGGTCCAGGGGCGGACAGCCCCTGGTGGGGCCTGGGGCAAAGCCCCAGCGAAGCGGCTTCGAGAAACAGATCAGACGCGGCGACGCGGCGGGATCGGGTACAGGGAGGCGAGGTCGTCATTCCGCACGAAGCCGAGCGCTTCGCGGTGGACGCGGAGCTCCCAGAGCGCCTGCTCGGCCCGCGTGCGCCCTTCGTTGAAGGCTGCGACGCGGGCGCGAATCTCGACCTGGTTGCGCTCGGTCCCCGCGGCAACGAGCTCGTCGATGGCGAGGCCGAGGACTTCCAGCTCGAGCAGGGCGGCATTGATCTTGTCCTCCGAGCGGCCGAGCGCGGAGGCCATCTCGCGAAGGATCTCGGCGGCGAGATCGTTGCCGCCGAGGTGGGTCGGCAGGTGATCGCGCAAGCGGTCGAGGTACGGGCTCTCGTGGCCTTTCCGCTTCAGCTCTGCGACGAGCTTTTTCCACGTGGGCTCGGACATGGCGGGGGACGCAATCTAGCGCGCGAGGGGCCGCGCCGCTCGCCGTTCGGCGCGGCCCCCGGATTCGCTCACGCCGCCTTGTACACGAGCACCGGCCGGAGCCTGCGCACGATGCGCACGAGCTCCCGCTGCGCGCGCATCACCGCGCCGATGTCCTTGTACGCGCTCGGCGCTTCCTCGCGCAGCCGATCGGCCAAGCGATGGTCGAACCAAACGCCCTCGGCCTCGCGGAGGAGCTGCCGCTGCCCGATACGCCTGCGCGCTTCGGCTCGCGACAGCGCGCGGCCGGCCCCGTGCGCCGACGAATCGAGCGCCTCGGGGTGGCCGCGCCCTTCCACGTGGAAGCTCTCGCTGCCCATCGATCCGGGCACCACGCCGGGCTCGCCCGCCGAGAGGCCCATCGCGCCTTTGCGGTGCACCCAGAGCTCGCGCCCGCCGTGGGATTCGCGCCGTACGTGGTTGTGGTCGATCTCCAGGCGTGAGCTCGGATCGGCAAAGGCGCCGAAGAGCTCGCCGAAGAGCTCGATCGCCGCGTCGACCATCCGCGCCCGGCTCGCTCGTGCATATCGCGCGGCCCATCCCGCGGCGTCGAGATACGCCCGCCCGGCCTCGCTGTCCGCTTCGAGAAACGCGAGCCCCGAGGGATCACGCTCGGCGCGGCCCTCGAAATGGTGCCGGATGGCCGGCCCCATCGCGCGGGAGCCCGAATGCACGAGCAGCCACAACGATTCTCCGTCGTCGCGTTGCACCTCCAGAAAATGGTTTCCCCGGCCGAGCGTGCCGAACTCCATCCGGCCCTCGCGCCGCTTCATCCCTTCGAGCGCGCCGTCGCCGATCGGCGCCTCCCCGAGCTCGTCCGGCAGCTCCGGCGCCGCGGCGGCGGGATGCAGGACGTGCGGAATGCGCTGGTAAAACCCCGCGAGCAGCCGCGCCGCCCGCTCGCGATCGGCGAGCAGGTCGGCGCTCGCCTGGAGACGCACGGCCACCATTCCGCAGCCGATGTCGCCCCCGACCGCGGCGGGCAAGATCCGCCGCGTCGTGGCCGTCACCGTGCCCACGCAGACCTCCTCGGCGACGTGCGCGTCCGGCATGACCGCGACGTGCACGACATCCTCGGTTCGCGCGAGCCGCGCGAGCGCCGCCCGAAGCTGGGCGCTCGTTCCGTCGGGGAGGAACGTCGCGACGTGCGCGGTCACGATTCCCCTCCCGTCTCGGGCGGCAATACGCGGAAGGTCAACGTCGGCACGCGTTTCCGCGTGATCGCGCTCGCCACCTCCGCGCGCAGATACCCGGCCACCTTTTCGAGCCGCGCTGCCACGTCCTCGGGTGGCGTGCCCCGCGGCGCCTGCACGATCACCGCGAGCCTCCCTGCGTCGGGCGCGGGCTCCACGTCGGCCACCCACACCTCGAGGAGGACGTCGTCCTCGATTGCGGCGAGCGCCTCGCTCACTGCTTCCTGCACCTGCCGGCAGAGCTGGCGCTCCTTGCGCTCGACCTTCCGGTCCTCCGCCGCTCCGAAAAAAGAATCCGCATCCCGAGCGGAGCCAGCGCGGCCCCGCGAACGATCTCTCGTCATTCCATGCTCCGACTGCGTGACGAACCCGTGCCTGCCGCGTGTCCTCGCGGCGCGCTTCGTTCGGTCCGGGGTAGGAGCCTCGCCGGCGTCAGAGAGACGTCGGGGCGAGGCTCATCGTCGCAATCGGTCGCATGACGGGCCTCCTTCGGGTCGATGAGAATGCCCGATTGCCTGGCGAATTGCAAGCGGCTCGCGCCTTGCACGCGGGACGCAACGCGGGGGGCGGCGGGGTCGCCGCCCGATAACGACGGAGGGACGTCATGGCTCGTGGGTGGCAACGCGGAGCGGCTGCGCTCGGCATCTGGATGGGTTTGATCGGCGCGGCCTACGCGCAAAACGGAGCCGACAGTTGTCCGGGACAACCCGGCGGCGCGGGCCAGAACGGCGCCGCAGGGCAGGGGCAGGACCGGGACGATAACCAGGGGACACAACGCGGCCAGATGCCCGGGACGCGGACGCCGTACGTCTGTCCGCCCGGCGTGGAGCCGGGCACGGGCGAGGGGTTGGCTTGTCCACCGGAGGGCCTGCCCGGGACGCCGCCCGGACCAGGTGCGACACCTCCGCAGACGGGCACACAACCGCCGACCACCGGGGCACAGCCCCCGACCACCGGGACGCAGCCCCCGACCACCGGGACGCAGCCCCCGAGCAAGGGGAGGTAGTCCCCGAGCCCGGACACGCGATCCCCAGGGGGATCGACCGGCGGGACCGGGGGATCAGCTCCGGGGACCGGGGGATCAGCTCCGGGGACCGGGGGATCGACCGGCGGGACCGGGGGATCGACTTCGGGGACCGGGGGATCAGCTCCGGGGGCAGGGGGATCGACTCCCGGGACCGGGGGATCGACTCCCGGGACCGGGGGATCGACTTCGGGAGGGCAGACGGGGGGTTCGCCCGGCGGCGGCGGCCGCTGAGCGGGCAGTTCGCTACTTCGGAGGGGGCGCGGGGAGCAAAATTTCGACCGTCGTCCCCTCGACGAGTTGCACATTTGCAAGCTTCACGACGCGCTCGCTGCCGTCGAGGCCGGTCGAGATGAGGATCGTCGCGCCCGTGTCGCGCTCGACCGTGATGGGCGCGAAGCGGATCTTGTTCTCCGCGTCCACGACCGCGACGCGAAGGCCCTTCGCGTCGTTGTAGAGCGCGGTCGCAGGCACCTCGAGCACGCGGTGCGGCAAGGGCAAGGTGAGCGAGACCTCGGCGTACATGCCCGAGAGGAGCTTGTTGTCGGGGTTCGGCACGCGCACCTCGGTGTTCATCGTGCGCGTGGCCGCGTCGAGCGCGCCCGACGTGCGCGCGACCGTGCCCTCGAAGTTCTGCCCCGCGAACTCCCGCACCGCGACCACGGCCTTCGCGCCGACCTTCACGCCCGGCGCGATGTCCTGCGGGATGCCGACGAAGACCCGCACGGGGTCCGTCGCGGCGATCCGGAAGAGCGGCGTGCCGTTGCCCGCCGAGACGAGCGCCCCCCGCTCGATCGAGCGGGAGACGATCGTGCCCGCGAACGGCGCGACGATCTTCGCGAACCCCTTCAGATCACGGATGCGCTGGATGCTCGCCGACGCGGACGTGATGGAGGCCTGCGCCACCGTCACGCCCGCCGCGTCGACGCGCGCCTGCCCCTGCCGCTGCTCGAGGTCCTCCTGCGAGGCCACGCCCGCGGGCACAAGTTTTTCGTACCGCGCGAGGTTCGACTTCGACAGATCGCGGCTCGCCTCGGCCCGGACCAGCGCGGCCTTGGCCTGCGTGAGCTCGGCGTTCGCCTGCATGAGCTCGCGATCGAGCTCGGGCGTGTCGATCTCGGCGAGGACCTGCCCCTCCGTGACCTTGTCGCCGATGTCGACGTTCCACTTGCGCACGTAGCCGCTCACGCGCGGGTAGACGACCGTCTCCTCGAGCGGCCGGATGCTGCCCGGCAGCACGAGCGAGCGATCACTCGACGTGGCCTTCGGCGTGAGGACCTCGACGCGGGGCGCCGTGGTCTCGGCCGCCTTCACGCCCGCCTCGAGCGCCGCGCGGGCGCTCCGGCGGGGCAGGTAGGTCACGGCGAAGACGCCGCCGAGCACGAGGACGAGCGCCGTGCACGCAGCGAACACCTGCGTCCGGGAGAGCGTCGCGGGCTGCGGCAGGTCGAAGCCGAGGTCGTCGGGCTTCGGGGTGGAGTGGGACTCTGGGATGGAATGGGACTCGTTGGGGCTCATAGCGACTCCGTCAGCGGATCCGTCATGGGCGCCTTCTTGCGGAGGATGCTGTACATCACAGGCACGAAGAAGAGCGTGGTCACCGTCGCGAGGAGGAGGCCGCCGATGACCGCGCGGCCGAGAGGCGCGTTCTGCTCGCCGCCCTCGCCGAGACCCGTCGACATGGGGAGCATGCCGATGATCATGGCGAGCGCGGTCATGAGCACCGGCCGCAGGCGCGTCATGCCTGCGGCGAGGGCCGCGGCCGTCGCGTCACGGCCGAGCTTTCGTTGATCGTTGGCGAACGTGACGACGAGGATCGAGTTCGCCGTGGCGACGCCGACGCACATGATCGATCCCATGAGCGCGGGCACGCTCAGCGTGGTGCGCGAGAGGAAGAGCATCCACGCGATCCCCGCGATGGCGCCCGGCAGGGCCATCAGGATGACGAAGGGATCGAGCCACGACTGGAAGTTCACGACCATGAGCAGGTACACGAGCACGATCGCGAACAAGAGGCCGTAGCCGAGGCCGCGGAACGAGGAGTCCATGCTCTCGACCTGCCCCGTGACGGTCACCTTCGTGCCGCGCGGCAGCTCGTTCTTCATGCCGTCGACGAGGTTCGTGACGGCGCTCGCGACGGAGCCGAGGTCGGTGCCCTCGACGTTCGCCTGGACGTCGTAGGTCCGCGCCACGTTGTAGTGCGTGACGTTCACGGGCCCGGTGCCGCGCTGGACCTGCGCGACGTTCGAGAGGAGCTGGGGCCTGCCGTCGCCCGTGGAGAGCGGGGTCGCGTTGAGGGCGTCGACCGAGCCCACCGCGTACTGGGGCGTCTGCACGGCGACGAGGTACTGCACGCCGCGCTTGTCGAGCCAGTAGCTCGGCGAGACCTGCCCGCTCGACGAGAGCGAGACGAGGACGTCGCTCGCGACGTCACGTTGCGTAAGGCCCATCTGGTCAGCCATCGTGCGGTCGACCTCGATGCGCAGCTGCGGCCTGCGCATGACCTGCGCGAGGTGGACGTCCACCGCGCCGGGGATCTGCTTCATGCGCGCGACGAGGTTCTCCGCGACGCCGTAGGTCTCTTCTTCCTTGCCGATCGGCCCCACGACGCGGACGTTGATGGGGGCGGGCAGGCCGAAGTTCAGGACCTGCGTCGTGATGTCCGGCGGCAGGAAGAAGAAGGTCGTGTCGGGATAACTCGCGTTGAGCTTCTCGCGGAGCTTCTGGACGTACGCCTCGGTCGGCGCGTGGCCCTTCTTCAGCGAGATCAGGATCTGCCCGTCGGCCGAGGAGATGAGCGCGCCCTCGCTCAACGAGAGGTTGATGCCGCTCGCCGGGATGCCGAGGTTGTCGATCATCGTCTCGATCTCGCGCGGGGGGATGACCTCGCGGATCGTGTCCTCGATGCGCGCGAAGCGATGTTCGCTCTCCTCGAGCCGCGTGCCCGGGGCGCCGCGGACGTGGAGCTTGATGAGGCCCGCGTCGACGCGCGGGAAGAAGTCGCGCCCGAGGAGCGGGAAGAGCGAGACGGACGCGGCGACGAAGACGAGGAAGCTGGTCACGAACGCGGCGCGATGCGCGAGCGCCCACGCGAGGAGTTTTCCGTAGGAGGTCCGCAGCCGATCGAAGGCTTCGTTGAACCGCACGAAGATGCGGCCGAACACGCTCTTCGGCGCCTCGTGATGGCCCGACGCGTGCTCCTCCGCCTCTTTCGCGAGCAGGAGCCGGACGAGCGTGGGCACGAGCGTACGGGACAGGACGTACGACATGAGCATCGCGAACACGACGGCCAGCGCGAGCGGGATGAAGAGCGACTTCGCCGCGCCCGTGATGAACGCGACCGGGACGAACACGATGCAGATGCACAGCGTGGAGACGAGCGCGGGGACCGCGATCTCCTGGGCGCCGTCGACGATCGCGCGGATGAACGACTTCTTCTGGCCGAGGTTTCGGTGGATGTTCTCGATCGCGACGGTGGCGTCGTCGACGAGGATGCCGACGGCGAGCGCCATGCCGCCGAGCGTCATGGTGTTCAGCGTGTGGCCGAGCGCGTTCAGGATGATGATCGAGACCAGGATCGAGAGCGGGATCGAGACCACGACGATGAGCGTGCTCCGCCAGCTCCCGAGGAAGAGCAGGATCATGAGCGCCGTGAGCACCGCGGCGATGAGCGCCTCGTGCACGACGCCCTCGACGGCGGCACGCACGAAGAGCGACTGATCGAAGAGGAGCGTGGCCCGGAGGTCCTTGGGCAGCTTCTCCATCGTCGCCGGCAGCATCTCGCGGATGCGCGAGGCGACGTCGAGCGTGCTCGCGTTGCCGCCCTTCAGCATGGTCATGAGCACGCTGCGCTGGCCGCCGACGTGCACCATGCTCTGCTGCGGCGCGTTGCCGTCGCGGATGTTCGCGACGTCCCGAACGTAGATGGTCTTGCCGTCGACGGTCTTGAGCGGCAGGTTGCCGAGCTCCTCGAGCGCGGCGGGGCTCGAGTTCATGATGATGGGGTACTCGTTCTCGCCCATCTTCGCCGAGCCGGCCGGCAGGATGACGTTCTGCAGCCCGATCGCCGCGTTGACGTCACGCGGCGACAGGCCCCACGCGTAGAGGCGCGCCGGATCGATGTCGACCATGATCTGGCGCTGCTTGCCGCCGTAGGGCCAGGGGATCTGCACGCCCTTGATGGTCGCGATGTCGGCGCGGATGAAGTTGACGCCGTAGTCGAAGAGCTGCTGCTCGCTCAGCGACTCGCTCTCCAGCGCGGCCTGCATGATCGGCACGTTGGAGGCGCTGTAGCGGATGACGAGCGGCGGCGTCATGCCCGGCGGCATCTGGCGGATCGCGACCTGCGAGGCCGCGGTGATCTGCGCCGTCGCGGCTTCGACGCTCGCGCCGGGCTGGAGGTACACTTTTACGATGGCGATGCCCGTGAGCGATTGGCTCTCGACGTGCTCGATGTCGTTGACGATGGTGGTGAGGAAACGCTCGTAGTTGTTGACGACCCGCTTCTCCATCTCCTCCGGCGGCAAACCGCCGTAGTTGAAGATCACGGAGATCACCGGGATGTCGATCTCCGGAAAGATGTCCGTCGGCATCCGGAGGATGGTGAACACCCCCGTGAGGACGATGAGCATCGACATCACGATGAAGGTGTATGGGCGCTTGAGCGCAGTGACGACGAGCCACATGTGCCACTCCCTGCGGCCCTCGAAGGTCAGGCCCGGAAAAACGGGACGAGCCGAGGGCACAGGAAGCTTCCTGGGGTCGGTCGCTACCGTCCAATGCATTCCGGGGCATCGTCTGATACCCTGCAGGTATGGAACTGCGCCACCTGCGCTACTTCTTGACGGTCGCCGAGGAGAAACACTTCGGCCGCGCCGCGCGGAGGCTGCGTATGACGCAGCCCCCACTGAGCCGACAGATCCAGGAGCTCGAAGCGGAGCTCGGGTTTCCGCTGTTCGACCGCGCGCGGCGGCGCGTGGAGCTCACGCCCGCCGGCGTGGTGTTCCTCGGCCGTATTCGCGGCCTGCTCGAAGCGCTTGATCTGGCCGTCCACGAGGCCCGCCGCGCCAGCGTCGGCGAGATCGGGCGGGTCGCCGTGAGCTACATCTCGTCGCTCGCATACAGCGGCATCACCGACCTCTTGCGCGCCTTCCACGAGCGGTTCCCGAAGGTCGAGATCGCCCTGCGCGAGATGTCGCCGCAGGCGCAGATCGACGCCCTCAAGGAAGGCTCGATCGACGTGGGCCTCCTGCGTGGCCGGGTCGACGACGCGTCGCTCGCCTTCGCGTGCGTGGCGCGGGATCCGCTGGTGGCCGTGCTACCGGCCGGGCACCGGCTCGCCGAGCACAAACGTATCCAGCTCGGGATGCTCGCGCACGAGCCGTTCGTCATTTTCCCTCGGCAACGCAGCCCGGCGTTTTTCGATCAGATCATGGCGTTTTGCCGCGACGCGAGCTTCACGCCGCGGATCGTGCAGGAGGCTCCGCAGCTCGACGACATCGTGAGCCTCGTCGCCGCGGGGTTCGGCCTCGCGATCATGCCCGGATCGATCCGCCGCGCCGGCCGCAAAGGCCTCGCCATCCGGCCCATCGTGGGCGCGCCGCGCGCGACGCTCTACATCGTATGGCGCGCCGACGACAACGCCCCGGCATTGCAGGAGTTCATCGGCTTCGTGCGGAGCACGTTCGTGAAGAAGAAGGCCGATCAACGGCGGACGGCGAGCGTGGGGAGCGCGATCGGCTGATCGAAGAGGACGCGGCCTTGCTCGTCCTTGCACACGAGCAGGACCTCCTTGCCCTTGCGATCGAGGTCGATGTCGATGAGGCCGTAATTGTTGCGATCGACGACCTCGGCGACGAGGAAGCGATCCTTGCCGGCGATCGATTCCATCCACGGATCATTGGCGAGCGGGCTCGTGGTGAGCTCCCACCATTCGGGGCCGCGGCGGCCGTGCAAGTCGCGGCCCTCCTGGTGGAAGAGGTTCGCCATGTGCAGATCGCCGCTGACGAAGACGACGCCGCGGATGTCGCGCGCCTCGATCTCGCCGAGCAACCCTTCGAGCTCCTGGGGCGCGTCGCGGCGGAAGCATTCCCAGCCCTTCGCGACGGCGGCGTCGGCGAGGACCTGCGTCGGCGACGCGATGATCTTGACGGGCGCCGTGCTCCTTTCGAGGGACTCGACGAGCCAGACGAGCTGCGCCTCGCCGAGCAGGGTATGCGCGGGCTGATTGCGATACCACCGGCTGTCGAGGAGGAAGAGCTCGGCCGGGCCCATTCGAACCGAGGAGAAGACGCCGGCGGTGGCATTCGTGCCCCAGCGGGCATTCGCCCAGGAGCGGCGGAACGCGCGAAACGCCATGTCCTTGCCGGAGAAACGATTGTCGGCGTCGTTGGGGCCGAAATCGTGGTCGTCCCAGACGCCGAGGGTCGGCAAGGCCGAGACGAGGCGCCGGAACGAGGGATTGTTGCGGGCGCGGAGCTGGGCGAGCATCATGGAGTGCTCGCTCTGCCAGTCGAACTGGTAATAATAGGTGTTGTCCCCGATCATCGCGAGGCACGCCGGCGCGTCGCGCTCGATGGCGTCGAGAATGGGGAGCTCGGGATGGTGGTAGAAGCAGAGGCACGAGCCGAATGCGATGCGCACGGCGCGCGCGTCGGGGGCAGGGGCGAGGGGGAGGGGACGCGCAGGCGTCTTTCCATGCGTGCTCTCGAGCCAGTACGTGTACTGGACGCCGGGACGTAGATCCTCGACGTGAAAGACCTGGCAGAGCCATTCGTTCCACGCGGGCGTCTTGACGATACGACGAACCTCGCTGCCCTCCGTCGCGACCACGAGCGTGAGGGGAGAGGTGCAGCGGGCCTGCGTCCAGATGTACGCGTCCTCGGTGGAGACCTCGCCGATCATCGGGCCAGCGAGGAGCGGGCCCTCGGCGAGGCTGTTCCAGCCGCCGGGAAAACCGCCCCGATCCGCGGGCGCGAGCTCGAGCCGCACGCCGTTCCAGGGGCCGCTGCCGCCGCCCTCCCAGGTGCCGCGGAACCCATTGGCGCCGCGATCGAATTCGAGCACGAACGTCCCTTCGCTCGCATTTCCTTTCTGCACCCACGTGCCGCGGATCGTATTGCCCGTGAGTGTGCCCGTGACGGAGCCGTCCTGGTGGGTGTATTTACCCGTCACCTTGTCGCCGCGCGCTTCGAGCCGCAGCGTGCCGAACGTGGTGACATAGGAGCCCGTAATCGGAAGCGGTGAATCCATAGGCGAGAGGCCCTCCCCTGACGGAGGAGTCTACCACCTCCCCGCGCTCCGGGCAGCATGTTCCCGTCGCCCGCCGCGGCCTCGGAACGCGTGCATTTCCGCGCCCTTCTCCCATGCTTGGCTCCCATGCCGAACATAACTTTCTCCCGACGCACGGCGCCGCTCGCGCTTCTCGCGCTGCTCGCCCTCGCGGCCTGCGGCGGTTCCCCGGCCCCGGACGTCGCCGCCGCGCCTCCGCCTCCGCCGCCCGCGCCAGCGCCGCCGGTCACGGCCGTGCCCACGGCCACGGCCTCGGCTGCCGCCC
>NZ_JASBQE010000142.1 GCF_029960785.1 Polyangium sp. 15x6
TCTTGCCACGGCCTGTTCGATGAACTGCGCATCGCGCAGTTCATCGACCCCGAGTCCAGCGCTTGCGCTGGTCCGGGGTGCAGGGGGCGGACAGCCCCCTGCTGGGGTGCGGGGCAAAGCCCCGCGCTCTCACGGATCGAGCGCGAGGCGGCCCATCCAGAGGGCGCCGTCGTTGCGAGGAAGGAGCCCGTGCTCCCCCTCGGAGAAGCCGACGACCGTGCTCACGAGTGACACCTCGCCTCCTCCCACGTCGAGGCGCATGGGCCCTGCGTTGCACGAGAGGATCCGATACCCGAGCGGTGCGCCTGCGGGGTCGAGGACGAACGTGAAGAGTGCGCTGCCGATGCCCCCGCCAAACGTCGGTGTGCCGCCCGGGAGCGGCTGACCGCCGACGTTGAAGCCCGACATCGCGCGGCCTCCGAGAACCACGCGCCCATCCTCGGCGACTGCCACGTCGCCCAGCGTGAACGACTCCGGGAATGGGCTCGCCGCCTGGTCGAAGTGCTGCCCCCAGATCTGCTTGCCGGCCCCGTCGAGCGCCACGACGAACCCGTCCTCCCCCAAGCCCGTGGTCGTGGCGACCTCCAGGCCGAGATCGATGAAGCCGCTGAACGGCCCCGCTACCACGACCCCGCCCCCGGGCCGCGCCGCGAGGTGCACATGATAGCCCTGGCGAGCGTTAACCTGCCCGAGCTCTCGCGCGACGATCGGCGTGCCTTGTGGATCGAACGCCGCGACGAAGAGCTGCGACACCACCGGCATGGGCGACATGGGCCCCACGATGAGCGGCAGGCCATTGCCGAGATCGAGCGCGCCGTTGGACAAACCCACGATCCAGGTATTGCCCTCGGCGTCCGCCACGACGTCGAGCACCTGCTGATCGTACTCGTCGCCGAAGCGGCGCACGTAAAGCAGCCCGCCCGCGGCGTCGTACGCGGTGAGGAGCAGGTCCGCGGAGCAGTAGTCCACGGGCGGCGTGGCTTCGACCGGGCCGTCGGGGAACGGGATCGTGCCGTAAAGACTCTTCACGAAGCTCACGCCGCCATCGGGGCGCGCCGCGATGCGCGGCCCCGGCGGGGCACAATTTTCGAGCGGGAAAACCGCGTCCTCCAGGAGCCCGACGCTCCACGCGGCGGCGCCCGCGTCCGACATACGAGCAACGAAATATCCGCGTGTCCCCGCGTCGTTCAGGAGCGCGCCCGCGCCGAGATCGATCTCCGTCGTGAAATGGCCCGCCACGTAGAGGTCGCCGCCTTCCCGCGCCGAGAGCGACGAGATCCCATCCGGGCCGAAATCGCCGAACTTGCGATCCCAGACGACCTTCCCTTGTGCATCGAAACGGACGAGCACCACGTCGCCCGCCCCCTCCGTCGGGATCAGCCGATCGCCGAGGTTCAAGCCATCGGAGACGTGGGCGCCCAAGACGAACCCGCCCCACGCGCTCGCGACGTCGAACGAGGGGAGAAAGCTGCCCGGGATCTGCATCGGCATCGAGACGACACGCGGCGGGAGCGGCTTTGCGGCGGCGTCCTTGCGGGAAAACGTGATCTCGTCCGGCACCGGCTGGAGCACCGACGCCGAGTCGTAAAACACTTGCATGGTGCCGGATTCGGCGTCGTACACCGCGCCCTGGAGCTCCATCGGCCGGCCGATCGAGCAGAGCCACGCGAGCTCGTCGCCGGGCGCCTTCGGGGTGAGGCCCGTGAACGGGACGCGGACCGTCGCCTCGCGATCCGCCTCGGTCTCCACCGGGAACAGCGCATCGCCGTCGGGCACGCGTATCTCGGAGACGATCGGCACGAGCGGGGCGTCGGTCGTGGTCACGTCGAGTCTGTCGAGCCACACCTCGCCCTCGTCCGCTTCGTTCCACGTGTCGAGGCCGACCGTGAGGTCGAAGGCGCCGTCGAGCTCGATGCGGCCGTCCTCGCGCTTGGAGAGCTCGACCTCGGGGCGCAGGAAGTCGACACGCAGGTTGCCCCCTTCTTCGCGGCAACCGACGAGCGCGAGCGCGGACAAGGAGGCGAAGAGGAGGTGCGCGGTGGGGGAGGACGAGGCCATGGCGATCAGTAATGTACCGTGAACTGCGCGGACGTCGGCCCCACGCGCAAAGATGTGGCGGGGCGGGTCGGTGCGCTGCGCGCGCCGTAAATCCAGAAACCGAGACCCAGGCCCGTGACCGCGAGCGCGCCGAGGACGGCCCCGGTGCTCATCGCGCTCGGCAAACCTTCGAGCTGGAAATCGTCCCCCGCGGCGGCCGCGAGGCCCGTGCACGCGAGGCCCGCGCCGAGGGCCGTCGCGAAGATGCCCCGCTCCGTGAATGCGTCGCTCTTCCGCGGGGCGGGTGTTCCATCGGTCCCGAGCCCGATGAGCGTGGCCGTGACGGAGGCGATGCCGATGCCGATGCCGTTCGCCAGGAAAAGCTTGCCGGCGAAATCGAGGTTCGGGTCGAGGATGCCATAACAACCGGCGACGCCGCACCGCTCGTTGGCCGTCTCCGCGACGCCCATCATGACGCCGCCGGCCACGATGAACGCCGCGCCGAGGCCGAGGACGCCGAGGCTGTACGGGACCGTCGGCGCGCGAAGTTGCGGCGGCTCTTTCGGCGCGGGGGGCGCGGGCGCAGGCGCGGGGGGCGTGGGCCGCGTGTCCGGTCGGGCCACGGGCTCCGGCGCCGGAGGTTTGTCTTCAATGCCGATTGCCGTGTCCACGGGCGCGGGCGCGGGCGGCTCGGGTTCGTCCGGGCGCGCGGAGGCCGGCGTGGCCACGGCGAAAAGCGTGCATGCGAGCGCCGCGGAGAGAAGTCGTTTCGACGGAGAACGCACGGAACCCTCAGCGCGAGGCCATCGGGTGGGAGACACTCGGCCGGAGCTCGGTCGTGACCCGGCGGCCTCCGGGCGGCGCATGACGCGCGACGTCACCGCATCCCCCGCGCGACGCCACGACCCCGCGCGACCGCCAGCCGAACCTCGGAATGCCCCTGCCCATACCTTCGTGCTCCTCTTCCCGACACCTGGCTCGTGCGCTCGTTCGCGCCCATCCAGCGCGCGCCACGTTCTCAAAGTTTCACGCTTCGCACAAGCGGGCGGCACGTTCGCCTCGGGCTGGATCGCGTACGAGCCCACACGAAAATACGCACCACATCAAACGCCCTTCGATCGCAGCAATGTTCTTGATCCGCTGCGCGATCGCCCTGTAACATCCCACACGATGCGGTGTATATTGTGGTTTCTCGCAGGTCTTGCGGTGTTTCACACGGGGATCGAGCGAGCCTGGGCGCAGGATGCGAGCGCGGATGCGCCTGCTTCGCCGAAAAACGCGAGCGACAAGGCGCAGGAGGATCTCGACGCAGGTCGATACGCCGAGGCGTGCAAAGCGCTGAAGCAGATGTACCGCGAGGATCCGCGCCCCGCGACCCTCTACCGCATCGCGCAGTGTTACGACAAGTGGGGCCGCATCGCCACGGCCGCCGTGCACTACGACGACTACCTCGCCGCGTTCGGCCAGCTCTCCGACACCGAACAGAAGGCGGAGCGCGACAACGAAGAGGCCGCCTCCGCGCGCCGCGAGGCGCTCGAAAAACGTATCCCCAAGGTCGTGCTCAAGGTCCCGCGCGACGCGCCCGGCACGACACGTGTCCTCCGCAAACCCCTCGAAGACGGCCCACTCGTGCAGGTCGCGATCGGCGTGCCGCTGCTCATCGATCCGGGCGAGCACGTGCTCACGACCGAGGTCCCGGGCCGCGCCTCGGTGTTCACCAAGTTCACCCTGCGCGAGGGCGAGAACCGCATCGTCGACGTCGCCGTCCCGCAGGAGGCCGCGGCGTCGGGCTCGCCCACGAAGACGGCCAAACCCCTGCAGCCCGTGCCTTCGCTGATGCCCTCGCTCGATCCCGGGATCTCGGGGCGGCGCGTCGCGGCCTACACGCTCGGCGGCATCGGCGCCGTGGGCATTCTCGGCGGGGTCGTGACGGGCGTCATCACGTGGGCCCAGAAGGACCCGATCGAGAACAATTGTCGCGGCAAGATCTGCAACGCGACGGGCCAGGGAGCGAAGGACACCGCCGCCATCACGGGCATGATCAGCACCGTGCTTTTCCCCGTCGGCCTCGCGGCGCTGGGCACCGGCATCGTCCTTTATTTCACGGAACCGCCGCCCTCGAAGTTCGGGAGCACGGAGCCGAAGATCAGGGTGGGAGCGACCATGGGCCCGAGCGCGGGCACCGTGGAGGTTGATGTACGATGGTGAGTAGCAAGCACTTCGCTTACTGGCTCTTGCTCCTGGTCGGCATCTGCGCCGTCTCGAGCTGTACGAACATCCTCGGGATCGACACGGATTACGTGGACAACCCTTGCGCGAGCGGTCCCGCGCAGCCGCCGCTCAAGTGCGGCGAGGGCGCTTGCCGCGTGCTCGTGGACGCCTGCGACGCGGACGGGCTGCCCGTGACCGAGTGCAAGGCGGGGGAGCCGAAGGAGACCGACACCTGCGGCGACAGCATCGACAACGATTGCGACGGCTCGGTCGATGAGAACGACACCGGCACCTGCACCTGCCAGGAAGGTGAAAAGAAGGCCTGCTACACGGGCACGTCCGCGACGCGCAACAAGGGCGTCTGCGTGGACGGCACGCAGACCTGCCTGGCCGGCACCTGGGGCCAATGCCAGGGCGACGTCCTGCCCGACGCGGAGAAGCTGAACGATCTCGACGACGACTGCGACGGCGACGTCGACGAGGGCCTGCCCTGCGACGACGGAGCGACGAAGCCCTGCTATGGCGGCGCGGACGGCACGATCAACGAGGGCCCATGCAAGCAGGGCACGCAGACCTGCAAGAATGGCACGTGGCAGAAGTGCACCAACCAGACCGTGCCGGTCCCCGAGACCTGCAACGGCTTCGATGACGATTGCGACGGCGACGTCGACGACATCGGCGCCGAGGGCAGCCCATGCGAGTGCGGCAATGGCGTCACGCAGCCCTGCTACGTGAACGCGATGGGCAACCCCATCCCGTGCCCGGACAACCTGCTCGGCACCTGCAAGTGCGGCGAGCAGACGTGCGGCAACGGCAAGTTCGGCGCCTGCATCGGCGCTGTGCTCCCGTCGAACTCCGACCTCTGCGACGGCGTGAAGGACGAGGACTGCAACGGCATCGTCGACAACATCGGCGACGGCCCCTGCGAGTGCCTCACCGGCTCCACGCAGCCTTGCTACAACGGCGACATCGCGACGAAGGACGTCGGCAAGTGCAAGTCCGGCACGCAGCTCTGCAACAACGGCAAGTGGGGCCCCTGCAACGGGCAGCAGCTCCCGACGAACGAGGTCTGCGACGGCACGATCGACGATGATTGCAACGGCGTCATCGACAACATCAACCTCCCGAACAGCCCCTGCGAGTGCCTCACCGGCTCCACGCAGCAATGCTACACGGGGCCGGTGACGACGCTGGGCCTCGGGACGTGCATCCCCGGCACGCAGAGCTGCAACACCGGCAAATGGGGCACCTGCAACGGTCAGAAGCTGCCGACGCTGGAGATCTGCGACGGCCTCGACAACGACTGCAACGGACTGCCGGACGACGGCGTGCCCGGCGTCGGGGACCCGTGCTTCCTGCCTCAATACGCGAACACGCCTTGCCACGGCGGCACGCTGAAGTGCCAGATCGGCGACTCGGTGCCGAAGTGCGTGACGAACGTGACGCCCGGCAGCGTGCTCGAGGACTGCGACGGCGTCGACGACAACTGCGACGGCCTCGTCGACAACGGCCTCTTCTGCTGCCCCGGCGACGGCAAGACGAGCGGCAACGAGACCGACCTCGACTGCGGCGGTAGCTGCGCCATCAAGTGCGAGGACAACAAGAAGTGCATCGTCGGCATCGACTGCACGAGCGGCAACTGCTTCCAGAGCCTCTGCAAGTCGGCCACGTGCAACGACAAGGTGCAGAACGGCGGCGAGCCGGACGTCGATTGTGGCCTCGTCTGCCCGAACAAATGCCTCGTCGGCCAGTCCTGCAACGTGGACTCGGATTGCATCTCGAACCTCTGCCAGGCGGCCAACAAGAAGTGCATCCAGAAGGGCCCCGGCGACGTCTGCGCCACGAACGAGGAGTGCTCGACGGGGTATTGCGTCGACAACGTCTGCTGCAACACGGCCTGCAACGGCGTCTGCCAGGCGTGCACCACGGCGAAGAAGGGCGGCGGGACGAACGGCTTCTGCGGCCCGGTCGCGGACAACACCGATCCGGACAGCGACTGTGACCTCCAGGAGGCCTCGACCTGCCAGAACACGGGCGTCTGCGTCGGCGGCAACTGCGCCAAGTACGCGGCCGGCACGCAATGCCAGACCGCGACGTGCACGGGCCCGAACACGGAGAACCAGGCCGACACCTGCGACGGCCTCGGCGCCTGCGTGCCCAAGAACGAAAAGGACTGCTCGCCGTACGCCTGCGTCAGCAACGGCTGCAAGTCCTCCTGCGTGACCGACGGCGAGTGCGCGAACGGCAACTTCTGCGAGACGCCGCAATGCCAGCCGAAGCGGCAGGCCGGCGCGAACTGCACGGCCGCCAACCAGTGCCTGAGCGGCAGCTGCGTCGACGGCGTCTGCTGCTTGACCAACTGCGCGGGCACCTGCCTCGCGTGCAACATCCCCGGCAGCCTGGGCACCTGCACGGCCATCACCGCGAACCAGGACCCGGCGAACGAGTGCAACCCCGGCTCGTGCGACGGCGGCGGCCAGTGCCAGAAGTCGAACGGCGCCTCGTGCAGCAACAACGCGCAATGCGTGAGCGGCAACTGCGTCGACGGCGTCTGCTGCAACACGACGTGCGTCGGCACCTGCCTGGCGTGCTCCCTCTCGGGCAGCGTCGGCACGTGCACGAACATCCCGGCGAACGCGGATCCCGACAGCGAGTGCAACCCCGGCGCGTGCAACGGCCTCGGCGATTGCCAGGGCGTCGTCGCGACGACGTGCACCCAGCCCTCCGATTGCGCGAGCGGCTTCTGCGTGGACGGGTATTGCTGCAACGAGGCCTGCACGGGGGCGTGCGAGGCGTGCTCCGGCCTCGTGAAGGGCGAGGGGCAGAACGGCACGTGCGGGCCCATCAAGGCGGGCCTCGATCCGGCCAGCGAATGCAACCCGGGCGCCTGCAACGGCGCGAAGGCGTGCCAGAGCAACAACGGCGCCTCGTGCACGCAGAACTCGCAATGCGCGAGCGGCAACTGCGTCGATGGCGTCTGCTGCAACCTGGCCTGCACGGGCAGCTGCCAGGCGTGCAACGTGCAGAACAACGTCGGCACGTGCGTGAACATCCCCGGCAACCAGGATCCGGCGAACGAGTGCAACCCGGGCTCGTGCAACGGCCTCGGCCAGTGCCAGGTCGACCTCGGCGCGCCCTGCTCGAGCGCCGATCAATGCACGAGCGGGTTCTGCGCGGACGGCGTCTGCTGCAACGCGGCCTGCTCCGGCCTCTGCCAGGCCTGCACCACGGCCCTCAAGGGGACGGGCATCAACGGCGAGTGCGGCGCGATCATCGCCGGCACCGATCCGCAGAACGAGTGCGGCCAGCAGGGCGTCGACACCTGCGGCAGGACGGGCTTCTGCGACGGCGGCGGCGCCTGCGAGCTCTACACGAACGGCACGGTCTGCCAGACCGCGTCGTGCACGGGCAACACGAAGGTCAACCCCGACACCTGCAACGGCATGGGGCTCTGCCAGGACGGCGGCTCCATGAGCTGCGGCGCGTACGCGTGCAACGGCGGTCAGTGCGAGGCGGCGCCTTGCACGAACGACGCGCAATGCGCGACGGGGAACTTCTGCGACCTGATGACGAGCACCTGCAAGCCGAAGCTCGCCGCGGGTGCCACGTGCAGCGGCGCGAACGAGTGCAGCACGAACTTCTGCATCGACGGCGTCTGCTGCTTGACCACCTGCACCGATGAATGCAAGTCCTGCGCGGTGCCGGGCAACCTCGGCACGTGCACGAACGTGCCGTCGGGCCAACCGGACGCGAATCCCGCGTGCCAGGGCGTGCAGGTCTGCAACGGCTCGGGCAAGTGCGTCGATACGAACGGCCAGCCTTGCGCTGCGAACAGCGAGTGCTTGACCCAGGCCTGCGTCGACGGCGTCTGCTGCAACAACGCCTGCCTCGGCACGTGCAACGCGTGCAGCACGGCGAAGACGGGCGGGACGAACGGCGTGTGCACGCCGATCCCGAACGGCCAGGATCCCGACGGCGAGTGCACCGGCGCGGCGACCTGCAACGGGGCGAACGGCTGCACCCTGCTCGCGACCGGCACGGCGTGCTCGACCAACGCGGAATGCGCGACCGGCGCCTGCGTCGACGGCTTCTGCTGCGAGAACGCGTGCGCCGGCGCCTGCAAGGCCTGCAGCGCGGCCAAGACCAACGGCATGAACGGCGCGTGCCTCAATGTCGCGGCCGATACCGACCCCGACAATGACTGCGCCCTCGCCGAATGCAACGGCGCGGGCGCCTGCGAGGTCGCGGACGGCGCCGCCTGCACGCTCCCGTCGCAATGCGCGAACGGCAACTGCGTCGACGGCGTCTGCTGCAACAACGCGTGCAACGGCGCCTGCGTGCAATGCAACAAGGCCGGGGCGATCGGGACGTGCTCGCCCGTCGCGCCGGGTCAGCAAGACCAGTGCGCGATGGGCTCGGTCTGCGACGCGGGCGGCGCGTGCAAGAAGACGGCCGGCGTCGCGTGCTCGCTGAACGACGAGTGCCAGAGCGGCAACTGCGTCGATGGCGTCTGCTGCACCACGGCTTGCGGCGGCACTTGCCAGGCCTGCAATCTGATGGCCGCGCAGGGCACCTGCACGAACATCACGGCGGGCATGGATCCGGCCAACGAGTGCCCCGGTGCGGACGTCTGCAATGGGGCCGGCGCGTGCGCCGAGGCCAACGGGTCTCCGTGCGTCGGCAACGGCGAGTGCCTGAGCGGCCAGTGCGTGGACGGCGTCTGCTGCGAAAACACCTGCCCCGGCACGTGCAAGGCGTGCAACGTGGCGGGCTCCCTCGGCACGTGCACGAACATCCCGTTCGGCACGGACCCCGCGAGCGAGTGCAGCGGCCCCGGCGTCTGCGACGGCGCGGGCGGCTGCAAGAAGGGCCTCGGCGAGTCGTGCGGCGGCAACGTGGATTGCGCGAGCAACTTCTGCGTCGACAACGTCTGCTGCAACGTCGCCTGCAACGGCACGTGCGAGGCGTGCACCGCGGCCCTGACGAACGGCGCGGATGGCACGTGCGCGCCCGTCAAGGCGAACGCCGAGAGCAACAACGAGTGCCCGATCGGCGAGTGCAACGGCGCCGGCGTGTGCGAGGTCGACCTCGGCGCCACGTGCACGCAGGACTCGCAATGCGCGAGCGGGTCCTGCGTGGACGGCGTCTGCTGCAACACCGCGTGCAGCGGCACGTGCGAGGCGTGCAACGTGATGGCCGCGCAAGGCACGTGCACCAGCGTCCCTGCGGACACGGATCCTGCGAATGAATGCGCTGCCGACTGCAACGGCGCCGGCGCATGCGAGCTCGCGAACGGCGGCGGGTGCACGCTCGACGCGCAATGCGGGAGCGGCATCTGCATCGAGGAGGACGGCGTCTGCTGCGACACGGCCTGCAACGGGCTGTGCGAGGCATGCAGCGCGGCCAAGACGGGCGGCACGAACGGCGTTTGCGCTCCGATCAAGAGCGGCGACGACCCGGAGAGCGAGTGCGCGGGCTCGCTGCAATGCAACGGCGCGGGCGCGTGCGAGCTCGGGAACGGCGCCGCGTGCGCGGACGGGACCGAGTGCGAGAGCGGTTTCTGCGTGGACAACATCTGCTGCGACGCGGCGTGCAACGGCACGTGCGAGGCGTGCAGCGCGGCAAAGACCGGCGGCACGGACGGGACGTGCTCGTTCGTCAAGGTCAACACCGACCTCGACAACGAGTGCCCGGGCGCGGCCGATTGCAACGGCGCGGGAGCTTGCGAGCTTCCGAACGGGGCTGGCACCTGCACACAAGGCAGCCAGTGCGTGAGCGGCTCCTGCGCCGTGCAGGATAGCGTGTGCTGCGACAACACGTGCGACGGAACGTGCATGGCGTGCCTCATCGCCAAGACGGGCGTGGCGAGCGGCACCTGCGCGAACGTCCTCACGAACCAGGACCCGGACACCGAGTGCATGAACGGCGAATGCACGGGTGCGGGCATTTGCGAGAAGCCGGACGGCGACCCCTGCACGGCGAACAACGAGTGCCAGAACGGCTATTGCAACGGGACGACGTGCGCGACGCCGACGTGCACGGACGGCGTTCAGAACGGCACCGAGACCGACCGCGATTGCGGCGGCTCTTGCCCGGCTTGCACGCTGATCCTCCTCGCTGCGTCGGGGAACGGCACCCATCCGGCCACGCTGGCGGCTGGCACGGGCGCGTGGACGACGGGCAGCGTGATCGCGACGACGAAGACCGATGCTCCCCTGGCCGTGGCCATGCAGGGACCGGCGGCCGGCGTCGGGCTCGTCCGCGACACCGACAACACCAACAATCTGCGTTACCTGACGTGGGTCGCGGGCACGGGGTGGTCGACCGTCACGGATGTCGATGGCAACGCCGTCGACACCGCGCCGACGCTGGCCTCGGCGCCTGGGCTCGCGCACGCGTCGTATCGCAGATCGGGCAAGCTCTACGCCGCGCAGTGGAACGGCACGGCGTGGAGCTCCGTCGACGAGGTGCATACGCTGGTCGGCGGGACGAACGCGGCGCTGTTCCCGTTCACCGCGGCGTCGCTCGGGAACGGCGACTCGTTCATGTCGTACCTGGAGTTCAACACCGGGAGCATGAAGCACGATGTCTTCATCCTCGCGCGCGTCGGCGGCACATGGCAGAGCGCGTACTCCCTCGAGCTCGACGCCAGCCTCGGCATCCAGGCGCCGGCCGTCGCCCTGACGACCGGTGAGATCCTCGTCGTGTTCGGCGAAACGGCGGGTGGGAACCAGCTCAGCTTCCGCCGTCGTGACACCGCGGGGAGCTGGCAGTCGGTGGGCACCATCCCGAACGCCATCTATGCGTCGAACAGCCGCCTCTCCCTCGCCGCACTGCCGAACGGCGACGCCGTCCTCGCGTTCAAGCGGAGCAGCGACAACACGCCCTGTGCGACCTTCTTCAATGGCACCACCAAGACCTGGAGCACGACGGTGACCCAGGTCTCGAGCACCACGATGGCCAACTCGATCTCCGTCGCCCGCGGCCTCATGGGCCAGAGGGCCGAGCTCGTGTTCGTCGACAGCGGCAGCGGCGTGAACGCGAAGGTGCTCCATTCGCGGCACAACGGGACGTCGTGGAGCGCGACGCCGACGCAGGTCGGCAGCAACGGCAACTACTCCCAGGTCGCCATCGCCGCGCCCCCGCTCTGACGCCCGCCTCCTCCCCCTCTCCCGCCCCGGGAGAGGGGGCCGGAGGGTGAGGGCTACCGCTTCCCCGTCACCGCAGCCGCCTTCTTCTTCGCCAGCTCCGCCTCCTCGACGAGGCACCGGTGCGGCTTCGCCCCCGAGCTCCCCTCCCCGCAAATCAGACAGAAAAACGCCGTGATCGGCTCGGGTGGCGGCTGCTTCTTCGCCTGCTGCCGGGACGGCGGCGCCGGGAGCGGTCGCCCCTCGGCCGCGGCCGCGGCCTCCGCCGCCTTCTTGCGGCGCTCGAGCTCGTCCCGGAGCGCGCGCACCTCCGCGGCGAACGCGTCCTTCTGGACCGAGAGCGCCTCGACATCCTGCTCGGCTTGCCGGAGGGCGCGGGAGAGCGCCTCGACGCGCTGTATCGCGGCGGCAAGGTCCCCGGAGCGGCCGTCGGTCTTGCCGCGGACCTCGGCGAGCTGCCGTTCGAGCGCCTCGGCCCTTGCGCGCGCCTCCTGGAGCTCTCCGGACAGCACCTCGGACCTCTGGCGAGCCTCCCGGAGCTCTCCGGACAGCACTTCGGAGCTCTTGCGCGCCTCCCCGACGTCTCGGGACAGCTCTTCGGACCTCTTTTGCGCCTCCCCGACCTCTCGGGACAGCGCTTCGGAGCTCTCGCGCGCCTCCCCGACCTCTCGGGACAACTCTTCGGACCGCTTGCGCGCTTCCCGGAGCTCGCTTTCCAGCTCCACGGATCTCGCGCGCGCCTCCGCCAGCGCCTCCGCTGCCGCCCGCGCCTCCGCCTCCGCCTCCGCCGGCGCTCCCGCTTCCGCTTCCGCCTGCGGCAACGCCTTCTTCGCCTCGGCGGCGGCCCTCGAAAACGCCCGCGCCTCTTCCCGCGCGGCCCCGAGCTCCCGCGCGAGCGCTCCTCGCGATCGCAAGAGCACCCCGATCACCAGCGAAAGCGCGGAGACCACGGCGACCAGAATCAACGAGAGCCCATCCATACGCGCGACCGGCGAGCGCGCAGCATGGGGCAGGCGGGCCCGGGAAGGCAAACACTTGCGCCCGCACCTCGATCCCGCCAAGGTGCCGGCCCTTCCGGAGGACGCGCTTGGCCGACGCGAACGAGGATTATTTCTACGAGGCCCTGCCCTTCGCCGAGACGCACCCCGACCACCTCGGCGCCATCGGCGTCCTCTTCGGCCTCCGGCCCGCCCCGCCCGCTCGATGCCGCGTCCTCGAGATCGGCACCGCCACCGGCGGCAACGTCCTCCCCATGGCCGCCGCTTTCCCCGAGAGCCGCTTCGTCGCCCTCGATCGCGCCGAAGACTCCCTCGCCGTCGCGCGAACCCACGCCGAGGGCGCCCGGCTCGCGAACCTCGCCCTCCACCTCGCCGACATCCGCGCATTCGAGGACGAACCCGCGTCCTTCGATTACATCGTCTGCCACGGCGTCTACTCGTGGGTCCCCGAGGAGGCCCGCGAAGCCATTCGCCGCGTCGTCCGGCGCCACCTCGCGCCCCACGGCCTCGCCTACATCAGCTTCAATACCCTGCCCGGCTGGCACCTGCGCGGCGCCATCCGCGACATGCTCCGGCGTGAGGTCGGCGCGGAGGGCTCGGCCAAGGAGCGCGTGGAGAAGGCGCGCGCTTTTTTGCGTTTCCTCGGCACGGAAGCCGCGGGCTCCGATCCCTCGCGCGCATGGCTCGCGGGCGAGCTTCAAACCCTCGCCGAGCTCTCGGACCATTACCTGATCGGCGAGCACCTCGCCCCGCACAACCACGCCGAATACTTCGCCGACTTCGCCCGCGACATGGAAAGCGCGGGGCTCGCCTTCGTCACCGACGCCCACGTGCCGCTCGTCTTTCCCGAGCGCCTCGGGCCCGCGGCCGCCGAGGCCGTCCGGACGCGGACGGGCAGCGGCGACCTCATCGCGCTCCAGCAATCGCTCGACCTCCTCGAGCTCCGGTGTTTTCGTCGCGCCGTCCTCTGCCGCGACGACGCCCCGCTCTCGCCGCGCGTCTCGGCCGATCGAATCTCTTCCCTCGTGCTCGCCTCGCCGCTCGCGCCGGGGGCCACCACGCCGAACCTCGCCGAGGGCGTGGAGGAAACGTTCCTCGGGCCGGGCGGGGCGATCGCCACGGATCAGGCCACGCTCAAGGCCGCGCTCGTCACGCTCTCCGCGTATGCGCCGGGCGGGCTCCCGTTCGACGCGCTCGCCTGGCAGACGGGCGAGAGGCTCGGGCTCGCCGCGTTCGAGGGCGAGGCGCGGGCGCGGCTCGCGCGAAACCTCCTCGGGCTCTACACGAAGGGCGCGATCCGGCTCTGGGCCTCGCCGAAGCCCGTGGCCCAGGCGCCCGCCGCGCGCCCGCGCGCCTTCCCGTTCGCGCGTTATCAGGCGAGCGTGGGTAGCCCGTTTTGCACCACGCTCCTGCACGAGGGCGTGCAGGTCGACTCGTTCGATCGGGCGCTGCTCGCGCGCCTGGACGGGACGCGTGATCCCGCGGCGCTCACGGAGGCGGCGCTCGAGGACGCGCGTCGCGGTGTGGTGTCGGTGGAGATGAACGGCGCGACCTGCACGGATGCGGAGGTGTTCGCCGAGATCACCGAGCAGAAGCTTCTGCGCTTTGCGCGGCTGGGCTTTTTGATGGAGTGATCGGACGCCGCGGCGTGTATCATCGCGTGGGATCGCCGTATTCCCGCGGACACGCCATGACGCTGAAGCTCGACGACTACATCACGCAGAAGCTCACGAAGGACCGCGACGGCGTGCCGACGCAGGCCGAGCTCGACGCGGTCTGGGACGACGTGAAGGCGTATCAAGGCAAGACGGTCCGGGACGTCGGCGTCGAGGGCTGCCTGGAGATTGCGGCCCGGCTCGCGAAGCATTTCGAGGGGTGCGTCACGCACATGTACTGCGACCACCTCGGAAAGCAGACGATCGGCATCGGGTTGCTCGTCGACAGCACGGCGAAGAGCGTGCTCGACGGGCTCTCGATGACGCTGAAGAGCGGCGGCGGCCCGGCGTCGGCGGCGGACAAGCAGAAGGACTGGGACGCCTGCGCGGCGCACTTCGAGGCGAACAAGAAGAAACCACCGACGCACGCCGCGTATGCGTCGGTCACGAAGTGCAAGATCAGCGAGGAGACGGCGGTCGCGAAGTGCACGGCGACCTTGAAGAGCAAGTCCGATTCGCTCTTCGACTCGATCTATCCGAACACGCGACAACACAAGGACGGCTACCTCGACTACCCGGCGCTCGCGTGGGGGCTCGTGATCAACCTGGCGTTCGCGGTGGGGAACAAGGGCCTGAATGACTTCCCCAAGATGAACGCCGCGATCAAGGCCAAGGACTGGGAGAAGGCGGCCAAGGAGTCGTGGGTCTCGGCGCATTCGCGGCTGACGCTCGGCGCGCGCTACCAGATCTTCATGCTCTGCGGGGGCGCGACGGAGCAGGCGGACGACGACGACGAGCCGCAGCCGACGATCATCTATCGCGAGCCGACGACGCAGTACGACCTCGGCACGATGTCGAAGGACGTGCTCTACGACCACCTGCGCGAGGTGTGGAAGCGCGCGCAGAAGCGCTTCGGCAACGAGGGGAAGGCCGAGTACGATTTCCAGGACGAACCCGGCCGCATGAACCTGCTCGGGGCGCGCGGGTTCAACCCGGTCGACATGAAGCCGGTGCCGAGCACGAACACGTTCTACGACGATTGCTTGTTCCTGATCTTCGTGAAG
The DNA here is from genome assembly GCF_029960785.1 of Polyangium sp. 15x6. Taxonomy (GTDB): domain Bacteria; phylum Myxococcota_A; class Polyangia; order Polyangiales; family Polyangiaceae; genus Polyangium. Next base: position 15,114 of record NZ_JASBQE010000142.1, read on the forward strand.
GACGGCAAGAAGTCCGTCGAGAAGTTCCAGTGCACCACGGAATGGACGCGCATCGAGACGGATCCGACCAAGAAGCAGGTGGACGCCGTCATCCTGCTCGGCCAGCACAAGTACGCGCCGGGCATCCACAAGGAGTCGGACGCGAAGAGGAAGCGCACGTACCTCGACAAGGTGGAGTCCAGCACCGACCTCAACGGCACGAAATACCGCGCGCTGCGGCCGGATCCGACGGTGAAGATCACGCGCGTCCGCGACGCGGCGAAGGTCGGCGCCGTCGGCGAGACCGCGGACTACACCGAGGACAACGGCACGATCAACATCCATTACGGCGGCGAAAGCGAGAAGGTCACGAACACGGCGAAGGCCTGGTCGGACGGCTGCCAGGTCCTCGTCAGCTACAAGCGATTCCTCGATTTCATGGAGCTCGTCGAGAGCGACCACTCGATCAAGAACACGATCAACAACGAGCGCGCGCCGAAGCCGGCGAAGGACGGCACGCGCTCCTTGATCTACACCCTCGTCGAGGGGGATTTCCTGGCGCCAACGAGCGCGAGCGCGAGCATCCGCTTCCCGATCGTCGGCAAGGACGCCGAGGCCCATTATTCGCTGAACGAGGGCGGCGAGGGCGGGTTCTTCCCGATCGGGGCCAACAACTTCTGGCACGGGGGCATCCACCTCGACGCGGCGAGCGACGCCGTGCAGGCCATCGCCGACGGCGACATCGTGGCCTATCGCATCAACAAGAAGGCGCTCGAGGTGAAGCTCGCGGGCGAGACGATGCGGTATTCGAATGGCTTCGTGCTCGTCCGGCACGAGCGGTACACGCCGAAGGGCGCGAAGCTCGAGTTCTTCTCGCTCGCCATGCACCTCTTGCCGTTCGAGGAGTACGGAGACGGGCAGAAGACGAACCCGCCCGTGATGTTCAAGAAGCACAAGTTCACGATCGCCACGTCCGAGGACAAGGGCGGGCTCAACGTGCGCAAGACGGGCAAGGGCAGCGACGTCCTGCGGGTGGCCCTGCTCGGCGAGGAGGTGACGTTCAAGAACCCGAACGCCGTCGCGCCCGGGGGCAAGGTCGGCAGTGGTTGGCACGAGCTCGCGACCGGCGGCTTCGTCTACGTGGGCGACGCGGGCGACCCCAACGTGAAGTACGAGCTCGAGGCCGAGCCCGAGAAGTTCGATCAGGTGGTCTCGTGCAAGATCCCCGTCCTGGCGGGCGCCGTCCTCGGGTATCCCGGCGCGTTCTTCACGCGGCCGGCGACGGTGCATTTCGAGGTCCTGACCGGCGACGTGGGGTTCATGAAAAACCCCAAGGGCGACAAGGGCGGCGTGGGGCTCTTGCAGATCCCGCCGGGCACGAAGTTCAAGACACGCAAGGCCACGACGCCGCCCGAGATCAAGGTGGACATGCCCGCGGGGTCGCGGCTCCGCCTCGTGGAACAACCGCCCGGGGATCTACGCAAGGTGGCGTGCGCCGACATCGTGGGCTGGACGAAACGCAGCTCCCTCGGGGACTACGACAAGGCGACGAACTCGTACACCCTGAACGCGCCGCTCGCGTCGCTCACGGGTGAGGCGGGCGGGGGCGCGCCGATCCCGATCGGCGCGAAAAAAGGCGACAAGGTCGTCCTCGTCCTCGAGAAGAAGGGCACGGACGACCGGCAGGTTCGCTACACGTTGCCGCAAGCGGAGCAGGACAAACGCACGGGCTGGGCGGAGCGCAAGCAGCTCGGGGACTGGAGTTCGCCGCGGTACACGTTGAAAAGCCCGCTCGCCGTTCTGTACAAGGAGGCGCCCGACGGCTCGTTCACGTTCGAGGAGGGCGCCGGGACGAACGCGGAGGAGATCTTCACGGAGGCTCTACCGGCCGCGGACGCGCGGGTTTGCAAGGACAAGGCGGGGAGCGTCTGGCAAGAGGTGGATTTCGGCGGAGGCAAAGGCTGGGTCCAGATCGAGAAGGACGCGAAGCTGCTCTCCCCATACGACTGGCCGCGCTGGCAGCAGATCGAGGATCCCTCGGGGTTCAGCCAGGATGGGCTCTGCGACGCCAAGGGGCTGCTCGCGCTCGTCGACAAAAACAACGATGGAAAGGTGACGGCCGAGGAGATCAAGGCGGCCGTCGCGGATCCGGCCATCGCGCAGAAGCTCCGCCGGCTCGCGTGCCTGCACCCGACGGAGTGGGCCGGTGAGATCCCGGGGCTCGATCGTTTGTCGGGACCGCCCTGGAACCTCGACGGCGCGTCGCTCGCGACCACGCGCGAATACATCAAGCAGCTCGGCTTCTGGGGGGACGCATCGAGCGCGGGTTTGCCCGCGAAGGACAAGGTCTGGCACCTGCATCCGATCGGCCTCATCGAGCACTGGCGCACGCTCGGGCTGCTCGACGCGGCGCCGGTGGAGACGACGCCCACGACGGGACAACCCTCGACGGGACAACCCACGACGGGACAACCCTCGACGGGGGGGCCGAAGCCGAGCGCGACGGAGAGCGAGCTCGTCGTCTTCTGCAAGCACGAGCTCGCGAGCCGAAAGGGTCGCGTGAAGAACGTGACCCGCTACGAGGTGGTCTCCGATTCCCACAAGCTCGACGACGTGGTGACGCTCCTCCACCGGGGCGGCGCGAAGCCTTCGCCGAGCGCGATCACGGTGTCGTACCGGGGCGAGAAGACCACGGTGAAGGGCAAACCCGCGGGCGATGGCTACACGCAATACGACGTGACGGTGACCTTCCGGGGCATCGCCGCGCGCGACATCCTCAGCAAGACGTTCTGGACCTCGTTCTACACGCCCACGGAGTACAAGGTCGAGGGCTTCGAAAAGCCCATCACCCTCGCCATCTACCGGCACAACAAGTTCGCCGTCGGGATCGCCATCCCCAAGCTGCGCGGCGGCAAGGAGGGCTCGCGGCTCGAGAAGAACATGCAGGTGGAGACGCGCTCGGACGGCACCAAGGGCATCGTCTGGACGCGGGAAAAGAAGCCGATCGAGGAGGCGCCGGGCTGGGTAAAACCCAAGGAGCCGAAGAAAAAGGACCCCCTCATGAAGGGCGTCACCATCACGATGGATGGCAAGACGCTCACCGACGAGGTCGCCTCCGTCCAATCGATCCTGGGCATCGTGGCGCTCGTGCAGATGACCTCCAAGATCCTCAAGTCCATTCAGGACAAGGTCCCCAAGATCGGCTGGTACGCGCAGTGGGACTACCAGGTCCTCCAGGGCACCTTCAGCGTCGAATGGCAGATGAAGGAGTACGAGGACCACCGGGTCTATCCGGCGGTCAAGCTGAACCTCCAGTTCACCGTGTTCTCGGCCTCCGCCGAGATCGGCGTCGGGGTCGAGGGGTGCGGCTTCAATGCGCAGGTCTTCGCGAAGATCGAGGGGGGCGTCGGCATCAGCCGGGAGATCGAGTGCGTCAGCCCCACGTTGCACATCGCCGATCGAATCCCGTTCACGTTGTCCATCGTGGGCTCCGTGGGGTCGCGCATCGAGGCCGGGGAGTGGCTCGAGTTCGAGGCCGTGCTGGAGAGCGGGTTCGAGCTTCAGGGGGCGCTCGAGATTCACGTCCAGGAAGGCTTCTCCATGCAGGGCTCCATGAAATGGACCGGGCTCGGGGGGAAGGTCCTGACCTCGGTGGGCCCGGGCGGCTGTTTCGGCAAACAACTCTCCCAGCAGACGTTCATCGAAGCGGTGGACCTCGGTAGCTTCAAGTGGCCCGAGAAACCCTACACGGCGCCCCATATCACGCGCGGCCAGATCGAGGAGATCCTGGAGGACAAACTCACCGACGGGCTGAACGTGCGGGTGTTCAAGCCGTCCGGGAGCTGGATGCCGGACGAGCAATGGTCCATGGAAAAGATCGTGCAGACGCTGGCGGCGAAGATCGACGCCCGCACGGACATCCGCCGCGACTCGACCTCGATCGAGGGGCTCGCGCACGACATCCGGCAGCGGCTCGACATCCTCGGTGAGCGGAACAATGCGCGTGACTGGATCAAGGACACGACCTTCCTCGACTTCGTGAACACGAAGCTCGATCCGATCATGACGGCGACCTACATCGATCCGTGCAAGGAACTCGTCGACAAGTGCAAGTAAGCTCATGCTGGCCAAACCCCTCTTCCACTTGAACCTGTCGCTGCGCGCCTGCCTGGCGCGGGTCACGCTGAACGGCTTTCAACTCCTGGCCGTGGACGCGCGGGCCCCGATCAGCGTGGCGCCGCCCATCAACCAGCTCCTCGTCGGCAAGGGGAACGTGCTCGCGATCCAGGCGCTGCCGACGATCACACGGCAAGGGATGAGCTCGCCGCTCGACATCGACATCACGGGGTCGGTGTCGGCCTATCAAAAAGGGGACATCGTGGCGCCGGACGAGGCCGGGGACGTCGTGCTCGCCATCGACGTACGAAAAGCCCTGGCCGGGCAGGTGCCGGCGATCCCGTTACAATTGGCGTTCGAGTTCGACAACGAGGGGCCCGCGTTCCCCGAGCTCTTCCGGGAAGCGGAGGTCATCGAGGATCCCGAGCCGCTCCTCGCCTACGCGACGCACCTCCGCGATCTGTTCGCCGCGGGGGACGCGGCGGGCCTCGTGAAGGAGTTCGCGCCGAAGTTACGTGATTTCGGGGCGGCGTACTACCAAACCGAAGCCTACATGCGCGACGAATTCGTGAGCTTCCTGCAGAGAAGACTGCTCCCGGGGCCGATGGATCTCGCGTTCAAGGGGACGGACATCCTGCCCGTGTCCATGTGTGAAGGCCGGATCTGGGAGCTCATGCGCAAGCCGAGGATCCCGCTGCTCCAGACGATGCCGGACAAGAACGGGGGACAATTGCAGATCCCCGTCTACGTCGGGCGGATCGACGGCGCGCTCCGGGTCGTGCGCTGACGCGGCGGCGCGACCTCAAAGCGAGAAAATCCACCGATTGGGCGTCGGCTTCTCCTCGGGCGGGACGGGCTCGGGCGCGGCCTCTGCCGGCACCTCGTCGCTCTTCACCGACCCGTCCTTGACGGGGTTGTCGAAGCGGCGCTTCGTGTCGACCCGCGTGAGCGGCCACATCAAATCGATGAGGCCCTTCGCCGCCGGACGCGGGCCCGCCGCGATCTCGGCCGCCGCGGCGACGTACGCGTCCTTCACCTGCGGATCGGGCTGCAGGATCTTGCCCTGCGGGTGCAGTTGCAGCCCGAGATCGAGATCGACCTTCGTGTTCGCGAGCTTCACGCCGCTCGCCTCTTCGGCGGCGAGGAGCACGAGCTCCTTCGCCAGCGTCGAGGGACGTTTTTGCATGCCGAATGCGCCGAAGAGCAGATCGCCGAGCTTCGCGACGAGCTTCAGCGTGGAGTCGATGACCTGATCGGACTCGACACGCGCGAGGACCGGATATTCGGGCGGGACCTCGGGCGCGGGGCGCAGGTCGCCGGCCTCGTTCTTCGGGCCGGTCAAAGGCGTCGCGTCCGCGCCTTCGACGAGGAAGCCCTCGAGCTCGATCCCGATGTCGAGCGGGCGCACGTGGACGAGCGTGAGCGAGCCGCGCAGGTAACGCTCCGCGAGCTGCTCGATCACGAGCTCGTCGCGCATGTTGAGGAGCGAGGTGCGATGCAGCTCGTCGGCGAGGATGCGCCGGAGCTCCAGCATGCCTCCGCGATCGGTCGCGACGCTGCGCAGAAAGGCGAGGATCCCGTGCCTGTCGAGGCGCTTCGGCCTCCCGAACTGGAAGAGACCATGGCCCGTTCGGAAGAACGTCATCGGCAGGTCGCTCCCGGCAAGTGCACCACAGCGGGCACGATCTTCGATGAGTATGCGCCAGAGATCAAGCCTCTTGCCGGAAACCCGTGAAGCCCGGTACGCTCGTGACTGAGATCCATGCCTTATCCGCAGGGCACACTCGGCATCGCCATCTCGACGCCCTTCGGCGCGGACGCGGTGCTGCTCGTCGATCTGCACGGCGAAGAGCGGATCTCGGGGCTCTTCCGCTTCGAGCTCGAGCTTTTGTCGCCGGAGAAGGCGCTCGACTTCAAGGCGATCGTCGGCAAGGGCGTGACCTTGACGATCCGGGGCATGGCCAAGGAGAAGCCGCGCTTCATCCACGGGATCTGCACGCGGTTCGTCCAGGCGGGGCGCGTCGGCAAGCAGACGCGCTACCGCGCCGAGCTCCACCCGTGGTTATGGCTGCTCGGCAAGACCAGCGATTGCCGGATCTTCCAGGAGAAGAGCGTGCCCGACATCCTGAAGGCGCTCTTCCAGGAGCTCGGCTTCTCGTCGGGCGAGCACTTCAAGGATTCGCTGAAGGGCTCCTACGCCCCGCGCCCGTATTGCGTGCAGTACCAGGAGACCGCGCTCGATTTCGTCTCGCGGCTCATGGAGGACGAGGGGATCCATTATTATTTCGCGCACGAGGACGGCAAGCACGTGATGGTGCTCTCGGACGACAGCGCGTCGGCCACGCCGTGCCCGAACCTCGACAAGGCGCGGTTCGTCGAGCAGTTCTCCACGTCGACGGACGAGGACGCGGTCCTCGAGTGCACGCTCGAAGAGGAGATCGTCGCGGGGAAGTACGCGTCGACGGATTACAACTTCGAGATGCCGAGCACGTCGCTGCTCGCGGAGGTCTCGGGCGAAACGGCCAAGCTCGAGCTCTTCGAGTACCCGGGCGGGCACATCGAGAAGAGCCCGGGTGACGCGCGCGCAAAGCTCCGCATCGAGGCCGAGGAGGCGCGGGCGGTGCGTTTGTCGGGTACGTCGAGCTGCCGCGCCTTCACGGCGGGGCACGCGTTCAAGCTCGACGAGCACGATCGGGACGACGCGAACACGGACTGGGTGCTCGGCTCGATCGTGCACCGGGCGAGCCAGGAGGGGTACACGAATACCTTCGAGGCGTTCCCGAAGAAGACGTCGTACCGCCCGCCGCGTATCACGCCGAAGCCCGCGATTCCCGGCACGCAGACGGCCGTCGTCGTGGGCAAGAGCGGCGAGGAGCAGTGGACCGACGAATACGGGCGCATCAAGGTCCAGTTCCACTGGGATCGCAAGGGCGCGAAGGACGACAAGAGCTCGTGCTTCGTGCGCGTCGTGCAAGCGTGGGCGGGCAAGAGCTGGGGCGCGTGGTTCTTGCCGCGCATCGGGCAGGAGGTCGTCGTGAGCTTCATCGACGGCGACCCGGATCGGCCGCTCGTGACGGGCTCGGTGTACAACGCCGAGCAGACGGTGCCTTATGGGCTGCCGGGCGCGCAGACGAAGAGCACGATCCTGAGCCGCTCGTCGAAGGAGGGCGAGGCGGGGAACGAATTGCGCTTCGACGACAAGAAGGACAGCGAGGAGTTTTACGCGCACGCCCAGAAGGACATGCTCTTCGAGGTGGAGAACGACTGGACGATCAAGGTCCTCCACGATTATACGAAGAATGTCAAGAACGAGCGGAAGGTGACGATCGAGGAGGGCGACGAGACGCTCACGGTCACCAAGGGCAACCGCACGGTCAAGGTCGACAAGGGCGACGAGACGCACAGCGTGAAGGGCAAACGCACGCTGGAGGTCACCAAGGACGAGGCGCACACGAACAAGGCGAACCTCGATTACAAGGTGACGAAGAACTACACGATCAAGGTCGACGGCGACCTCGTGATCGAGGCGAAGAGCGTCACGATCAAGGCCAAGCAAGCGTTTTCGATGAAGGCGGGCACGGATTTCAAGGCCGAGTCCGGGACGGCGATGGACCTGAAAGCCGGCACCGATTTCAAGGCCAAGGGCGGGACGAACATGACGCTCGAGGGCGCGATCGCGCTGAAGGCGAAGGGCGGCGCGCAGGCGGCGGTGGAGGGCGGCGGCATGCTGACCTTGAAGGGCGGCATGGTGAAGATCAACTAGCGAGGCTCCGATGCCGACCGACCACGAAGAGCGCGACGAGAATGGCAAGCTGATCTCCCGGTTCGAGATGGAAGACGGCGTGCTCCACGGCGAGTTCGTCCAGTACGGGGAGACCGAAAAGCAGATCGCGCACCGGGCGAATTACAAGAACGGCAAGCTGCACGGGTTGTCGGTCACGTACGATCCGGAGGGGCGCGAGGTCGAGCGTTCGTCGTTCCAGGACGGCGCGCTCCACGGCGAGACGAAGCTCTTCGACGAGAACGGCAAGGTCTCGCAGGTCGTCATGTTCGCGAAGGGCGAGCAGCACGGGCCGACGCGGCTTTACGACGAAGGCCGGCTCCGGACGCTCATGCATTTCGAGAAGGGCAAGCAGAACGGCCCGTTCCTCTCGCTCGACGAGCAGGGAAACGAGGTCGTCCGGTCGTTCTACAAGAACGGCAAGCTCGAAGGGGAATCCGTGTTCCTCGACGGCAAGGGCAACATCCTGCGCAAAGCGAGCTACAAGGCGGACAAGCTGCACGGGGAGGTGATCGAATACTTCCCGAACGGCGAGGTCCGCGAGCGCGCCACGTACGAGAGCGGCAAGAAGCAGGGCGATGCGTTCAGCTATGACGTGCAGGGCAAGCTGAAGGCGAAGGCGTCGTACAAGGACGGCGAGAAGCGCGGCGAGGTCGAGTACGACGACAAGGGCATTCCGAAGGCGAAGGAGGAGAAAAAAGAGTCCTTCTTCGACAAGGTCGTGAACAAGCTCGCGGGAGGCTGACGATGGGCCAGCACGTATGCATGGGCGCGATGATGCAATGCAGCTTCGGCGTGGCGCCGAGCTCGCTCACGGTGCTCCCCGCGAACCGGACGATGAACAGCGCGGGGCCGCTGGCGAACATCATGGACGGCAAACCCATGCTGAACGTGCTGCCGTTCGGGATGTGTCAAAGCCTGGCGAACCCGACGGTGGCCGCGGCGACGGCGGCGGCGATGGGCGTGCTCACGCCGATGCCATGCATTCCGAACACGCCGGCGCCGTGGATCGTCGGAGCTCCGACGGTGCTGCTCGCGAACATGCCCGCGCTGAACAACAGCTCGAAGCTGATGTGCATGTGGGGCGGGGTCATTCAGATCTCGTTCCCCGGGCAGGTCACGGTGCAGGTGCCCTGAGAGGGTTTTGCCACGGCGTAGCGCCGGGGTTTCACCCCGGACCCGACCAGGGGCTCTTCGCCCCTGGACCCGAACCAGGGCACAGCCCTGGACCTCTGGTGCATCGACCGCGGTGCGGTCGATGCAACGATTGGAACCCCCCCTGAGCGCGCGTCAGGGTTTGCCGCTGCCGGGCCATTTCGTGCCGGGGGCAGCGGGAACGACGGGCTTGGCCGCGGGCGCGGCCGGCGGCACGGGGGCGCTGGGCGCGGGTTTCGCGCCGGCAGGGACCACGGGGGCGCCGGGGGCCGCGGGCGCGGGTTTCGCGCCGGCGGGGACGGCGGGCGCGGC
>NZ_JASBQE010000143.1 GCF_029960785.1 Polyangium sp. 15x6
GGCGCGGGCGCGGGTGGCAGCGGCGGTGCGGGCGCGGGTGGCAGCGGCGGCAGCGGCGCGGGCGGCAGCGGCGGCGGCAACGCGCTTTGCCCGACGACCTTCACGTTCGTCCCGCCCGCCGGCGCGAGCTCGCCGCGCGTGCCCGGCGAATGGCAAGGCTTCGACCTCGCGACCGCGCCCGTCATGAGCGGCCCCGACGCGAGCGGCGCCTACAAGGCCACGGTCATGCTCCCGCCGGGGCTCCACGCTTACAAGCTCGCCTATGAGGACGCTGGCGGCGGCACGCAATGGATCCTCGACCCGGCGCAGGGCCGCCGCAAATACCTCGGCGGCATCGAGAACAGCGCCGTCAAGGTGCGCGATTGCAACCTCCCCACGCTGTCGGTGAAATCCACGAAAGCGACGCGCATGTCGCCGGGCCAGGGTGTGTTCACGGCCGCGCTCGATTATGTCGACGGCGCGGACGCGAGCGGCGCCGACGCCGCGGGCTTCGAGGCCACGCTGCTCGAAGACGGCACGAAAAAGCCCCTCGCCGCGCCGATGGTCACGATCTCGCCCGAGGGGAACGTGCAGCTCTCGCTCGCGAGCCTCGCCGACGGCAAATACCGCGTCACGCTCCGGCCGCGCAGCAAGAGCGGGCGTGTCGGCGAGCCCGTGCACCTGCCCTTCTGGATCGAGGCCGAGCCGTTCTCCTGGAACGACGCGGTCGTCTACATGGTCCTCACCGATCGTTATCGTGACGGCGACCCCTCGAACAATGCCCCGTCGACGCCCGGCGCGGACGCGCGCGGCGACTGGAAGGGCGGCGATCTCGTGGGCCTCACGCAATCGATCGAGGAGGGCGAGCTCGACAAGCTCGGCATTCGCGCCATCTGGCTCACGCCGTTCCAGACGAACCCGGAGGCCTCGTACCTCGCGGCCGACGGCGTGCACAAGGTCACGGGATACCACGGCTACTGGCCGATCAAAGCGCGCGAGGTCGATCCGCGCCTCGGCGGCCCGGACGCGCTGCGCGCGCTCGTGAAGGCCGCGCACGCGCACGGGATCCGCATCCTGCAGGATTACGTGGTCAACCACGTGCACATCGAGCACGAATATTTCAAATCGCACCCCGAGTGGTTCCGCACGGGCTGCGTCTGCGGCACGGCGAACTGCGACTGGACGGCGAAGGCGCTCGAATGCCTCTTCGCCGATTACATGCCCGACATCAACCACTCGGTCCCCGAGGCGAACGCGCAGTTCGTCGACGACGCCGTGTGGTGGCTCGACGAGTTCGATCTCGACGGCCTGCGGGTCGACGCGGTCAAGCACGTCGAGGAGCTCGCCACGCGAAACCTCTCCGTCGAGGTGCGCGAGACCTTCGAAAAGGCCGGTACCCATTACTTCATGATGGGGGAGACCGCGATGGGGTGGAACGACTGCGGCGACCCCTGCAACGACGAGAATTACGGCACGATCGCCCGGTACATCGGCCCCTTCGGCCTCGACGGCCAGTTCGATTTCGTGCTCTACCACGGCGTCTCGTACCGGACGTTCGCGTACGGCGACAAGGGCATGCTCCACGCCGATTACTGGACCCGGCACGGCCTCGAAAAATGGCCGAAGAATGCGTTCATGACGCCCTACATCGGCAGCCACGACACCCCGCGCTTCGTCTCGCTCGCCGATTACGCGGACGGCGACCGCGGGATCCCCGGCAACCAGTGGGACAACACGGCCCTCGCGCCCTCCGACGCCGTGCCTTACGAGCGCATGCGCGTGGCGATGGCGTGGCTGCTCGCGCTGCCGGGCGCGCCGCTCATGTATTACGGCGACGAGTATGGCCAGTGGGGCGGGGCGGATCCGAACAACCGGCTCATGTGGCGGCCCGAGAATGGGCTCTCGGCCGAGGAGAAGGCGACGCTCTCGTTCGTGCAGAAGCTCGGCACGGCGCGGCAGGCCATTCCGGCGCTCCGGCGCGGGGAGTACGTCTCGCTCGGCGCCACGGAGGACACGCTCGTCATCGGGCGAAAGCTCCCGGGCGCGACCGGGGCGATCGTCGCGCTCACGCGGGCGGACGCGCCGGCGCAGATGACGGTGGACGCCGCCACGCTCGGATTCGCCTCCGGGACCGTCTTGAAGGACGCGATGGGCGGCCCCGGCGTGACCGTCCCCCAAGGCGGCATGTTGACGCTCACCGTGCCCGCGAAATCGGCGATCGTCCTCTCCCCCTGACGCTCACGCGGCGAGCTTTGCCCGCGGCTCGACGATACGGGCGCCCGCCCTCCGGAGCATCTCCGTCAGGTCCACCGCGCTCCGCACCGACCAGTCTCGATAACAGTTGTTCATGACGACGTGGACCTCCCGTGTTTGTCGGGACAGGCCCACGATCTTCGGCACCCAGCTCGCGAGCTCGGCCTTCTCGTATTCGTAGGCGAAGCGCTCGGCGGCGCTGGCCGATTTCTTCTCCCACGTCTCCACGTTCCGCCCGTGAAAGCGAACGAGCGCGACCTCGGCCGTCGCCTCCGCGATCGGCGGGACCGACGACGCGAAGCCCTGCGGCTCGTCCACGCACGTATAGACGAGCCCTTGTTCCCGGAGGAACGCGAGCGTCTCGTCCCGGTGCCGCTCGCCGAGCCAGCCTGCGTTGCGGAACTCGATCGCGATGCGATGGCCGCGGAAAAGCTCGCGCGTACGCGAAAGGCGCCTCCGCGAAGCGGACGAGAACGTGAACCACACCGGATACTGGAACAGCACGAGCCCGAGCTTGCCACTCGCCTGGAGGGGCCGCAGGGCCGAGACGAACCGCGCAGCGAGCTCATCCAGGAATTCGTCACCGAGGTCCTGCGGATAGATGCGTTTCTTCTTCCGAACTGCCTGCGGCAGCGCGTCCCGCATGTCCCGCGGCAGCCCGCGCGGCTCGATGTAATGCTCGCTGAGCGGGGCCACGACCTTCACATCCATCGTGAACCCCTCGGGCGTGCGCTCGCTCCAGAGCACCGCGTTTCTCTCGGCGAGCAACGCGTAATGCGTGCTGTCGACCTCGACGAGGGGGAATGACGACGCGTAGTACCGCAGCCTGGCCTCGGCCGTCCGGACGCCGGGGGGATAAAAGCCCGAGGACAGCAGCGTCGGCTCCGTCCACGCCGAAATGCCGATCTTCACGAGCGCAGACATGGCTCTCCCGCATGCAGGCGTCGCGCCAGCCGAGACCCCAGCGACCGGCCGACCGTTCGTCCACAAAAGAGAGCGTGCAATTTCGTCCGAGTCATGCATTCTTGGAAACCAACGTGCGCTCGTGCCCGTGGGGGGCGCGCGCCAGCTCGGAGGCGCGTCATGTTGTCTTCCTGGACGATCGGGCAGAAGCTCGCTCTCGGCTTCGCCCTGCCGCTCATCATCCTCGGTCTTTTGGGATTCTTCTCGTACCGCAGCACGCAGCAGCTCTTGGACACGAGCGCGAGGGTGACGCATACGCATCAGGTGCTCACCGATCTTTCGGAGATCCTCTCCGATTTGCAGGACGTGGAGACCGGCCAGCGGGGGTACGTGCTCACGGGCAAGGAGGAGTTCCTCGGACCCTATCATTCCGGTCGTAGCGACGTGACCAAGCACCTCGAGCACGTCAAGCAACTCACGTCCGACAACCCGCTCCAGCAGGAGCGAATCGCGCGCCTGTCGGAGGACATCGACGCGAAGGTCGACAACACGGCGGCGTCCATCGCGGCTCGTCGCGACAAAGGCATCGAGGCGGGCACGCAAAGCATCGCCGATGGGCAGGGCAAGGCGCAGATGGATGCGATCCGAAAAACGATCGCCGAGATGACGGACGAGGAAAACAAGCTGCTCGAGCGGCGCGACGTGGACGCCAAGGAAGCCGCGGACAAGCAAACCAGCGTGCTCTTCGGGGGTACGCTGGCCGCGATCGTCGTGGTGTCCGCGGCCGCGCTCCTCATCGTCGGGGGGCTCGGGAAGCAGATCGGAGGCCTGGTGCAGCGCATGCAAAGCGCCGCGGCCGAGCTCGAAGCCGCCGCGACGCAGCAGACCCGCGGCGCGAAGGAGCAATCGCAGACCACCACGGAGGTGTCGACGACATCGCGCCAGCTCGTCTCCACCGCGCGCCAGATCGCCGGCAGCGCGCAGCGGGTCACGCAGCTCGGCGGCGAGACCGCGCAGGCCGCGAGGAACGGCGAACGCACGGTCGCGGCCGCGACCGAGGCCATCCTCGGCGTGCGGAGCGAGGTCCAGCGCATCGTCGATCACATGGTCCATCTCGGCCGCAAATCGCACGAGATCGGCGGCATTCTCGACATCATCAACGAGCTCTCCGAGCAGACGAACATCCTCGCGATCAATGCGACCATCGAGGCCGTCGGCGCGGGCGATGCAGGGCGGCGGTTCGGCGTCGTGGCGAGCGAGATCCGCAACCTCGCCGATCGCGTGGGCAGCGCGACGAAGGAGATCCGCCGGCTCATCGAGGAGATCCGCGGCGCCGCGAACACCACCGTCATGGCGACCGAGGACGGCGCCAAGGCCGTGGAGAACGGGACGCGCCGCTTCGGCGAGCTGACCGAGAGCTTCAAGCGGATCGTCGATTACGTGGCCAGCACGGCCGACGCCTCCCGCGAGATCGAGCTCAGCACGCAGCAGCAGACGAGCGCCATGGAACAGATGAGCGCGGCCATCGGGGAAGTCGCGGGGACGGCGCGCGAGACGGCGGCGAGCTCGGGCCAGACGCTCCAGACCGCCTCGGAGATCGTCGTCATGTCACGCGAGCTCTCGCGGCTCGTCCGCAAGGATGCCCGAGAGCTCGCGGCCTGACGCCCATCGATTACGAATCGCCGCGGACGGCGGCGCTTGAGGTCGTACGCGTGGTCCTGTAGATTCGCCTCGTGACGACCCAGGACGTCGCCTTCGCCTGCGAGCCCCTCGGCGAGAACGTGGTCCTCTCGCTCTACGGGCGCGAAATCATGGACGACCTCTCGTCGTTCGAGATCGACGTGACGGCCGCGGGCGACGTCGATCCAGCGTCCCTCGTCCGCGCCCCCTGCGTCGTCGTGCTCTCCGATCCCGAGGAGGGCATCGCGCGCGCGATCCAGCTCGTGGTGACGGAGGCGGCCGAGGACGTGCGCCGGGGCCGCGATCGTGTGCTCTCGCTCCGCCTCGCGGATCCCCTCGCGCCGCTCGCGCTCCGGGCGGGCCATCGGGTTTTTCAGGACAAAACATCCGAGGAGGTCGTCACGGAGGTCCTCGCGGGCGCGGGCGTGCCGCGGGACGCGATCGTGGCGAGGCTCTCGGGCGAATACCCGCTGTATCCGCTCTGCACGCAGCACGGCGAGGTCGAATGGGATTTCGTGCGCCGCTTGCTCGCGCGCGAGGGCATCTCGTTCTGGACCGAGACGGCCGAGGACGGCGCGTGGCGCGTGCTCTTCGGCGATGGGACGGCCTCGCACGACGGAATCGACGGCGATGCGCGCCTCCCCTTCGCCGCGCCGGGCGCCACGCGCGCGAAGGGCGTGCGCGCGCTCCTCTCGCTCGCGTGGGAAGCGGGGTTGTCCCACGATCGGGTGTTCGTCCGCGATTTCGACGTGGATCACCCGGACGTCTACCTCGACGGCGACGCGGGCGAGGGCGCGCTCGAATGGCTGGAGTACCCTGCCTGCGTGCCCGACGCGCGCGCGGCCGCGGCGCGGGCGAGGCGCAGGCTCGAACAGCTCCGCCGCGACGAGGTGAAGGTCACGGCGACGAGCGATTGCATGCGCCTTCGCCCCGGCCGGCTGGTCGAGGTCGCGGGCGGCGGCGTGGATCTCTTCGATCAACGGTTCCTCGTCTCGGAGGTCCGCCACGGGTTTGCCCGGCCGCTCCCGAGCGGCGGGAAGGGGGCACCTTATCGCAATGAGGTCGTCCTCCGGCCCACGCTGGGCGATCGCGGCGAGGAGCGCCCGCCGCATCGGCCTGCGATTCTGACGGAGCCGCGCATTCACCACGTCGAGAGCGCGGTCGTCACGGGGGCGCCCGGCGAGGAGGTGCACACGGATCCGCTCGGCCGGGTCAAAGTCCGGTTTCTCTGGGATCGATCGGGCATCACGGACGATCGGTCGTCATCCTGGATTCGCACGATGCAATGGCCGCTCGGGGGTGCGATGATGATCCCGCGCGTGGGCTTCGAGGTGGCGGTCTCGTACCTCGACGGCCTCGCCGATCGGCCCTTCGTGCTCGGCCGCCTCTACAATGCGACCGCGGTGCATCCGTACGTCCTGCCCTCGGCGCGCGCGGTCACGGCCTTGCAATCGTGGACGAGCCCCGGGGACGGCACGACGCAGGAGATCCGATTCGGCGACGACGCGGGCGCGGAGGCGTTTTTCGTGCACGCGAGCCGCGATCTCAGCGTGCGCGTGGGCGGCGATTACACGCAGACGACGGACGGCGACGAGGCGCACGTGATCGGGCTCGGCCTCGCGGCGCACGTGGCCGGCGCGGAGGACGTGACGATCGGCGGGAGCCAGCACGTGGACGTCGGCAAACCCATTCACATCGCCGTGGACGGCGCGAACGCCGAATCGATGGCGACCGAGATCGTCGCGGTGACGGGCAACCGCGTGGTCCTCTGCGGCGGGGGATACGAGGAGTCCGTCGGCGGCGCGTACGTGCTGCAATGCAACCAGTCGAACACGAAGACGACGGGAACCTTTACGCGCATCGTGGGCGGCTCGAAGCTCGTCTCGGCGGGGCTCTCGGTGACGGAGAGCGTGGCGGGGGCGCGGACGTACGTTTGTCGCGGCGCGCGCATCATTACCTGCGCCGGGGCGTATTCGGAATCGGTCAAGGGCGGCAAGCGAAGCGCGGCCGGCGCGGTGACCGAGAGCGCCGCCGCGGATCACGGGATCGCGGCGCCCGCGGGCAAACTCGCGTCGGGGCAGGTCGAGCTGCGAGCGGGCGGGAAGTTCAGCATCGCGGCCCCGCAAATGACGATCCACGTTTCAGGCTCGCTCACCGCGGGAGCGCTGGAAATCGCGGGCGGCGCGCTCCGCGCGAAGAGCGGCACGACGTCGATCGAGGGAATGGTGAAGCGGGACCAGGGCGGGGAGGTGGGCGGATGACGCGGCACTCGTGGATCGAGCTCGGCGTGAAGGCGGAGTCCCTCGAGTTCGTCGCCCATGCGTGCAACATCGTCGAGCGGGTAGGAGTGCCGTTCCACGCGCATATCCATTGCGACATCTTCGAGCGTGGCGAGCCCGTGTCCGCGGTCGGCCTCGATATCCTCGGAGAGCGCGCGTGGCTCGTCCTCGGCGTCGGCGAGCATACGCGGCGCTTCGAGGGGATCGTCGATCGGGTCGAGGACCACGAGGGGCATAACGTGATCGTCCTCGTGCATCGCGTCGCGGAGGCGGAGGGCGGGCGCGGGTACTGGGGCGCTCCTGGATTCACGAGCGCCGTGGACGTCGCGCGCAGCTTCTTCGAGAAGCACGGATTCCGGGTCGAGAATCGTGCGCGGCGCACGCCGCCTACGCGGGCGCACCGCCTGCAATCCTTCGAGAGTGATCTGTCGTTCATCACGCGGATCCTCGCCGAAGAAGGTTTGTCGTGGTATCCCGTGACGGTCGAGCGTGACGCCGTGCGTATCGCGGACGAGCCTGGCACGTTCGACGACGACGGGCTCGTCCTGCGATATCACGAGGACGCGGGGCTCGAGGGAGGCCCTTCCCTCCGCGCCGCGCGGCTCGTGCGGCGCGCGGCGAGCGACGTGGCTCACGTGCGAGGTTATGATTACGAGCGGCCGGAGCTCGACATCACGGGCGAGAGCGGCGAGGGTTCCCTCGAATGGTACGAGCTCGCCCGCGATGCACGTTCGCCCGCGGAGGCGAGCGAGCTCGCGGCGATCCGGCTCGGCGAGCGCCGTCGAGAGGCGACCGCGCTGGAAGGCGAAGCTACGACGCCCCTCGTCGCGGCCGGCTCGATCGTCACCGTGGAGCAATCGCCCGTCGCGACGCAGAATGGCCGGTTCCTCGTGCTCTCCGTGATTCACGAGGCGAGCCTGAGCCCCGGTGGAGAGGGCCTCGTGCACCATGCGTTTTTCCACGCCGTACCGGCCTCCTCGATCTATCGGCCCGCCCGCGAGCGTACACCTCCACCTCCGCGCGGGGGCGTGAGCACGGCGCGCGTGCGCGGCCCGTCCGGCGAGGAGATCGCGGTGGACGCGCACGGACGCACCTCGCTCGTGCTCCGCTGGGATGCCTTCTCCGGGCCGGCGCGCGTCGTCGAGCCGGCCCTCGCGGGCTCGGCGTTCCACCCGCGTGTCGGCTGGGAGCAGGTCGTCGCATTCGCGGACGACGCGTGCGAGGTGCCCCTCGTGCTCGGCCGCCTCTACAATGGCGCCGATCCGCCGCCCCTCGTTCTGCCGGCGCAAAAGGTGGAGACGCACCTCGGGACGAAGACCACGCCGGCCGGCGAGCAGGGCCATTTCATTCGCATCAGCGACGCCGCCGGAACGGAGAAGCTCTCGATTCAATCGTCCGGTGATTACCAAGAGCTCTCGGAGAACGACAAGGTCTCCGTGGTGCAGGGTGATCTCGGGCGCGTGGTGGGCGGGTCACGGGAGCTATTCGTCAAGGAAAACCTGAACACGGCCGTGGACGGGGCGCACTCGCTCTCGGTGGGCGCCGAGCGCGCCGTCACGACGGACGCGGATCACGCCGTGTGGGCGAGCGCGGAGAGCATTTCAGTGGGCGGCGCGCGCCTCTTTTCGATCGGCGGCGATTCCGTGACGAAGGCGCCGCGGCTCGCGCGAATCGTGGGCGGGGCGAAGACCGAGGCGCCGCTCGAACACCAGAGCGTGCACACGGAAGGCGCCGGGACGCTCGTCGTCGGCGGTTCGATGAACACGACCGCGGGGATTTCCGAGGCGATCATGGTGGGCGGGGCGGCCGTCGTGAAGGTCAGCGGCCCGATGACGGTGACGGCGAACGGATATGGGCTCGACGTGCTCGGCGTGTATGCGGAGAGCCATGCGTCGCGCAACGTGAAGGCGGGCGGCAACGTCGCCGAGTCGTTCGGGACGCTCTCGCATGCGGTGAAAGGGAATGCGACGCTCGCGGGCGCCGAGGTCGCGATCGAGGCCAAGGCGCGGCTCGTCCTCAAAGCGGGTGGAATGACCATCAAGATGACCCCAGGCACGATCGAGATCCAGGGCGATTTCCAAGGCTCGGTCGCGAGCGTCGAGGGAGGAGTGTCTCGGTATGGCTGAAGGAAAAAGCGCGCGGCGCGGTCTCCGCAAGACGAGCTCCGTGCTCGGTCCGGGGCTGCATCCTGGCCGCATCGAAATGGCCATGGCGACCTCCGCGGACGGCGACGAACGCGCCTATCGGGTCCGCCTTGCCTCGGGCCGCCATCTCACGGCGCGCCTCGACGGCGCCGTCGCGCGCGATTTCGCCGAGGAATGCCTGCGAGGCGGGCGCACGGTCGTGCTCGTGGATGGGCCGGACGGGCCGCGGATCGCGGGCGCGCTCCAGGTCGCGAGCGCGCTCGAAAAGGACGAACGTGGCACGCTCGCGCTCGAAGCGAAGCACTTGCGGGTCCGGGCCGATCAATCGATCGTGCTCGAGGTTCCCGGCGGATCCCTCGCGTTCGAGCCGGGCGGCGCGCTTCGCCTCGAAGGGGACAAACTCGTCATCGACATGGCCGCGCTCGTCCGCATTTTCGCGGCGCGGGTGGAGCTGCCGTGACCCGCGTCTCCGTCGCGCTCCCCGGGGATCCGCCGCTCCGCCTCGTGCGTGTCGCAGGGCGCGAGCGCCTCGGCGAAATCGGGAGTTACGATCTCGATTTCTCGGGTCCCCCCTCCCCCGTCGTGCTGCCCTCGCACGTGCTGCGCGGGGCGTGCGTGCTGCGATTCGAGACCGCGGCGGGAGAGCGGCGATTTGCGGGCATCGTGACGCGGTTCGTCCTGGTCGCGACGGATCATGGGCACGAGCGCATCTACCGCGCCACCGTGCGCCCGCGCCTCGCCTTGCTGGAACTGCGGCGTTTTCCGCGGGTGATCCGCGACCGCAGCGCGCCCGAGATCATCACCGAGCTCGCGCGCGCCGCGGGATACGAGCGGATCGAGGTGCGCCTCGCGGAGACGTATCCGCCGCTCGACGGGTCGATTCAATACGACGAGACGGATGCGACGTTCGTCCGCCGCCTCTGCGAGGAGCACGGGCTTTTCTTTCGGTTCGAGGAGAACGAGGGCGCCGAGGTGCTCGTGCTCGAGGACGACTCGACGCGTGCGGCGGACGCATATCCCGAGCCGATTGCGATCGTCACACGGGCGACGGCAAGCGAGTCGCGGCCGTTCGTCATGCCCGTCATGGCCGCGCGGCAGCGTCGTCCGGGAAAGGTGACGTTGCGCGATTACGATCCCGAGCGACCTGACCTGAAGCTCGGAGGCGTGGCAGCGGACGGATCGAGCATCGAGCAAAAGATCGAAATCTACGAGGCGCCGGGCGGATTCCGCTCGTCCGAGGCCGGGGAGCGGGCCGCGAGACGGCGGCTCGAATCCCTGCGCGCTGATACCGCGACGCTCGCGCTGCGGACGAACGCGCTCGCGCTCGCGCCCGGTCGCGCGGTCGCGCTCGTCGAATCGGATCGAGCCTTCGGCCGCGCGCGCGTATCCGGCGCATGGTTCGTCGTGGCAACCTCGATCACGTGGAGCGCCGACGAGCCCGTGCTCGAAGCTACGGTGGATGCCATTCCGAAGGACATCCCGTTCCGATTGCCGCGCATCACGCCGAAGCCGCGCATCGACGGCGTGCAATCCGCGATCGTCACGGGCGCACCGGGCCAGGAGATCGACACCGACGCGCTCGGCCGCGTCCACCTCGCATTCCACTGGGACGTGCGTGGCCCGAAGGATCACCGGAGCAGCATTCCGGTGCGCGTGACGCAGCCCGAGGCGCCGGCGGGGTTCGTCCTGCCGCGCGTGGGCTGGGAGGTCTTCGTGTCCTTCGAGGATGGCGATCCCGAGCGCCCGATCGTCCTCGGGCGCTCGTACAATGGAAAGCAGCTCCCGCCGCTGCCGCTGCCCGCGAACAAGACGGCGAGCGTGATCGCGACCGACAGCTCCCCCGGCGCCGCCGCGCGCACCACGATCCAGCTCGACGACGCCGCGGGCCGGCAACACATGCTTTTCTCCGCGCCGTTTGGCCGGGACGACCATGTGTATGGCGATTCGCGCACGGAGACCCGGAAAACCGAGAATGCCGAGGTCCTGGGAAACGTGACGTCTTCGGTCGGCGCGGACGAGACGGTGAGCGTGCATCTCGGGTGGTCCGCGTCGTACGGGTCGCGCACGGTGACGGTGGGCGCGACGCAAAAGCAAACCGCGGGCGGGAACTTCGTCACGCAGGTGAAAGGGACGGAGGCCGTCTCCGTGGGCGGAATGCTGGCCGAGCAAGTGGGCAGCCCCGTGAAGGGCGCTGCGAATCTGCTCTTTTCCACCGCGCTCGCCGGCGCGGGCTCGCGCGGGACGGCGGGCGCAATCGTGGCGGCGGGGCTCGGCGTGGGCCGGGCCGCCATCGAAGGATTTTCCGCGGGCGGCGAAAAGGGCGCGGCAGCGGCGGCCGGAATGGGTTTGGCCGGGATGGCTGCCTCGATGGTGCCTGGCGGGGAAGCGATCCTCGCGAGCGTGACCGGATCGTCGAAGCCGATGCCCTGGGATCACGGCCGTCCGCCCGAGGGCGAGGTCGCGACGGGCGGAGGCGCGGCGGGCGTGAGCGGGCCGAGCGGCAAGGCGGGACCGGGGCCGGGGCACCGGGCGACGCTCGTCGAGGGGCCTTATTCGGAAATGGTCGGGGGCGTGTATGCCGTGATGACGCCGGGCGCCGTCTCTTGGGTGACGCTCGGCCCCTCGACGACGCTCGTCAATGGCAGCCACACGACGGAGACGACGAAGGCCGGCATGCAGGTGGCGGGCGCGATGAACGAAACGCTCGGATCGCTGTCGATCACGAGCGCGAAAAACATCGCGCGCAAGGTGAAGGGCCTCGTTCAGAGCGACGTGAGCGGCGCGCGCGAGGTGAGCACGGGCGGCACGTATCGCATGACGGCGCAAGCGTCGCTGTCGCTCTCGGTCGGGGGCAGCTTGACGCTCTCGGGCGGGACCGTGACCTTCAAATGCGGTGCGTCGGAAATCTCGGCGTCCGGCGGCGGGGTCACGATCAAGGCGCCCACGATTCGAATCAAGGGACAATCGCGCGAAGCGGGGAAATTGACGCACAAGTGACGCTCTCGATCGTTGGCCTCGGTCTCTGCTCTCCGGCGGGCGCGCGCGCCCAGGATCACGTGTTTTTCCCGCGTGCGAACGCGCCGCCGCCCGCGCCCGCGCCCTTCGTGCTCGCGGACGGGCGGCCTTTCCAGGTCGGTCATGCGCGGTTCGTCCCGCCAGACCCGAGCCTCCCGGATCGGCTCGTCGCGCTCGCTCGCATCGCGCTCGAAGAGGCGCGGCCCAGGCCGGCCTTGCCTCTCTTCCTTTGTTTGCCGGCTCCGTGCAAGGGCCTCTCGGAGGCCGAGCTCGACGATGTGGCGAGGCGAATCGCCGCCCTCGTGTCGGCGGCGGCCATCGAGCGTTTCGTGGGCGCGGCGGGCGCGTTCGATGCGCTCGCGCGGATCGCGTCGTCCCCGCGTCTCCAGGGCGCGGTGCTCCTCGGCGTCGATTCGTTTTTTCATGTGAATCGAGTGACAGCGCTCGCCGCGCGGCCTCCGGGCCCGTTCGCGCCGGCGCGGCTCTGGCCCGCGGAGGGCGCGGGAGCGCTCATCCTCGCGCGGGACATGAAGACGGGCGCCTTGGGCGAGATCCTCACGAGCAAGATGGCCCTCGGTCGGGGCACGGACGACGATGACGAACCCGTGGACGGGACAGCGCTGACGGGGCTGCTCGAAAGCCTCCCGGAGAGCGCTCCCATTCGCGCCGTCTTCGGGCAAGAGCGTGTCGACGCGCTCCGTTCGCGAGAATGGGAATGGAGTGCGGCCCGGCAAGCCTCGATGTTCCACCCGGAGGCCTTCAGCGCTTGCCTCGAAGCTGAAATCGGGCAAGTCGGCGCGGCGGCCGGCGTGATGGCCCTCGCGCATGCGTTCGCCTCGGTGCGCCACGGGGTTTGTCCGCCGGGCGCCCCCGTCCTCGCCTGGGCCATTTCACGCGACGGCACGCGAGGGCTCGCGCTCTGCGTCGGCGCCGAATCGAATGCGACGGACACGCTCCGACCGCTCGAGGACCGCGTACGCTCGCGGGTCTTGGATCTGCATGTGGTTTCTCAGGACGAACTCGCGTCCCTGGGCGGCCTCGCCAACGAGCCCGACGAGGTGCCCTTCGATCCCGATGCAGCGCTCGCCCCTGCGAACGACATCGTTCCCCTCGAACGACCGTTGCCGGACCCGATCACGGAGGCGCCGCTCGTGCAACTGAATCGCGAACGGCTTCGCCCCGTCTCACTCCCAGGGTTCTACGCCGAGGTCGTGGTTCATTGCGCGGAGGCGCTCGGCATGCTGGGCAAGGCGCGCGAGCGTTCACCGCGGCGGGCCGTGCCCGAGATCGAGCGCCGCTTGCTTTGCCACATCGACGCGATCCACGCCTCCGGCAGAATGGCGCTCAGCCATCTCGTCGCCGATTGGCGCGAGCACCAGGACGACCCGTGGCATTCGTTCGGCGCGACCCTCGTGGCCATGGGCGCAGGCGCGATCCATCTCGTGTCGTGGATGATCGACGCGCTCCCCGAAGACGCCGCGGAGCACGCGCGGCTCGTGGCCGAGGCGCTCGTTCTGTCCGGGCACGCGGAGCCCTTCGCGCTCGGGCGGGCGCTTCATGCGTCCTCGCGGCCCATCGCCCGCGCGATCGGGCTCTCGTTCCTCGCCGCCCGCGGGGCGCTCACGGACGAGGAGGTGCAGCGCTTTTTCTCGGACGCGTCTCCGCTCATGCGCGCGGCGGGCCTCGACGCCTGCGCAGCGCGGCCCGCGGCTTCGCAAAGAGCGTTCGTCCCGGCGCTCCGGAGCGCGCTCCTCGTCGAGGATCGAGCGAATGCATTTCGTGCGGCCCGGCAGCTCGCGACCCTCGGCGACATCGAGGCCCGGCGCGTGTTCGAGGACTCTGCCGTCGCCGCGCGCCTCGGCCCGCTCCTGGGCGAGCTTTACGTGCTCGCAGGTCGGCCCGAGGATGCGAGGGCCGCGGAAACATTTTTCACACGACAAACCGCGACCCCGGTCTTGCTCTCGGCCGCGGGGCGATGGGGGTCTCCCGCGGTTTTGCCACGATTGTTACAATGCCTCGCGGACGAGGATCTCTCGTTTGCCGCGGTGGACGCGCTCGCCGTCATGCTCGGTCCGGCGCTCCCGCCCGAGGAGATGCGCGACGCCGGTGCCTGGCGACGCGTGATTGCGTCGATGCGCCTCGATCCTTCCGCGCGTTTTCGCCGGGGCCTCCCCTATTCGCCGGCCGTGGTGGCCGCCGAATGCGCGTCGGGTGATCTTGCGCGCGCCGACCTCGGCCGCCGCGTGGACGAGCTCCGGGCCCGCCTCGGGCATCCCGAACCCGTGCCCGTCTGGGGCTACGCGGCCGACGTGGAGGCGAGCCTGGCCCCGCTCCTCCGGGCTGCGCGCGATACGAAAGGAAAGGCGTAGCTCATGGCGTCGATCGGTGGAATGAAGATCGCGACGACGGGCAGCGGGCATTTCTGCCCCGGACCGACGCCGGCCATGAGCCTCGTCCCGCCGACCCCGCCTGCGGGACCCGTCACGGCGCCCTTCGCGTACATATCGCATTCGTCGACGGCGCAGAAGGTTTCGAATCATTTGCTTGTCGCGTACCGGCCCGTCCTCACGCAGGGCAGCGTGATGTCGATCCATGCGCCAGGCAATCTGCCGGGCCAGCCCACCGGCGGGGATATCGTCACGCACATGACGTCGGCCTATAGCGAGGTCGCTTTCGCCGAGCAGCACACGGTGCTCGCGGGCGGAAGACCCGTCGCCTGCACGAATGACATGGTGCGCATGAACGTGCCCTATCAGGGGACATTCATCGCGCAGGCGATAGGGCGGCTCTTCACGATGGACAACGTGCTCTGGGCCCGAAGCGCGGCCACGTTCGCCGCGTGCTCGCAGGTGATCCTCGACCCGGTCTCCGTCGTCTCCGGTGCCGTCGTGGACACGGACATCGACGTCTCCCTCCCGGGGCCCATCGCAATCACGTGGACGAGGGCTTACGACAGCACACGCGCATCGGAGCACGGGCCACTCGGCCACGGCGGCTGGACCCACGCGTACGACCAGTGGATCGAGGTCAAGGGCGAAGAGCTCCAGTTTCGCGACGAGGACGGCTCCACGCTCGTCCTGCGAAACGTATCGCCCGGAAAAACGGTCGTTCATCGGCGCAAGCGGATCGAGGTCCGGCTCGACGCGCGCGGCGGCGGAGCCTCGGTCGTCTCGCTCGCGACAGGCATTCGCCGCGTGTTTCGTCCGCAGGGAGGCGCGCGGGCACGGCTCGTGGAGATCACGAATCCCTCGGGACAGCGAATCCAGCTCGACTACGAAAGCGACAAGCTCGTGCGGCTCGTGGATACGGCCGGCAGGATCGTCCGGCTCACGCACGACGAGAGGGGTCATCTCACGCGTATCGCGGTCTTCGCGCCCGGCGACGAGCGCGCCCCGCTTCAGACCGTCTCGTTCGGCTACGATACAGGCGGCGAGCTCGTCCGCGTGACGGATCCGCTCGGGAACGACGTCACGTACAGCTACGACGAGCGTCGGCGGCTCGTGAAGAAGACATTGCCGACGGGTCTGTCCTTCCATTACGTTTATGATCCCGACACCGGCCGGTGTGTCCGGGCCTTCGGAGACGGGGGCATTCACGCGGGCGACATCACGTACGACGAGCAGCAGGGGACGACGAGGCTTTCGGGCACGCTCTCGCCGCGGGTGTTCTCGTGGCGGCCAAAGGACGGCGCGCTGCTCGGGGTCACGACGAACGACGGGTCGGCCGCGCGGACGTGGGAGATCGACGACGACGGGCTCATCGTCACGGAAAAAGACGCCGCCGGGAACACGAGCCGCTTCGAATACGATGCCCGGGGCAATCTGGTGAACATCTCGGATCCGCTCGGGCGCGTGACGGAGCTCGTGCACGTGGACGATCGCGTGGTGCGGCGCGTGGCGGGCGGCCGCGTGACGGAGTATGCGTACGATGCGCGCGGGCAGCTCACCTCGGTGAAATACCCGGGCGGCGTGTGGCTCACGCTCGATTACGACGAGCACGGGCGGCTCGTGAGGATCGCAGATGCCGCGGGGATCCGAGCGAGGTTCGTCTGGGACGACCGGCACCAATGCATCGAGGAGCACCTCGCCGGCGGGCTCGTGCGGAAATGGAAGTACGATGGGCTGGGGAGGCCCATCGCGTGCGTGGATTCGTATGGCAATACGACGCGGCGCGAGCTCGACGCGCTCGGGCGCGTGCTCGTGCACGAGAACCCGGACGGGACGCGCGTGCAATTCGAATACGACGCGCTCGGGCGAAAGACACGGCGCACGGACGAGCTCGGCAGGGTAGCGACGTTCCGATACGCGGGCTTGGGCTCGGCGGTCGAGGTCCGGAACGAGGACGGAAAGGCCTGGGCCATGAGCCACGACTTGCTCGAAAGGCCGCAGCGAATCCAGAACCCGAAGGCCGAGCTTCACGATTTCCGTTATGATCGCCTGGGCCGGGTGACGGAGATGCGCACGTTCGACGGGCGTATCGTTCGCGCGGCGTATGGTCGAAATGGCCTCGTCTCGCGCCTGTCGATGCCCGACGGCACGTGGCGCGCGTATCGATACAACGAGCTCGACGAGCTCATCGAGGAAGACACGCCGCATGGCGCAGGCAGGGTCGTGCGGGACGAGGGCGCGCGCAAGGTGGCGTACGAGCTCGAGGATCCGGCTGGAAGAGTTTCGGTCGAGATGCATTGGGACGAAGGCTCGCGGATCGTGTCGGCCACGCAGAGCGCCGGGACGATCCGGTACGAATACGACGCTCTCAATCGCCGCACCGCCGTGCATCTGCCGAGCGGGAAGGTCACGCGGTACGTGTACGACGAGGCGGGGCGCGTGGCTGCGATCGAGCACGGCGGCGAGCGGGTCGAGTTCGCGCGAGACGGGGCGGGAGCCATGATCGGCTTTCGGTTCGCGCGGTCCGGCGTCGAGGCAAGGTTCGCTTTCGACGTGCGCGGGCGAATCACGCAAGAATGGGCGAGCAAGGACGGCCGCGCGCTCGTGTCGCGCGGATATACGTGGGACGCATCGTCGGCGCTCACGGGCAAGCGGGACGCGCGCTGGGGCGAGGTGCGCTATCGGCACGACGAAGTCGGGCAGCTCGTCGAGGCGGGGGAGGAGCGCTTCGAATACGACGCCGCCGGCTCGGTCGAGCCCGCGGGCGACGGGTGGGACGTGGGCCCGGGCAACGTGCTGCGGAGGACCTCGGACGCCGCATACACGTACGACGAGGCGAACCGGCGCATCCGCAAGAAGCGGCTCGATACGGGCGAGACGACCGAATACTTCTGGGATTGTCGGGGCAATCTGCGTGAGGTCGTGCGGGGCGACGGGACGCGAATCCTGATGACGTACGATCTGTTCGGTCGGCGCGTGAAAAAAGAGGTCGTCGGGCCCATTCGCCCCGTGTCGCGCGAGGAGCTCCCTCCCCTGCCCTCACGCCGCACCGTCGAATACCTCTGGGACGGAGACCTCCTGCTCGCCGAAATCGACGCCGAGCGGGGAGAGCGTACGCTCGTGTATCATCCGGATACGATGGTGCCGCTGCTCCAGGGCGAAGGCGATGTCGTGTACGGGGTGCTCGCGGACCACGTCGGGGCGGCGACGGAGCTCGTCGATGGGGCGGGCGGGCTCGCTTTTTCGGGATCTCATTCGGCGTGGGGCGCGCTCGCGCGAAGCGAAGCCAAACCGGGGCCCTCGGGGCGGCCGGTGGCTCCGCTTTTGCGCAGGCTCGGGCATCACCACGACGAGGACGTGGGGCTCTCCTACGTGCGGTATCGTTGGTTCGATCCGGAGGTGATGCGCTTCTTGAGCCCGGATCCGCTGGGCCTCGAGGGCGGGGCGAACCTCTTCGCGTGGAATGGGAGCCCGGTGATGCACGTGGATCCGCTCGGGCTCGCGTGTGTTCTCCTCGGAAACCCCAGGGTCGACAGGTTCATCTCGGAATGCATGACGGGCGGGCGACGCGACAACGGCTCGTATCAGGTGTACGTGCACGGGACCGTGGATGCGGTCCACGTGCAACACGCGGACGGTTCCTGGACGCAGATGTCGCCGCGCGACCTCGGGCTACGCTTGATCATGGCGGGCAACTGGGACAGGAACGTGCCCCTCCACCTCTTTTCCTGCAACACCGGGCGCAGGCCCGACGCCGTCGCGGCGCAGCTCGCCTCGCAATATCGGGTGAATGTCTACGCGCCGAGCGAGCTCGTCTGGGGACCCGGGCTGCACATCGCCCCGCCCATCGGGGTCCAGGACTCGAGCCGGCTGGTCCCACAGCCGGGCGTCGACTATTACCCGGACACGTCGCGCCCTGGGAAATGGAACAGCTGGGCCGCCGGAGGATACCCGAAGCTCGACAACCATTACCCCGATTTTTCGCCCCGCTCGCCGCCTCCCTGAAACGGGCCGCTCACCGGCCCGCGCGAATGCGCGCCCCCGCCTCGATCGAGAGGCGCTCCCACGTCGCGCGTATTGCCGGCGCCGCCGCGAAACGCGCCTGCCACGCGGCATCCTCGGCCCGCTTCGCCTCCGGCGAGAGCCCATACCGCGCGATGATCCGGAGCGCGCCCGGCGGATCGAGCCAGATCTCGGCGCACATCGTGGCGTAGGCCTCGATCGAAAGGCGCGCGGCAGATGCGCTCGGGTTTGGCTTAAAAAACGGAAGCGCGGCGGAGAGGTTGATCGGGAGCGCGAGCGAGGTCTCGGCGAGCAGGTTTGGCGCCGGGCGTGGCGCTGGTGGAGCGACGGGCGGGTTGTCCGCCGTCGGGAAAGGCATGACGGGTTTGGCCGAGGGGAACGCCGGCGCCGTGTCCCCGAGCGGGCGCGGCGGTGGGGGCGGCTCGGGCCCGAACGGCAGCACCCGAGGGTTCACCTGGAACGTCAGGGCCGTCTGCGCGAGCGGCTTGGCCGCGAAAGGCAATGCCGGCTTGTAGAGATGCACGGCCGGCCTCGTCTCGCCGAGCGAGGGAGGCGCAGGGCCTTTCAGCGGCCTCGGCGGGACGGCTTCCGGCGCGGCGGCCGCCGGCTTCTTCGCGAAAGGCAAAACCGGTTTGTCGATCTGGAACACCATGTTCGTCTCGCCCAGGCCCTTCGGCGCCGAGCGAAGCTGGCTCGGGGGGAATGCAGGGGGCGGCGCGTCCGCCGGGGGCGCGACGAAGGGCAAGGCCGGGCGATCGACGACGAAGCCGAGCGAGGTCGCCGCGAGGAGCGCCTTCCCCGGCGCCGACGCATCGCGCGGCGGCTGGACAGGGAGGGCCGGGCCCACCTGCACATCGGGGCTCTCGCCCGTGGGTCGGGCGAGCAGACCGAGCGCGTCCTTTTGCAACGCGCGATCAGCCGACATACGCGCCTGCCACAAGCCGAGCAGATGGAAGATGTCGCCCTCGGCGAGGCCTCGATCGGCGAGGAACGCGAGGGGATCGGGCGCCTCGGAGAACGCGCCGAAGAAGGCGAAGAACGCGCGCATGTTCGTGTCGAGCGGGGGGAGAGCTCGCACGATGTCCTGCGCGGGGGCACTTGCCTCGTCACGCATCGGTCCGCACCTCGATCGCGCGAAGCACGCGACGCGCTCGGCCGGCAATGAAGGCGACGCGGCCCGCGATCTCCAGGCGACGCTCGGCCGGCAGGACGATCACCGTGTCCATCGGGACGGGTCGCTCCTCGCGCTCGCCGCCGTCGAATCGCGCATGCACGCGCGCGGCGAGCCGGGGGAGCTCGAACGCGAGCGGCGCGAGCGACATGCCGAGGACGCGGAGCGGATCCCCGGGCGCGAGCATCTCCTCGAATCGGAGCGATGGATGCGCCACGCAGGCGAAGCGCGGATCGTGATCCGCAGGCAGCATCGGCATGCGTGTCCTCCGCCAGTGCGATCCGCACGTGCCGACGAGCTCGCGGCGCGGCGACCAGTGCGGCGGGATCGCGCCGTATCCCATGGGCGGGTGCCGATCCGAAGCGGTCGTATGAGGCCGCTCGGGATGCTCGATCTGCGGCGCGCGCTTGCCGATCAGGTCGGAGGCGCGGCGCGCGACGCCGACGCCCGCGGGGTTCGCGAGCTCGACGACCGAGAGCTCCTCGGAGGCGCCGCCGTACGCGTTCTCATAGACGATGGGCACGCGCTCGAACGGCGCCGCAGGGCCGACGGCGACGTCGAGCACACCGTCGTAGTACACGCGCGGACCGTGCACGCGCAGCGGCGCAAGGTGCTTCTTCACCTGCACCACGACGTCCATCACCGTCACGGGTCGGGGCGCGACGGCGTCGCCCACGACGACGACGTCAGTGCCGGGCTTTTCGAGGCCGATGTCGCTCGGAAAGAGCAGGCTCGAGCGCGGCTCGTCGGGATCACGCGCGACGTCGCTCGTACGCACCGGGCTCGGATCCTCGGCGGGTCGGAGCTCGCCGCGATCGGTGACGACGAAGGTGGCCTTCACGATCGTCACGATCACGTCGCGTCCCTCGAGATCGAGGAGAGGCACGGGCAGCGCTGCGTATCGGGTCTCGTTGACGAAGCTCATCGCGAGGGCCCGAGGGTCATTCTACACGAGCAGTTCCGGTGCTTCACCAAGGCGCTCGAGCATCCCGAGGAAGACACGCAGGGGGGCTCGCTTTGCTCGAAGAATCCCCGGCCGACGCGCTCCGCGAGATCGTGCGAAGGCCTCCGCGTCAGGGGACGAGCTTCGCTTCCTTGATCGCGTCGAGCTTGGGGAAGTTCGCGTCGAGGTAGCCGTACCCTTCGCGCTGGATCTTGCTCGCGCTCGGTCCCTTGCCCTTCGGCGCGAGCTCGCCGTAGCCCTTGTAGAACGAGTCGACGACCTTCATCCCCTCGACGACCTGGCCAAACGGCGCGAAGCCCTGCGTATCGAGCCGCGCCTGCTTGTCGACGTAGCTGATGAAGATCTGCGTGGTGCGCGTGTCCTTGCCCGCGTGCGCGAACGTGACGAAGCCGCGGCGGTTGCTCTTCACCACGGGATCGTCGGGAAAATACGCGCGATACCAGGCGCCGTTCACCGCAGGCTCGGGGTGGATGCCGAACTGGACCATGAAGTCGTCGATCGCGCGATGAAAGCGGACGCCGTCGTAGAAGCCGAGTTTTACGAGGTTGTAGAAACGGTCGGCCCCGTTCGGGGCCCACGCGCGGGTCACTTGCACGACGAAGTCCCCCTTCGTCGTGGAGAACTTCACCTTGAAGACGTCGGGCGCCTTCTCGGTCGCCTTCTCAGGGTGGAAGAGCGGATCGTTGCCGTCGCGGCCGCCTGCCGTGGGCGCGGTCGCGGAGGTCGCAGGAGCCGCAGAGGGAGCGGCGGGCGCGATGCTCGCGGCAGCGGTGGCGGAGGGAGAGGCATGGGCTGCGGGGGCCTCGTCGCGGGAGCAAGCGGCGACGACGACGAAGCTCGCGGCGAGGGAAAGGCGGCCGAGGAGGGACCGGCTCATGAGGGACTAGCTTAACGAAAGCCCCGCGGTGCCGTCACGCGCGCCGGAAACGCTCAGGAAAGAAGGAGCTCGCGCAACGCGCCGAGGCCGATGGAGCCGACGCCCAGAAGGTCGGCGTGGAACGTTTTGAGGTCGAACGAGCTGCCCTGGCGCGCGCGAAGATCGTCGCGCAGGCCGAGGATCTCGCGCTCACCAACCTTGTAGGCGATCGCCTGCCCAGGCCAGCCGAGGTAACGCGTCATCTCGGAAGCGGCGTGATCCGGCGGCGTACGGCCGATGCGGGTGAGCATCTCGACGCCATAGGCGTAATCGATCCGCGCGCCGGGTCGGAACGGCGCGTCCGGAGGTGCGTGCAAGCCGAGGTGCGCGCCGATGTCGAGCACGACGCGGCAAGCGCGCATCATCTGGCAGACGAGCAGACCGAGGACGTACTCCGGCTTGCTCAGAAAACCGAGCTCGTCCATGAGCCGCTCGGCATAGAGCGCCCATCCTTCGGCATACCCCGTCTGGTAATCGCTCATGACCACGCGATGCAGTCGGGAGAGCCGCTGTTGCAACGAGATCTGCATGCTGAGCTGCAGGTGATGCCCAGGAAAGCCTTCGTGGTAAGCCCTGCTGAGCTCCATGTAGAGCGGGATCTGCTCTCGCTCGCCCGGGGAGTACCAGATGGTGCCTGGCCTGGAGAAATCGTCGGAAGGCGGCATGTAATAGGCGCCGATCGTGCTGCCGGGCGGCGCGAGCTTCACATCGACCCGACGCGCGGGGCTCGGGATGTCGAAGTGCACACCGGCGAGCGCCTCGACGGCGCGCGTCTGCCACTCGGCGACGACGCGGACGAGGTCCTCGGGGCCGCTAGCACATCGATCCGGATCCGTCTCGAGCAAGCGGATGACCTCGTCGACCGAGGCGCCGGGCTGGATCTGGTCCGCGATCTCGCGCATGCGAGCGTCGATCTCGTGAATTTGCGCGAAGCCCCAGGCAAACGTCTCGCGTAGGTCGATCGAAATACCGAGGAAGCTCCGCGCTTTGCGCGCATAGACCTCCTCACCGACACCGTCCTCGGCACGAGCAGCGGGGCGATAGGTCTTCTCGAGCCACTCGGTCAGCTCGCCATAGGCACGGCGTGCGTGCTCGATCCCACGCTCGAGCGGCCCGGCAAGGGCGGGATCGAATGCGCCACTCTGCGCGAACGCGGGCGCAAGCGCGCGAAAGAAGGAACCCTCCCCCGCGTGCACTCGTCCCTGCGCGAGGGCGGCGTCGACCTGGCGCACGGCCGCGGTCTTCCCACGGCGAAGGCCCTCCTCGAGCGCTCTGCGATACGACGAAGTCGCGCTATCGAGCGTCGACAGGCGCGCGATCATGCTTTCCCAGCCGGCCCGCGAGCTCGTGTCCATGACATCGAGCACCATGCGGATGTGCTGGAAGGGAGATGCAATATTGTTGAGGTCGGCGAAGTGATCGCTCTGAACGATGCGCTCGATCTCTACGTCCAGGAAATCGCGCATGACCCGCGCGGCGATCTGGTCCTCGGTTCGCGTGGGTGCAGGGAACGCATCGAGCTGCCGGCGATACTTCGCCAGCATTGCCGCCGTGGACTCCGCGCCCTCAGGCCCGAAATCATCCCAGGCGTGATCATGCCCTCGTACGCCCCAGAATGTAGCCGAGGTCGGACGGCGCGCGGCGATGTCTTCGAGCAGCGCGTCGCTGAGGGCGAACAGGGGACCAAGGCTGTTGTTCATGGCCAATGAAATCTGGTTGATGGAAAAAGAAAAGCCTGCAAGCTTTTGGCTTGCAGGCTTTAGAAAAAGACCCGGCGGCGTCCTACTCTCCCACTGAGTCGCCCCAGCAGTACCATCGGCTCCAAGGAGCTTAACTTCCGAGTTCGGGA
>NZ_JASBQE010000144.1 GCF_029960785.1 Polyangium sp. 15x6
CGGTTATTGTGCGGCTGCGACGAACCCGCCGAGCGCACGCCGGCGCGGCGAGCATGCGCGTGCCGCGCACGTGGCGCCTGCCATGGGCGCGGATGGTCGTCCAGACGGTGGTGGGCGAGGACTTACGAAAGGCCGCGGGATTGCGCTCAACCGTTGACCCCCGAGGAGGCCGAGCGCGCCTCCGCCGAAGGACGCCCGGCCCCGAACCCGGATCCGCCTCGGCTCGATGCCGACGTCAAGACCCTCCGCTGGCTCCTCCGCGTCGAGAAACGCCGGCTCAAGGAGGCCGTGCGCATCGAGCGGGAGCGGCGGATCGTCTTCCCCGAAACAAGCGTGATCCTCCGCGACGTGCATCGGCTCCTCGATGCCATCGCCATTCGCGAGGGTCGCCTCTCCTCGCGCACGGCCACGGCGCCCGAACCCGGACGCTTCGAGGGCGGCGGGAGCGGCGGGCCGAGACCTCGGGACGAATTCGACGATTTCCGCGCGCTCCTGGAGTAGCCATGTCCGGTCGCCCCTCGCTGCGTACACCGGAGGTCGAGAAACAGATCCTCGATGCGCTCCGGCTCGGTCAACTGCATCGACCGACCGTCTGCAAGCTCGTGGGCATCTCCCCGCGCACGCTTCGGGCCTGGCGGAATCAGGATCCCGAATTCGATTCGAAGCTCCGGGCCGCGGAGGCGAAGGGGGAGGCGCGGCTCGCGCTCATCGCGACGCAGGGCGCGGAGGAGGATCCTCGCCTCGCGCTCGATTTGCTCCGGGCGCGGTATCCCGAGCGCTGGGGCCGGAAGCACGCGCAGATCGAGGCGCAGGTGAAGCTCGATGGCGAGCGTCCGCCCGGCCTTCCGCGCGCGCTCCGGCCCGCGTGGGATGCCGCGGTCAAGAGCAACTGGAAGGACCGCGCCGCGTGTCGGGAGCTGGAAATCTGGTGGGCGACGGGGCAGACGGAACGGCCGGCGCAAATCGAGGCGCTGCGGCAGCTCCTCGGCGAGCTCGAGGCCGAAGCGGGAGGCAAAGACGATGGGCCCAAAGGGGGCGCTACCTGATACGCGGGCCGGCGTCTGGATGGTGGCGCAGCGGGCGCGGATCGCTGCGTCGCCTTCCGATGGCCTGGCGGAGTTCGTTCCGGCGATAACGCCGGGGTATTCGCGGCCCGATCATCTCGCCCCCCTGGTCGAGCTGCTCGAGCGCGCGCGCCGCGAGCCTGTCCGCGCGGTGGTCCACGCGCCTCCGCGGCACGGGAAGACGGATACCGTGCTCCATGCGATTGCGTGGTATCTTCGGAAGGATCCGGACCTCGCGATTGCGTACGCCACGTACGGGATCGAGCTGGCCAACAGCAAGAGCCGCGACGCGCGAGGCATTGCCCGAGCGGCGGGCGTCGTGCTCGATGCGGGGGCGAAGGGCGTCGGCGAGTGGCGCACGCGCGAGGGTGGGCGGGCGGTGTTTACTGCGCTGAATGGCTCGCTGACGGGCAAGGGGTTCCGCGTCCTCTTCGTAGACGACCCTTTCAAGAACCGAATCCAGGCCGAAAGCCCGACGTACCGCGCGCGGATCTGGGACCTCTGGCAGGGCTCGACGATCAACCGCGTCGAGCCGGGCGGGAGCGCGATCGTCCTTGCCACGCGGTGGCATCCCGAGGACCTCTCCGGACGGCTGATCTCCCAGGGCTGGCAATACCTCCGCCTCCCGGCGCTCTCCGAAGACGGGCGCGCGCTCTGGCCTGAGCGCTGGCCCGCCGAGGAGCTGCAACAACGGCGGCGCGAGGTCGGGGAGTACACGTGGGCCTCGCTTTATCAAGGCGTCCCGAGGCCGCGGGGCGGCGCCGTGTTCAACGCGGAGCCGGCCCTCTACACGCCCGAGGCCCTCGGCGAGGTGCGGGAGTATCGCGACGGGATCGGCGTAGATTTCGCGTATACCGCGCGGAAGCATGCGGATTACTCGTCGGCGGTGGTCATGCGCTCGCACGAACCCGAGCGGGGGCGGCGCGTGTACTACGTCCTCGACTGCCTGCGGAAGCAGGTTCTCGCTCCCGAGTTCGCGGCCGAGGGCGCGCGGCTGCAACGGACGCACGGGGGATGCAAGGCGATGGGCTACGTCACGGTGTTTGAAAAGATGATCGTTCCCTTCATGTCGGATCGAGGCTTCACGGTCGAGGCGCGCCGCGTGAAGGCGGACAAGTTCACGCGGGCGCAACCGTACGCGGCATCCTGGAACGACGGGCGCGTGCTCCTCCCCGAGGACGTGGGCCCAGATTCGTGGGTGAATGTCTTCCTGGCGGAGCATCTCCGCTTCACGGGGCAGGACGACGACGAGGACGACCAGGTCGACGCCGGCGCGGCCGCGCACGATCTGCTTTCCTCGCCCGCGGGGCGGATCGCGGGCTCGTTCTCCGCGGCGAACAAGCGGCCGGTAAAGCTGACGAGGTATACCCGATGAATCGCGCCCCTCGCGTTCGGTATGCGCAGCACATTTTCGCGCCGTTGATGGGCTGGGATAACGAGCGCGTGCGGCAGGCGCTCGAACGGCATGAAGCGGGGGATTTCCGCGAGTCGGCGGACCTCGCCGAAGCGCTCTTGACGGACGAGCGCCTGGATGGCGCTCTCCAGCAACGGATCGACGGGCTGCTTGCGCTGCCGCTCTCGTTCGAGGTCTCCACCGAGACGGGCGACGCGGCGGCGGCCGAGCTCGCGCAACGAAAGGCGGCCGAAGTCTGGTGGCGCTTCTGTCCGGAGCCCGTTCTGCGGGACGTGCTGAAGTGGCTGATCATGCTCGGCGTCGCGGTCGTGCAACTGAATTGGACCGAGGAGCGGGGGCAATGGCTGCCGCTGCTCGAGGTCTGGCATCCGCGCGATCTGTGGTTCGATGGGCACGAGATCACCTACAAGGTCGGAACTCCGACGGCGCAGATCGGCCTCGCTGCGGACCCGTACAAGTGGGCCGTTTTCGCTTCGGGAAGCCAAACCCCCTGGATGAATGGCGCCGTTCGGCGGGTGGCCATGTACTACCTCGCGAAACAACAGATGTTCACGGATTGGGCGCATTACTCCGAGGTCTACGGGCATCCCACGCGGGTCGGGAAGTATCCCGCGGCCCTCGATGAGAGCGACGAGACGGCGCGGGAGCGGGACGCGTACCAGGACGCGCTCGTGAACGCAGGCAAGTCGCCCGTGATCATGCTTCCGGTGGACATCGACAGCGAGGGGAAGGCGGCGGCGGGCTGGGGTTACGAGCTCGTTCAAGCGGACGGCGCGAGCGCGGTCGAGGTCTTCGAGCGCGGGATCCGGTACTGCGACAGCGCGGCGGCGATGGCGATCCTCCGGCAGACGCTCACCATGGAGCCGGCGCCGATCGGGTCGCATGCGCTCGGGAAGGTGCACAACGCGGTACGGCACGAGGGGAAGCGCGCGGATACCGAGGGGCTCGCGACCACGGGGCACTTCGAGGTGCTGCGGCCGTGGGCGCTGTTCAACTTCGGGGACGAGCGGCTCGCGCCCTGGCCGAAGTGGGACACGCGGACGCCTGAGGAGCGGGAGGCTCAAGC
Organism: Polyangium sp. 15x6; assembly: GCF_029960785.1. Taxonomy (GTDB): domain Bacteria; phylum Myxococcota_A; class Polyangia; order Polyangiales; family Polyangiaceae; genus Polyangium. The sequence continues at coordinate 3,545 of NZ_JASBQE010000144.1, forward strand.
CGAGGCCGAGGTGCTCGAGGCGCGGCGGCGGGCGGACGTGGCGAAGGCGGAGGCGGAAGCGCGGCGCGCGGTCGCGGAGGCGAAGAAGGCAGAGGCGGCCGCGGAGGCGGAGGCGGCGAGGCTCCGGGCCGAGGTGCTGGGGAGGTTCGCGGAGGCGGTGACGGTGCTCGAGGGGGGGAAGATGGCGGGGAAGGTCGATCTAGAGGAGTTGGCGCGGGGATCTGGAGTGCCGCTGCGCAAGGACTAGCCATTACGGGATTGCCTCAACGGCTGACAACATTTCCCTGGCTGATTGATACCGGTCCTCCATCCGCCGCAATCCTAGCAGGACGGCTTCGACACAGGCCGGATGAATCCCCGAAACCATCTCCAACTGCTTCTTTATGTCCGTTCCTGCTGGGGCCCGGTTCGTGAGAGTCGTGAACCAGATGGCAGCAACAGAGTAAAGGTCAGATCGCTGATCGATAAGCTTTGGTTGGGTGACAAGCTCTGGTGCCGTCCAGTGTCCCCCGACCACAGACTCGCCCGTTCTTGTAAGTCTAGAAACGAGGTCGTGCTCGATGAATAGCCCGAGTCCGAAATCGACGATGCGCGCTCGGTCACCAGGTGCGACCATGATGTTTGATGGGTTCAGATCCCTATGAACTACACCAGCGTCCTCATGCGCATGCACAAGCCCCTCAAGGATCTTGCGCACAAGTAGAGTCGCCTTGGCCGGGGTCGACGCACCATGCCGGCGCAGCCTGGTATTCAGATTCATGCCGTCGAATAGTTCCATTTTTATAAATGGCCGTTTACCGTACAATCCAACATCATACACGCGGATGATGTTCGGGTGATGCAGCGCAAATAGTACGCGTGCCTCTCGAAAGAATCTGTCCATGTGTACTGGCGAACCGTCGTCAAATGCCGGTGCCAGTAGCTTGACGGCAAAATCTATGCCCAACAGCCTATGCCTGGCGCGGTACACGGTGCCGAAGCCCCCCTGACCGATTTGGTCTCCTAGCTCAAATTGATCGCTAGCGATGACATCGATTTCTTCTAAAGCATTTAGCAACGGATTTAGCTGCGCCGCGAGATATCGGCGCCGCTCCGCATAAGAGCCGTACTCACCCTTGATAAATTGCCAGAAGTCGCTGGTGGAGCGACAATCCCTCAGGAATTGAGGAACGTACTTGGCGATACCAGGAACACCGAGAACAGTTTTCCGGATCGCGACATACCTAGCATCCACCATTCCGCCGCCAGTCGCCTCCCTGATAAGCCCCTCCTTGAGTTCTTCGACCATGTTCAGAAGGTCCTGGCGCTCTGCGGGTAGGGCGGGGAGGTTCATGCTGTTCTCGGTCATGGTCGGAGGCAGCTCCTTCGATGCGGGACGTGGATGCCGCCGTCGGTAGCGTAGCACACCCGAAACTCGGGTGGCAACCGGCGCCAATGCGCCACAAAAGAACCATGTTGGGCTGATTTCTCGCAATGGTTGGCGTCTCCTTGACTGCGTAACCATGCCCCGCACGGCCCGCGCTTCCCTCCGCCTCGTCGACCTCTCCGGTGATCCCCCCGGCGAGGTACTCCTCTTCCGCGCGGGCGTGAATAAGTCCTACAAGGGCCTCCTTCTCTTCGATGAGGAAGCGGCGCGCCGCGTGCTCGCCGACTTCGAGGCGCACGGCGCCGAGCTCTTCTTCGACTACGACCATGCATCCCTCTACGGCTTCTCGAAGGGCGCGGGCGAGGCGGCGGCGTGGTTCCGGCCCGAGGTCCGCGAGGGCACACTCTGGGCCGTCGATGTCCGCTGGACCGAGGAGGCCGCGGAGAAGGTTCGGGCGCGGAAGTATCGCTACATCTCGCCCGCGGTCGATTACGAGCTCGATAGCAACCGGATCACGCGGCTGATCAACGTCGCGCTGACGAACCTGCCCGCTTCGCACGGGCTTCCGCCGCTGATGGCGGCTTCGCAGGGAGCAAAAGGCATGCTGGAAGGTGCGCTCGCGCATATCGCCTCGACACTCGGGCTCGATCCCGACACGGCGACCGAGGACGACGTGATCAAGGCATTTGACGATCACATGGCCGACGAGGGCGGCGACGAGGGGGACGATGCGCTGAAGGACAGCGACGCGGCGGAGGCCCTCGCACAAATTCGCACGCTCACCGGTAAGGCGACGACGCGCGAGGCGCTCGCGGCGGCGGCCGAGGAGCTGCAAGCGGCACGCGCGGCGGCCGTGGGGGAGGAGATCCGGGGGCTCGTGGAGCGAGGTGTCGCGGCGAAGCTCATTCCCGAGGCGGGGCGCGCGGCGTTCATCAAGCTGGGCCGAAAGGACCTCGACGCGCTGCGGGAGCTCGTCGGGAGCTCGGGCGAGGAAGGCGAGCGGGACAAGCCGAAAGGGGATCCGAAGGGCGATCCACCGAAGAACCCCGCGGCGAAGCCTTCGCCTCCGGCGACGCGGTATCAGCAAGCGTCCCTGGCGGCGCGTACGCGTCGGAATGGCGAGTTTGATCTCCAGGTGGCGAAAACGCTGCGAATCGATCCCGCCGCGATGGACGAGGGCGACGATTGAAGGAGGGGGCTGAGCGATGGTTCGCGACGTGAAGCGATACGGGATCGGCGTCTGCGTCGAGAGGCTCGCGCCCGGCATGAAGGCCGGGGCGGTGATCGAGGAAGGCAATATCGTCTGCGTGGATGCGTCGGGCTACGCGCTTGAGGCGACCGAGGCGGCGGATCTCCGGCCCGTCGGGCGGGCCTGCGAGACGAAGGACAACAGCGCGGGCCAGGACGGCGCCGAGCGGATCAACTGCGAGCCGGGGACGTTCCTCCTCCAGAATTCGAGCGGGGCCGACGCGGTCACCATGGCCGATTTCCTGAAGGACGTGTTTTTCGTGAACGGGGGCCGCGTCGCGAGGACGAGCGGCGGGGGGAAACGCTCGGTGGCGGGGAAGATGATGGGGCTCGACGGGGGCCGCGTGGCGGTCTCCATCGGTCCGCGGTGACGCAAGGAAGGGCGTTCGATGATCATCACGCGTTCGAGCCTGCGGGCGATGTTCAAGGGCTTCCAAGTCCTCTTCAAGAGCGGGATGGGCATGGCGGAGCCCTGGGGCTCGAAGGTCGCCCGCACGCTCCCGAGCACGGGCGAGGAAGAGACCTACTCCTGGCTGACCGCGATCCCGGGCCTCCGTCATTGGGTCGGCCCTCGCGTGGTCGAAAACCTACGATCGCGAAGCTTCACGATCAAAAATAAGCCCTTCGAGAAGACCCTTGGCGTCGAGCGGGAGAAAATCGAAGACGACAAATACGGGATGTATGGCGACTATGCGAGCCTGCTCGGGCAGCAAGCCGCGAAGCATCCCGACGACTGCATTGCGCCGATCCTCCTCTACGGGGAGCAGACGAGCTACCTCGATCCTCTCGTCGGGCCGGTCTCCCTCGTCGTCTACGATGGCCAGCCGGTCTTTTCCGAGGTGCATCCGGTCGATCAAGACGATCCCGATTCGCCCGTCCAGGCCAATTATTACCCCTCGGGGATGGCTCTGACTCCGGAGAATTACGAGCTCGTCCGCGCGAACATGCGCTCGCTCGTCGACGTGAACGGCCGGCGGATCGGGATCAAGCCGGATACCCTGATCGTGAGCCCGCAGAAGGAAGGCGCGGCGAAGCGGATCGTCGAGGCCGAGACGATCGCCCGCGGCGGCGCGCAAGAGGACAACATCAATCAGGGGACGGCCGAGGTGCTCGTGATCGATGAGCTGAGCGATTCCCCCGGGGTTTGGTTTCTCGCCATGCTCAAGAATCAGTTGATGCGGCCGATCATCTGGCAGGAACGGCAGAAGCCGCGGTTTCAGGCGCTCATGAACGGGAGCGAATACGCGTTCGTCAATAACCAATATCTCGCGGGAGTCGACTGCCGGGGCAACGCTGCGCCGGCCGTCTGGCAGAGCATCGCGAAGTGTCGCCCGTAGGGCCGGAGGGAAGGACGATGATCATCGTTACGTGTGTTCCGCCTCCCGGATATGACTCCTACCGCTGCGGGTGGCGCGAGGAGGAGCGCGACGGGAAGAAGGTCCGGATCGGGCTCTGCTGGAAGGCCGGGGCGACCGAGCTGCCGGATGATGCGTTGACGCGCGAGCAAATCGAAATGCTGAAGCGTGATCCGGGCAAGCGGATCACGGTGCGGGAGCTGCCAGGCGTCGAGCATGGGCGCGAGGCGCGCGGGAAGGCGTCGGGGAAGGAGCCGACCGAGGCGAAGGGCAAGGCGCCGAAGGAGGGCGGCGAGGAGCCGTGAACGCGTACGCCACGCTCGCGCAACTGTACGCGCTCGGCGTCAACAAGGAGGCGCTGGCTCGCGTACCCGTCCCGGATCAACTCGAAGGGCTCGAGGCGGCTTCGCGGAAGGTCGACACGTACCTTGCGGATCTCAACCCGCCGCTTGCGGTCTTCACGGGGGCGATCGTCGAGGCAACGGCGGCGATCGCGGCCTACATGCTCATGTCCGCCTCTGGGTTCGATCCCGAGCACGACGATTCAAAGAACCTACGGCAAAGGTACCTCGACCAGATCCACTGGCTCGAAGGGCTCGACGGCGGGAAAAAGCTCCCGGGCGTGGTGGGGCAATCGGGCACGGGTGGGAAGCGGCTCGGCCCGCGGGTGCGCGCGGCGGAGCTGCGCGGCTGGGAACGGGGATGGCGAGGAGGGCGGCGGCCATGAAGCTGTCACGGGTCGCGGGGCGTGGGCTGCTCGAAATGGCGAAGGGGCTTCGAGGTCTATCGAATGGCTCCCATCAAACGGAGCTGCAGAAGACCCTCGGGAAGGAGGCCATCGAACTCGTGCGCGATGGCATCGAGTCCGGGCGCTCGCCCGATGGGGACGCCTGGCCGAAGCGCGCGGCGGATGGCGCGCTCGCGCTGCAACCCCTCGCGGCACACGTCGAGTATCGTCCGCTCCCGCCGAACCCTTTCGAGTGCGCCGTCGAGGTGCGGGTGAATCACTGGACCGCAAATTTCGCGCAACGGGGGACGCTCCAGCATGGGGTCGTCCATAATCCCGAACGGCCGCTCGTTCCCGATGGGCAACCCCCTCCGGGGTGGATTACACGCATCCGCGCGAGCGCCGGTGTCGCGTTTTCCGCCGCGGTGCGGCGCGCGGTCAAGGGGGAGTGATGGGCGGCTGGGATGAAACGAGCCTCGGGCGGTTCGCCAAGGAGCTGCATGAGAAAATGAACGTGCAGGGCCTCGAGCTCGCGATCGGGAAGGACGAGGGGCGTGCGCTCGCCTCGCCCGCGCGGCTGATCGTCTCGGTGCCTGAACACGAGGACCTCGAACCTCCGGCGCAGCAAGGCGGCGCGGGGAAACACGTCTGCGAGGATCGTGTGATTGAAGCGACGTTCACGGTCTGGGGGAGCTCGCCCGCGGAGGCCGAAGGCGTTTACCTCCGCCTCCTGCAATCGGTGCGTGAGCTCGGGGTAAGCCGGCGAGCGCGCGGTTATGGGCGCGTGCAGTGGATCGCGGGCGCGGGGCGCGCAGGTTCGGCGGGGGTCAAGGTGGTCGTTCCGATGTCGATCCGCCTACCCGTGGTGGATGTCGATCTGCGGCATGCGCTGATCCTGAAAGCCTCGGCCGAGGGGGAGACGGCTGCGCCCGATGGTTCGAAACGCGAGGGGTTCTGATGCCAAGCGCCGAAATCAACTTCACCGAATATGGGCCGGCGGGCGAGCCGGCATCCGCTGCGCGGGTGGTCGCGAAAGTGGGCGTCTGCTCGGCCGGCTCGAAGAATACCGTTTATGCCTTTGATGTCCCCTCCCCCGTCGCGAAAGTGCTCGGCGAGGGACCACTCGCGGAAGCCACGGCGCAAGCGGTCCGCGTCTCGAAGCAACGCACGCTCGCGGTTCCGATCGAGGCGAGCATTCCGGGCGCGCTCGGGCCGCTCACGCAATCCGGGCCAGGGCCGGCGCTCCTGCTCTCGGGTGCTCCTATGGATGCAGCGGCCGTGCGTGTGCGCATTACAAAGAGCGGGCCGCAAGGCGTTGGGCGATTTCGCGTGTCCATCTCGGGGACGGCGGCGGGGGCGCACGTGGTTCCGCGGTTCGGGACCGAGCTCGTGATTCCCTCGCGGAAGGCGGCGGAGGTGACCGGGACGCGGGATCTGACCCGGCTCACGTATGCAAAACCTGCCCTCATCCGCGGCGACAAGGACCTCGGGGCCTCGGGCCTGTACGGGCCGGGGGGCTTGCTCGATGCGAAGGGCATCGAGGCGAAGATCAACGGCGCCGAGGTGTCGTGTGTGCTCGAAGCGCCGAAGAACGGCGCCGCGCTGCTCGCGCAGTTGTCGAACGCTTTCGCCGCGAGCGTGTTCTCGCTCGACGTGGCCGCGCGGCTCGTGTGGACCTCGAAGGCCATCGGGAAGGCGGCGACGATCGAGCTCCTCGGCGGCTCCGCGCTCGGCGCGCTCGGCCTGGTGGTCGGGCTGAAGCAAGGCGAGGCGGGGGACCTCGACGGGGCGACGCTCGATTTGCAGGAAGACACGAGCGAGGCTCAAACCGTCGAGTTCAAGGATCCGCCCGCCGATCTCGCAGCGGTCGTCTCGGCATTCGGGAAGGTCAACAACGTCGCGGCGTCGCTTGTGGCTCCGGCTTCCAAGCTGCGGCTTGCGAGCAAGACGCTCGGCGAGGGTTCTTCCCTGGCAATCCTCGGCGGGAGCGCGCTCGAGCTGCTCGGCCTTCCGAAGGCGGCCGCGAAGGGCCGTGAGGCGGATCATAGGATCCCGGGCGTCGGCGTGACGATCCAGTTTCCTGCGGCGGCATTCATCAAGGATACCGAGTACGCGTTCGCTTGCAACGCGCCGGGCTTTTCGATCGAGGCCGTGATCGAGGCGATCGACAAGCTCGTCCACGTGAAGGCGGATTTCCGAATCCTGCATGTCGTCGGCGAGCTCGCGGACGCAGCGGAAACAAGGGCGCTCGCGGAGGCCCTCGACACGAAGATCGCCGAGCTCGAAGCGCTCAAGCGGCCGATCGTCGCGATCCTCGGCGCGCCCCTCGGCGAGATGGACGAAGCGCTCGCGGAAGCTTTCGAGGGCTTCGTTTCGCGGCGCGTGTGCGTGTGCGCTCGCGGCGCGTGGCTTCGCGGCGGGACGCTGCCGGGGGCGTTCTTGCGGTCGCAGTCGTGGGCGGCCGCGTACAAGGCGGCGGCGGTGCGGTTCTCGTCGGACCTCGGCAACCACGACGATGGGCCGCTCAAGGAGGTCGACGCGCTTCCCGTGGACGAGGGGCTTGCGACGGTGAAACTACGGGCGGCGCGGTTCACGGTCATGGATACGAGCGGGGGAAACGTGTACTTCGCCCGCGGTCTCACGATGGCGGACGAGCGCAGTCGCTATCGGGATCTCAACGTGACTCGCGTCATGATCGAGGCCTACCTCGCGGCGCAGCCGATCCTCGATAACGAAATCAACAACGATCCGCCTCTGAACGAGGATGGCACGCTCGAAACGAATACCGCGGGGGCCATCGATCGAGCGGTCACGAATGCATTGACAAGCGCGCTGATGCCTGACCACGCGAGCGCGGTCCGGGCGCGCGTCATCCGCACGGACAACGTCTTCGAGACGAACTTCCTTCGGGCGACGATGACCGTGGTCCCTCGCGGGCAAATCTACGGGGTCTCGGCCGAGCTCGGGCCGGGTCTCTTGACGGACAACGAGGAGGGCGGCTGACATGGGGCATACCGTGACGACTCCGCGCGGGGAATTCGCCCATGATGATCTGACGATCACGGCGATCCTCCACAACGGCAAGCGGCACACGTTCACCACGTGTTCCTCGATCACCTATGGAAATGGCCTGTCCTCCAGTACGGTCGGCGGCACGCAACCGGGACCGAAGGCGCACGGGGGCCGGAAGGCTGAGCCGAAGTGCGAAATGGAGATTTCGCGCGGCGAGGAGGACGAGCTACGCGGGAAGCAGGGGGACGGCTGGATCTATCGGACGGTGGATCTGCAAATCGTTTACTCGCTCCCGGGCCGGCCGGACATCATCGATCGCGTGGAAACGTGGCTGCCGCTCGGGGATGAAACGTCGTCGCAGACCGGGGATCCATCCATGACGAAGCTCGAAGGGAATTGCCTCAAGGTGATCAAGAACGGGATCGATCCTTTCAAGAAACCGAGGAGCTGAAGGACCATGCGCAAACTGACGGAAGAGGTGCGAGCAGAGCTCCGGCGGACGCACGGCGGGGATCTGCGGCTGATCGAGGTCGAGGATCGCGAGGGTGCGGCCGTCGTGGTGAAGCCTCCGACGCGGAAGGCGTGGGCGGCAGCGTTCGATGGGCTCTCGAAGCCTGCCGGGCGCCCGGATGCGCTCCACAACCTGTTGATCGATTGCGTGGCGTGGCCGGATGCGGCGACGCTCTCGACAGTGCTCGAGGAAGTTCCGGCGCTCTCTGAACTCGCCTGGCCTGTCCTGGCGGAGCTCGCCGGGGCGCCCGAGGACGAGCTGCAAACGATCCCGCTCGGGAAGCTCGGAGCCGATGACTGGATCACGCTCGCGGCTGCGGGCCTGGCGGAGGCGAGGTGCGCCGAGCTCGCGGCCGAAGCGCGCGGGGCCTCTCAACGCGTGGCGCTGCGGATGGCGACGGGCCTGTGGCTCCTGAAGTGCCCGAGCTCCTCGCAATACACGGCGGCTCGACGGCTGACCGCACAGGGCAAGGTCTTCGAGGGGCTCTATCGGCTCTCGCTCAACGCGATCGAATGGCCGACGAGTGAAGCGGTGGCGGCTGTTTTCGAGCGCGCGCCGGGGCTCGCGAGTGCCGTCGGCGAGGTGGTGATGGATCTGGCCGGCGCGGGGGCAAAGCTTCGCGTGGGGGGGATCTGAGCCTGCTGCGACAGGCGCGAACCGATCCGGGCCTGGTCGCGGACGGGCTCCTCGAACTGTGCGGCGCCGATCCGGACTCCGAGCCGGCGCGCGCCGCGGCGCTCATGATTGCGGCTTTTCTTCAGTCGAACATCAAGTGGTCTGATCCATGACGGTCTCGGAAAAGGTCGCTCTGCGCGAAGATGTGGCGCGGCCCGCGGCAAAGGCGGCGCAGGGCGTGGAACGCCTCGCGGGCGCGCTCGGCGAGCTCGGGGCCGTCAATGTTGACGCGGGAGCGGCGGAGAAGATCGAACGCACGGCAAAGGCTGCTGCGGCCGCGCAGGATCGCGCGACCGAGGCAGCGAAGCGGGCGGCGGCGGTCCGGGAAGCGGCGACGAAGACCGAGGGGAAGGCGCGAGAGGCAGCCGAACGCGTGGCGAATGCGACGCGCGAGGCGGAGGACAAGGCGGCCGCGACGGCGAAGCAAGCTGCGGCGCTGCGGGAACAGTCGAACAAGGCGGCGGAAAAGGCGGCGGAGGCCGCTGCGCGGGCGGCGCGGCTGCGGGAGACGGGGGTCACGGCAGACAAGGCGGATCAAGAGGCCGCGCGGGCTGCGGCGAAAGCGGCACGCCTGCGGGCGAGCGCGGAGCGGGCCGAGGAGGCGGCGCGGAAGCGGTCGGCGTCGGCGGCGCAGGCGCAAACCACCGCGGAGCGGCAAGCGGAACGCCTCGGCGAGAAAGCCGCAAAGCAGCGAGCGGCTGCGGAGCGAGCGGAGGCGACGGCGAAGAAGCGCGCGGATTCCGCGGAGCGCGCGCAATCCGCCGCGAGCAAGGCGAGGAGCAAGGCCGAGGAGGCCAGCGCGAAGCGCGCGGCGAAGGCCAAGAAAGATGCTGACAAGGCGGCGGCGCGGGAGGCCAAGAAGCTTCCTCCGGGGATGAGCAAGACGGAGAAGCGCTTGCTGGATTCGATTCAGAAGTTCAACCCGGCGCAGGAACGGCGCGAGGCCACGCTGGAAAGGCAACTGCGCAAGATGAAGGAGGGGGCGCGCGTCGGCGTTGATGAGCCTGCCAACGATGGTTTCGGTGGCGGATGGGAGACCTTCAAGCGCGGCGCGAAAGCGGCGGCGCTCGCTGAGATTGCATCGGAGGTCGCCTCGGCGGGGGCGCGGGCGGCGTTTGATCTGGGGTCGGCGGCCGTGGATGCGGCGGCGTTTCGGGAGGACGCGACGCGGGCGCTCGGGGTGCTGTTGAAAAGCAAGAGCGCGGCGGATGGGGCACTGCGGATTGCCACGCAAACGGCCGATATCATTGGGCAGGGTCGTCGGGAGACCCTCGGCCAATTCGTGGATCTGCTCGGAAAGGGATTCAACACAACGCAGGTCGATCGTATCGTCCGCTCGATCGCCGACCTCGGCACGGTCAACCCGAGCGCGAACGTTGATGGCATCGTCCGCGCGATGGGGAAGATCAAGGCCCAGGGGTATCTGCAAGGGGACGAGCTCGCCATGCTCACCGAGGCCGGGCTCGCGGCGGACAAGGTGTACGGAAAGCTCGCCGAAAGACTCGGGAAGAGCCTCGAAGAAGTGAAACGGATGCAAGGTGCTGGAAAGCTCGGGGCGGCCGATACCATCGAGGCGATCCTTGCGGCGATCAACGAGCTGTCGGGCGGACGGGCGGCGGGGCTCGCGGCGCGTGCGAAGTCTCTCGAAGATATTACGGGGCTTCTTGGGCGGCTCCGAGCTATCCCCGGGAATCTGCTCATGGACCTCGACGTGACCCCGGGAATGCGGTCCTTCAAGGCGTTCGTGGGGGGCGTGCTCGATAGCCTCGATCCCTCGGGGCCGCGCTGGGGAAGGATCACGGGCGCGCTCGGGCGCGTGATCAACTCCGCGTTCGGCGGGCTCTTCGAGGAGCAGGATCCCGGGAAGTTCATTGATCGCGTGGTGGCGAAGATGGAGCAAGCCGAGCCGATCATCTCGGCGGCCGTCTCGGGGTTCCGGACCGGGTTCGGCGGTGTGCTCGGCATCTTCGAGAAACTCGATTCGCTCAGCGCGGGCCCGTTCGGCGAGCTGGCGAAGGTGCTCGGGATCGAAAAGGTGCCGTGGATCGAGCTTGTTGCCAAGGGCGTGGGGCTCATCGCGGGCGTGGTTGGTGTAGCGCTCGGGTTAATCGGGATTGCCGCGGGGAAGTGGGCCTCGTTCGCCGGCGCTATCTACGCGGGGATTTTTGGCATTTATGGCGCGCTCGTCACGGTCTACGAGATGATCGAAGGCGTACTCACTGGCGAGGGGCTCTACGGGGCGGGGCAATCTGCCGCGATTTCGCTCGTCGATGGATTCGTCCGTAGTATCCGCGCGGGCGCGCTTGCGGTCGCGTCAGCGGTGAAGGCGATGGCCGGCGGAGCCATCTCCACGGCGAAGAGTACGCTCGGCATCGCGAGCCCCTCGCGCGTCTTCGAGGGGATCGGCTGGAACATGGCCAGCGGCGCCGAGGTGGGCATCACGGGCGGCGCAGGGCGTGTGGTCCGCGCGGCGGAGGCGATGGCGTTCGCAGCGACGCGGGCGGCGAACGACAACATCGTGGGCCCCTCGAAGGCGGCCGGCGTCGGCGGGGCAGGGATCGCCTCGGTTGCTGGTGTCCAGGCCGGGCGCTCGGCCCTGTATGACGGTGAGCGCGTGGTGATGCATTTCGAGGCAGGCGCGATCCAGATCGTCGTCCAGGGTAGCGCGACCGAGCGCGACGGGGAGGCCGTCGCGCGCGGGCTCTGGGCCGAGCTCCAACGTCTCGCCGAGGAGGCTGCCTGATGCCGATTCCTGCGCCGAGCGATAACCCGGACGTCTGGGATACCGTGACCCTCGGGCCGGGCGACCTTCCGCCGAACCCTCGCGAAGGGACGGCGACGCTCAAGGTCCAGCCGAAAGCAAAGCTCGATACGAAACGGAAGGGCGGCGCGCAGAAGCCGACCACGACGAACGCAGCACGCGAGCTCGCCGAGGTGACGATCACGGTCCGTTTCACCGAGGCCCTATGGCCCGACATGGAGGCGGCGGTCGAGCGGCTGCAACCGGGCAGCGGGCCGCACAAGATCGGGCATCCGAAATGCCGCCTCGCGAAGATCAACGCGGTCTCCATCGAGTCTTACGAGGGGCCCGATTGGGACGAGTTCCAAGTCGGCACGATCGTTTGGCATTGCAAGGAATGGGCGCCTCCGCCTCCGCCCGAGGTCGCGGCGAAGAAGCCGGATGCCGTGCAAACGCCAAGCACGGCGGTTCCGTACGAAAACAAGCCATGGCATGAGGTAAAGCCGGGGAGCACGGTCGCGCACAAGGGCGTCGGGACGCTCTTCGCGACTGCGGCGGCGAAAGCCGTGGCGGGAGCGAACCGGCCATGAGCCTCGTTCAGATCGGCGCGCTCGAAGTGATCTCGCTCCGGCTCTCAATGCCGCTCGCGGGGGCCTGGACGGCGGAGGTCGAGGTCGACACGGCCGAAGCCCTCGCGGGCTCGGTCGTGATCGCTGTGGGCGTCGAAGATGCCGCGCCGGTCGAGTTCTCCGGAACCGTGCTCGAAAGCCGGGCCTTCGAGGGGCGCGCGCGGGCCTTCATCGTCGGCGGGCGCGGAGGGCTGCGGCGCGAGCTCCCTCCGAAGCAATACCAACTGGCTCCGCCTCGGCTCGTCGTCTCCGCGATCCTCCGCGAGGCCGGCGAGGAGGCGGGCGAACTCGAAGGGCTCGACGGGCTGCCGCTCCTCGCGCGGTGGGTTCGGGCGCGTGCGCGGGCCGCGGAGGCCCTCAACGTGGTTTGTCGACGGGCGGGCGTCTCGTGGCGGGTTCGGCGGAATGGTACAATTCGCGTGGACCGCGAGGCTTGGCTCCCCTACCCCGGCCGCCCGTTCTGCGTCTCGGAGGACGGCGCGCATGCGCGGGCGGTGTACGCGCAGGAGGCTCCGGGCATCGAGCCGGGGATGCTGCTCGATGGGCGGCGCGTCGGGCGCGTGGTTCACCGGGTCGACGATGCGGGCGCCTTCCGAACCGAGGTCCTCTTCGAGGAAGGACAATGAGTGCTGAACGCGAGAGGGGGATCCTACGACGGATCGTGGCGCAAGCGCTCCCGGTTCCGCTGCAATACCTCGCGAGCCATGATGCAACGGTCGTGGCGCAAGGGGCCGATGGGACGCTCGATCTGCGCCTCGACAGCGCGGACATGCCTGGTTTGTCGGGCGTCCCGATATGGCTCGGTCTGCCGGGGATCCGGGTCGAGGTGGCGAAGGGCGCGCGCGTGAAGGTCGGTTTTTCCGAGGGGGATCCGGCCAAGCCCTTCGCGGGGCTGTGGGAGACGGATGCGGCCATGCTCCGGATCGTCCTCGGCGGCGGATCGAAGGCCGTTGCTCGGGTCGACGATTCCACGGATTCAGGAACACTCGTCCTTCGGACCGTGACAGAGCCGGCGTCTCTCTGCACAATCGAATGGAAGCCGCCCGGCTCGGCCGTTGCGATCGTCCTCGGGACTCTCGGCGTTCAGGTCTCCGGCCCGTCGGTCGTAGAGATCCCGATCCATGGGAAGATCACGAGCGGGCTCGCTTCGCTGCTGGGATAGGCCAATGGCGATCGACTACGGCGACGATATGAGCACGTTCGGCCCGGATGGGTCGATCGATATCGATTTCGAGGCGGTCGTGGAAGGGCCGCGCGTCGTCCTCGAGGCCGTGGCCCGTCGATGGCTCATGAGCTCGGGCGCGCTCCCGTGGTCGCCCGCGGAAGGCGTCAACGTCCTTCGCATGATCAACGCGGACCCCTCACCGACGAACCTTTATCGCCTCGGCGAGCTCCTCGAAGGCGAGGCGCTGCAGGAGCCAGGCGTCGTCGGGGCCTCGGTGCGCGCGGAGCTGCGGGGCGGCGTGCTCTTCATCGTCGGGCGGCTCGACCTGGTCGAGGGGAGCTACCTCCTCACGGTCGAGACGGGCGAGGCGCGGCGCGTCCTGTTCCGATCGCTCGGGGAGGCTGCGTGATGGGCGCGCCGTCGCTCGCGGCGCTGCTCCGGGCTCGCCGGAAGGACGTCATCTTCGAGGACCTGCTCGAAAAGGCCCACGGGCTCGGGCTGCGCGCGCGTGGCTGGGACTCGAAGCGGATCGGGCGCGTGCTCCTCGAAATCGAGGCGCAAACGGTCGAGGCGTGGGAGGCGACGAGGATCGCGATCACGCGGGGCGGGTACCTCGGCGACGACGAAAACGGGCCGTTCGGCGCGTGGCTCGATCTCGTCGCGCTCGGGTGGTTCCAAGAGCTGCGGCGCGAGGCCATTCCGACCGAGGGGCGGATGGTCTTGACCGAGTTTGCCGACGACTCGCTGCACGTCATTCAACCGGGCGAGCTCGCGGCGGTGTTCGGGCCTGAGCTCGCCGATCCGCTCCGGTACGTGAACATCGACGGCGGGACGTTGCCGAAAGGCGGAAGCCTCGCGCTCACGTTTCGCGCGGAAGCGCCCGGCGCGCGGTACAACGTCCCCCCGTCGACCATTTCGTTCCTGAATACACCTCTCCAAGGGGTTCGCATCTCCAATCCGGCGGATCCAGTCACGGGCACGTGGATCACGCGGGCCGGCGCGGACGAAGAGAGCGATCCGAGCCTCCGCGCGAAGTGCCGAGACAAGTGGGGTTCCCTCGGGGCCGGTGGGAACCTCGCGGCGGTCCGGTACCGGATCCGCAAGGCGGCAGAGCTCTTCGGGCTCTCCGTCTCGCGGTTTTGCGTCCGCGATGATAACCCGAACGGGCCGGGGAGCGTCGATGTCTACCTTGCCAATCCGGCCGGGCCGGCGTCGGCCTCCGAGGTGAAAGCCGTTCGCGGATACCTCGCGGGGCTAAAGGCTGTGGGGACCGGGCCGCTGCGGTGCTTCTCGGCGACGCTGCTCGAGGTGTCGATCGTCGCAGGCCTGCGAAACCCGACGAACCCGCACGCGGTCACGGAAGCGATCGGGCGGCTCGTCGCCCTCCAGTCCGATTACCCCCTCGGCGAGATCCTCTACCGCGCGCGGCTGATCGAAGAGCTCGTCGATGTCTCCAGCGGGACAGTGGACGTCCGGCTCGTGTCGCCTGCACGTGATGTCCTCCCGAAGGCCACGGACGCGATCGTCTTCGTCCCTCAACTCACGCTCCTTTGACGAACCGAGGACCCATGGCGGACGAGTTTCGCGAGCTCCAGCGTGGCAACATCCCCGACGGGGGACAGTGGACCGATGCGGAATGGCTCCGCGGCCCGAACGCGCAAGCCTTCCTGGCACTGCTCGGCGAGACGAAGGACGCCTCGCTGGACGAGCTCCGGGCGGCCGTCAAAGCGCGCTGGCCAGGGCTCGGGCCACCCGATGCGCTGCGCTGGCAGGGCCAGGGCTTCGATATTGAACGGTTCGAGGGGGAGACGGACGAAGCCTACCTGGCTCGGCTGGAACGGGCGTGGGAGACGCATCAAAGGGCGGGCACGGCGGGAGCGATCGAGGAAAGCCTGCGGGCCTTCGGGACCCCGGATGTGCTCGTGATCGAGGACTGGCAAGGGCGCTTCGCGGAAGGGTCTTGGTATTCGCGGTTTTGGGTTGTGCTCGGTCCGGACTTCGGGACGCTCGGGATCGAGCCGCTGCGAATGCCGTTCCTTTTGGGCGAGCCGACGCTCGGGAGCTCGGCGACCGTGGACCAGGTCCGCGCCATCAAGCGGCAGATCCTCAAGTGGAAGGATGCGCACGGCTACCCCGTCCATGTGATCCTTCGCTTCCGGGACGCTCCGATCCTCGGCCTCGGGCTCGAGCTCGGATTCAAGCTCGGCGGTTCGGAAGGGAGCGGCGTCGCATTCTGGCCGATCGGTGCTGGGAATATGCTCGGGGAAATGTCGATGCCGTTCCGGCTCGGCAGCGGTTACGACATTTGACGGAGGCGGTCATGGCTTACGATTTCATGGGTTCACTCGTCTTCCATGCCTTCGTTCGCATGCTGAACGATGGAGAGCTCGTCAATCATGAATCCCTCTACCGCCTCGGGCTGGTCCGCCTCGCGGATCGAACGGCGTACCTCCTCGATGCGATCAGCCGTGCGCGCGCCATGCTGGCCGGCGTGGCCAACGGAACGCGTGCAACGCTCCTCGGCTCGAAGCGGCTGTCCACGTTCACGCAATATGACGCGGAGACGAACCCTACCGGCGAGCTCGGTCCGGGCGGGTTGCTCGACGGGAAAACGCTGCTCCTCGGCGAGGACTCCGGGCCCGCCGAGGTGGTCCAATTCGCGGCCCCATTGACGCCAGCGGACATCGTGCAGCAGATCAAGGCGGGCGCACCCAAGAACAAGGACGCGAGCCTCGATGACGAATCCCGGCTTGTGCTCACCTCGAAGACGTTGGGCGCGAGCTCCTCGCTCTCGGCGAGCGGAACGGCGGCGGCGGTCCTCGGGCTCCCGAGCGGGACGGCGACGGGGACGGGGGCGATCGATGATGGCGCGTCGCGGGTTGGCTTCTTCGAGCATGGGGCGATCCCGACGGGAACCGTCCGCTCGGCGTTGGTCGGGCTGATCCAAGCGGTGGACAAGCTCGGGAAGACGAAAGCGGCGCTCGCTGGGGACACGTTCACGGGGCCGGTCACGTTCGCTGGGCCGGTCACGTTCAAGTCAGGGACGCAGGATACGATCTTCGCGAAGGCCCCCGATGCCGACGCGGTCCTCGACCCGAGCGTAGCAAACGTCTTCTTCCTGCCGATGTTGAACGCGCATCGAAAGTACACGCTCGCGGAGCCCACGGGGGGCGCGCGGCGGATCCGGGTCCTGCGCCTCTGGACTTCAGGCTTCAGTGCGACGTTTAACCGGCAGGATAGCGGGATGGTCGGTTTTCCGCCAAACGGCCAAGCCTGGGCGGAGTTCACGCATTTTGACGATGGGACCGGGGCGCGGTGGCGGCCTACGGCTTGGGGCGGGAGCGTGTCTCAGGTGATTTGGTAGGCACTCGGCGGATTCGGCTCACGCGCCAAAGGCATGCCTCTGCGCGGTAATGCTACAAGCAGTTGGGCTCGTAGTTCCAGCGCTGACCGTGATCGAAGATGTCCCCGCTGGCCTGAGTGGTGGCGTGGGTATACGTTCGCCACCAGTCGCCGGGGCCAGCCGACCAAACCCAGTTGATCCATCCCCCAGCGCTGATGGTAAATGTCCAGGCAATGGCCTCCGGGAACGCGAAGCCGCACGCTCCCAAGGGGTTGTGGTCGGTGTAAGTGAGCTGGTCGCTCACGGTGCCTTCTTGGACGCAGAGGCCGACTTTGTAGGAGCTCGCGCGTCCGGAGTTCCAAATCGTGTCACCCGAGCGGTTGAAGAAGCACTTGTGGCTGTCGTAGGGCGCCGGCTCATCGCAGTACGCCTCGTCGAACAGAACGTCGCTGGTGCACTGTTCTGGCGTCGTGAGCGACGCGCCCATCGTCTCGACCAGCCACCCTTGCATGCGGTCGCGCGGCATTGCGGAAGTGGCTGATGTCAGCGGTTGCCGAGTGAGGCCCTCCGGAACCGGCGTGCCCGGCTCGCTGACGGCCCAGAAGATCTCCTGGGGGCTGGCGTCGCGTAGCTCGGGGCGCTGCGTGACCGAGGGACCGTTGTTGACGTTTCCGACCTCGAGCACCGCGGTTCCCTCCTTGGGGGCGCTGTAAAACCGCAATTCGTTGCCATTCCTCAGCTTCAGCACCGACACGGGCGTCGCCGCCTCACTTTCCATCAGAGGCAAGGGGGCGGCTTCTTCGGCAGGCACCTCGCCCACCTCGCCCATATCGGCCACGCAGCCGAGCGCGAAGACGCAGCCAAGAGCAGCCATGGAACCCATCATGCCAGTGGTCATCGCACGTCGTGTGTTCATCTGAATCCCTTATCCTTCCACGTAGGCGAGCTTTTTTTTCGTGCTCGCGTCGCGGTGGCGGACACAGCAACCCCCATACCAACTGGATTCTCGAAGATAGTGGGGCGGTTGTCACGGTTGCATCACACGTCAGCGTTTCATTGCCGTAACAGTGTCATTTCCCCGTTACACCCGTGCCCTGGTAAGCCGCCCGTGAGTTCATCGCCCATCTCATACGAGAGCCTTCATAGCGGCGTGACCCAAAGCCGGAGCTGGCTCGGCGCGGGGTACTTCTGCGGAACTCGCGCAAGGTCGATCGGGAGCTGGGGCGCCTCCTCGGGGGAATGCTCGAGGGCTCCCAGCGGCGCGCATAGCTGGAACGCGAGTTTCAGGTAGCGGCGAAGGAGGAGCAGGGGCGGAAACTCCCCCCGTCCTTCAAGCCACGCGAGCGCATCACGAGCGCCCTTCGCGCTGTTGCACGAGCGGCAAGCCCAGACGAGGTTATCGCCCGCGTCGGGTCCGCCTCGGCTGGTGGCGACCAAGTGATCGACGGTCAGGTTCTCGCGAACTCCGCAGTAGCAGCACGCGATCGGTAGAACGAGCTTCAAGCGCTCGTCATCGGCGAGCGGTCCGATGCTCATGGTGCCGTCGCGGAGCCCAGCGTTGACCTTGGACCGGATCGCGTAGTGGCGCGGCGCGTAGCTGGTCGCCCCCTGAACGAGCGCGGCGTGCGCCATGGCGAGGTTCGCATAGGACCAACGGAGCAGATCAGCCACGGTTCGTCGGGACGCGTTGGGCTCAGGCGGAGGCATCGGATCCCGGGTTGATTGCGATTCGGCGCGGGCGTCAAGGGAAATTTCACGCTCCCCACGAAGCACGAAGGCAACGGAGCCGGCGAGCCCCAGATCCCGGGACAGGCTGGCGCATCGGACGGTATATGTCCGATCGGGGGATTGCCGTATGGTCGTTCGAGCCCGTAGGATCCCCCTCGGTCGCCCGTTGGAAGCGAGGAGGCATGAGGGAAAAAGGCTTGACTTCGGAAAGAAACCCCTCGGAAGGCGAGGACGCACGCCTTGCCGCGGTGGGTCTTTCGGCTCCCAGCGCGGAAGACCTTACGAATTACACGCCGGATGGCATTCGTCGGGCGACGCTCGCGGACCTCCTCGTCCGCGGCCTGGCGCGGGGGGACGAGCATCCGATCGAGGGCGTCGTGGCGACGGTCGCGGACGAACTCGAAGCGATGGCGATGATGATGACGGATGGGAATCCAGCGCTCGGCACGATGCTCGGCGGCTGGGCGAACCGTCTGCGGGTCGGAGCTGAGCTGGTGCGGCGGTATCGGGAGGCTGCGACGTAGCGGCGGGACCGGGAGAGCAGCGGGTTATTCCTTCCCGCTGCTCTCCCGGGTCGCTTGCAAGACTTCGACGGTGATATTGAAGGCGAGCTTGTGGAGCGTTTCCACTGCGTGGCGCGTCTCCTCGGGCGTCATCGCGTACCCCTGGAACATGGGGCGGCCTTCGCGCTTCTCGGGAGGTAGGCTCTCCGCGTTGATGTAGATTCGGCCGTCCGTGCCGATGGCAAGCTCGGTCGGCAAGTCCGCGTCGCTCTGCGTGTCCGTGGTGCTGGGGTCTGCCATGGTTTGGCTCTCTCCTTTATGAGGGCGAGAATTACAGGTCTCGAAGGAGCTCGGCGTGCGTGATCCGGCCTCGAACGGGATCCGAAATTCCCCCGGCGACGACGGCCACATCGACGGTTTCCAAGGAACGGAGCGCGATAGTCCCTTCGCCCTCGAGCTGCTCGAGGGCGCGGTTGAGGTCGGTCCGACGGAGATCGGGCAGGCGGGCCCGGATCCACGCAATCGGCACAGGGTCCCCATTTTTGGCGCACATGCGGGACAGGGCGAAGTAGACGAACCAGGTAAGGCGCTCCTGGGTGGGATCCTGCTGGATCTCCTGCACCAGCGCCGCCACCTGAGCGGCCGCGCGCACGTACGCGGGGGAGAGTCGAAAGAGGTTATGGAGGAGGTGCTCGCCGAGGTCGTCCGGAAGGAGGGCTCCCCGACGAAGTGGCCGAGGCGGCGGGAGGAAGGTCCGCAGCGGTGGCGGATCGAGCCGTACCCGTCCGGCAACCCCCATCCTTCCGCTCCTGCGCTCTTCCGTGCAGTTCTCGTCGTCGAAGGAGGTTCGTCATGGCTACGAGGACGACGAGGACCGAGCGCCGGTGGCGGCGCGTCGTGGACG
>NZ_JASBQE010000145.1 GCF_029960785.1 Polyangium sp. 15x6
CGCCGCCGCTGCCGCCGCTGCCGCCCGCGCCGCCGCTGCCGCCCGCGCCGGCGGTGCCCCCCGCACCGCCGGTGTTGTCCGGGTCTTTCTCATCGCCGTCGCATCCGACGAGCGCCGCGGAGGCGCAGAGGAGAGCCACGAGTGTCGATATGCCAAGAAAGTTGGTACGCATTTACCATGCAGAGCATGGGCGCACTGGTCATGTCAATCTCGGAATTCGTGGCGACCGTGCTATCGCCACACCGGCAGCGAGCGGGGCCGATGCGGCAGGGCGTTCATGAGACGACCTCTAGCAAGCGGGCCCGAAGAACCGCAACGTCACCCGCAGGTACGTGCGGGGCGCGAGCATATTGGTTCGATACCCCTGCACGATGAACCGGTCGCCAGTCTCGACCTCGAGGTTCCCCTCGTTGTCGTTTTCCACCAGGCTGCAGGTCGAGCTCCCGGAATCCCAAGCGCCATGGTAGTCCCTCTCCCCCAGGACCGTCCCGCTGCTGGAATACCGCCTGATATGCGTGGACGCCCGCGCGCACTCGTCCGCGGTGTTGATGTCCTCCACGGAATAGAAGAAGGGTTTGACCGTCGTGCTGTAGGGCTCGTACGTGCCGTCGGCATCCACCACCCAGGCCGCGGTGCATGCGGCCTGCCCGTAGCCCGTGCTGGGGGAGTGGATGGGGACGTTATCGTAGCAGTCCACATCGCCCGTGTGCGTGTAGTCGGCGATCGCGGTGCTGGCGCACGTCGCCTCCCCGAAGGCAGCCTCCACCTGGGCCGTGTTCTCGTCCCCGATCTCTCCGACGTCACCGTCGGCGTAGCACGCGGAGAGGAGCACTCCGCTCGCAGAAACCAGGACCAAAGCAAGGGTCTTCGACAGCCAGCCGGTATCGTTACGCATGTCTCTCTACCTCTATTCTATTGGGTGATTGGCCACGACCCATTCATCACGCAGCGAGAAGAGCGCAGACGCCATGTCCGGCACCTGCCGTCGCTGCGCCACTCCAATGGGCCCGCCGCCGTGCCGGACGCATTTGCAGGGGCCGTGCCACGGCGCGAAGCCGCGGCAGCGACGCTCGTCCCGGCCCGCGCAGGTCTCGGCATCCAGGGCGCTCGCGTACCCGTGGTACGCAGGCGGCGTCCGCTGGATACGCGCCTCGCCGGGGCGCCGCCCCGGACCCCGCGGGGGCTGTCCGCCCCTCGACCCGGACCAGCGCAAGCGCTGGACTCGGGGTGGAAGAACCACGCGATGCGCGGTTCTTCCAGCGGGCCGTTGCGCGAGGTCGAAGCCTCCGCTACGAGCACGAGCAACTTCCCTCCAAGTCGAGTCGACGTGGCGGAGCAGGTACATGAAGCACGAACAGGTGGATGTTCGGTCAGCGATCGAGGATCTTTATTCCACGTTCCGGGACTACCGCGCCCAGGTGCACATCGGCTATGGCCTCGACGACCGAGACGACCATGTCCTCCAGACACGGCTCCGGGCGAAGAAGCTGCGCGAATTGTCCGGGGACGATCTGGAGGCCGTCTGGTCGTCCGAAGCGCTCTGCGGCTTCGACACGAAGCGGATCAGACACTTCTTGCCCCGCTTTTTCGAAGTGATGGCTCAACCGACGTGGTCTGGATGGCCGACGCTCGAGCACTTCGCCGGACAGCTACGCGATCTCGACTTTCGCGAATGGCCGCATGTCGAGCAAGCAACGGTCGACGCCTATCTTCGCGCGCTGTGGCGCGAGACATTGTCGGGCACTGGCCCGGATTGGCGCTCGGTATTCAAGGCCGTCGTCTCTCTACGAGAGGACCCCGAGCCGTACCTTGCTCTTTGGCGGCAGGACGAGTCACTCGCCGCGACGGTACGCCTCGCCGAGCTCGTTGGCGATCGATACGCTCCCGAGCCGAGTGTGTCTTTGGACGCCGATCAGGATCGCGCGGTGACGCGCTTTTTGCGTGATCCCACGACACGCGAACGGCTCGAAAGGGCGTTCTTCGAGCACGCCGATGACTCGTCCGGTCACGATCTGAGCCTGGCCGTGGAGCTCCTCTCGTGCTGACGCGAATGGCTGTTCGAACCGATCGACGTTCCAACAAGGGCGTTCGTCGGGCCGTTTGCCTTCCACCCTGGCCTATCGCGGATGGATAGCCCGTCGGAGGCTCCGCGCTCAACTGCGCCCGCGTGACTCCCACGGCCGCGTGATTGGAATGGTGAAGAAGAATGTGCTGCCCACCCCGACCTTGCTTTCTGCCCAGACTCTTCCGCCGTGTGCCTCGACGAGGCCCTTGACGATCGACAGGCCCAGGCCGGCGCCGCCACGGTCGGCCTCCTTTGCCTGCCAGAATCGATCGAAGAGGTGCGGGATCTGTTGCATGGGAATACCGAGGCCCGTGTCCGTGACCCAGAAGAGCACCACTTCCTCCCGCCGAGCCGCACCCACGTGAATCCGCCCGCCCGCTGGAGTGAATTTGATGGCATTGCCGATGAGGTTCTCGAAGACCTGCAAGACGCGATCACGATCCGCCCATATTTCAGGGAGCTCCGCCGCCACGTCGAGGTCGAGCTCCAGCGAGCATTCGCGCGCGAACGGTCTCTGTGCCTCCACCGCCGCGATGGCAACCTCGTCAGCGGGGATATGACCACGCATGACGGAGAGCTGCCCCGCGTCGAGGCGAGCCACATCGAGGAGATCCTGGATGAGGCGATTCATTCGCAGCGCGGCACGCTGAATCGACTCCCCGCGCCGAGAGGTCCCTGGCTCCCGCGCACGCCGCAGGAGCTCCGCGTGGACGAAGATGGCGTTCAGCGGATTGCGGAGGTCGTGCGCGACGATACCGAGCGTGTCGTCGCGTGCCCTGATGGCTCGCTGGGCGTCGCGGAAGAGGCACGCATTCTCCACGGCCAAGGCGGCTCGGTGCGAAAGCTCCTGGGCCACGGCAAACTCCCGCGCCGCGTACCGGGCCGCCGTCGCGCTGAGGAGAAGGAGGGCACCCACGAGATTCCCACGGGCAATCAGCGGCACGCCGATGAGGGATTTCGGATCGAGCTCGCGTAGCACCCGCAGGTGCTCTTCGCTCTGCGCGATCGATTCCAGGTACGCGGGCGTCACCTCGTTCACGAGAAGCGGCTGCCTGGTCTCGAAGACCATCGAAACGAGGTGCGGCCCCCCTGGATCGAGCTCGAGCCGCTGGAGAGCATCCGCGACCGTTGCCTTGGCGGGATCCGCATGTGCGATCTTGAAGCGACGTCCCCCGTCCTCATTCACGAGCTCCGCGATGCAGCAGTCCGCCAGATGGCGGACGACGAGGCTCACCAGGCTGTCCACGGTCTGGTCGTAATCGAGGCTCGCGGCCAGGACGGCGCCGACGTTCAAGAGGAGCTGCTGCTGCTTTTCGACCTCCTTGCGCTCGGTGATGTCGCGGAGGATGATGGTGAAGAGAGGCTCGCCCTCGACGTCGAGCTTGGAAATGGCTCCTTCTGCTGGGAACTTCACACCGTCCTTGCGGAGCGCCCAAATGGTTTCGCGCTCGGACATCTTTCGTGCCTTCAGCGGGTTCTTCGCGAAGTCGCGGACGTGCTGCCGATGGCGCTCTCTGAGCCCTTCCGGGATCAAGACATCCACGGACTGGCCGAGGATCTCCTCGCGCTTCCAGCCGAAGATTTGCTCGGCGCCTTCATTGAAAATGCTGATCCGTTGGTCCTGGTCGATCGAAATGATCGCGTCGGCGGCGATCGAGATCAGGCCCGCGAACCTCGCCTCCGACGCGCGGAGCGCCTCCTCGGCGCGCTTTCGCTCGCTGATGTC
Organism: Polyangium sp. 15x6; assembly: GCF_029960785.1. GTDB lineage: Bacteria > Myxococcota_A > Polyangia > Polyangiales > Polyangiaceae > Polyangium. Next base: position 3,792 of record NZ_JASBQE010000145.1, read on the forward strand.
ACGAACCAGGCTCTGCCATCGACCGTCGGGGAGGAGCTTGGCGCTCATCTCGACCGGCAAGTAGGCTCCCCCTTTGGTCCGTAGGCTCCACTCGGCGACCTCCACGGCCCCCGCGAGCAGCTGTTCCTTGGCATGCGTGAGCCGGGGGACGTCTCGCGGGGGTATGAAATCGACCATGGTCTTTCCGATGATCTCCTCGCGGACATACCCGAGCATGCGGCAGCCGGCGGTGTTCACATCGGTGTAACGCCCCTCGAGGTCGGCGACGAAAATGCCGTCCGGCGCCTGCTCGACGAGCGCCGCGAGCCGTGCTTGGGCTTCGAGCCCTCTCTTTCCGGCGATGAGATTGTCGATACGAGCGCGCAGCTCGTCGACGGTGAAAGGCTTCGTGATGTAATCCTGGGCGCCCTCGCGCAAGAGCTTCACCCGTAGCTCGTCATCCGACTTCGCCGTGAGGAGCACGATGGGGATCCTGTCGAGCTCGCGGTGGGAGCGAATCGAGCGCACGAGCGCGTCGCCGCTCAGCTTCGGCATCATGATATCGCTCAGGACGAGGTCGGGCTCGAGCTCCAGCGCTCTTCGCAGGCCCTCCGTGCCATCGAACGCCGCCACGACGCGATGGTCGGACGCCAGGCTTTCGAGAATGAATCCGCTCATCTCGCGGTTGTCTTCCACCACGAGCACGAGCGCGCCTCCCGGCTCTCCGACGACCTCGACCGGAGGCCCTGCGTGAAGCTCGAAGGCCCCCTGCGATACCACCGCCGGCCGAGGCCCCCCCGAGGGTACATCGGTCGCCCGGGGCCGCACGACGGCTTCGGGCGGGGCTCGTCGGGGCAGGTCCACCGTGAACGAGGCTCCACCTTCGGGCGCTTCGGAGACGGAGATCACGCCGTGGTGCAGGGCGATGAAATCCCGCGCGATCGCGAGGCCCAGGCCCGTCCCACCAAACCGCCGTGTAGCTCCGCCGTCGAGCTGGCGGAAGCGTTCGAATACGGCTTCTCGCTTGTCGACGGGGACGCCGGGACCGCTGTCCGCCACCTCGATGACGATGTGATCCCCGGGGGGCTGTCGCAAGCTCGCGCGGATGCGCCCGCCGGCGGGCGTGAACTTGAATGCGTTCGAGAGCAAGTTGAGGAGGACCCGCTGCATTTTCTCCGGGTCGACCTCCGCCCAGAGCGCACCCTCCGCCTCGACCGTGAATGCGATGTCCTTCTCCTTGGCCAGCACCTCGAAGTGGCTGGCGACGAAGCGGGTCAATCGCGCCAGGTCGATCTCGCAATACTCGAGCGTCATTCGTCCAGCGTCGATCTTCGCGACGTCGAGCAGATCATCGACGTGGTGATGAAGCGTGCGCGCATTGCGTTCGATGACCTCGATGTCGCGACGAAGAGCCGGGCTGATCTCGGGTACGCCGAGGAGACGCTGCGTGGGCCCGAGGATGAGCGCGAGCGGCGTGCGGAGCTCATGGCTGACGCTCGCGAAGAACTCGGACTTCAGCCGATCGAGCTCCTTGGTCTTCTCGTAGAGCCGCGTGATCTCCTCGTTGGCGCGCACGAGCTGCCGGTTGGCTTCCGTGATCTCCTTTCCTCGCTGGAAGATCTCGGCCTCCATGTTCTCCGCTTGGATACGTAGGTCGGCGGTCAACTTCTGCGCTTCGAGGCCTGCTTGCTTGACGCGGACGAACTCCGTGACGTCCTCGACGCGATGCGTGACGTAGATGAGCTCGCCGTCGGGCCCGAATACCGGGCAGTTGACCTGGGACCACCATCGCTCTTCGAATCCGCCCCCTTCCTCATCAGGCCGGCGGATGTCGTACTGCTGAATGGGCATCGTATCCGGGACATGCCGACGGAGCACCCGCTCGAGGGACGCGCCGAGGTTCCGGACGGCAGCTGCGCCTTGCTCCGACGTCGCCGGGTTGGCAGGGAATATCTCGAAAATACCGCGACCGAGGATTCGTTCGCGCCTCGTCATCGTCGCGCGCGCATAAGCATCGCTCACCGCGACGATCGTGTACCGAGGCGCATCGGGTTCGACGACGAGGTAGAGCCCGGGGGCGGACTCGAAGAGGGTCCGAAAGTCCGGATCCGCAGTCCGAGGCCCACTCATGGAAGACTGCGTAGGAGAGGGATTGTTGCTGCGCCGCATGACAGGGGTCCGCGCCATTTATCCGCGTGGCATGGACAACCGTCAATCGCTGGCAACGGCCAACCCCACACGCTCGCTGGTCTTCGCGAGGCAGGGCGTTCGCTTGGCGTGGGCGCACCTTCGGCCAGACCAGCGGGAGCGGGGTGAGTGGTTTCGACGCGGCAGGTAGGCTCTCAGGACGTCACTGGAAGGACGCCTCGAGGCTGAACGGACCGCCCTTGCTCGGCGGAACCGTGTCGACGACGACGGTCACCTCTTTCCCCGCGGTGAGAGGCAATGTGATGTCCTCGGCGCTCTCCGGGGGCCAGCCCCAATTCGAGCACGAGAGGAGCTTGGCCTCCGTCGCCGCCCCGCAGCCGTCGAGCACGTAGAGGCCATAATTGACATTCGTCTCGTCGAGGTGCAGCGTGAGCGTCCCGTCCTTCGGCGCGACATAACGATAGGTCACCTCGCCGCCGGTCGCGTAGGTGCAATACCCGTCGGTGTTGTTCAGATTCGGCGCGCTCGCCGTGTCGCCGACGTTGGGCGACGACGTGGAGAGCATCGGGAGGCCCGCGCAGACCGTGGGCCAGTCGGGGCTCGAGCAATCGGCCGAGCAGAAGCCCTCACCATCCATCGTATTGCCATCATCGCACGCCTCGGGCCCGACGGCGACGCCATCGCCGCAGACCGCCGGCGTGAAGCTCGCGCGCAGCGTGAACGGCCCCGCGTCCTTCATCGTATTGCCACGAACGACGAGCATCACCGGGCCGCTCGGCTTCGTCGCGAAGTCGAAATCGAGCTCCTCGGTGGCCGCGGACGTGGCTCTGCAAGCGAGCTCGCTGCTGCCCGGATCGGCGCAATCGCCGACCAGGAGCAAGTCGAGGTCCACGCCCGCGTTCGAGGTGAGGTCGAAGGAGAGCCGGCCCGGTCCCGGGACGTCGAACGTGAACGTCTTCGAGGGCACGACGATGTAGAGCTCGCAGCTCCCGCCATACCCGGTGGGCGCGCCTTCCGTCGTACCCTGGATGTCGACGTCGAGCGCGAGCGGCTCGGCGAGGTTGCAGAGCACGTCGAACTCGGCGATATCGCAATCGCCCGAGCATCCGTCGCCCGACGCGGTGTTGCCGTCGTCGCAGATCTCGTTGAGCGGGTCGAGCACGCCGTCGCCGCAGACCGGGATCGTCCAGCAGATGCCGACGTTCGTGTTGGAGAAGATGCCCGCGCAGTACTCGCCCGCCGGGCAGTCGCCGTCAGGCATGCGGCAGATGCGCTCGCAATGCTCGATCGGCTCCTCGGGGTAGAGGCTCAGGCAGAGGCCGCGGAACGCCTCGCCGTCGGATCCGCAGCTCTGATACGGCACCCAGGTCGGCTGGCACGCGCCGTCGATGGGCGCCGGGTCGCCGCTCTCGGGCGAGAGGCACACGTTCGACATGCCGCACACACGTCCGTCGGGGCATCCGGGGTCCGGCGTGAGCCACGCGCAGGTCTGCTCGCACGTGGCGGGCACGCCGGCGCACAGGCTGCCCGTCTCGCAGCCCGTGGAGATGTCGGGCCCGCTGCACGCCTCGCCGGGCGCGCCTTTGCCCGTCGGCCGGCAGACGCCGTAGTTCTGGACGGGGTCGGTCGCGATGCACTCGGAATCCGCGGGGCAGGCGCCCGAGGTGAACGGCGTGCACGCCTTGTAACAAGCCCCGATCGAGTTCTCGCTGGGTACCTGCGCCAGGCACAGCTCGCCGTCGGGGCACACGACGTCGTACGTGAAGAGACACTCGTAAGGCGCGCAGGTGTTCGTCTTGGGCGAGCAGACCTGACGCTGGGTGTTGCCGCAGTCCTCGGCCTTTTCGCACGGGATGCCGTTGACGGGCGTCGTGTCGAACGACCACGAGGGGATCACGAAGCAGCCGCCCTCTGGCACGGGCTCCCACGTCCCGTCTTCCTTCCGCGTGACCTCGGAGAGCGTGACGTTCGTGATCTTGCCGGCGGCGATGCTCGGATCGTCCGGATCGAGCTTCGTGAGCTCGATCGTGCCGCCCGTCTGGAAATACGTGCGGGTCGGGATCTCGCTGGAGTCCGGCGTGATCACCGTGACGCAGTGCTGGCAGCTCCCGTAGTGGTCGTTCGGCGCCGCCCCGAGGTCGAAGGTGCCCGTCACGAGCGGAGGCAAGCCCGGGGTCGTCCACTCGTTGTAGATCTCGAGGACGGCCTGCGTGCGGTAGGCGTCGGGGACCCCGGGCGAGACGTCGGCCGCCACGGAGAAGTTGGCGTCCGTGAAGCGGTAGATCTGCGTGAGCGAGAGGTCGAGCGTGGGGCAGCCGCCCTGCCCGCCCTGCCCGCCCGCGCCGCCCGCGCCGCCCGAGCCGCCCGAGCCGCCGGTGCTCGTGTCCGGCGGGGCCGGGACGTCGTCCGTGCACCCCGCGAGGAGCGCGATCCCACAACCGATCGTGGCGAAAATAAGCTTGCGAATCATGGTCATGACCTCGTCGTTAAGCTGCACGAGGAAGATGGCCCTGACGCGCGGGGTCTCGGGTTGAAAGTTTGTTGAAAGGCCCGGTTCCAGCAGGAAATCAGCTCAAGACGACCGGGACCTCCGGCGAGAGGAGGTAGCCGCCCGCCTTCTGCTGGATCACGCCCTGAAGGCCCAGGCGACGCAGCGTCGCGACGGCGGCGTAGACGCGCTCGGTGCCGGCGGAGGGGAGGATCCGTTCACCGGGCCAACCCGCCTCGACGAGCGCCGCGACCGTGGCAGCCTCGCCGGGGCGCTCTTCTCGCTGCCGCAAAAGGGCCCGCAGCACGCCGCGGAGGGCCTTGCGTCGCTCGAGCGGGGTGGATGCATCGCTGCCAGGCGCGCGGAACCAGCTGCCGTCACGCGCGATGAGGAGCGGAGGCGCGGCGCGCGGCGCCGAGACGGGGCTGCGTAGACGCAGGGCGAGGCGCACCTCCGAGCTCGACGCGAACGCGGCCGGCGGCTCGTCGCCGAGCAGCACGCGCACGGCGGCGAGGAACATCGGCTTGGGGTACGCGGAAAGCGACGCCTCCGCGCGCCGGTAGAGCATCGCCGCGTCGCCGGCCGCGCCCCGCCGCGCGGCGACCACGCCCTGGGCGGCGAGCACCACGCCCTCGTATTCGCCGCAGTTCTCGCGCGCGAGGGGCAAGGCGGCGCGCAGGTGCTTGGCGGCGGCGGAGAGCTCGCCCGCCTCGATGAGCGCCGTCGCGAACTGGTAGAAGGCGACGGCCTGGGCGCGTCGCACGCCGGCCACGTCGAGGCGGGCCAGGGCGTCGGAATACAGCGTGAGCGCCGCGGGCAGATCGCCCGTCTCCTGCTTGCAGCGCGCGAGGTACGAGAGCGTGATCCCCTCCCAATGGGGCGAGCCGATGCGCGTGAGGGCTTCGAGCGCATCGCCGAGGAGGCGTGATGCCTCGTCGAAGTCCCCCGCGGCGAGCAGGATCACCCCGAGCGCGAGGCGCGCGGTGGCCGAGGCGCTCTCGTCCCCGGCCCGATCGGACTCCGCGATGCTCTGACGAAAGAGCGGGATCGCGCGGTCGTACTCGTCGGTCCCGCCGAAGCTGTTCGCCAGCATCGCGAGCAGCCGCGCGCGGAGCCTCGGCTCGGCGCCCGCCTCGAGCGCGCGCTCGAAGAAGGCCCGCGCGCGCCCCCAGTCCCCGACGCCCGCCACCGTGTTGCCGAGGCCCGCGAACGCCTCGGCGAGGAGCGCGCGGTCGCCTGTCGACGCGCCGATCACGCGCGCCCGCTCGAGGTCGGCCGTCGACTCCGGCATCCGGCCGAGGAAGCGGCGGACCGTGCCACGCGAGAGGAGCGCGCGTCCCACGAGCGCAGGCGACGCGCCTTCGCCTTCGTCGTCGCCCAGCGCGCCGCCGAGCAGCTCCTCGACGGTGATGTAGGGCAATCCGGAGGCGGGCGCGGCGAGCACGAGGGCCGCGCGGAGCGCGAGGTCGGCACCGAGGAGCCCGCGCCGATGCGCGATCACGGCGAGGTTCTCCCGCTCGCGCTCGAGGGCGCGACGCGAGCCGGCATCGGCGCATCCGACGAGTCGCTCGCCGAGGCCCACGTAGTAGCGGGCATGCCGCTCGGCCGCGCGCGCCGCGCCCCCACCCCTGCGCGCGAGCTCGCTCTCGGCGAACTCGCGGATGCAGATCAAGAGATCGTAGCGGCGCTCGTGGGGATCCTGGTCGACCGTCAGCATCGACTGGTCGAGCAGCGATTCGAGCAGGTCGAGCGGCCACGGGCCGCCTTCCTCGCCGAGCACGGCGTCGGCGGCGTCGAGGGAAAAGCCGCCGCGGAACACGGAGCTCGCGAGGAACGCGTCCTGCTCCAGCGGGGCGAGCATCACGAAGGACATCTCGATGCTCTCGCGGAGGTTCGCCCGAGCGATCGTGCCGTCGGGCCGCCGGAGCATGCGAAAACGCGGAGAGAGGCGCGCGAGCACCTGCTTGGGCGCGAGGACGCGAAAGCGCGAGGCCGCGAGCTCGAGCGCGAGGGGCAGGCCGTCGAGCTCGCGGGCGAGCTCCTCGATGGTCGCGCGGTCCTCCTGCGGATCGAACGAGCCGCCCGCGAAGGCCTCGCCCCGCGTCACGAGCAGCTCCGCCGCTTCGGACCACCGCTCGCCCGCGTGCCGCTCGGTCGAGAGCGGGGCCAGGCTGATGGTCGTGGCAGGCGCGCCGGCGAGACGCCGCCTCGACGTGACGAGCACGCGCGCCCCCGGGCCCTCGCCGTCGAACCACGCCGCGAGCGCCGCGTCGGCCGAAGCGGGGAGCTGTTCGAAGTTGTCGAGCACGAGGAGCCGGGCGTCGTCCGCCGAGACCCGCTCTTTCACCCGCCGCGCGAGCTCGTCCGGGGAGATGTCGAGCGGCACGGGCACGCCGAGCGAGCGCGCCACCTCGAACAGGAACGCGCTGAGCGAGGTAGCTTCCGTGAGGTCGCAGAACCTGAGCGCGGAGAGGCGCGGCGACCGCCTCGCGAACTCCGTGGCGAGCCGGGTCTTGCCGACGCCCGGCGGCCCGACGAGCTCGACGAGGCGACCACGCGCCAGCGCTTCGGCGAGCTTCGTGAGCGCGTACTCGCGCCCGACGAACCGGCTTTCGCCTCCGTCCCGAGATGGTCGCGTCTTGCCGGGCCGCGGCGGCATGCGAATCCGAGCGTAGCGCGAACGGCCTTGGACGTCGCCACGCGCAAGGCCACGTGGCCGCTCATCCATCGATGCGCTGGGTCAGCTCGATTCCCTGCCCGAGGGGGAGCGTGGACGAGCGCGCTCCCGGGGCCGCCCGCACATGCGCCACGTAGGCCTGCAACTGCGCCGCTGTGGCCGCGGGCGCAAGGATGTTGTCGGCCACGACGATCCCGCCGCGTCGCACCTTCGGCCAGGCCAGGTCGAAATCACGAATGTAGATGTCCTTCCAGTGGTCGATGAGGACCAGATCAAAGGGCCCTTCCAGCGAGGCGAGGTGGAGCGATGCGTCCTCCCCGATGATCTGCACGTGCTCGAGCAGACGCGCGTCGGACAGGTTCTGCCGCATTTCCTCGACTTTGTGGGCGTCGATCTCGAAGGAGACCACGCGCCCTCCGGTGGCCTGCGCCGCTTCGGCGAGCCAGACGGTCGAATACCCGACGGAGCCGCCGATTTCGACCACCCGACGCGCGCCGAGCGCGCGCACCAGGGAATTGAGCAGGCGGCCCACGTCGGCGCCGACGTCCAGCATGAACCGACCCGCCGCTTCGCGGACGAAGCGCGCTCCTTTGGTGTTGAGCTCCGAAAGCTCCGATTGCTCCTGCTTCGACCGCTGCTCGAGGCGCTCCAGCACCGCCGCCACGCGAGGTTCCATGCTCATGTCAGGCCTCCGAAAATATCTTTCCAGGGTTCAACAGGTGTTTGGGATCGAATACCATCTTCAGCTTGCGTTGCAAGGCGATCATCTCCGGGGACAGCTCCCAGCCGAGGAAGTGCCGCTTGGCATAACCAATGCCGTGCTCTCCGGCGATCGTGCCTCCGAGCCGTAGAATGTCGCGTAGCAGGTCGGCCCGCATCCTCTCCAGGCGCTCGTCCTCCGTGCCGTCCCTGTCCGGTTCCGCGCCGCGGAGAAGGCCCACGTGGAGGTTGCCATCTCCGGCATGCGCTATCGTGGCGGTGGGGATCCGGTGCTGCGCCGCGAGCATGTCGAGGCGACGGAGCGCTTCCGGGATTCGTCCTCGGGGCACACACACGTCCTCCACGTGTATCCTGGGAAAGGTCGCGACGAGCAGGGGATAGACGGCGCGCCGCGCAGACCAGAGGCGCGCGCGCTCCGTGGCCTCGGTCGTCGCTCGCTGTTCGATGGCGCCCGCCTGCGCGCAGGCCATGGAGCAGAGGGAGAGCACCCGATCGAGCGCCTCGAATTCCTCATCCATTTCACACAAGAGAATGGCCCCCGCCCCCGGCGGAAAGGCGTGATTGCCATGCAGACGGAGCACGGAAATGGACGGCCCATCCAGGAGCTCGAGGGCAGAGGGCCGGAATCCGGATCGGAGGATCTGCGTCACCGCGCGGCCGGCGTCGACGGCGGTCCGGAAGATGGAGAGATGCGTGGCCCACGCGCGCGGGGCGGGAATGACCCGGAGCGTCACCTTGGTGGTGACGCCGAGCGTCCCTTCGCTGCCGACGAACAGCGCCGTCACGTCATGACCGACGACCCCTTTCATCGTCCGGCGACCCATGCGCAGGGGCATACCGCCGGGCAAGACCGTGTCGAGCCCGAGCACGTAATCACGCGTCACCCCGTATTTCAGCGCGCGGGGGCCGCCTGCGTTATGGGCGACGTTCCCTCCGATCGAACATGTCCCGAGGGACGCCGGATCCGGCGGGTAGAAGAGCCCCTGCGCCTCGAGCGCTTGCTGAAGCGCGCCCGTCACGACCCCGGGCTCCACCACCGCGGTGAAGGAGACATCGTCGATTTCCTTGATTTGCTGCATTCGCTCCGTCGACAAAACGACCCCTCCGCAAACGGGCAGCGCTCCGCCCGAAAGCCCCGTGCCTGCGCCGCGCGGCGTCACCGGGAAGCCGTGCTCATAGGCGAGGCGCAGGACCACCGAGATTTCCTCGGCGGAGGAAGGAAATACCACGGCTTCGGGAGGAAAGGGGCCGATGGAGCTCGCGTCGCGAGCATACCGGGCGAGCGCTTCGGCGTCCGATCGTACGCGATCCGCGCCGAGGTGGCGCTCCAGCAAGGCCCCCAAATCGAGATGTGCTAGCATGATCGATGTCCGCGATGAAGGTCTGTGTGTTTCACGAGCGGATGGGCAACGAGATCGGGGCGTCGCTCCACGCCGCAGAGTTCGGCCTGGACGTCGAGGTGGTCACCGATACGTCGCAGGACCCTCCGTGTGCCGATGCCATCGAGGTCCTCGTCGCCAATACGTTTCCACGCGGAATGCTGGGGCGCTGTCCGAAGCTGCGCTGGCTTCAGCTCACCGGGGCCGGAGCGGACCACGTCCTCGAAGGTGCGCCACGCGAAGGCCTGCAGGTGACGCACGCCGCGAACGTGCCTGCCGTCGCCGTGGCCGAATTCGTCTGGATGGGTCTTCTGGCGCTCGCCAAGGACGCGGCCGCGCTCGTGCGCCAGCAAGACGCCCGGTTGTGGAGACCTCCGAAATCTCGGCTTCTCGCCGGTAGCACGCTGGTCATTGCCGGGCTCGGCCCCATTGGGCGAGAGATCGCCCGCAGAGCGCGTGGATTCGAGGTGCGGACCGTGGCCATCACGCGAAGCGGACGGCCCTCGCCGCTGGTGGACGAGGTGCGGCCCTCGTCGATGCTGCCGGACGCCCTGCGAGACGCGAGCGCCCTGGTGATTGCCTTGCCTGCCAATCGGCATACGACGTGTCCTCCGCTGATCGACGAGGCGGCGATCCGCGCTTTGCCCCAGGGGGCCGTGTTGATCAATATCGCCCGTGCCGCCGTTCTGGATCATGGCGCCTTGCTCCGAGCGCTCGATGAGAGGCGCCTCCACGCAGCGTTGCTCGACGTGCACGAGAAGGAACCGTTGCCGCCGGACAGCCCCCTCTGGGCCGTGGAAAACCTCTGGATCACACCCCATGGCGCCTTCGTCCACCCCGGCGAAGCCGCGGAGCTGTCTCGTCTGATCCTGGACAACCTCGCGCGCTTCCTCGCCGGGGCCGAGCTTTGCAATCGAGTCGATCTTTCCGAGCTCGCGGGTCCTCGATCCCCGGATCCTATTTGACGACCGCCGCGTCCTCGAGGGGCGGCACGGGCTTACGCTCGAGCGTGGCGAGCAAGACGCCCCCGAACGTGACCCCGGCGCCGAAGACCTGCCACCCCGTCAGGCGCTCTCCGAATATCATCATCGCCAGGAGGGCTCCGAAGATGGGGACGAGATAGAGGAAGGTGTTCGTCTTCGCGACCCCTGCTTCACGGAAGCAATAGTACCAGGCGATGATGTTGAATACGAACCCGATCAGGCTGCCATAAAGGACGCCGAGCCAGCTCTCGAGCGAGGCCTCTCCGAGGGTGGCGCGGGACGCGAGGAAACTCGGGACGGAGAGGAGCAGGAGTGGAACGGTCCCCCAGAGACAGCTCCAGGTCGCGACCGCCGGAGGCGGGAGGCGCTGCATGGCCAGCTTGCTGATGATGGAATAGACCGCGAAGCACGCCACGGAGAGCAACATGAGCGCTTCTCCGCGCCAGTCCGCGTCGGTCTTCACGGCCGATGCGCCGGGCGGCAAGATACGGAGCAGCCACAATGCTCCCGCGAAGCTGACGACGACGCCCACGACCTGGCGGAGGGAAATCCTCTCCCGGAGGATCCCTCGCGCCAGCGCCAGGGAAGCCGCAGGGATCGTCATCTCCAGGAGCGCCGCCTCGGAGAGCGGGATGAGCCGCATGGCCTCGAAAAAGAGGAGGTTGTAAACGCAGATCCCGAGGAGGCCCGTGGCCGCGAGCATCGCGAGCTCTTTTCGCGTGGGCCGCGGCCAGCGGCGGAGCATCGGCAAGAGAACGACGAGCGCGAGGAGATACCGCAGGGCGTTCGCCTGCGACGGCGAGAAGCTGCGCAGGGCGAATTTGCCGGCAATGAGGTTCCCAGCCGCCGTCAAGGGGACGAGCACGAGCAGGAGATAGAGGCGAAAACTCATGATGTGACCGGGGTCCATCGGTGCCGCCATGCAGGGTCTCGCTTGAGGACGATCTCCCGGAAGAGCCCTGCCTGGTAGACCTTCCGGGCCTCGATCGAGCGCCACACCGCGAGGCGAACGCGCTCTTGCATCTCCGCCGTGACGGCGTACTTGCGGATGAGGTTCGAGGCCTCCATGGCGTGCTTCACGTCGCCCCCATAGTCGAGCTCCAACCGTTCATCCCCGGCGTGAATGTGGAACACCTCGAGCGCGTCGTCATCCAGGCCGACCTGTTCCGCGAGGGCACGCGCGATCTTCCGGAAGCGCCCGGGGATGGTCAGCTCGATGGCGAAGCTGCCGGCCGCGAGCGCCTCGAGCCAATGGTGATCCCGCACGAGGTGCTGGCGGTATTCCACATAAAGGAGCGTCTCGGGGTAAGGCTCCACGAACTCCATTTCTTCGTCGGTCACGCCGAGCGCCCGGCCGAGCTTGCGCACGAGGACCGGGTGCTCGCGGGCAGGGTCGAACTCGCCGAGCTCCTCGGCCAGGTTGGCCCCCATGAACTGCCGGGCGTCGTAAAAATAGGTGCAGTTCGCCGCGATCTGGGCGATCACCGAGGGGAACGTGCGCGAGTCGAAGTACCACTGCTTGACCCAATCGCGGAGGCCCTCGATGGGAATATGACCGCCGATGAGCGCCGCGTAAAACGGTCCGATGTTCGCGGCGCCGGACCGGACGACGTGGTCCGTGATTTCCCGGACGAACTGATCCGGGGGCACCGCCTGAGGCAGCGATTCCCGCAGGGGCCGGGTCGGCTTGCCGATGGGGGCGTGCTCCAGACGCGAATCGAGGAGCGGCTCGCTGGCATCACGTGTCGTGCGCACCCGCTCGGCGCACCGGGTCTCGTTCGATTTCATTGCTGACCTCGTCCCGTGAATTTCACCGACGCCGCGGCGTCGGCGGGCGTCTTGCCCATGCGGAGCGCCGCGCGGAGCGTCTCCAGGTTCTCGCTGGCGAGCTCGTAGCTCACCGCGTGCATCTGCTTTCCTTGCGCCGCGGCTCGCCGGAAAAGGACGGCGCAATTGTGTCGCACCCGGCGTGCGACCGCGGCGAAGCACCATTCGATCAGAGAATCGAGCGCCAAGGGCGGGGTGAGCCCCAGGAGGCAGAGAGCGGTCACCGTCGCGCCTCCGCTGTTGGCGACGATATCCGGCACCACGGCGATCCCGCGGCGGTGAAGCTCGTGGAGCGCCTCCACCGAGCATGGGTTGTTCGCTCCTTCGACGATGGCGCGAGCCTCGACCCTTCCGGCATTCCTCGCGTGCACGGCGTCGCCGGACGCCGCGAGGACGAGGAGGTCTGCCGGGACGGAGAGCCACCGGTCCGGCCCATCGTCGCACCGGAGGTGACGGGGCAAGAGTCCGCGGTGAATCGTCCCCGCCTCGTCCGTGGCGGCGAGGAGGGCGTCGACGGGCAGGCCGTCGCTGCATTGGATGGTGCCGAGACGATCGGCCACGGCGACGATCTTGTATCCCCGCTCCACGAGTCCGCGCGCGGCTCCTCGGCCGACGACCCCGAACCCTTGAATGGCCACCGTCCGCCCCTCCTGCGGCAGGCGCAGGTGGTCGGCGATCATGCACGTCGCCAGACAGACCCCGTGCCCCGTCACGTCCTTGCATGCGCTCCAGAAATCGCCCCACGAACAGGGGAGCGCCCCGCGGGTTTGCATGGGGTGGAAGTTCGCCGCCTGGTGAATGAGGTCCCGATCCCGGTAGCTGATGCCCTGATCGCTGCCGAGGTAGACGCCTCCGTGCATGAGCGGCGATGCGAGCTCACCGAACCTGATGAGCTTTTGATCCCTCTGCTCTCCTCGTTGGAGCGTCGACACGAGCCCCGCCTTGGCCCCGCCGATCGGCATCCCTGCGAGGGCGAGCTTGTAGGTCATGGTCCGGGCGAGGGTCGCGAGCTCGCGAGCGTCGACCCCCGGTGTCATACGCGTGCCTCCCATGGCGCGGCCGCCAAGCAGGCTGTCCACGACCACCCAGCCGTTGAGCCCGGCATTTTCATCGTTCACGGCCGCCGAGAGCGGCGGCCTCCCGAATGGCACCATGCCGGACGTGTCTGGTCGTGCTCCGGTCGCGTCGATGGGTCTCGTGTGTTCAATCATGGTCGGCGCGCTAGAGCAGGGGCCATACCAGCGACACGACAAGCGATTTCGCGGCTCCTCGAACGCCGGGGCGCGGGCGAGCGCTCACAGACGACGCGCAATGGCTTGCGTCATCGAGCAAGATCACGCGGGCGAACGCACGGCGCGGGCCTTGCTTGGAGGTTTTGGCTCCCGCAGCATCCCACCCGGCAAGGCGTGGCGTATACTTCGCAGGTGACTCCCAAGCGGGTACGCGCGAGCCAGCAAGAGGTCGAGCCCCCGCGTCCGTCGCTCACCCTCGTCGAGCGCGTCCCCAGGTCGATGATCGGGGCTGGTTCGTTGTTCCAGGGCCGTTACGAGATCCTGGCCAAGCTCGGCGAGGGAGGGTTCAGCGCCGTCTACCAGGCGCGCCAGGTCGCGACGGGCCAGCTCGTCGCCATCAAGGTCATGCGCTCCAGCCTGGCGGGCGACCAGAGCCGGCGCGTCACGCGCTTCCGGCGCGAGATACGGCTTTGCGCCCGACTCCACCATCCCAATATCGTCCGGCTGATCGACTCCGGCCATACACCCGAGGGGCTGCTCTACACCGTGTTCGAATTCGTCCCGGGGAAGAACCTCGCGGACGTCCTCGCCAGGGAGGGCTCCCTCGATCCGCGCGAGGCGAGGCACCTCATGCTCCAGGTCCTCGATGCGCTGAGCTGCGCCCACGCCCAAGGGGTCGTTCATCGGGACATCAAGCCCGCGAACATCATGGTGGTCCCGACCGGCGCGCGGCGGAACGCCATGGTGCTCGATTTCGGCATCGGAGCGCTCGTCGACGCGATGGCGGGGCCGAGCCCGAACAGGACGGCCGCCACCAATGAAATCGTGTGCACGCCCGGCTACGCCGCGCCGGAGCAGATTCAGGCGATGCGGCCGACCGCTCGTTCCGACCTGTATGCGTGGGGGCTCGTCTTCCTGGAGAGCCTCACGGGCAAGCCGGCCATCACGGGGAGCTCCTTGCAAGAGGTCCTCCTCGAGCAGATGAGCAGCGCGCCCGTCCCGATTCCCAGGCCGCTCCGGGGCCACCCTCTCGGCGAGCTTTTGCGGGAGGCGGTCGTGAAAGACGTTCGCAAGCGCAACGTCGACGCCGAGGGGCTCTTCTGGAGGCTCCAGGCCTGCAAGGTCCACGGCCTGCGGCGAGAGTCCTTCCTCGAGCCCGCTGGCGGGCGCGCCCAGCGGTCGCGGACGACCCTGCCCTTGCGACCCCGGGCCTCGGGCCGGGGCCTCGCGCTCGTCTCGTCGAAGCGGCCTCCCGAGGCCGATCGACGGCAGCTCACCGCCCTTTGTTATGGCCTGACAGCGCTCGGCCCGGGCCCCGAGGCCATCGATATCGAGGAGGTCGAGGAGCTGATCAGCCGCGAGCAGGTGAGCTGCGCCGACCTCGTGCGCCGTCACCACGGGCGCTTCGCCGGCGCGCTCGGCGAGGAGGTGCTGAGCTACTTCGGCTGCGATGCGGCGCCGGAGGACGGCGCCATTTCCGCGGGTCGCGCCGCGATGGAGCTGCTTTCGAGGGTACAGACCGAGAGCGCCCGGCTCGAGGCGGAGCGAGGGATCCGCCTCGAGATTCGGATCGGCCTGCATACCGGTCTCGCGGGCAACCGCGACATGCGCGGCCCGGCGCACGCGCTCGGGACCACACCCGCGATCGCCGCGCGCCTGAGCGCGCTCGCGGCCCCCGATACCATCGTCCTCAGCAGCACCACGTCCCGGCTCCTCGAAGGGCCCTTCACGCTCGCGTCAGGCGGGACGTTGCCCGTCGAGGGCCTCGACCGCCCCGTCGAGGTATTTTTCCTTCGAGGTGAGAAGAGAACCGAATCGTGAATACATGATTTGAACGAACACGAAAAACCCTGGAGCTGAAGCCGAAGCTCCTCTCGTGTCGATCGTCGCGTACGATGGCCGGCCGTCCGGAACAGGGGAGCTCATCCTCGGCGAGAGAGGCGCGCCCCGCCCTCGCGGGGGACGCGATTTCTGTTAAGCTCCCTCGCCTTCCAATGGCCCACGGGCCACTTCCTTGGGGTCAGCCATCTGCGATGGATGTGCGACATGAACAGAGTTTTGCACTTCGCACCGCACGTTCGGCCCGTGCTTTTGGGCCCGAATTGCCTCGCGCTCCTCGGGGAGCACGACGAAACGATCCTATGGGGGCGCCTTTACGCGCTGGTCGCGCCCTTCCTGGACGGCGTACGTAAGAATGCGGAGATCATCGCGGCCCTGCGGGGAAAGGCCTCTGCGCTCGAGGTGTATTATACGATCACGCTGCTCGAGCAGAACGGCTACCTCGCCCCTGCCTCGCTCACGCCTCCCGCCGAGGACGCCTTCTGGCGTTTGCTCGGGGTCGCGGGTGACGTCGCGGCCGAGCGTCTCTCGGGAATGCCCGTGACGGTCGAGGCGCTCGCGGGAGTGGATGCAGCCATTTTCTGTGAATCGCTCCGGGCGTCCGGGATGAGGGTCGAGCCCGAGGCTCGGCTACGGATCGTCCTCGTCGGGGATTACCTCGCGCCCGAGCTCGCGGACAGCCATCGGCAGGCCCTCGCCGAAGGCGTTTGCTGGATGCCCGTGAAGCCGTCCGGAGCGGCGCCCTGGATGGGGCCGATGTTCCACCCGGGTGGACCCTGCTGGGATTGCCTGGCCTCCCGGATCCGCGCGCATCGCCCCGTGCAGACGTTCCTGCATCAGACCGGCGCGTGTGGCGGTTCGTCCCTCCCGCGCCCGGCGAACCCCATCGGCCTTACCGTGGCCCACGGGCTCGCAGCGCTCGTGATCGCGAGGTGGGTCGCCGGCGGCGCGTGGGGAGAACTCGAAAATCACGTCCTCGTCTTCGATTTCGGGCGCCTCGCGCTCGAGAAGCACGCCGTGAAGCGGCGCCCGCAATGCCCGACCTGCGGAGACCCGGATCTCCTGAAGCGGCGCGCCGCAGAGCCGCCGACGCTCGAACGCCGGGTACGCCTGGCCGCCCAGGAGGGGGGCAGCCGCGTGATTTCCCCGGAAGAGACGTTCGCGCGATATCGGCATTTGATCAGCCCCGTGACCGGTGTCCTCGCCAGCGTGGAGCCCATCGCCGGGCGCGAGGGCCCGCCGTGGTTCCTCCACGGGGCGCGTTATCCCGTAAGGCCAGTCGAAGCGCGGGATCCGAGGGACTTCCATGCCATGGCGGGCGGCAAGGGGCGGAACGCGGCGCAGGCGCGGACGAGCGCGCTTTGCGAGGGAATCGAACGGGTGAGCGCCATTTTCCAGGGGGACGAACCCACGCTCCGCGCCCGCCTGGCCGAGCTCGGGGATGAAGGCGTCCACCCGCACGCTCTCCAGTGCTTCAGCGAATCCCAGTACCGGACGCGTGACACCTGGAACGCCGCCGCGCGGAGCCGCAAATGGCACGTACCCCTGCCCTTCGACGAGCGGTGCGAGATCGATTGGACACCCGTATGGTCGCTCGGGACGCGGCGGCGGCGATACCTGCCGACGGCCTATTGTTACGATCAGGTCCCGGTCGCCCCCGGGGAGCACTTCTGCGCGTACAGCTCCAATGGTCACGCCGCCGGCAACTGCATCGAGGAGGCCATCCTGCACGGCTTTTTCGAGCTCGTCGAGCGCGACGCCGTGGCCCTTTGGTGGTACAATCGACTGCGTCGACCCGGCGTCGACATGACGAGCTTCGACGACCCCTATTTCGAGGAGCTCGAGTCCACGTATCGTTCGCTGGGCCGACCGCTCTGGGTCCTCGACATCACGAGCGACCTCGGGATTCCGGTTCTCGTCGTGCTGGCGGCCGGGCAGGAAGAAGGACAGTTTTACGCTGGCTTCGGCTGCCACCTCGACATCCACGTGGCCGCGCAGCGCGCGCTCACCGAAGTGAATCAGGTGTACGACCCCACGGGCCGTTTCCCTGCGCTCCTCGACGTACGAACGCTCGAAGATTGGAGCTTTTTGATCCCCGCCGAGGACACGCTCCCCCGGACGTACGAAAAGGCCCCGCGCCTCCGCGAGGGGAACGACCTCGCCGCGGACGTCCTTTCGTGTGTGGATCTCGCGGCCCGCGCGGGGCTCGAGACGCTCGTGCTCGACCAGACCCGGCCCGACCTCGGCCTTTGCGTCGTCCAGGTGACGGTGCCTGGGCTCCGGCATTTCTGGCCGCGCTTCGGGCCGGGGCGCCTCTATGACGTGCCCGTACGTCTCGGGTGGCGGGATCCTGCGCTCGACGAGGCGGAACTCAATCCCGTGCCTTTCTTGACTTGAGGAGGGAGCATGCTGATCGACGCAGATCGTCACGTCATCGAACCGATGGACATGTGGAAGCGTTACCTGGAGGAGCCTTTCCGCAAGCTCGCGCCGTATTACGAGGATATCGGTCGCGACGGACGGATGCCCAGGCTGATGTTGCATGGGGAGCCCGTCCATCACAAGATCTCCGAGCGCGCCGAGCGCGAGGTCGCCGCCGTCGGGGCCCGACGAAACGCCGAGTTCTGGGCGGGGAGAGACCCCGCCGCGCAGCTCCGGGCGATGGATCGATCCCAGGTCGACATCGCCCTCCTCTTTCCGACGACCGCGCTCTTCCTGCTCGGGATCGACACGATCGATCCCGCGCTGGCCGGGGCCTTCACACGCGCCTACAATCGCTGGCTGCACGATTTCTGTGCGCACGATCCGGCGCGGCTCCGAGGCGTCGGGCTGGTGAACGTCCACGACCCAGCGGCCATGGTCGAGGATCTCGAGCAGGCCGCGGCGTGGGGGTGGACCGCGGTGGTGCTGCGGCCGAATCCGGTGAAGGGGCGGCTCCTGAGTGATCCCGCCCATGAGCCTTTCTGGGCCGCGTGCGAGCGGCTCGACATGGCGGTCGCTCTCCACGAGGGCGCGCACGCGCGGGTCCCCACCGCGGGAGCGGATCGATTCGAATCCCGCTTTGCGCTGCACGCCTGCTCGCACCCCATGGAACAAATGATGGCGTTCCTCGCGCTTTTGGAGGGGGGCGTGCTGGAGCGGCATCCGGGGCTGCGCGTCGCGTTCCTGGAGGCCGGCTGCGGGTGGCTGCCCTACTGGTTGTGGCGGCTCGACGAGATCGAATACCGGAACCTTTCGGGCGAGGTCGCGGAGAATGTCCGGGAAAAACCCTCTGCGTATTTCAGGCGGCAATGTTTCATTGCCATCGAGCCCGACGAACCCTATCTCCCGGAGATGATCTCGTTTCTCGGAGAGGACAACCTGATCTTCGGGACGGACTTTCCCCACCTCGACCACGACAGCGACATCACGGAGAAGCTCGGCCCGCTGGGGCAAAAGCTCCCCGAGGGCGTGCTCCAAAAGATTCTGTGGGACAATCCGGCCCGGCTCTACGGGCTGTAGGCATTCAGCAAAATTCTCCCCCTCCGTAGTAGGGGTACCGGCCAGCCCGCGCAGGCATCGCCGGGAGCGTAATCTTATATACAGCAGGCTGCCGGGGCTGGCTCTCCACGATCTCCAGCTGCACGTCAGGCGGAAGTTGATAATTGAAGTGAGCCTCGAGCGCCTTCGCAGGGTCTGCGAGCAGCTCCCGTTTGAATGTCTCGTCGTTCCACGCCTTGGTGATCACCCGGACCCAGAGCTCGGAGAAGTCCGAGACGGGCTCGGATTCCGTGGCCGATTCCCCTTCAGGGGCTTCGCGCTCCTCCGTCTCCGCCGCGGAAGCCGTCGATGAAAGCGCGAGCGCCACCGCCGCGAGCGCCACAAGGTCACCCTTCCTCGTCATGATTCGCTCCCCTTTCCACAGTGTCGAACGGCGGCACCCCACGTCGCCCGTCCGTTCGCCTTGGCGCGAACATGGGACGACCCCTGCCCCGGTCAAGCGACCGGACCATCCGCCCCGGGTTTACGGGCTGCAAGGGGGTTAGAACTCATCCCATAAACCGTCCAGTAGGTCCATCAGCTCCAACATCCCACTTTGTAGGATCAATCGACGAGGTGCGGTCCAGCGGTCGGTACATTTTTCGTGCTGGCGACATATGCAGGTGTGGA
>NZ_JASBQE010000146.1 GCF_029960785.1 Polyangium sp. 15x6
GCGCGCGCAGGAACCTCTTCGACCTCCGCCGCTACGCAGCCTTCCTGAACCTCGAAGTGATCGAGCGGCGTGGCCGAACGGCTATGGCCGCGTGATCATGATGGAAACGAACTGAACGATGCTCTAGTCCCGCGTCCGCCGGCTCTCCGTCCGGATCTGCCCCGCTGCCGCCCGCGAGATCCGTGAACGTCACAAGGGCGCCGGCCCTCCCGGATAGAACATGATCGTGCGGCCATCGATCGGCTGCACGTGGCGTGCGTTGTCCGGGAAGACCGAGATGAACCGGCCGATCTGCTCCGCCGAGGCGAGCATCGGCTTCTCCATGAGGATCCATTGCACATGCTCGCTGCAATCGGGCGTCGTGAGGGATCCATCGTACCGATAGAAGCCGCCGCGGTCGCCGAGGAGCACGTCGGCGAGGCCCTCGGTCTGGAGACAGGTCCCTTCGCCCTCCTTCTGGGGCAGATGCGCGAAGAGCGGGGCCAGGAAGGTGTTTTCCTCGGGGCCGACGTCGATCATGACGGCCACGACCACGCGCCGCGGAGGCCCGCCCGGGGACGCGGGGGGCGCGGAATGGACGAAATGCACTTCCATGGGGTGCGCCTTTCCCGCGATGCGATGCTCGCTCGGCGCGTGGAAATGGAACTGATCGAGCGTGTACGTGACGCCGTCGAGCTCGAGCGTACCCCCCGGCTGCTCGTGCGGGAACAGGAACATCAGGGTATGCCCGTTATCGTAAAAACGCCCCGGCGCGTCGCCGTAGGCGCGGCCCGCGAGCCCCGATCGCGCGGCGTCGCCGGTGACGGGATGCTCGATGTCGATCGGGGATTGGCCCCTCCCGTTCTGGCAATTCGTGTACCCGTCGGTCGTGCCCCAGTGGTCCTGTCCTTCGGGGCCATCGTATTCCCAGGGATGGCCGTGCGGCTTCGGGGCCGCGGGGCACATCGCGGGGTCGATCGGCGTGTTCGTCTCGTCGGACGTATCGACCGGCGCGCTCTCCATGCAGGCACCGAGGCCGAGGAGGGCGAGCGCCGCAAAAACGAGTTTTCCGCGGACGGCGTGATCCCTGATGCGTGGTGTTTTCGGCATTGGTCAGCGTTCTCCTGGAGCAAGGTGCCCTGATGCAGCACGCCTCCGATGAGGAGCGCGCGGGGGAGACGGCGCGAGCCGGAGGCAGGTTCCCGTTATGGGCGCTCGGTCGCTGGGCGCGGGATTCCGGCTTTTTCGGGAATGCATGCCTCGCCGCGCGGAGGTACCCTCTCGAAAGGGGGACTCATGCGATACGCATTTCTCGTTTTCGGGCTCATCGTCCTCGGCGGATGCGCCGCGTCGCGCCCGCTCGTCGACATCGAGCATTCCGATCTCGTCGATCTCACGTATGCCTTCGACGAGCACACGCTCTACTGGCCGAACGCGCCGAGCTCGTTCGAGCTCCAGAAGCTCGCTTACGGACGGACGCAGGCGGGTTATTTCTATGCGGCGAACGCCTTCTGCACGCCGGAGCACGGCGGGACGCACATGGACGCGCCGATTCACTTCGCCGAGGGGAAGATGACCGCGGCGGACGTGCCGCTCGCGCGGCTCATCGCTCCCGCCGTCGTGATCGACGTCGCCCGCAAAGCCGCAGAAGATCCCGACTACCGGCTCACCGCCGCCGATGTCGTCGCGTGGGAATCACGGCATGAGCCCATCACGCCCGGGACCATCGTGCTCTTGCGGACCGGCTGGGGGAAACGGTATCCCGATCGGAAAGCGTATCTCGGGGATGACACGCCGGGCGCGGTCGACAAGCTGCATTTCCCCTCGTATGGGGAGGACGCGGCGCGTCTGCTCATTGGTGAGCGGCACGTCGCCGCCATCGGCGTCGACACGGCGAGTATCGATCACGGCCCGTCGCGCGATTTCATCGTCCACCGGATCGCCGGCGAGGCCGAGGTGCCGGGGTTCGAGAACCTCGCGAATCTCGATCGTGTGCCGGAGCGCGGCGCTTGGGTGATCGCATTGCCCATGAAAATCAAGTACGGGACGGGCGGGCCGCTCCGGATCGTGGCGCTCTTGCGGCGGTGATCCGCCCGATCTGCGAAAGGCGGCCCTTGCGCCGCGTCGAGACCTGGTCTACGGGGCGGGCGCCATGGCAAACCGCCCCGTCCGCTCCTCCGCCACGATCGATTGGCCAAAGAGCGTCGTGCCCACCGAGCCCGCGTTCCTGAACCTTCGTTTTGCGGCGGACGCCGACGGGATCACGCGATCCGAGGTCGAGTCGAGCGTGCTCCACCTGCTCGACGAGGTATCCCAGTACGGCGGCATGTCGGGCGGCGCGTCCTTTGTCTGGTCCAGTGGCCACGACGTGGAGTGCTCCGTGGAGGGCCTCCTCCTGCCGCCCAAGGCGAGCACGTGGCTCCGGACGCGGCTCCGAAGCCAATGGCGTACAGCGCTCGTCGAGCTCCGCCTGTATCAGGAGCTCACGCCCGTGCGCGCCGAGCCGCCGCCGTGTGGCGCCGCCCCGAAAGAGCGTGCCGTGGGAGCAACGGAGGCATCGGCGCTCGGCGCCTTCGAGCCTCTCGGCCTTCGCCATCCCGACACGCAGGAGGTGCTCGTGTTTCCTTGCGTCGAGATCGTGGTGGTGGCGGCCGGGGAAAACGCGACCGTGCGCGCGGCGGTCCGCGAATTCGGCGCGCGCTGGCTCGCGCGGTTCCCCGACACGGGCCTCCTCTCGAAGGGGGGAGACCACAAGGCCTATCGCGCGTCGAGCGTCGCGCAGGCCGAGGCGTCGTGGTCCTCCCATTTCGATGCGAAGAATCGGCGGGTCGCGGGCGTGCATTCGCTCGCCGCCGGGAAAAACGTGCGTTCACCCGAGCCCCCGGCGCTCGTCGGGCAGCTCATGGCCGAAGGCGCCGCGGTGCGCGGGTACCTCCCGATCGCATGGGCGTCGCGCCCTTCCGAGCTTGCGACCCTCGTGGACGAGCTCTGCGGAGGCCTCGACCTCACCTCCGGTTGGTGCGGCATTTCCCAGTACCTCGGCCCCGACGGAGACGCGCGGCGATGGCTCGAAGACCAATGGGGACCCCTGCGCGAGCGAGGGCTCCCGAGTTATGCTTCGTGGATCCGCGACTTCCCCGGGATCACCGTGGGAGAGCCGTACGTGTACACGATCTGGGCCAATCAACCGTTCCTCCTCCACATCGGGTGGATCACGTTGCTCGGGCGTGATTTCGCGAAGCAAATGAACAAGGAGCTCACCTCGCTCGCACCGTCCGTGCAGATGGCTACGCTCCCGGGCGGCGTCGTTCGAATCCGCACCGGGGACGCGCCAAACGCGGGTGGCACCCTCGACGACGGCAGGGAGCTTCGTGTCCGTGAGCGTGTCGGGCGCGCGCTGCAATCGCTGCGCTTTCCCGATGACGATCTCGAACACTTCGGCGTCCGGACGCTCTCCGACGAAGAGAACCGCGCCTATTACCTGCGCTTCTTCGGCGCGTGAGGACTCGAAGCCGCTTCGCTGGGGCTTTGCCCCAGGCCCCACCGGGGCTGTCCGCCCCTGGACCCGGACCAGCGCAAGCGCTGGACTCGGGGTCGATGAACTGCGCGATGCGCAGTTCATCGAACGGGACGGGTCAAGACCGGCGACTGCCACCGGCCTGCTGGAAAAACTGCGCGTAGCGCAGTTTTTCCACCTGAGGTCCAGGGCTTGCCCTGGTTCGGGTCGAGGGGCGAACAGCCCCCGCGGGGCCCGGGGCAGCGCCCCGGCTCCACGTCCCATGCTCAGATGCCCCACAGGCGTGCTAGCGTCGCCCACCATGCGCGCTCGCTTCTCGACCTTCCTGGCACTCTCCCTCCTCGGCTGCGGCGCGGCCTCGGCCCCGGGCCCCGCCACGCCTTCCGATGCATCCACCGCCCCCACGTCTCCGAGTGCGGCCGCGCTCCCTCCGTGGAGCGCGGTACCGACGCCCTCCACGCCCGCCGCGCCTGCGCCGGTTGCCGTGACCACGCTCCCGGCGGTGGCGCATCCCGAGACGCGGCCGCTCGCGGTGGATGTCGCGTCTCTGCCGCGGATCCAGGGGGTCACCATTTCCCCGGACGGCCAGCAGATCGCTTATGTGGTGAAAGAGACGCGGCTCGATGCGGATGCTCGACCCTCGGACAGCGACACCTCCGGCGGCTGGAAGACCGAGGCGCAGCTCTGGGTGGTGGGGCGCGCGGGCGGCGTGCCCAGGCAGCTCACGCGGGCTGAAAAGCCGGTCGGAAACCCGAAATGGTTGCCTGACAGCCGCGGCATCGCGTTCGTGCGATCGAATGGCGGCGGCCGCAAGATCCACGTCCTCCCGGTCGACGGCGGCGAGGCCGAGGTGCTGGACGTCGGCGAGCTCGAATTCGAGGACTACGAGCTCGCGCCCGATGGCCGCTCCATCGCCTTCACCGCTGCGCCGCCGCTCTCCGCGGCCGAGAAGGAGGCCGCGTGGCGCAGCGGCGGCGTCATCGACGAGGCCGCCCGCCACCGGTCGTCACAGCTCTGGGTCCTGGAACGAGGCAAGGCCCCGCGGCGTGTCACCCAGGGCCAGGAGAACGTGCTCGCGTTCCGCTGGTCGCCGGATGGCCGGAGGTTCGTGGTGATCACCTCGCCGTCGGCGGAACCCCACGACGCGAGCATGCGGCACACGGCGCGGATCATCAGCGCCGCCGATGGCGCCGTCGTCCGCGATCTGACCCGGGAACCGCGACCGCTGGGGAGCGTCGCCTGGTCGCCGGACGGGCGCCACGTGGCCGTGCATAGTGGGAAGAACACGCTCTCGCTGCTCAATGCGCTCGACGTGTACGAGGCCGAGAGCGGGCGGTCCTGGGACGTGGCGGACAAGCTCGACGCCACGATCGGGAGCTTCGTCTGGTCGGGCGACAGCCGCACTTTGACCCTGGTCGTCGCCGAGCGGACCGGGACCAAGCTCGTGCGCGTCCCCGCCGCGGGCGGCAGCCCGACCCAGCTCGGCCGGACGACGCGCCTGCTCGGGCCCCTGGGCACCACGGACCGATCGGGGCGCTTTGCGGCGACGCTCTCCTCTGCGCCGACCGATCCCCCCGCGCCCACGGTGGTCGACCTGCAGACCGGCGCGCTGCAGGTGGTCGCGCCGCAATCGAGCCGGATCGCGGGATGGACGGTCGCGAAGACCGAGGTGGTGCGCTGGAAGAACGCGGACGGCGCCGAGATCGAGGGTCTCCTCACGGTCTCGCCGCATGCGGGCGCGGGCCCGGCGCCGCTGCTCGTCACCCCGCATGGCGGACCCGACGACGTGAGCCAGGACGGGTGGAACCCCTTCGTGCAGTACATGGCGGCGCGCGGCTACTCCGTCCTGCGCCCGAACTATCGCGGCAGCTTCGGCTACGGCCAGGCTTTTTACGCGGCCAACCGGGGCCGCCTCGGCGAGGTCGAGCTCGCCGACATCGAGAGCGGCGTGGACGCGCTCATCGCCGCCGGACGCGCCGATGCGCAGCGCCTCTATTATGGTGGTTGGTCCTGGGGCGGGTACGTGACCGCGTGGACCATCGGCCACACGCGCCGTTATCGCGCCGCGGTGGTCGGCGCCGGCGTCGTCGACGTGGTGGCCCAGTACGCCGGATCCGACATCAACCACGGAGCGGCCGCGCAATGGGAGTTCCGCGGCGATCCCTGGAAGCAGCCCGAGGAGTTCGCCGATTCGAATCCGCTGCGCTGGCTGAGCAAGGTCGTCACCCCGACCTTGATCGCGCACGGCGACGAGGATTCGCGCGTGCCCCCCATCAATGGCTTGCTCCTCTACCGCGCCCTCACCGACATCGGCTGCGAGGTGCGGTTCCACCGCTACCCCCGCGAGCCCCACGGCTTCGGGGAGCCGGCCCACCAGGTGCACCTGTGGACCAACTGGGCGGCGTGGTACGCGGCGCACTGACCGTAGATCGCGGATGTTGCGCGGCGCGTAATTTTGGTTGACACCTGCGCTTACATGTTTCCAGATCGCGCCGCAATGCGCGCAGCCTCGGCTCTCCCACGCGAGGCTCGCCAACATCCTGCGAGGAAACTGGCATGTCTACGGTCAGGCGAGCGTCGCGCTTCCTTGGGTTCATGAGTCGAACGAGGCCGCGCACGGAGCGGGTCGCGCTCTGCGTGGCGCTGATGGGCGCCTCGCTCGGGTGTACGAGCGAAGAGCGGCCCGAGGACGGCGCGCAGGCGGCTGCGACGCCCCCGAGCCACGCCCCGGACCCGGCCTCCGCCGCCGGGCGGCTCGGGCTCGGCGATGTCATGCGGCGTGTCCACTTCGCGTTTCGCCCCGAAGGCGATTCGTTCCAGGGGGGCCACACGACGTACGCGGTGCGAGCGGATGCGCGCTCGTTCGAGGTCGCGCCGTATCGACCCGCGGCGGACGGGCCCGCGCGTGAGGGGGTCAAAGGCGCCGCGTTCGTCGCCACTCTGACGTCGATCGAGCGCGCCGGCGCGTCCGTTCTCGGCGCGGGCGGCGCGCGCGTGGACCTCGATCCGAGCTCGCGCGTCGCCGTCACGCGCGGCGACGTCGTCGAGCACCTCGAGAACACCGAGGAGGGCGTCGAGCAGAGTTTTTCCTTCGCGACGAAGCCCAAGGGGCGCGGGGAGCTCGAGGTCCGGATCGCGGTGTCGGGGGAGGTCTTCACGCAGGAAACCGAGACGGGGCTTCATTTCGTGGATCCCGAGACGGGGCTCGGCGTGCGTTATGGCGTCGCGACGTGGATCGACGCCCGCGGGCAGAAGACCGCGGTGCCCATCGACTTCGAGGCGGGGCACATCGTCTTGCGTGTCCCGGAGCGCGCGCTCGACGAGAGCGTTTTTCCGGCGGTGCTCGATCCGGTGATCGGACCCGAGCTCGGGATCGACGGGGCCATCCAGGGCGGAGCTGCCGGGACCCAAACCGAGTCGGCCGTCGCCTACGGCGGTGGGAATTACCTCGTGGTTTGGCGTGACGCGCGCACGGGCACGGATGACCTTTATGGTGTTCGCGTCTCGAATACGGGGACGATCCTCGATACGTCCGGGATCGTGATCTCCAATGCCGCTGGCATCCAGGAGAAGCCCGACATCGCCTACGATGGGACGAACTGGATGGTCACGTGGACCGACCAGCGGCAAGACCCTCAGGGGGATATCTACGCCGCCCGCGTGAGCAGCAGCGGCGCCGTGCTCGATCCCGGCGGGATCCCGGTTGCCACGGCGAGCGCGATGGGAGGAGAAGGGCCGTCGGCCGTCGCGTTCGGTACCACGCACCATCTCGTCGCCTACAGGCGGAGTTACGGCCTCTATGGCCGTTTGATCGCGCCCGATGGAACGATGACCCCGGAGTTCACATTCGCGTCCAGCAATACCTACATCGACGACATCAGCATCGCGTTCAACGGGGCGAACTATCTGGTGGCGTTCGACAACTACAACGCGAGCACCAGCTACGTCCACGGCCGCCGCGTCTCGCCCTCGGGCACGGTGCTCGACGCATCGAACCTCACGATTTGCTCCTATTGCAGTACGAGCGACCTCGACGTGGCCTCCGACGGAACGGGTTGGTTCGCCGTATGGCGGGACACCGGCATCTATGGCCAGCGCATCACGAATGCGGGCGCGGTGCTCGACACGAGCTCCGGCAAGTACCTCGCCGCCTCCAGCTCGAACCTGTCGGTGGTCTTCGCGGGCAATGGCTATGGCGTGTTCGGGACGACGAGCAGCGAAATTCATGGTCTGTTCGTCGATGTGCTCGGCAACGTGACCATCCCGAAGACCGCCCTCATCGGCGAGCCGGGCTCGAGCTCGCTCGCGGCGGCGGCGCACGACGGGACGAACTTCTTCCTCGCCTTCACGGATACGCGGCTGTCGAGCTCGTACAGCCCGTCGGACGTGTTCGGCCTGCGCGTCTCGAACACGCTCACCAAGGTCGACGCGACGAGCCAGCTCCTCTCCCGCGCGGCGAACGCGGAGACGCGCCCCGCCGTGGCCTACAACGGGACGAATTACCTCGCGGTCTGGGAGGACCGGCGTCCAGGCACGACGACGGACATCTATGGCGCCCGCTTGACGACGAGCGGCGCGGTGCTCGATCCGAGCGGGATCGCGATCTCGCAAGCCATGGCCAGCGAATCCTATCCCTCGATCGCCTCGCTCGGTGGTGATTGGCTCGTCGCCTGGAACGATACCCGCGCCAGCAACGACGACATCTATGCCGCGCGCGTCAGCGGCGCCGGGAGCGTGCTGGATCCGTCAGGGGTGCCGATCACGACCGCCGCGGGCAGCCAGAGCAACCCCGCGGTCTCGTCCGACGGGACGAACTGGCTCGTGACCTGGTACGACTCCGCCAACGCCGAGATCTGGGCGAGCCGCGTCTCGCCGGCCGCGACGGTGCTCGATGCATCGGGAATTCAAGTTTCGACGGGCGGCGGCTGGATGCCCGCGGTGGGCTACAATGGAACGAACTACCTCGTCGCATGGTCGAGGCCCGGGGCGATGGGGTACGACATCGCCGCGGCGCGCCTGACGCCGGCCGGCGTCGTGCTCGACACGGGCAACTTCGCCATCAACGTCGCAGCCGCCTCCGGGAGCGAGAACAACGCCTCCGTCACGTCGAATGGTGTCGACTGGCTGGTCACGTGGGACAATAACGCCGACGTTCGTGGTGCGCGGGTGGGTAGCACCGGCGCCGTGCTCGATCCCATGGGGATCGGCATCTCCACGGCGACGAACACCCAGCGCGCGGCGCGAGCGGTCTGGGACGGCACGCAGTACTGGGTCGTCTGGCAAGACGACCGCGCGGTGAGCGGCCGCCAAGACATTTACGGCGCGCGTCTCACGCCCGGCGGGGTCGTGACGGACACGACGGGCATCGTCCTCGCGAACGATCCGGCGCAAAACGAGCTCACCCCCGCGATCGCCGCGGGGCCCTCGAAGGAGGCGCTGCTCGTCTACCAGCGCTTCGATATCGCGCAGCCCTATGGCGCCGATCGGGTCTGGGCCCGCGTCGTGACGGACCCGACGCTCGGCGTGAATGGCGTGTCGTGCCAGACCGGCGCCACGTGCGAGAGCGGCTCGTGCGTCGACGGGGTCTGCTGCGACACGGCATGCAATGGCACCTGCGTGGCGTGCACGGCGGCGAAGAAAGGCGCGGGCGTCGACGGCGCGTGTGGTCCCGTGGCCACGGGCGCGGATCCGGACAGCGAGTGCGCGGAGCAAGGCGCGAACACCTGCGGCACGACGGGGAGCTGCAATGGCGCGGGCGCGTGTGCGATGCACGCCCAGGGCACGCCGTGCGGAGCGGTGTGCGTGGGAGACGCCGCGCAATCGAATGCGTGTAGCGGTACGGGCACGTGCGCAGCGGCGGGGGCATCCACGAACTGCGCGCCGTACGCCTGCGTGGCGGGCGCGTGCAACACGACCTGCGCCGTGGATGGCGATTGCGCGGCGGGGAACGTGTGCGTCGCCGGGGTCTGCGGCAAGCTCGCGCCGAACGGCGCCGCGTGCTCGAGTGACGTCTGGTGTCAATCGGGCGCGTGCGTCGACGGCGTCTGCTGCAACACGGCCTGCACCGGGCTCTGCGAGGCATGCACCGCGGCGAAGAAGGGCGCCGGCGCGGACGGCGTGTGCGGGCCGATCGCGAGCGGGACGGACCCCGAGAACGAATGCGCGCTCGAGGCTGCCGGGAGCTGCGGGCAGAACGGCCAATGCAACGGCGCCGGGGCCTGCCAGCTCCACCCCCAGGGGACCTCCTGCGGGGCGTCGGCTTGCCAGGGGACTGTCGTCAAAGGGCAGATCTGTGATGGCATGGGCCAGTGCATGACCGATCCGGCGGGGAAGGATTGCGCGCCCTACGTCTGCTCGGCCGGATCGTGCAAGAATCCGTGCACGAACGACAACGAGTGCCTGTCCGGCAACATCTGCCTGGCCGGGGCCTGCAAGCCCCCGGGGATGCCTGGAGTCCCCTGCGCGACCGGCTCCGATTGCAGCTCGGGTTTCTGTGTCGACGGCGTCTGCTGCGATACGGCCTGCGAGGGATCCTGCGAGGCTTGCTCGGCTGCCAAGAAAGGGCAGGGGGCCGACGGGCAGTGCGCGCCCATCAAGACGGGCACGGATCCCGACGACGAGTGCGCGGCGCAGCCGCCTTCGACCTGCGGGCTCGATGGTCAATGCAACGGGGCCGGCGCCTGCTCGCTTTATGCGGCGGGTACGCCGTGCGCGGCAGGCTCCTGCATGGGGACCACGCAGGCGAATCCTTCACAATGCGACGGGAGCGGCACGTGCGCCCCGGGTACGCAGGCGAGCTGCGTGGAAGGATACGCGTGCGTCGGGGACAAGTGCGCCACGAGCTGCACGGACGACACGGCATGCGCCCCGGGGTACGTATGCAATGTCGCGATGAAATGGTGTGAGGTCATGATGCAGAGCGGTTCGGGGGGTGGCTCCGGTACCGGTGGCGGCGCCAGCAGCAGCTCCGGTACCGGCGGCTCCGGTGGCGGCATGGGCGGCTCCGGTGGCGGCATGGGCGGCTCCGGTGGCGGCGCAGGCGGCTTCGGTGGAGGCGCTTCTTCCGGCTCCGGCGGGCGCGATGCCCCGGGCGATGAAGGTTGCGGATGCAAGGTGGCGGGCGCGCCCCGCGCGATGTCCCTCGCGCCGAGCGGGCTGATTGCACTGGCCCTGGGAATCGCCTTCCGCAGGCGTTCTCGTGGGCCGCGCGCGGGCAGCGCGCTTCGATAGTTTTGCCGGCCAAGACGGCAGCGCCGGACATTTCAATCGGCACGGGTGTCCCCGTTGCCAGCGTGAACCAGACCTCTACAGTCTTGCCCCCGGTCTGCTGGAAGAACTGCGCATCGCGCAGTTCTTCCACCCTCGGTCCAGGCCGTGCCTGGTTCGGGTCGAGGGGCGAACAGCCCCCGCGGGGTCCGGGGCGGCGCCCCGGCGCCACGGCGGGCGGACGCGAAAATGGGCTCCCGAGCGGCGCACGCTCGGGAGCCCTGGGGTGGCATTCCTGTCGTTTTTGCGTCAGGAGCCGGGCGGCGGCATCGCGAAGGTTGCTTGGCGGGTGACATCGTCGCCAGCGCCGACCTTGAACGTGCCGAGGTCGATCTTGTTGCCGACGGCGTCCCCGTTCTCCTTCACGAGGACGATCGACGCGTGATAATTGTCCACCGGCAGCTCGATGCTCGATTCGAACTGGTCGCACGGCACCCGGATCTGCGCGACGAACTCCTCCTTGTCGTTGCGAATGTCGATCAGCGCGCCCGTCGCGTTGTACGCGACGCAGTAGTTCGGAGCTCGCTGGTTGCTGATCGTCCATTTCGCGGTGAAATGACCCGTGTCGCGCTCGGCCGTGCCCCCTTCCTCACCCCCGCAGCCGAAGAGCAGGATCGAAGCCGCGCACGCCGCAGCGTGAACCAAGTAGCGTCGGATCATGAGTCGATCTCCTTTCGCTCGCAGACGAAACACCAGCAACGGCGGTGCCAGGGAGACAGAAACCGTGCTGCACGCTTTTGTTCGTCCTGACCAAACGCCCCGCGCCCGCACGAGCGAGCGCGCCGAGCGGACGCAGCCTGAAGCGTAGCGCCGGGGTTTCACCCCGGACCCCGACCAGGGGTTGTCCACCCCTGGACCCGGACCAGCGCAAGCGCTGGACCCGGGTCGATGAACTGCGCGATGCGCAGTTCATCGAACGGGCCAGGTCAAGAACACCACGACCCTGCCCGTCAACCGCGGCTTCAGCGGGCCAACGTGCCCGTCGACAGCGTGGAACGTACCTTCCTGGTCTGGCCACCGCGAATCGAGCGCGCTCGCGCCAGGACCGACCTCGGAGGTGCCGCCCGGCGCCTGCAGGCGCCCGCCATTACCTCCGGAGCAGCGCCAAAATCCCGACAATCACGGCCGCGATCAGCACGGCGACGGCGATCCCTCGCTGCGGCGACCTTCGTTGCACCTCGGGCGCACGCATTTCCGCCGCGGCGCCTCGGCCCGCTGTGTCATTCGCCTGCTCCATTTGCGCGAGCGCGTTTCGCTTCGACGCCTCGTCCACCGGGACGAGCATTCCCTCCATGAGCTCCGCGCCCTCGGGCAAGAGCGGCAGGAGCGCTTCGAGCATCTCGCTGGCGTCACGATACCGAGCCTCCTTGTCCGGCGACATGGCCCGCGCGACGACGGCCTGGATCGCGGGCGACACCCAGGGCGCCACATCGGTGAGGGGGGGCGGGGGCCCGCTGACGAGTCGGCTCAAGAGCTCGAGCAGCGATTTCGCGTCCGCGTGCGGCGGTTTTCCCGCGAGCAATGCATACAGCGTCACGCCCATCGAATACACGTCGCTCCGCGCGTCGACGTGCTTGGCGCCTTCGAGCTGCTCGGGCGCCATGTAGAGCGGCGTCCCGACGACCTGGCCGCTGTCCGTCATCGATGAAGACGGCGCGGTGAGGCCCTTCGGCGCGCCCGCGGGGGCGCGGCGGATCTTGGCGACCCCAAAATCGAGCACCTTGATCACCAGCGCGCCCCCGTCCTGCCGCGATAGAAAGAGGTTTTGCGGCTTGACGTCGCGATGCACGACGCCCGCTGTGTGGGCCACGGCGAGGCCCTTGCACGCCTGCGCGGCGGCGCGTATCGCCGCGTCGGGCGAGAGCGCGCCGACGCGATCGAGCAGCGTGCCGAGGTCCTCCCCGGAGAGCAGCTCCATGACCTGGTACGGCACCTGGACGTCCGGGTCCTGCGCGAGCTCGAAGAGGCGCGGTACGTGCGGCGATTCGAGCGCGCCCACGATACGCGCCTCCTGCACGAAGCGCAGCAGCTCCGGATCGTCCTTCGCGAAGGGACGCGCGTGCATCCATTTGATCGCGACCCGCTCGTTTCCGGAGACCGAGCGCGCCTCGTAGACGGTCCCCATGCCGCCATGACCGATGGCGCGGAGGATCTCGAACCGTTCCTGGAGCTTACGTCCGATCAACCCCGGCAGGATGGGCCACGTCCGGCGCCCGAGCAACCAGCACCAGCGACGGGCCGGCGTTCATCCCTTCGCGCGGAGGGGCCGGACCTGTTCGGCGAGCCAGCGGCGGGCCTCGGTCTCGGTGGCATGGAACGCCATGGCAGGGGTGTGGCGGGCGAGGACACGGACGCTGCGGCTGATGAGCTCCAGCGTGATCCGGAGGTAAAACGTGGTGCCGTAGACGGCGGCGGCGAGCTTCGTCGCGTGCGCCTGGACGAATTGGGTGACGTGCTGGCGGGCCGGGGTGGTGAGATCCCCCGAGGCCGTCATGTCGAGCAGGATCAGGAGGTAACCGAACTCGTCGACGGTCGCCTGGTAGACGGAGACGAGCGTCCGCATCTCCGCGAGCGAGGTGTCGCCGCGAATCACGACATGAACGACGGGCCCCTCCCGCTGCACCCGGTGGGGGCCCATCTCGACAGGCGGGTAGGGGGCGCGCTCGACGCTCATGCGAGCGGAACCATAGGCAAAGACGGGGAGAATGTCGCGCCCGACGAGCGCGCGAGGTGGGAGGCGCTGCACTACAAGCGCGTCTCCGGTCCCCGCGGGCGGCCGATGCCGCGCTTCATGAGGAACTGCACCACGAAGGCCACGATCACCGCGCCGAGGATCGCCGGGATGATGGGGATCCGCGCGATCGTGGGGCCCACATGGCCGATGAGCAGGGAGCCGAGCCAGCTCCCGAGCAGGCCCGCCACCATCGCGCCAGCCCAGCCATACGGCAGGCGGCCAGGCACGATTCGATCGGCAATCCAGCCGACGACCGCAGCAATGGCCAGGGTGACGAGCACGCCGAGCACACTGAACGTCGCCCAGATGCCCAGGACGAGCGCAGCGACGATCAGCAACATGACGAACACGAATCCGATCGGCATGGGCACGCGTCGGAGCAAGACGCGGGCCGCAAGCCGTCAGGGCCGAACGGGCTTGAGCATTGGAGGCGCTGCGCTGGGGCGTTGCCCCAGGCCCCACCGGGGCTATCCGCCCCTGGACCCGGACCAGCGCAAGCGCTGGACCTTTTGTCGATGAACTGCGCGATGCGCAGTTCATCGAACAGGCCGAGTCAAGACAGCCGCGCTGCCCTTTCGACTGGCAACGTCGTCCCACCGGTCCGTTGGAAGAACTGCGCATCGCGCAGTTCTTCCACCCCGGGTCCAGCGCTTGCGCTGGTTCGGGTCGAGGGGCGAACAGCCCCCGCGGGGTCCGGGGCGGCGCCCCGGCGCGGCGGCCCCATGCTCAGACGCGCGCGGCTTTGCCGAAGAAATACTGGAAGGGGACGTGGCTGCGGGCGGCCCAGGAGTCTTCGTTGTGGAGGGCGCCGGGGAAGGCGAAGTAGAGCAGGTCTTTGCCGAACTCGTAGCCCTTCGTGAGGAGCTGATCGCGCATGGCCGTGGTGCGCTCGTAGTTGTCGCGCGGCCAGCCGCTGTCGATGTAGAAACGCACGTTCCGCTTGGGCTCGGACGCCACGCGCTCGATGAGGTCGTCCTGGTAGCCGAACGTGCTCGACAAGCAGGCTGCCTTGCCGAAGACGTGCGGGTAATGCCAGCCCAGGAAAAACGAGACCACGCCGCCGAGCGAGGAGCCCATCACGGCCGTGTTTTGCGGGTCGGTCAGGGTGCGCAGGCGTGCGTCGATGAACGGCTTGAGCTGGTTCACCATGAAATCGCCGTAGCGCTCGTAGCCGGGCTTCGTGTACTCGTACATCCGGTCTTTCGCGTAGATGCCGACGACGATGACCTTGTCGATGAGGTTCATCGAATGGAGCAGCTCGACGTTCTCGTCGACGCGCCACTCGTTGCCGCCGAAGGCCTCGTCCCCGAAGAAGAGGTTCGTCCCGTCGTGCATGTAGAGCACGGGATACCGCTTCAGGGTGTTCTCGTCGTAGCCCGGGGGGAAGTAGACCCGGACGAGGTGGTTCGCCTCCGCGTCGCCCTCCGGAATCCGGACGACCGGGGAGAACGTGCCCTGCGCGGGGCAGAAGAAGTGCGGATAACACCGGCGAATCGTGGTGTCGGCCGTGGTGGCGAGGTAGTTGTCCCCCTGCGACCAGGTGAAGCCGCCGTCCTCGCCCAGAAGGCCGGGTTTGAAGTAGAAGTACTTCTGGTCGGAGTCGATCGCGAACTCCGTGATCGTGCGATCGTCGCTGACATACGTGGGCTCGACGGACCGATTCCAGTCGAATTCCGTCCGAAGCACGACGCGCCCCCGCGTCACGGGATAAAAGACCTGAATTTTGGCGTGACCCATCGGCCGATTATCGGCGAGCGGGGAGGGCGTGTAAACATGTTCTTGGGAGCCGCTGCGCTGGGGCGTTGCCCCAGGCCCCAGCAGGGGCTATCCGCCCCTGCACCCGGACCAGCGCAAGCGCTGGACCCGGGGTCGATGAACTGCGCGATGCGCAGTTCATCGAACAGGGAAAGCACTTCCACCGTCATCAATCGATGATATCGTCCCGCACATGCGACGACGTTCCCTTGGTGGTTGTGGCCTCGTGCTCCTTGCCGCGTTGTTCTGGGCAGGCGCCGCGCGCGCCGATGTCCTGCCGGAGCCCGGGCGGCCGGGCCACTGGGACGAGCACCCCGCGCCCACGCCCGAGGTGCCGCTCGAGGAGACGCTGGCGCGTCGGCTCTTGCCCTTGCTCGCCCTCGGGATGGCCGGATGCACGGCGCTCGCCGCGGCGCGGCGGGGACGCGTCCTCTCCCGCGCGGGGCGGCGATGATGCGAGCCCTGGACGACGGGCGCTTCGTGGTGCGCGGCAATCCGGAGGAGGTCGCCGGCGAACGAAGAGCGCTCTGGAAGTACACACGGCTCTGGCACAGGAACATCCAGCCGGGCCTCTCGCCGAAGGACGGATACTGGCTCCACGGGACCGATCGGCAATCCGGCGCGCGCGTACAAGTCCATCCGCGAGGTTATGCGTTCGACTGGACGCACGAGCTCGCGACCGAGACTGTCGCCCGGGTCGTGCAATCGCTCGCGCTCCCGTACACGGTGCCCGTGCTCCACGTCGGTCCGGGCATCGTCTTCGCGGAGCCGCCGCCCGCGCGGCCCTGGCCGTCCCTGGGGATCGAGGCCGCGGCGGCGTGCGCGCTCCAGGCGTGTGAGGTCGCGGCGCGGCTGCATGCGCGCGGGTGCGGCCCCCTCGTGTTCGGACCGTCGCACCTGCGGCTCGTCGAGCAGGATGGGCATTGGCAGATTCGCTGGCTCGTCCCGGGCATCGAGGATCTCGACTTGTACGAGGCGCTCGAGCTCGCCAAGGACCACGACCGAGAGCACCGCCATCCGCGCTGGGATTGGGGGATCGATCCCATCCAGCACGACCTCTGGCAGATCGCTTGGTTCTTTTTCTCGCTGCTCGCCGTGGACCGTTCGGCAGGTGAGACCCTCGATCCCGCTCCTCGCGAGGCATTCCGGACGCTCCTCGGCATGCTCGACGGGGGGCCCGAGGCCGCCGGCGTGAAGGATGCCGCTTCCCTCGCCGGCGTCTTCGCCGTCCTTGCCCGCGTGCCCTCCGCCCGCGTCCAGGGGCTTCCCGTCGTTCGGGCCTTGCCGCGGCTTTATCCGGACTGGGACGTGGTCATCGCCGACGGCGAGGCGCTCTGGAAATCCGATTCGCTGCCGCGCGGCCATCGGGATTACGTGAGGCTTCCCCTCGCGGTCGCCTATCACCAGCGCGCGAGCCGCGCCTGGGCCCGGGGCGAGCATGGAGCGGCGCTCGCCGACGTGGATCGGGCCCTCGAGATCGACGACCACGCGCCCTACCACACGACCCGCGCGGTGCTGCTCGATGCGCAGAATCGCCGCGACGAGGCGCGCGCCGCGATCGCCATGGCCTTCACGATGGATGCGGAGGCCAAGGAACGAGGGTTCCGGACCCCCGACGAGCAAGCGGCCTGGGAGAAGGCCAAGGACGTGGAGCGGGCGCGCGCGCACCTGACGCGGGGAATGTTTGCCTTGCGTGCAGGATCGCTCGACGAGGCCGAGGCGGATCTCCGCCGGGCCGAGGAGCTCGCGCCAAACGCGCTCTCCACGCGAGCGCTCGCCGCGGTGGCGCGCGCTCGTTCGCGCTGACGCCAGGGATCGGGGAGCCGTTTCGCTGGGGCTTCGCCCCAGGCCCCACCGGGGCTATCCGCCCCTGGACCCGGGGCCTGCGCAAGCGCTGGACCCAGGGTCGATGAACTGCGCGATGCGCAGTTCATCGAACAGGCCGAGTCAAGACCGGCGAGCGCCCCTGCCCATCAAGACAGCCGCGCTGCCCTTTCGACTGGCGACGCGGTCCAACCGGCCCGTTGGAAGAACTGCGCGGAGCGCAGTTCTTCCACCCCGAGTCCAGCGCTTGCGCTGGTCCGGGTCCAGGGGTGGA
Source organism: Polyangium sp. 15x6 (assembly GCF_029960785.1). Lineage (GTDB taxonomy): Bacteria > Myxococcota_A > Polyangia > Polyangiales > Polyangiaceae > Polyangium. The sequence continues at coordinate 17,350 of NZ_JASBQE010000146.1, forward strand.
CAACCCCTGGTCGGGGTCCGGGGTGAAACCCCGGCGCGGCGCGCCTGCCTACGGCCGCTCGTCCGCTGGGAGGGACCATCCATCCGGAGTGGCTTGCTACCTGGAAACGAGGCCCCGTACGCTCTGCTCGTATGGCGAGGCCTTCCGAGAGCAGCCGTTTCGAGCGCACTCTGCCGGGGGGTGGGGACCTCATGCCTCGCGAGATGCTCTGGCTCTACCCGATCGTGCCGCTCGCGGCTGCGCCGCTCCTCGTCGGGGACCTCTTCTCGCTTTCGCTCGACAGGGCGCTCCTGCGGATTGCGGGCATTTATCTTCCTTTCCTCTCGTTCTCGTTCACCTTCCACGCGCTCTACGTCTGGGTCCTGCCCAAGGTCGTGACGCGCCTCCGCACGCCGCTTTCGCGCGGCGCGCTCCACGTCGCGGTCATCACTGCGGTCCCGCTCCTCCTGGCCCCGCCCATCCTTGCCTTCAAGGAGACGCTCTTCCCGGGACAACACAAGCCGCTCAAGTTCACCCTCGAGTGCGTCATCATCTCGTGGCTCTACATGTTTCCGGCCCTCATCGTGCAGCGCCTGCGGAACGAGGCCCAGACCATCGAGCGCATGGCCCAGCTCGAGCGACAGGCTGCGCTCGAGGCCCAGCTCGAGGCGCTCCAGAGCCGCACGAACCCGCATTTCCTCTTCAACACCATCAACACGGTGGCGAGCCTCATCCCGGAGGACCCTGCGCTCGCGGAGCGCACCCTCGAGCGCATGGCCGACCTCTTCCGTTATGCGCTCGACAGCTCGAAGACGCGGCTCGTCACGATCCGGCGCGAGGTGGAGATCGTGCGCGACTATCTGGCCATCCAGTCTGCGCGGTTCGGCTCGCGCCTTTGCGCGGAGGTCGAGTTCGACGAGCGGGCTGCCGACGTCCTCGTCCCGCCGCTCATCCTGCAGCCCCTCGTGGAGAATGCGATCCTGCACGGCATGGCCCACCGGAGCCGCGGCAGCGTGCTCGTTCGCATCCGGCACGAGGGGCACCACGTCTCCCTCGAGGTGCAGGACGATGGGCCCGGGCCCTTTGCCTCCGAGCACCGCGGCAGCCAGACGAGCGTGGACGACATCCGCGAACGCCTGCACCTGCTCTATGGCGAGCACGGAGCGATCTCCCTCTCGGCGGCGCCTGCCGGAGCAGGCTGCCTCGCGCGGGTGGCCATTCCGGTCGAGAGCGGGGTGACATGAAGATCCTTGTCGTGGACGACGAAGAACCCGCGCGCCGACGCCTGATTCGCCTGCTCCGAGACATCCCGGGCACCGAGGTCGTCGGAGAGGCCGGGGACGGCGAAGAAGCGCTCCGGCGAATCGAGGCGCTCGGGCCCGAGCTCGTGCTGCTCGACATCCGAATGCCCGGCCTCGATGGGCTCTCGCTCGCCCAGCGGTACGTGGACCTGCCGCCCCTCGTCTTCATCACCGCCTACGATGAATATGCCGTGCAAGCCTTCGAGGTGAACGCGGTCGACTACCTGCTCAAACCGGTGCGCCCCGAGCGGCTCCTCTCCGCCGTCGAACGCGCTCGCCAGCGGCTCCTCGCGACCAAGGAGGCCGCGGCCCGCGCCCTCTCGGCGGTGGCGGGCCGCGGGGGGCCCACGTCGCGCATCGTCACCGTCACGCGCGGGGTCATCCGCCTCTTCGATGCCCGCGACGTCACGCGCTTCTGGAGCAGCGACAAGTACACGCTCTTTCGCGCGGACCGGGAGGAGCATTGCACCGAGGAGCCGCTGTCCACGCTCGAGGAGCGGCTACGCGCCCACGGCTTTTTGCGCGTGCACCGGGGGGAGCTCATTCACGTCGGCAGCGTGAAGGCATTACGCAGCGGGGAGGGGATCCACGAGATCGAGCTCCAGGATGGCCAGATCGCGCGCGTGAGCCGGCGCTCGCTTTCCGCCTTGAAGGCGGCGCTGGGCCTCGCGGAGTAGCCGCTCATCGGCTGGCGCGCGCCGCTCATCCGCTCTCCTTTGCCGCATGTCGGCTCGGGCTCGCGACGAGCGGTCCGGCCTGTAGCTTCCCGCGCATGCGACGAACGGTCCTTGCCTCCCTGATGATGCTGGCCGCGGGGCTCGCGGCGGCCCACACCGTCTGGCCCGAGCGGCCTGTCGAAAACCCCCTGGCGCGGTACGCGCTCGGGCCATCGGCGAGGTTCGGCTTCACGGGTCGTGTCGAGGAGCGCCTGTCGGCCGGTTCCTACCTCTATCTCCGCGTGCGGGACGCGGCCGGCGCGGGGCATTGGGTCGCCACGCTCACGTCCACCGCCTCCGCGACGGCGGACGTCGACGTCCAGATCTTCGCGCGTGCCGAGGACTTCCACTCGAGGCGCCTCGGCCGCGACTTCTCGCCGCTCCTCTTCGGCACCGTCCGATCCCGAGCCCCCGAAACCCGCTGATGACCCTGCGATTGTTCCCCATGCAAAGGAGCCATTCCATGAAGCGCAATTTCGTAACAACAGCACTCCTCTCCATTTCCCTCCTCGCGTGCACCGGCTCGGATGCCGAGCCGCCCACGCAGACGCCTCCCGATACGACGGATGACGGTTGTGTGCGAGACGAGCTGGAGGCCGATTTCGGGTCCGCGCCACTTCAGGGCGCGGGGGTCGACGCCGAGGGAAAGCTCGCGCCGGGGAGCTACATTTTGAGCAGCACCTGGATTCATCGGAAGGGCACGCCGGCGTCCGAAGCGAGGTTCGAAGAGCTCGTGGGCCCCATCGGCGAGGCACTCCAGAGCCAACCGGGGCTCGTGGCGCTCCGGCTCGGCAGCTCCGCGAGCTGCAGCGCGGGCCGCACGCTCACCGTCTGGAAGGATGAAGAAGCGATGTACCAATTCGTCGGCAGCCCCGCGCACGCCGAAGCCATGGCGCATATCGGGGAGATCAGCCGCGGCGACAGCGTGGCCACGAGCTGGCAGGACGACGAGCGCGGAGCCACATGGGAGAACGCGCTCGCAAAGCTCGCCGCGGAGACAGGTCCCACGTACTAAGACCCGTCCCACGCGCGTTTGCGTTTGCATTCGTGCTTCCGCTTGCCGCCTCTGCTTTCGCTTCCGTCACCCCTGACCCAGAAATGACTGCACGGGTGCGCCTGGTCGGGTAGCCTCCCTGCCCGGGACCGCTCGCTCTCGGACGTCGGGCGCGCGGTCGATACACGAACGAAGCGAGAGTGCAATGAAAGATGAGCGAATGCATTTCGCGCGGTGGCGCTGCTCCCTCCTCGCCCTGGGCGTCGGCGCCGCCACGGCGGCCTGCGGCGGCGAGCCAGCACCCGAAGGTCCTCCGGCGAGCTCCATCGAGCCGCCGTCGCGAAGCGGATCTGCGACGATATCGAGCGAGTTACGCGCGGCGCACATCGCGTCCACGCAGCGCGCCGCCTCGCCTCGATATGCAGCGGTGACGTCGTCTCGCGGGCACGTGCGCGCCGACAACGAGGCGCAACGATTCTCGACGACGCTCGACGAGGCGGGGGTTTCCGTGACCTCGCACGACGGCGGCTTCACATTCTCGATGCGCGCGACGGGCCTCGGATGCGAGTCCGCAATGGAGGCGCTCGGCGCGGCTGCGCCCGAGGCGCAGGGAAACCTCGTTCGTTACGAGCGTGAGGGCCTCGCGGAGTGGTACCTGAATGGGCCGCTCGGGCTCGAACAGGGTTTTACGATCGCGCGGGCACCTTCGTGTCCAGGGACGAAGGTCGTGGCGCTCGAGGTCGGCGGCGACCTGCGGGCCTCGCTCGTGGACGCGGACGGCGATGGTCGCGGACGGGAGCTCCACCTCGCCCACGTCGGGGGCGCCCGAGCGCTCGTATATTCGGATCTCTACGTGAAGGACGCGACGGGCAGGGAGCTTTCGGCCTGGCTTTCGCTCACGGAGGGGCGGCTCTCCATTCATGTGGACGACGCGGGGGCCGTGTACCCCGTGGAGATCGACCCGCTGATCACGCAGCAGCAGGCGAAGCTCGTGGCGGGCGACGGCGTGGCGGGCGACCTGTTCGGCACCTCGGTGAGCATCTCGGGGGACACGGCGCTCGTCGGCTCGCCTTTCGACGACGACAAGGCCGAATCGGCGGGATCCGTCTATGTCTATGTGCGGAACGGCGGCGTCTGGATGCAGCAGGCGAAGCTCGTGGCGGACGACGGCGAGGCCTCGGACCTGTTCGGTTCGGCTGTCTCGCTCTCGGGGGATCGGGCGCTCGTCGGGGCGCCCAACGACAAGCCGAATGGCGGCTCGGCCTATGTCTTCGTGAGGAGCGGCGGCGCCTGGACCCAGCAGGCGAAGCTTCTGGCGAATGACGGGACGACGGGCGATCGGTTCGGCAGGGCGGTCGCGATCGACGGAACCTTCGCGCTCATCGGAGCATCCGAGGACACTCCGAATGGCCAGTTCTCGGGCTCGGCCTATGTCTTCGCGGAGAACGGCGCGTGGACCCAGCAGGCGAAGCTCGTACCTGGTGACGGCGGGCCCAACGACTACTTTGGCTATTCGGTCGGGATCTCCGGGGACACGGTGCTCGTCGGGTCCTTCAAGGATGACGACAAGAGCGTGGACGCGGGCGCGGCTTATGTCTTCGTGCGGGCCGGCGCGACGTGGACCCAGCAGGCGAAGCTCGTCGCGAGCGACGGGGCTGCGGGCGACTGGCTCGGTTTTTCGGTGGCGATATCGACGGACACGGCGATCCTCGGCGCGCCCAATGATGATCCCCTGGGGCTCTACTCCGGCTCGGCGTACGTCTTTACGCGGAGCGGAGCGGTCTGGACCCAGCAAGCGAAGCTCGTGGCGAGCGACGGGACAGAAAACGAAGAGGTCGGCGTTGCGGTGGGGATCTCGGGCAACCTCGCCGTCCTCGGCGCGAGGCTGGGGGACGCGCAGAGCACGAATTGCGGGGCCGCGTATCTCTTCGCGCGGAGCGGCGCGACGTGGACCGAGCAGACGAAGCTCCAAGCGAGCGACGGCCAGCCGGGCGATTTTCTTGGCTTCACGGTGGCCATTTCGGGAAGTACGGTGATCGCCGGAGCGAGCACCGACGACGACAAGGGGCTCGACGCCGGAGCGGCGTACCTGTTCCAAAGCCCATCCCCCCAAGGCGGCGCCTGTACGGTCGCCCTGGATTGCGCGAGCGGATTCTGCGTGGACGGTGTCTGCTGCAATGAGGCGTGCGGCGGCGGCGTCGTGAACGATTGCCAGGCGTGCAGCATGGCGGCGGGCGCGGCAGCCGATGGAACCTGCACGCCTCTCGCGGCGGCTACGGCGTGCCGCGCGAGCGCGGGTGCGTGCGACGTCGCCGAGAGCTGCGACGGCGTCACGAAGGACTGTCCCGCGGACGTGAAGGTCGCGATGGGCACGGAATGCCGTGGCTCATCCGGCGAATGCGATGTCGCCGAGAGCTGCGACGGCGCCGCGAACGATTGTCCCGCAGACGTGAAGGTCGCGATGGGCACGGAATGCCGTGGCTCATCCGGCGAATGCGACGTCGCCGAGAGCTGCGACGGCGCCGCGAACGATTGTCCCGTCGATACCAGCGCGCCGGATGGCACCGTATGCAGCGCTGGCACTTGCACCGACGGCGTGTGCATGAGCGGCGGCGGCGGAAGCGGCGGCGGCGGCGGAAGCGGCGGCGGCGGTGGAAGCGGCGGCGGCGGCGGAAGCGGCGGCGGCGGCGGAAGCGGTGGCGTCGGCGGAAGCGGCGGCGCTGGCGGTG
>NZ_JASBQE010000147.1 GCF_029960785.1 Polyangium sp. 15x6
CGGGGCCGCCTGTGCAGGCGCGGCGGCCGCGGGCTGCGGGGCGCGGGCCGGCAGCGGGGCGCCGGTCGAGACGTTGCCGCGCACGAGCGCGCCGGGGCGGATGCCGATCTGCGGGGCGCCGATGTCGCCGACGACGCGCGCGCCGGGCTCGAGCACGACGAGCTCGGTCGCCGACACGTTGCCCGCGACGGCGCCGCGCACGATGATGCGGCGGCCGGAGACGTCGCTCTTGACGAGCGCCGTCTCGCCGATGAGCAGCTCTCCCTGGACGGTGACGCTTCCCTCCACGAAGCCGTGGAGGTCGAGGTCCCCGTCGCCGCGGATGGAGCCGCGGATCGTGGTCCCGCGGCCGATGGTCGAGGGGGTGGTCATCGGCTTACACGTCCATGTCGACGTTGCCCTTGAACGAGGCACCGTCCGCGATGGTCAGCCGCGCCGCCTTGACGTCGCCGACGAGGCGCCCGCCGGTGAGCAGATCGACGCGATCCGAGGCGCTCACGTTGCCCGTCACGTTGCCGCCGACCGAGAGCGAGGCCGCCGCGACGTCCGCCTCGACGACCGCGCCTCCCTCGACGGTCACGCCGCCGTCGACGCTGAGCTTGCCGCGAACCGTGCCGGCCACGACCACCTCCTCGTCGGAGGTGATCTCACCCTCGATCGTGATGCCGCTGCCGATGATCGTACCCGCCACCTTCCACGCTCCCTCGCCGCGCCCGCCGCAGCACGTTCGTGTTCCTCGGAAAAACCTTCACCGACCGCCGGCGCGGCCCTCCGTGAGCTCGGCCGGCAGTTCGAAATCCGCCTCGATGCGCCCGGAGAACTCCGCGCCCTCGTCGAGGCTCACCTCGGTGCCGCCGAGGTTGCCCGAGACCTTCGCCGACGCGCGGATCGCCACGGGACCACGCGCCGAGACGTCTCCGGTCAGGGTGCCGGCGATCGTCACGACCGCGGCCTCGACGTCGCCGGTCACCTCGGCGCCCTCTTCGATCAAGAGCTCGCCCGTGAGGTTCACGCCGCCCTCGACGTGGCCTTCCACGCGCAGATCACCCTCGCCCACGACGCGGCCACGCACGCGCGTGCCGCGCCCGAGCACGGAGCCGCTCGTATCGAGATCGTTCTCTTGCATCGCCGGCGCTCGGACCATGGACCTCTTCTCCACGTTCGCGTCCGCCACGGCGAAACACGCGCGGGGCGGAAAGCGCGCGCAAGCTACTCCAAGGCGATCCGGCCCGCAACGCCTGTCTGTCGGGGCCACGCACGCCGCGGCAAGCGAAGCGTCCCTCGCGGAAACATGCCACCATGCGGCCCGTGCCTTCCGCGACCGTACGGCTCGACGCACCTCGCCACGCCTTGCGCGAGATCGCCAAGGGCTCCGCGTGGCTGCTCGGTACCGCGGCGGCCGTGCGCCTCGCCGAGGTCGTCGTCGGTCGCAATCCGCTCGTCGCCGCGCTCGTCGGCGCGATCATCGTGGACCTCGGGACGTACCGTGGCGGCGTGCGCTGGGACCCGGATCCGAGCACCGGCAAGGAGCCACGAGCGCGCGCGCTCCGTGGCATCGGGCTCGGGCTCGGCGTCGCGCTCGTGCTCGTGGCCGTGCCGCTCCTCGTGGCCGTGCTCGCGGGGTTTGCCACGGTCGGCGTGGGCAGCCCGTCGAGCTCCCTCGGGTTTGCCCTGCTCCGCGCGGCGGCCGTGGCGACGCGGGACGAGCTGCTCTACCGGGGTTTGCCGCTCGTGGTGGCGATGCGCGCGGGGCTCGGGGTGCGCTTCGGGATCGGGTACGCGGTGCTCGCGGGCGCCTCTGCGCTCGCGCTCGTGCCGGGTGCGTCGTGGGAGGCGCTCGTGCTCGCGGCCGCGCAGGGCGCGCTGTTCGCGGTGCTCTGGGCGCGCACCGGCGTCGCGTGGGCGTCGGTCGCGGCGCACGCGGGCTTCATCCTGCTCGCAGGCGTGGGGCTGCGCGGCGGGATCGTCGACGTGACGTGGAAGAGCGGGCTGCTCGGCGACGGGCCGCGCGCGCGGGGCGTGGTTGCGCTCGTGGCCGCGGCCGTCGCGGTGGGGATGGCGATCGCGGCGTGGAAGAAACTTCCGGCGAGAGCGGTCGAAAAAGCGGACGCGTAGAGACGCTGTCCGACGGAATGCACTGCGACAGGGAGGCTCCGAGACGGACGTCGTAATCGTGCGAGCCGAATCCGAGCCCGAGGCTTTACGCGGACGATGGGATCGGATACCTCGAATGATATGGCTCTCTCGGAAGGCTCCCTACGGGCAGCGTCGATCTCGCGTGGTCTCGTTTTGCAGGGGGCGCTCGCCGCGGCGGCAGTCCTCCTCGCCGCGGGCTGCAAAGAAGGCGGAGCCGAGCCCACGGCGGAGCCGGACCGCCCCACGAGCCAGCCGGAGGCCAACGTCGAGGCAAAGGAAGCGCCGCCCGTGGCCGAAAAGCGCGCGTCCTCGCCCGCGGCCCCCGCCGCGAAGGTGCCCCAAGCAGCCAAGGCACCGGCAGTCCGCCAGGCACATGCGGAGCCCGAAAAGAAATCCCCGGCCGCCGCTCCCGCGCCCGAGCCCACGCCCGCCGCCACGCCCGAGCCGACGCCCACCGTCGCGGCGGCCCCGGCGCCCCCGCCCGAGCCGCCTCCTCCGCCGCCGGTGGAATCGTCGAAGGTGGACGAGCAGAGCTTCAGCTTGTGGATGCAATCGTCGGGCGGGTACGAGGCCGGGCAGCAGGGCTTCGTCGAGGTGGTGCTCGTCCCCAAGGGCGATTTCCACTGCAATCAAGAATATCCATACAAGATGAAGCTCGACGCGCCGCCCGAGGGCGTCGCGTATCCCACGCCGATCGTGCGGGCCGAGGGCGTGAACGTCGCGGCGAGCCGCGCCGTGATGCGCATACCGTTCGTCCCGCAAAACGCGGGCGACGCGAGGGTGGCCGGCAAGGTGTATTTCTCGGTCTGCACGTCCGAGCAATGCGTGATCGACAATCGCGACCTGGCGCTGACCGTGAAGGTCGAGGGATCCGCCGCGCCCGTGCCTAAGGCTTCGCCACCTTGACGCGCGCGTGCCCTGCGGCCGCCTGCCCGCTGCCCGCGACGAACACCTTGATCACGTAATCACCCGGGTCGAGCGGCAACCTCACGGAAAACTCCGCGCGCCCACCGCTGACGTCCTTTTCCTTGCGCGTGATCACCTTGTCCGAGGCCGCGGCGTAGGTCTTTCGCAGCACCTCCCACGCCTCGGCCTCCGGCATCGACTGGAGCTCCGCCTCGCCCGGGACCTTCGTCCGCACCACGCTGCGCTTCGTCTCCAGCGTGAAGAGTGCTTTCCCCATCGGGATCGACGGCGTATCCACCGAGACGACCACATCGGCGGACGGCGCGCGCGGCCCGGGGCCGCCTTCGAGCAACACCTTGGCGCTCGCCGGGTATTGCAGCACCGTCGCCGGATCGCCGAGCAGGTTGTAGAGGCCGAGGTGCTCCTCCGCGAGCTCCTCCGGGTCCGATTGAAAGAGCAGCGGCGCGAGCGGGACCTCGCCCTCGCGCATTCTCCGCTTCACGGTCACGACGCCCTCGCCGATCGTCGGCGCGCGCTCCTCGACGAACGTCTGCACGATCGCCTGCCCGTAGAGCGCATTCGGGTACGGGTGGCTCTCGCGGCTCGACGCCAGCGCGGCGATCGCGCCCTCCGGATTCATGACGAGCGCCTCGGCGACGGAGCGATGACCATTGCGCAGATCGAAGAACCCGGTGTTGCAGGTGATCGACACGAAAAACGGTTTGCCCTCGCCGATGCGCAGGCGCTTGAAATCCGCCATGTTGCCGATGTCGTATCGGCGCCCGTTGAAGCGGGCGTCATCCAGGAACATCGGCGCGCCGTGGCCGACATAACCGGCGATGAGCGCGCCCGCGTCGAGCCGCTCGACGAGCCGGTCCCGGAGCAGCGGAAAGGGATACGCATACGGCGAGCCCGCCTGCGGGACGACGAGGTCGACGTCCCAGTCGTAGGGGACGTCATCGTCGAGCAGACGCGTCATCGTCCGTTCGATCATGAAATCGGCGACCATGCCGAAGTTCGCCGGCCCGCTGAAAAGCGTGATGCTGCGGCGCCACGTGCCTTCCGGGCGCGCCGTCTCGTAATCGATCACCTTCTTCGCGAATCCGATCGCGTCCGAAAGCGTCCGCGCGGGGACCCGCCCCACGGCGAGCGGCGTGGGCGATCGATCGGCCGCGAAATCAGGTTGTCCCGGCGCATCGACGTGGGCGAGGGCGTAAGGGAAGTCCGTCGCGTAGATCTCCTCCATGTAATGGTAGAGGCCGCGGTCCTCGTCGCTGAGGTGCGACACGAGAAACGCGTGCTCCTCGTGATCGTGATTCTCGTAGCCGAGCTTCGGCCGGTAAAACGTGGGCACGAACGTGCCCCCCACGAGCGACTCCCCGTACCCCGGCGCATCCCCGACGAGCAGGACGAACCGCAGGCGTTTGCCCGCGCGTGACGCCGTCTCCCGGATCACCCCGGCGATCTGCTCCGGCGACAGCGGCTTGCCGCCCGCCGGAGCGAGGTCCTCGATCGCGACACGCGCGACCCTGAGCCCACGGCTCTCGCGGTGCACGAGCAGCGGCTCGATCCCCTCGAGCAGCACACGAGAACCTATCGCGAGGTAATCGACGTCCGCGCGTCCCTTCGTCGCGGCGGCCTTTCCCGGGAACGCAGAAGGGTCCCCCGGGGCGGCCGCGCCGCAGCCTGCGAGCCCGAGGAACAGGGCGACGAGCGCGAAACGACGAACACGCATCACGAGCAGTCTACCTGGGACCCCAGCCTTTCGGGAAGGGCCCGTCGTGGTACGCTCGCCCCGTGCGCCGCTCGAGGCCGCGGCGGCCCCGCGGGCACGGAAATGGTGGGCACGGCCTTGAAATACCCTGTCTTTTTCGATTTCCATCCCGGGCGCGCCTTCGCGGGGCTCGCCCTCGGCCTCACGATCCTCGGCGCGGCTTGCTCCGCCACGAACCCCGCCACCTCGACCCGGGGCGCGGGCGGCAGCGACGGCGCGGGCGGCGGCGGAGGCGCCGCGGGCTTCGATCCAGCCGGATCGGGCGGCGGCCCCGAAACCCCCACGGACCCGAAGACGTGCGCCGAGGCCGCCGAAGCGCGGAGCTACGTCGGCTGCGATTTCTATCCGACAGTCGTCGACAACCTCGTGTGGGGCATCTTCGATTACGCGGTCGTCGTGGCGAACGCCGGCGAGGAGCCCGCCTCGGTGACGGTGAGCCGGGGGAGCGAGGTCATCGCCACGGCCGACGTCGCGCCGAGCGGCCTCTCGACGATCTATCTGCCCTGGGTCGAGGAGCTGAAATCGACGGTCACGCCGTTCCTCTGCGCGACGCCGTCGATCAAGACGCAGACCGTCCGCGTGAACGGCGGCGCCTATCATCTCGTCTCGACCCGGCCCGTCACGGTCTACCAGTTCAACGCCCTCGAATACGCGGCGAAGGGCGGACCTCCCGGCAAGGACTGGTCGATGTGCCCCGCGTACGCCTGCCCCAATACGCCGTGTTTTTCCTACTCGAACGATGCCTCCCTGCTCCTGCCGAGCACCGCGCAGACCCGCGCCTACCGCATCATGGGCCCGCCCGCGTGGCTCAACCCGGAGAACAATTTCGAGTTTCCACCCTACTTCGCCGTGACGGGTTTGTCCGACAATACCGGCGTAACGATCAAGCTCTCGGCGACGGCCTCGATCTTCGGCGGCGGGGGCGTGCCGAGCACGCCGCCCGGAGGCACGGCGACGCTCGCCTTGAACCGCGGCGACGTCGTGCAGGTCATCGGCGGCCCGGGCTCCGATTTCAGCGGCACACTCGTCACCACGTCCGCGCCCGTGCAGGTGATCTCCGGCATTTCCTGCTCGAACATGCCCCACGACGCCGTGGCCTGTGATCACCTCGAAGAGAGCGTCTTCCCCGCAGAGACGCTCGGAAAACATTATTTCGTCACCGTCCCGACGAGCCCCACGGCCTCGCCCGTCGCCCACGTGGTGCGCCTCTTCGGCAATGTCGACGGCACGACCCTCACCTATCCCGGCGGCGCCCCGTTCGGCGCGCCGAGCACGCTCGCGGCCGGCGAGATGGTCGAGCTCGACATGGTCAAGCAGGATTTCGAGGTCGTCGGCGACCACGAGTTCGGCGTCGTCTCGTTCCAGATCGGCGCGTCGCTCATCTACCCGAACCTGCCCGTCGACCAGCAAAAAGGCGACCCGGCCATGAGCTTCGCCACGGCGGTCGAGCAGTTCCGCAAGAAATACGTCTTCCTCGCGCCCGCCGATTACGACGCGAGTTTCGCCGACGTGATCATGCCCCTCACGGCGACGCTCACGCTCGACGGCATGATGCTCTCCATCCAGCCGAAACCCCTGAGCTCCGGATTCGGCATCGCGCGCGTGCCGCTCTCGAACGAAAAAGGCGGGGCGCACGTGCTCGAAGCGAGCCTGCCCGTGGGCATTCAGGTCATGGGGTACGGGACGTACACGAGTTATCAATACCCCGGCGGGCTCAACTTGCGCGAGATCGCGCAGCCGCCTTTGAAGTAGAGAGCCGCTCGATCACGCTGGCGAGCTCGCCCGGATCGAGCGGCTTCGCCAGGTGCGTGTCGAATCCATGCAAGATCGCGCGACTCCGGTCCTCGGGGCGCGCGTACGCCGTGAGCGCGACGACCGGCGTCGCGCTCCCCTCCGCGGGCGACGAGCTGCGGAGCTCCTCGATGAACCCGTACCCGTCCTGCCCCGGCATGCCGATGTCGCAGACCACGATGTCCGGCCGCGATTCCTTGATTTTCCCGAGCCCCTCGGCGGCGCTGCCGGCCACGAGGACCGTGGCGCCGCGGCTCGACAGATACGAGGCGAGCATTTCGAGCACGTCGGGCTCGTCGTCGATCACCAGGATCCGGTGACCTTCGAGGCTCGGCCCCGGCGCTTTCCCGAGGCCCCAGAACGAGGACGCGCCGTCCGACACGGCGAACGAATCCTGCTTTCGCGGCAGCCGCACCACGAAACGCGCGCCCTTTCCCTCGCCCTTGCTCGTCACCTCGATCACGCCCCCGTGCAATTCGACGAGGTGGCGCGCGAGCGCGAGCCCGAGCCCGAGCCCGCCGTGCGCGCGCGTCGTGCCCACGTCCGCCTGGCGAAAGGGCTCGAACACGTGCGGCAAGAACGCCGCCGAAATGCCTTTGCCCGTGTCCTCCACGGCGAGCTCGACATGGCTGTCGTCGCCGAGCAGCGACACGAATACCTGCCCCCCGGCCGGCGTGAATTTCACTGCATTCGAGAGCAAGTTCCACACGACCTGCCGTAGCCGCACCGGATCGGCGCGCAGGGAGCGGACGTCCGCGTCGAGGGCCTGGATGATGTCCACGCCTTTCGCCGTCGCCGCCTCCCGCACGTCGTCGATCACCTTCTCCACCAAGGCGATCGGATCCACCTCCTGCGCCTCGATCCGTATCGATCCCGCGAGGATCTTCGTCACGTCGAGCAGATCGTCGATGAGCTGCGCCTGGGCCCGCGCGTTCCGCTCGATCACCTGCAGCGCCTTCGCCAGCGTCTCCGGCGGCGGCATCCTCGCGCGCAGGATCGTCGCCCAGCCGAGGATGGCCGTGAGCGGCGTGCGCAATTCGTGGCTCATCATGCCGAGAAACAGGTCCTTCGCGTGGTTCGCCTCTTCCGCGCGCCGCATCTCGGCCTTGGCCGTGTCGAAGAGCTGGCCCCGCTCGAGCGCCTGCCCCGCGAGCCGCGCGAACGTCTGCATCTCGCGGTGATCGTCGTCGTCCGAGAGCTCCACCGCAGAATCGTACAGAAGCCCGAGCACCCCGAACTGGCTCCCACCGGCGCGGATTGGCAAGACGAGCATGGCCGAGAGGTCGAGAATGCGCCCCGCGAGCTCGGGATAACGCGCCTCGAGCGCGCTGCGATTGCCGAGACGAACGGAGGTATCCATGCGCGCCGCGTCGGTCAGCGGTGTCTGCTCGCCGAGCGGCAAACGCCGGCCGTGCCAGGCCGCGCGCATCGCCTCGGAAAACCCCTCGAGGCGCACGATCTCCAAAAAACCCTGCTCGGCCACGACCTTCGCGAACACACCGCGCGAGGCCCCGAACGACGCGCACCCCTCGATCACGGTCGCGTCGATCACCTCGCGGATCGTACGCGCGGCCGAGAGCTCCGCGGTGAATGCCTGCAGCCGCTCCATGCGCTTTCGCTCGCGCTCGGTCGCCTCGTAGAGATTCGCGAGGGCCGCTTCGCTCCGCTTTTGCTGGTCGATGTCCGTGAGCGCGCCGAACCATCGCTCCGGGCGCCCGTCCGGGCCGAACAGGGGCCAGGCGCGCGAGAGAAACCAGCGGTATTGCTCGTCCACCCCGCGCACCCGCTCCTCGCACTCGAAAATCTCGCCCGTCTGCTGGCAACGGGCGAACGTGCGCCCGGCCTTTTCCCGATCGTCGGGGTGAACCCACTCGAGCCAGCTCACCTTCCGTCCGGTCTCGAGCGTCCGGCCCGTGTACTCCACGAATCGACGATTGTAGTATTCGACTCCGTCCGGACCCCAAATCCATACGAGGTGCGGCAACGCCTCCGCGATCGGGCGCAAGCTCCGGGCGTTCGGCGGGGGACATCCGTCCGAAACGGAGGATTCTCCGCGTTGCACCTCCAGCAATCGCTGGTTCTCCCGGCGCAGGTGCTCGATCTCGCGCTCCAGCGATTCGAGCCGGGCTCGCGGGTCCTCATCCGACATGGGGGGCCGATCCCAGGGTCATTGCATTTCGACGCGGCGTCAAGCAGGCGCGCGGGCGGCGGCGATTCATCTCGACGGCGCCGCGTTCCAGCACTCCCTCGCGTCAGTCCTTTGGCACGCGCAAGCTCGCTTCCCAGCCGCTCGCCCGCGGCTCTTCGGGATCGAGAAAGACGCGCTCGCCGACGTCGTACGCGAACCACCCGTTGACCTGACAAAGGTGCGAGAGCACGGGCACGGGGTTGCCCCCGCCCACGACCTCGACCTCGACGCGCTCGACGACGTCTCCGGCCGGCAAGGCGAGCCACATCGTGTATTCGCCCTCGTCGAAGATAGCCCGGGACGGATCCGACCAGTCGACATCGCAAAGCAGCTCCGAGATCGACGAACGCACATAGGCAGGCGGGCCCATGGGCCTCGGTCGAAAGCTTCGCCCGAGCTCGCTCGGCGGCGGGTGACCGTCGAAATTGAACAAGACGACGCGCCAGCTCACCTTTCGATGGGTAGCATTTGCCACCACGACTACCAAGGCGAGTCGAGGTGCGCATGTCGCTCGAACGGAGCAGCGAGGTCAGGCGGGACGACGGCAATGGTGACGGCCAAGAGGCGCGCGGGGAGCAGGATGGCGTGCGGGGTCATCCGCCCGGGGTGTCGTGCGAGATCGAGCCCCTGACGCAGGCGCTCTGCGAGCTGCCGCCGGCGACCATGCCGGAGTCCGTCCTTTCGCTCGAAGAGCTCTCCGACTTGCACTCGTCACGCGAATTCATCCAGCTTTTGCGCTCGAAGAGCGTGGACGTCCGACGCATCCGGGCGGCCGTCGAGTACGAGAACGAGCTGGAGAAGCTCCAGGTCGAGCTCGTGAAGATGCAGCGCTGGGTGCAGGAGGAGGGCAAGCGGATCGCGGTCGTGTTCGAGGGGCGCGACGCGGCGGGCAAAGGCGGCACGATCAGGCGCTTCACGGAGTACCTGAACCCCCGGGCGATGCGCGTGGTGGCGCTGCCCAAGCCGACGGACGAGGAGGCGGGGCAATGGTATTTCCAGCGCTACATGCGCCAGCTCCCGAACCGCGGCGAGATCGTGTTCTTCGATCGGAGCTGGTACAACCGCGCCGTCGTCGAGCCCGTGAACGGCTTCTGCACGCAGGAGCAATACGAGCGCTTCATGCGCCAGGTGCCGGAGTTCGAGCACATGCTCGTCGAGGACGGCGTGGTGCTCGTGAAGTTCTGGTTCTCGATCTCGAAGGGGATTCAGAGCGCGCGCATCGAGGCGCGGCGGAAGAACCCGCTCAAGCAATGGAAGCTCTCTCCCCTCGACGGGAAAGCCGAGGCGCTCTGGGACAGCTACACGCGGTACAAGGAGATGATGTTTGGCCGGACGCACACGAGCTTCAGCCCGTGGATCATCGTGCAGGCCAACAACAAGCGGAAGGCGCGGCTCGAGAGCATCCGGTACGTGCTGTCGATCCTCGCGTACACGGGCAAGAAGGACGCGGGCGTCTCGCTCCTGCCCGATCCGAACGTTGTGATGCGCTTCCACCGCGCCGCCCCCAAGGTCGACTGATCCCGCATCCGTAGGGCCGACTACCTACGCCTCCTGCAGGTTCGTCATCGGGAATTTCACCGATGCGATGTCGAGGGGACCGCCTGAACGCCAACGTAGCGAAATCACGTCTGGAAGTACCTGGCCCAGCGCTTGCTCTATCTCTACGCGAGCGCCTGCTCCGGTCCCCCCCCCCGCCGTCGAGTAGGCGCTCTTTTTTTGTCCGCTGCCAGCCGAGACGCCGCAGCGTGAGCCCGTGGACGCCCTTCCCGGCCGTCCGCTCACGCCTCCGTCCGTGCCGCAGCCGCCAATCTGCCTGAGCCGCCCGATGCGCGGGTCGGGCAGGCCCTCGCGTGCGCCTCGTGGTCGCCCGCAGCCGGCTCCGGTCCTGCATGGTTGTCGGCTCGTGGTTGCAGGCTTGAAGGGCCGGGCGGGCCTAGCTTCGTTAACCCCTCGAAATCAGGTCAGGAAGTGCCTGGCCCAGAGGTTGCTCTATCTCTACGCGAGCGCCTGCTCCGGTCCCCCCCCCCGCCGTCGAGTAGGCGCTCTTTTTTTGCCTTCGCGTCAGAATCGTGATCCAAAGCACCGCATCGCGCAGCGCGTTGGACGCGGGTTGTCTGGGTAAACGACGCGACGCGTGCGAAGCGCGTATCGCGGCGATCGCGCAAGGTCCTGCGCCTTTCGAGCCTCGCGAGCCTCAAAAGCCGCGGAAAAGGGCACGTTCGTCGCGGGAGCGGTTCTTGCTCGGTGGGAGACGCAAACGAACATGATCCCAAGTACCAAGCACGAAGGCTCCTCGTACCCCCGCCGCGCTGCCGTCCTCGCCGCCCTCGTGGCCTCGATGGCCCTCTTGCCGGGGTGCAACAACCAGGAGCTCGAGCGGCTCTTCGAGGGCCTCATCGTCCTCGCCATCGTCCTCGTCGTCGTGCACCTCGTCGTCTGGGGCGCGATGATCTTCGTCATCGTGAAGAACCTCGTGCACCTCGGGCGCGGCAAGCCGAGCCTCGGCTGGGGCGCGACGTCGATCGCGATGGGCGCGCTGACGGGCCTGCCCGCGATCGTCACGGGCGTGGAGAATTTTCACCCGACGGCGCTGGGCTCCCTCCTGGTCTCGGGCGCGCTCTGCTTCCTCGGGTACAAGAACGTCGCGGGCGCGCGTGACCTCGCGAAGTGGAAGAAGCTCGGCGGCGACGACCAGCAGACGTCCTGAATCAGGTCGACGCGCCCTCGGCTTCGAGCAGGCGGCCCCGGATGGCCACGCGCGAGCGGGGCAAAATCTCCAGCACGACAGGCTCGCCGCCGCGGCATGGGTCGAAGAACCGGCCGCGCGTCACGAACTTCTCGCCGCCCACGGTGACGTACGTGATCGTCTCGCCGTACGCATTGCCGACGCTCGAAATGTCCTCGATCTTGCCGGTGATCGCCTGCTTCTCGCCCGCGGCGAGGTCCGCTTGGATGCGGGACACGAGGCGATAGCCCAAAAACCAGACGAGCAGGCCGATCGTGATCAGGAAGGCGATCCCGAGGCCGGCGAGCGCGGGCCCATTGTCCCCGCGCACGCTCACGACCAGTTTCAGGAGGAACACGGCGGTCGCGATCGCTACGATGGTCGCGAACCGGTTCGCCACCGAACGCCGACTCGCGAGCTGGGTCGAGACCAGGACGCGGTCCTCGGCGGTGAGCGGGATGCGGGCATCCGTCATGAAAGGACGATCGCAGAGGCGCGGGCGAAAGAAAAGCCCTCGCCGCGCCTCTGCGATCCGAGCCGCCTCAGGGGCGCGGCGGCCAGGCCATGTCGAGCGAATCGACGGACTCGCCGGGCGCCTGGATCGAGTGGAACGGCGCCGGCGCCGAGAGCGGCGTCGACTCCCCACCACGCGCGCTGCTCCCCTGCGGCAGCCATTGCAAGCTGAGGTGAATGTGGTGGTGGTGGTACGGCCACCCCGAGCCATACGCGAGCCGGCTCGAGAACGAGCCGAGCTCGGACTGGCTGATCTTCCGGCGATCCCCGGCGGGGAGCGCGGCGAGCGCTTGCGCGGTCTGGCGGAGCAGGGGCGCGAGGACCGTGTCCGTGCCGATCACGCGCGTGCGCGGCGAAGCGAAGAGCTTGGCCATGAAGAAGGCCTGGCGGGGCAGATCGACGATGTGCTTCTGCGCCGCGGCGGCCGTGCAATACCCGTCGGCGTGGTTCGCGCCGTCGTTGCACACGATCTCGGCGTCGTTCGAGCCGTCGGTCTGGAAGTACGCGATGTCGATGTTGCCGCCCTGATCATGCGTGCTCTGCGGATGGCGCGGGTCGCCGATGTCGTAGCCGGGCGTGACGCCGTCCATCTGGCAGATGTCGATGAGCGAGAGGGGCTTCGTGCCCGGGAAGGCCTTGCGCGTCTCCGCGAGGGCGTGGCGCACGAGCATGACGAGCTCGCGCCGGGCGAAGCGATAATTCGAATACGAAGCGAAGTCGTAACCGTCCCCGACGACGGAGTCGGAAGGATCCGGGAAGGGGAACGGGATCAGGCCGCTGCCGCCGCTGCCGCGCCCCTCGCAATCGGCGAGGGAAAAACCGGAACCCGTGCAGGTCTGGCCGTCCACGTAAGAGTAATGATTGACGTGCAGGTTGTACGTATTCGTCGCGCCCGCGTGCCCGAGGACGCGGACGTAATACACCGAGCTGCCGTCCTCGGAATAGAAGCCATAAAATTCGGTGTTCGTCTCCTGGCCGCGCCACGTGTAGGGGTACTCGGCGCCGTTGCGGGAGCCGAGCAGGTTCCCCTGCGCATCGTAGGCCACGAGATCCAGATCCCCGGCGGCGTGATTCATCTCGATGCCGACGCGCGCGATGGTGCGCGCAGGCACGACGACACGATACCAGTCTTCATCCCCCTTGGTGATGGAGAGGTTCGTCGTGACGCCGAGCGGCGCTTGCTGGGCGGTCGCGCTGGCATCGTTCGGCTCGAGATCCACGCTGCCAGCCCGCACGGCGCCCGGCGCCTCGGGCTGGTAGCCCCCGGCGGAGAGGATCGCCTCGTCGGTCACCTCGGCGGGCTCGGCCCCCTCGGAGTCGGCCGACGTTTCGGCCTCGGACGCGGTCGGATCCGCCGCGTCGTCGATTCCGGTCTCGCCCTGTTCTCCCTGACAACCATACGTCACGGCGGCGAGGGCCATGACGACGAAGTAAGACCATTCACGGCGTGCAATCATTTGTCTTCCATCCGTTTGAAGTTCCCCCCGGATGGAGCCGAACGTGATTCGAGCGTGCAGCCCGATCAAGCTGGAACGAGCGTTTCCCCGCGAATAAATGGGAGCATTGGCCGACTTTCCGGCCTCCTCGCAAAGCTCGCCGCGTGAAACACGCAAGAACGTCGGCAGCGCTACCGACGCTCGCCAATGCCCCAGAGGCTCCAGCCGTCGCGGAGGTAGAGGCGGCCATCGCCCACGCTGATGGCCGGCTCGTTCAGCACGCGGTCGAGGACCCGGGGGCGGAAGGCGCGGCAAGGGGCCGGCAAGGTCCACCGCCAGAGACGGGTGAACGGCTCGTCGAGGCGCTCGACGAAAAGGGCCTCGGGGCTCGACCAGGCAATGGCGTGCTCGTCGACGGCGACGATCGCGGGCATTTCGGTCGACCAGAGCTCGAACGAGAGGCGCCCGCTCCGGGGATCGAACGGCGAGCCGGGCCAGCCCGCGCCGAGCGATGAGGCGCCCCGCGGCGCGCCGGTCTCGGCGTCGAACCGATACAGATGCGCGGCCGTGCCCTCGACGCCCACGGCCGCGAGCACGCCCCCGCCCGGCCCGCCCATCGAGACGACGTCTCCGGGCACCTGCGCCTCCCAGCGGACGATCCCCGTCGCGGCGTCGAGCGCGGCGATCCGCGAGGGCGCGCGGACGGGGCGCTGCGCGAGCAAGTTGCGGAGGAGCGATTGGAGGGCCTCGCCCATGAGCGCCGGCTCCTCGGCGAGCGCCTCGAGCAGCTCCTCATCGCAGGCGATCTTGCGCGCGGCGTCCTCGGCCACGCGGGCCGATCGATCCAGAACGAAAAACATGCCCGCGCCGGCCCCGGCGACGGTACGGCTGCGCGCGCCGAGCGACCAGAGGACCTCGCCGTCCTTGGCCGCTCGCGCGACGAGCGTCCCCCGATCGTCCTTCCCGCGCACGGGCGCGGTCACGCCGAGCACGACGTCCGCGGTGGTGGCGAGCATGGCCTCCTCGCTGCCCCAGCGAAGGCCTCGCGTGAAGGAGCGGCATTCGGTGCGGTAAAACCGGACCTGGCGGTAAAGCCACGAGACCAGGTAATGGTCGTCGGCCGCGCGGGCGAGGGGCATCAAGAAGAGCTTGCAGCCCGCGTCGTGGGCGAGGATGCGCATGTCGTTGCCGCGGGCCTCCTCCTCGGCGCCGGGCGAATCGACGAGGCCGATGGCCCCGGCGGGGCTGACGTCGTAGACCTTGAGCGAGGCGTCTTTCTGGTAGACCGGCACGAGCGCGCGGCCGTCGTTCCAGGGCAGTGGCAGCCCCGTGTAGGCGTCGGTGGTCTCGAGCGGCACGTGGAGGGTGTAAATGGCGCGTCCGGTCGCGCTGTCGACGCAGACGGCGGAGGCGTCGTCGCCCGCGAGGAGGACGCCCTCCTCGGTCACGACCGGCCGCTCCAGAAAGCCCGACCAGGGGCGCGGAGCCTGGCTCGAAAAGAGCAGCTCCGGTTCGGTGAGGGGCAGGCGCAGCATGCTCAGGGCTCTCCGAAGGCGATTCCCTGCGACAGGGGCAGGTCCATGCCCCAGTTGAGGGTATTGGTCTGTCGACGCATGTAGGCTTTCCAGGCATCGGAGCCGCTCTCGCGTCCGCCGCCCGTGTCTTTTTCTCCGCCGAACGCGCCGCCGATCTCCGCGCCGCTCGTGCCGATGTTGACGTTCGCGATGCCGCAATCGCTGCCGGCGTGGGCGAGGAAGGCCTCGGCCTCGATGAGGTGGTGCGTGAAGATCGAGCCGGAGAGGCCTTGCGGCACGGCGTTGTGGAGCGCGATCGCCTCGCGCATCTCGCGCATGAGCGTCGCGTGATCCGGCGGCCGCGAGGCGCCGCCGTATTCGATGACGTAGAGGATCGGCGCGAACGTCTCCTCCTGCACGATGCGATAGCCGTTTTTCGCCGCGGCGATGCAAGGCTCGACGTAATGCCCGCCGGGGAACGCGGGGCCCTCGAGCAGCGCGCCGCCGTGGAGCACCTCGCCGCCCTCCTCTTTCAGCCGCGCGAGGGCCGATTGCATGGCGGCGACGGCGTCGTGGCTGACGAGGGGCCCCATGAGCGTCCCGGGCTCGCGTGGATCGCCGATCCTGATCGAGGCGTAAGCTCGAACGAGCCGCGCGACGAGCTCGTCCCGGACCGAGCGGTGCACGAGGATGCGCCGGGTCGAGGTGCAACGTTGCCCGGCGGTGCCGACCGCGCCGAAAAGAAGGGCCCGCGTGGCGAGGTCGAGGTCGGCGTGGCTCGTCACGATGATCGCATTGTTGCCGCCGAGCTCCAGCAAGCTGCGGCCGAGGCGCCGGCCGACGACCTCGGCGACGCGCCGGCCCATGCGGGTGCTGCCCGTGGCCGAGACGAGCGGGAGCCGTGCATCGGCGAGCATGGACTCTCCGACGTCGTCGACGCTGCCGAAGGCGAGGGAGAAGATGGCCGGGTCGACGCCGCTCTCGCGGCAGACGCGCGCCGCGATGTTCGTCGTGGCGATGGCCGTGAGCGGGGTCTTCGGCGAGGGCTTCCAGACCGTGGTATCGCCGCAGACGGCCGCGATCGCTGCATTCCAGCTCCACACGGCGACGGGGAAATTGAAGGCGGTGATCACGCCGATGACGCCGAGCGGATGCCATTGCTCGTACATGCGATGGCGCGGCCGCTCGCTGTGCATGGTGAGGCCGTGGAGCTGGCGCGACAGGCCGCAGGCGAAATCGCAGACGTCGATCATCTCCTGCACCTCGCCCTCGCCCTCGGCCGTGATCTTGCCCATCTCCAGGGTGACGAGGGCGCCGAGGTCCTTCTTGCGGGCGCGCAGGGCGTCGCCGAGCCTGCGCACGACCTCGCCGCGCTTCGGCGCCGGCACCTCGCGCCACGCGCGGAAGGCGGTCTCGGCGCGGGCGACGATGTGCTCGTACGCGTCGCGGTGGATCGGGCGCACGGAGGCGATCCGCGATCCGTCGATCGGGGTGATCACGTCGATGGGCTTGCCTTCGCCGAGCCAGTGCTCGCCGTCGAAACCGCCGAAATTCTCGTCGCGAGATAGGCCGAGCCGGGAGAGCAGTTCGTGCATCAGGGGAGCTCCACGCGCGAGTGTCCGATGATCCCGGGACGAAAGGGAAGATCTCGGCGAACCTTGGTGCCCCCACGGTCCCCTCCGAGAGCGACCGTGCGAGCACGGCGGATCATTCGAAGGGCAGGATCCCGAGGTCCAGCATCGAGCGGTAGTCGCCCGTGCTCGAGACGATCACGTGGTCGAGCAGAGGCAGCCCCACGGCGTCGCTGGCCTCGGCGACCTTGCGGGTCATGGCCACGTCGGCGTCCGAGGGCATGGCGTCGCCGCTCGGGTGGTTGTGCACGAGGATCATCGCCGCGGCGGTGTCCTGGAGGGCGACGCGCAGGACGTCGCGCGAGGTGATGCCGAGCCCGTGCACGCCGCCCTGGGCGACGCGGCGCGCGCTGCGCAGACAGTTGCGGCCGTCGAGCGAGATCACCCAGAGCTCCTCGTACTCGCGCCAGGCGAGGCGGCTCGTGAACCACGCAGCCACGGCGGCGGAGTTGCACACCGCAGGGCGCGGCCGGATCGAGCGCATGAGCGAGCGCCGTCCAATCTCGAGCCCGGCCAAGAGGCGCAGGGCCTTGGCGGTGCCCACGCCGGGGATCTCGGCGATCGCCGACGGCCCGAGGCGCCCGAGGCCCTCGAGCCCGCCGACCCGGTCGAGCAGATCATTCGCGAGGCGAAAGACGTTGCAGCCGACGTGCCCGGTGCCGAGCACGATGGCGAGCAGATCAGCGTCGGAGAGCATCGAGATCCCCTCTTCGAGCGCGCGCTCGCGGGGGCCGCGGGGCTCGAGCGGCATCGGTTCGAAGAGCGGTTCGCTGACCGTCACGTGTTCGAGCATCCCGTCCATGCCCCGGGCTGGAGCAGGATCCAGACCGCGCGGTTTTCACGGCAAGGGGAGGGCCCGGGGGTGGCGGAACGAAAATTCCGCCTGGCGGCCGCCAGGCGTCGGGGGACCGTCAGCGCTCGTCGGGCGCGCGCCCGGCGGCCGCATCGTTCGTCGGCGCGCTTCGGCGGTTCTTCGACCGCCGGCCCTTCCACGCGGCGAGCGGCGCGAGCAGCCTCTCTGCGAGCTCCGCCGTGGCGGGCTGGTTCTCCCGCACGTGCGCCGCCACGCGCAGCACGTAGCTCCGCAGGGCATCGATCGCCTCGCCTTGGACCTTGCCCAAGCTGGGCGGATCGGACGCGGGCTTGGGCTTCGTGATCCCGAGCGCCTCGCCGTATGCCGTGTGCGCGAAGACGAGCTCGTCGAGGAACGGTTTTCCTCCGAGCTTCTCGATCACGACGTCGAGCCCTTTTTCCTTGATGATCCGCATCCGCGTCTCGGCCTCCTGCCACTCGTCGGCGGCGCGCAGCCGCAGAAAGCCGAGGCCCTGGCCGAAGAGGGTGTCGTGCACCATCGCGGCCTCCGCGGCCGCGGGATGACGCTCGACGGGCAATCGCTTGAAGGAGAGGAGCCAGTCCGAGAGTGCGCCGAACGCATTGTCCTCGACACGATCGACGGCGCTGACGACCGGCGGCGCCTCGCCCTCGGCGACCACGCGCTTGCCGAGCTCGACCTGGAGGGCCTCGTGCGTGGCGGAGAGCGTCGCGCGGTCGTCGGCGATGGCGGCGGGGAGCATCGGCTCACGGGAAGCCGTCTCGAGGAGCTCGGCGAGGAGGCGAGCGGTGGTGACGGCGGTCATGCGAGGCAAGGAGACGAGCTGGGTGGGCGAAAACGAGCGAGACATGCGGATTCCTCCTCCCAGGCAAAGCCGGGGGACGTGTGGGGTGCAGCGGAGGGTGGGACGGACGCCGAGCTAGCGTAGTCATGACGGAAACGTGCGGGGGTGCTGGAAAGGTGCTGGGCGTCGAGGTGGGGGAGGTCCAGGGGAGGATCGGAACCGATACGCGTTGAGGTTCCGGTCGTGGGAGGGAGGACTGGAACCGATACACGTTGAGGTTCCGGTCGTGGGGGGGAGGACCCGAACCGATACGCGTTGAGGTTCCGGTCGTGGGAGGGAGGACCCGAACCGATACGCGTTGAGGTTCCGGTCGTGGGAGGGAGGACCCGAACCGATACGCGTTGAGGTTCCGGTCGTAGGGGGGACGCCTCCTCGGTCACCCCTCGTCGCGCTCGAGCTTCACCTCGCCGAGGACGCCATGATTTCCTGCGCCGAACAGGTTGTCCGGGTCGACGGCCTGCTTGACGTCGCGCATGAACGCGCGCGCGCCCTCCGAGTAGATGTCCTTCACGAAGTCCTGCCGGATCTTGCCGACGCCGTGATGGTGGGAAAGCGAGCCCCCGGCGGCCAGGATCTCCTCGCGCGCGGCGTGCTCCATCTCGGCGTATTGACGCACGGGGTCTTCGACCCCCTTGGCGTAAAAGCCGAGGTAGAAGTAAATGCAGACGCCCGTCGGGTACACCTGCGTGATGCGCCCGGTGAAGAAGGGCTTGCCTGGCAAGCGCCGCTCTTCGTGCTCGCGCAGCACGCGCTTGTGGACGCGGTCGTAGAGCTCCAGCGCGCGGCTCCACGGGACGCTGGTCTCGAAGCTCTCGGCGATCGCCCAATGCTCGAACGTGAGGTCTCGGATGTACGCAATGCCGAAGGTGAGCTGATAGCCGCGCTCGCCGTTCGCCGCGCCTGCCTTCAGGCCGCCGTGCTGCTGGGCGATGCGGTAAAGCGTCGTTTCCTGGAACGCGACCTCTTCTTTCGTCCCTTCGAACACGATCGTGGCGACGGCGAGCTGGTGCGGATCGAAGCCCTTGATCTGGGTGACGAGGAACTTCTCCGCGTGGCTCTTGGCATGTGCCAGCAATCCCGACTTCTTCGGCTTGAGCGCCTGACCGAAATGAAACTGCGTGTTATCCATCACGCGCACGCTCGCGGGCACGGCGCCGGCGCGCTGGAGGTCGTACAGGAATGCGAGCCCGCGCTCGAGGTCGGGGAAGATGACGCTGCCGTAGCGTTGCACCTCGGGCACGGGGAAGAGCTTGACGACGGCGGTCGTGATGATGCCGTAGTTGCCCTCGCTCCCGAACATGAAGTTCTTCGGATTGGTGCCGATGCTCTCCCGCGGCGCCACCTGCGGCCGCTCGACGACGCCGCGCGCCGTCACGACCTGCATGTCGAGGACGAGGTCCTCGATGTTGCCATAACGGTTCTTCTTCATGCCGCTCGCGTTGGTCGCGATCCACCCGCCGAGCGTCGAGAACTCGAGGCTGTCGGGCTCGTGCCCCATCGTGAGCCCGTGCTTGGCCAGCTCGGCGACGATGTGCCGGCCCGTCGCGCCGGCCTCGATGCAGGCCATGCGGTTGACCGGGTCGATCCAGAGGACCTTGTTCATGCGTCGCATGTCGACGGCAATGACGACGCGCGCTTCATCGACCGACAGGCGCAAGGCGTCGGTGACGTTCGTGCCGCCGCCGAACGGAACGAGGCACGCGCCGTGCTCCTTCGCGGCCTCCGTGATTTTCACGACCTGGTCATGCGACGTGGGAAAGACGACGAGATCCGGCACGCGCGGGAGGCGCTCGTAGCGGATGGCCCAGATCTCGGCGCCGGTGTGTCCGTGGCCGCGGCGCAGGCGGACGAGAGGGTCGTTCGAGATCTGATCGCTCTCGAGGAAGCCACGTAGCGCGGCGACGAGCGCGCCGGCCTCCCTGGCCTCGGGGACGGGCGGAGGATAATGCGGTTCATTGCGATTGTCGTAGGAGAGCGGCGCCGAGAGCGTGGCCGAGATCCACGGCAAGAGCGACGGCAGGTCGACATTGCTGATGTTGTAGCGGCGGCCGGTGAGCACGACGTTGCCGTTCGGTTTCACGACGAAACGTGTATCGGCAAAGCCCCAGCCATCCAGGCTCTCTTCATCCTTGGTCTCGGGAGGGGGGCTCGGGAAGATGCGTGTGCTCGGTGCTCGTGCGCCGCGCGGCGGGAGAGATGTCGAGCCGGGTGCGTTGTCGCGCTTGTCGTGTGCCATGGTCTCGAAGTGTATTTTGCTAGGAAAGAATGAATTGGCCCAAAGGCGAGAGGGATCTCGGCCAACAGGGGAACGACCGGGCCGAGCCGCGGGAACGTTCCTACTCGACCCTGACGACGGACTCTTCCGGCAAGCTCGCCGCGAACGCATCCCGCGCCGTCCGCACCTTGTCCGCGTCGCGCCCGTCGAACGTCAGCTTCGTCCGATATTCGAGCGCGCTCCACCGCGGATACGAGCCGATCTCCACGTCCGGGTGCGCCGAGACCACGCGGTCGAGCATCGGCTTGAGCGTGCCCTCGTCGAGCGTCGTGAACACCGCGTGCGAGACGAACGGCACGTCCGCGCCGAGCTCCTCCGTGATCAGCGGGATCTTCGCCTGGAAGATCTCCGGCACGCCCGGCAGGACCCACACGTTGTTCATGACCACCGTCGGCCACGGCATCGACTTCGACGCGGCGAGGCGCGCGCCGTGCGGCATGCGCGCCATCAAGAGGTGCCCCTCGGTCAGCTTCTCGCCGTAGTAGGACCGCAGCATCGCCTCCATCGACGGCTCGCTCACGACGTGCGTGCCGAACGCCCGCGCGACGCCGTCGATCGTGACGTCGTCGTGCGTCGGACCCACCCCGCCCGAGGTGAAGAGCCAGTCGTGCGTCTTCGAGAGCGTCCGCACTTCCTCGGCGATGACGTCGACCTCGTCGAGCACCATCACCACGCGCCGAAGGACCACGCCGAGCGTACGCAGCGCGCGCGCGAGCACGACCACGTTCGCGTCCGCGATCTTGCCGCTGAGCAGCTCGTTGCCGATGATGAGCGCCGCCGCCGTTCGCACGGGATGGCTCCTAGCTCTCGAACTCGCGCACGATGGGCTTGCCCTGCGCGTCGATGCCGAGCAGCTCCTCGACCCGACGCTCGGCCCGGTCGAGCCGCTCCTTCGCCGCCCGCGCGAGGCGCACGCCCTCCTCGAAGAGCGCGAGCGAGCGCTCGAGCGGGAGCTCCCCGCCTTCGAGCTCCTCCACGATCGCGGAGAGCCTCCGCGTCGACTC
The DNA here is from genome assembly GCF_029960785.1 of Polyangium sp. 15x6. Lineage (GTDB taxonomy): Bacteria > Myxococcota_A > Polyangia > Polyangiales > Polyangiaceae > Polyangium. The sequence continues at coordinate 21,570 of NZ_JASBQE010000147.1, forward strand.
CTCGAACGAGAGCGCAGACACCTGCTCCGGTCCGGCAGGCTTGGTCATCGAAGCCGTCTCTTGGCTCATGGCGACCCAGCGTCCCCCGGGATGGCCTCGGGCGCAAGCGTGAGCGCGGCCGGGCCGTCCGGCAGGCCCGGGACGAGCACCACGCCGTCCGGATCCGCCACGATCGGCACGGCCACGCCGTCGGAGCGGACGAGCCGCGCCGCGCGTCCCTGGATCGAGGGGAGCGCCGAAGGCGCGTTCGCCACGAGCGAGATCCACGCGACCGGGCCGCCCGTCACGGCCAGCGTCGGCAGGAGCGTGCGGCCGGACAAAGCCGCGCGCGCGAGAGCACGGACCTGGTCGTCCGGATCGAGGTCACGCGCGAGCTCGAGCGTGGCCACGCGCAAAGGCTCGCGCCGCGCGGAGAGAGCGCGCACGACGGCGCGGCGCACGGTCGGATCCTCCTCGAAGCGGTAAGCATTTCCGAGCAGCGACGCCGCGTCCGGCTCGGGGTCGAGCGCGAGGCCGAGCGCCGTGTGCGCGCGGATGACCGGGTCGGTGCCCGCGAGCAGGCGCTTGATGCGAGCGCGGATGGCCTCGTCGTCGCGGCTCGGCAAAGCGCGCGCGGCAAGGGGCGCGAGCGGGCTCTCCCCTTCGGCCCACCGCGCGAGCAGCGCTGTCGGCAGGCCCGCGCCGCTCGGATCGGCGAGGAGCGCGACGCCCGCCGCGACCTCGATCGCCGAAGGCGCGTCCCCCTTGCCCGCCGCCTTCGCGCCGAGCACGCGCGAGAGCTCCGCCGGCGCCTCGTCCTTGCCGCTGGACGCGCGCGCGAGCGAGGCGCGCGCCACGGCGGCGACGATCGCCACGTCGCACGGGCGTTTCTCGGGGCAAGCCGCGTCGAGCGCGGCGCGCACGCTCGCGCGGCCTGTTGCAACCCGGCCGAAGACGCTCACGGCGCGGTCGGCCGGATCCTTCTCGTTCGCCATCGCGTCGAGCGCTTCCCCGAGGCCGCTCGGCTCGTCCCCGAGCACGAGCGCGCGAACGAGCGCCGCGCGTGTGATCAACCGGCGCGGTGCGCCTTTCTTCGCCGACGTGCTCCCGAGCGCCCGCTCGAGGGCCGCGCGCGCCTCCTTGCCCGGCATGCGCGCAAGCGCGAACGCCGCGGCCGTCGCATGCTCGGGCTTGCCGAGCTGCGCGAGCAGCGCCGCCGCGGCCTCCGGCCCGCCCGCGCGGCCGATCGCCGCGATGGCTCGCTCCCGATCGTCGCCGTCGAGCGCTTCGAGCGCCGCGACGAGCGGTTTGACGAGGGCCGGCGAGGGCGCCGTGAGCGCGAGGCGCACGCCGTCGACGCGCGTCGGGCCTGCCGCGAGCAGCGCCGCGATGGCCTCGGCCGCG
>NZ_JASBQE010000148.1 GCF_029960785.1 Polyangium sp. 15x6
GCCCGCATCATCCCTCGGCTCGCCGCTGCCGCCAGCGCCACCGCTGCCGCCGACACCGCCAGCGCCGCCAGCGCCGCCAACGCCGCCGCTGCCGCCCGCGCCACCGCTCCCGCCAGCACCGCCGCTCCCGCCAGCACCGCCGCTACCGGCTGCGCCACCGCTTCCTCCAGCGCCGCCCGCGCCACCGCTACCGGCTGCGCCACCGCTTCCTCCAGCGCCGCCGCTGCCGCCAGCACCGCCCTGCCCTTCCGTCGCGCAAACCGCGCTGCAGCCGTCCCCGTCCGTCGTATTGCCGTCGTCGCACTCCTCGGCGCCCACCTGGACAAAACCGTCGCCGCAGCTCGCCACCTTGCAGCTCGCGAGGCACGTATCCTCGTTCGACACATTGCCGTCGTCGCAGTCCTCGACGCCCATCTGGACAAACCCGTCGCCGCACGCGGCGAGCGCGCACATCGACGTGCACGCGTCCGTGTCGATCACGTTCCCGTCGTCACACGCCTCGACACCCATCTGCATGAAGCCGTCCCCGCAGCTCGCGGCCACGCACGTCACGAGGCATGCATCTTCGTTCGACGCATTGCCGTCGTCGCAGACCTCGGGGCCATTCGTGACGGCGTCACCGCAGCGCGGCCCCGGGCCCGAGCAGTCGGCGTTGCACTTGCCGTATTGCCCGTTCATGGCCGCCCCGTCGTCGCAGGCCTCGCCGAGGCCGACGAGCCCGTCGCCGCACACCGACGGCGGCGTGTACTCGTAGGCGCCCATGTCGAACGCGGGGCCATTGACGAGATCCCCGTCGAGCGGGCGCGGGTTGCCGTCGAGATCCTTGTCCGGCGCGTCCATCGCGTAGCCCTTGTCGATGCACGGGCTGAAGCTCTGGAGCCGCAGGTCCGCCGGCGCCGCGACATAAAACGGGTTCGCGTTGAGGACGCCCACGCCGGCCGTCACGTTGGAATAGTTCGTCGTGTTGTTCCAGACGTCCGAGTGCGTGAGCGTCACCGAGGCGGTGCTGAAGCCCTGGCGCCACACACCAAAGGCGTTGTTCGTCACGATCGTGTTCGTGATGTCCGTGAACACCTTCTCCGACACGTCGATCGAGATGCCCGTGCCTCCGTTCTGATGGATCGTCAGGTTCCGGATCTCGAGAATCGTCGTGAATTCGGGGGTGTTGAGGACCTTCAACCCCTCGAGCTCGTTGTTCCGGAGCACCGCATTCGCGAGCGAGAGCGAGCCGGCGCCGGCGAAGTAGTAGACGCCGTAACGATTCCCGTGGGATGTGAATCCTTCGAGCGTGTGCGCGCCTTTTTCGATGCTCACGCCGAAGAACGACCGCGTGATCACGAGCCCACGCACGTCGTGGGTCGCCTGCTCGCGGAGCATCACGCCCGTCCATTGATTGACGCCCGCGGCCGTCGACGTCAGCGTCACCGGCTGCGTCTTTGTGCCCTTCGAGACCAGGTTGCCGTGGAGATAGAGGGCGCATTTCGGCGTGCTCTGATCCGCCATCGCGTCGGTCGGCGTGAACTGAAGGGTCACGCCTGCCTCGAGCGTCAGGGTCACGCCCGGCGTCACGGTCAGATCTCCCGTCGCCGTGTACGGCGAGCCCGCGAGGGTCAGGGTCGTGTCGGTCCAGAGATATCCGAGCAGCCCGTTCGTCGGGTCCCCCGTGAAAGGCAGCGCGCCGATGTCCTGGCCCATGTCCCCGTAGAAGCGGCTCGGCGAGTTCGAGGTGAGCCGGAGGTTCGTCGGCGCCGAGACATAGAGCGGATTGACGGACGTGACGTGATCGGACGCCGTGGTGTTTTGCCAGTTGGCCGTCGTATTCGACCACCCGTTCACGTAGGACATCGAGAGGCTCGTCGTCCCGCCCGCGGCATTACGATAGAGGCCGATCTTGTTGTTGGTGAAGATCGTGTTTTTCACGACCGCGCTCGCCGTGGCGCCCGCCGGGGCGGACACGGTCACGCCGTTGTTGGTGTTCTGGTGAATCGTCGCCTGGTTGATCGTCACGTTCGCCGTCGCGAGGCCGGACGACGACACGTTCACGCCGTCGAGGGTGTTCGATTGAATCTCCGTGCCCGTGATCGAGACGTTCACGGTCCCGCTCGTGGGCGCCACGACGACGCCGTGCCCCTGGCTCTGGCGAATCATCGCATTCGTGATCGAACCCCCGCCCGAGCCCGTGAAGAGCACGCCGGCGGTGGTGTTGTTTTGCGTGACGAAATCACTCAACGTCACGGTGCCCGCGCTGATCCGGAAGCCGTAGAGCGAGTTCTGGACCGTGAGCTTCGTCGTGCTGAGCGCGGCCGTGCCGGCGTCGACCACGACGCCATACCAGGTCGTCGGCGCTCGAAATAGCACGGGGCTCGCCGCCGTCCCTTGCACGTCGAGCGTGCCGCGCACCGTCATCTCGACCTTCGTCGTATCGAGCCCGGAGCTTTGCGCGTCGGTCCCGGCGAACTGGACCTCGACGCCCGCCTCGACCGTGAGCTTCGTGCCGGCGGGGATGACGATGTCGCCCTGCACGATGTAGGGGCTGCCGGCCAGGGTCCAGGTCTGATTGATGACGTTGCCGCCCGAAATGGTCGTGGCGGCGCGGGCCTCGCGTGGCCCGAAAGCCAGGAGCACGATCGCCCAGACAAAAGCGATCCAGGGGGCACCGAGCCCCATCCAACGTTTCGACATGAATGACTCCTCGACGGACGTTTTCGGCCGGCGCGCGGAGGCTCCCTCCCCCGGCCGGCAGGCGGCGCACCCTACAGGAGTCGCTCCAGCCCATCAATGGGGCGGCGCGCCGCCCGGTCGTACAATGTCCGGGTTCGCCCGAGCGCCGGGACGCCGGGGCGCGAGGCCCATCGATTGCATCACGCGCCGACGTGGGCAAACCCAGGCGCGTCGGGATGCGGCAGGGCGCGGCGGAGCGGGAGGGGCCGCCGCCGTCGGGAATCGTCTCGTCGTCGCTCGGGCAGCGGGCCGCGCAGATCCACGCACGGCTCGCCCAAGCGATCCCCGCGCCGCGGCTCGAGCTCGATTTCCGCAATCCCTGGGAGCTCCTCGTCGCCACCATCCTCGCCGCGCAGAGCACGGACCGGACGATCAACCTCGTCACGCCGGCCCTCTTTCAGTCGTATCCGACGCCGGCCGCGCTCGGCGCGGCGCCGCAGGACGAGGTCGAGCGGCTCGTCCACGAGACCGGGTTTTTCCGGAACAAGGCCCGCGCGATCCGCGAGGCGAGCCGCAAGATCGCCGAGGAGTTCGGCGGCGAGGTCCCGCGCACGCTCGAAGCGCTGATCGCGCTGCCCGGCGTGGCGCGCAAGACCGCGAACGTCGTGCTCGCCCATGCCTACCGCATCGCGGAGGGCATCGCGGTCGATCGGCACACGGCGCGGGTCTCGCGCCGGCTCGGGCTCACGGAGGAGGAAGATCCGACGGCGATCGAGGCCGACCTCTGCCAGTCGTTCCCGACAAACGAATGGATCGACGTGGGGCTGCGCCTGCAGCTCCATGGGCGTTACGTCTGCACAGCGCGGGCGCCCGATTGCCGCCATTGCCCGTTGAACGAGCTTTGCCCGAGCAAGCGCGCCGCCCCCGAGGGCACGGTGGACGAGCGCGCGTCGCTCGAGGCGGCGCGGATCGCGGCCCAGGGCGAACCCGAGACGCCATGACCCCCTTCACTTGCAGGCCGGGCACTCGCAGAGGACGTTCTTGCCCGAGGCCTGGATGCAGGCGAACCCGTCCCCGCAGACCGCGTCCGCGCAGGCGCACGAGAGCGGGTCCGGCCCGCAAGGATCGGGGGCGCATTCGTAGTTGGACCCGAAGGCCTGCTTCGTGACGCAGACGAACCCCTCGAGGCACTGGAGCTTATCGCCGCACGTCACGGCGCCATTGCACAAGGACGACATGTCGCTGTGCCAGAGATTGTCGTCGCCGCACGTCACGGTGAACGACGCGCCGCCCGGCTCGCAGGCATAGGTGCACGGCGACGTTTGCCCACACGGACCGCCCAAGCAAGACGCGCCGTCGAGCGGCGGAGGCGCGGGGCACGGCACCGACGGCGGCGCGCACCCGACGGGGAGCTCGACCCAGCTCCCCGCCTCGCACGCGAAGATACCCGGGCAACACTCGCCGTACGGGCACTCCTCACCCGGCGGCACGTCGCACGGCGTGCCCACGACGGGCTGCTCGGCGGGGCACGTGGAAGCGGAGCCGCCGGAGCCGCCCTGACCGCCGGAGCCACCGGAGCCGCCGGAGCCGCTGGTGCTCGTCGAGGTGTGATCGACGTCGACCTTCCCGCTGCAAGCCACGAGGACGGGGAGGACGAGGAGAAAAGCGCGAGGGTTGGGAAAAAGCATGCGTGCCACTCTACACGAGCTCGTGCGCTCGATGCTCGTTCCTGGCAGCGAAGCGACGGGCACTGCCGTTGCAGCCCGAGCGCGCATGCCAGCGACCGTGGCCCTCGTGCTCGCTTGTCTCCTCGGGCTCTGCCCTGCCCTCGCGCTCGCGTGCCCGGACTGCCCGCTCGCGCGGAGGACACGCGGGTTCCTCCGGGAAGATCCGAATACGTGGACCCACCTTGCGCTTCTGCTCCTCCCTTTCGTGGTCGCGTGGCTCGTGGCGCTCTGGTTTCACAAGCGCGGACAAACCGCGGGAACGGGAAAGGATGGGTGACGTCATGGGACATCGAAAGGACGGGGGCCTCCTCGCGGCGGGCATCCTGCTCGGCGTGGGGCTCGGGGGATTCGTGGACGGCATCGTGTTCCACCAGATCCTCCAGTGGCACAACATGCTTTCGTCGCGACTGCCGCCGACGAACCTGCGCGACATGAAGGTCAACATGTTCTTCGACGGCCTCTTCCACGCGGTCACGTGGATGACGACCGTGATCGGCCTCGCCTTGCTCTGGCGTGGCTTCAAGAAGGGCACCTTGCCGCGCTCGACGCCGACCTTCGTGGGCGCGATGTCGCTCGGCTGGGGCCTCTTCAATTTCGTGGAGGGCCTCATCGACCATCAGCTCTTCGGGCTCCACCACGTGCGGCCGGGCGAGCGCGAGCTCGCGTGGGACATCGCCTTCCTGGTGTCCGGCCTTTTGCTCGGCGGGATCGGGGCGGCGCTCATCCGGAAGGGACGCGCGGCGAGCATCGCGATCTGACGCCAAACTTGGCCCGGTCTCCTCGAAAGCACGACGATGTCGCGGGGAGAATTCGCGTGTCATCCAATCGCTCGCGTCCTTTCGGGAAACCTGCCAGGCCACCACATCCGGCTACCGTGGCGCAACCTCGAACGGCCACGCCGGCCGGGCCGCGGCCACCACATCCGGCGACGGTGGCGCAGCGGCGCAGCGCCTCGCCCGGGCCCTCCAAGGCAATCTCTCCGCATGCGGCGACCGTGACGCAGCGGCAAAGCGCCCCGCTCGGGGCTGCCAGTGGGTCCGGGACGGCCCAGCGGGCGATGCTGGAGAGTGAAAAAGGCCAGAACCACAAGGGGAAGATGCTCGCGTGGACGAAGAAGGCCTGGCTCCGGGTCGGCCGGAGAAAGGCGTTCTTCAATTACTCGCCGGCCACGCACGCGGTGTTCGAAGCGGACGGGAAGGTCTACGGTCTCAAGGGCGACCTCGGCGGCGGCGAGATCGACGTGGACGACAATACGCTCAAGGCGCCGTACACCTGGGTGACGGACTACGTCGACCTGCTCGCGGAGGAGATGAACCTGTTCTGGGCCCAGGCTCAGAACGAGGCCACCAAGATGACGTACACGCTCGTCACGCACAACTGCTACTCGCCGGTGACGGCGGGGCTCGTGTCCGTACTGGGTCAGATGGTGGAAAAGGACCCTCGCAGAAAACTCATTGAAAAGATGCTGGAGGATCTGAACCAGGACAACTTCGGCCTGGGCTCCTACAACGCATCCCACTCGCACGAGGACCTGCTCTGAAAGAGCGGCGCCCTCAGTACGTCGAGAACCCCGCGCAGCTCGAGGTGATCTGCATCGACTGCGACCCGCTCGCCACGAAGCTCGAAATGCCCTGATCGCGGTCGTCGACGATCCACACCGTCTTCGGCCCGGCGCCCGAGTACGACGACGTCGAGTTCGAACCGAGCGACGTCCGCGTCCCGCTGCCGAACTTCGGGTTGTCCCCGAAGAACAGTTTTACGGTGCGCGAGCAGCTGTTGTGCAGCCGCAGCGAATACGTCGACCCGCCGCCGCCCGAGCTCGAAGCCCCCGACCGCGCGGCCCGCTCCTGGTCCGCGCGCATGCGGTTCGCGTCGAAATCGGCGCGCATCTGCGCCGAGTGCGCCTCCTGCTCGGCCCGGTACGCCGCATTTCGCTGGACGAACTCGCTCGTCTTCTGGTTGTAGAAATCGATGTCCGCTTGCCCCGCCCACGCGAGCCCCTTCTCCGCCGGGGCCCCGTGCGAGTGCTGGAGACAGCTATCGAGCAGCGTGTAGCGATCCTCGTCGTCCCGCACCGCCGGGCGCGCCTTCTTGCAATGACCGAGGACCTCCCCGGATCGCCCGGCGTCGTCGAGCTCCTTGATCAGCGGCACGCAGGCGAGCACCGTGGGCCGCGCGGCCATCGAGGCCTCGAGGATCCCGATGGCCTCCGCGTTGCGCTTCGCGTGGATGCGCAGGATGCCCTTCGACGAGAGCGCCTCCGCCGTTTGATCGGGGTTCTTCTTCGTCGCCTCTTCGAGCGCCGCGTCCGCCTCGGCGATCGCCGCCTCGCCGTCGATCTTCTTCCGATCGACGAGCCCCAGGATGAAACACGCTCCCACGCGCTGCGCGAGCACCCGCGCCGCGTTCATGTCGCCCGGGCTCGCCTTCACGGCGGCGCGGGACTCCTCGAGCTGCGCCAGGATCTGCGCGTCGTTTTGCGCCTGAGCGTCGGCCATCGCCTGCGCCTGCTGCGCCTGCATCGCCGCTGGATCGAGGATACCCGCGTACGGGTTGAAGCAGCCCGCGGCGGCGACCGAGGCGAGGAGCGTGGCCGTGAGGAGGCAAAAACGTTTCATCACGCAGAGCCTTGTACCAGAGCCGCGCCGGGCGGAAAGTGAGAAGCTCTCCGCAGGGCAAACTGCTTCGTGGTAGGGTGGCATCCGCCGGAGGCCCTCCATGACGACCGAAGCCGGAACGTTCCAGAAGACCGCGTGTATTCTCTGCAGCATGAACTGCGGCATCGAGGTGCTCGTCGAGGATCGCAGGCTCACGCGCGTGCGCGGCGACCGGCAGCACCCGACGTCGCGCGGGTATCTCTGCGAGAAGGCCCAGCGCCTCGACCATTACCAGAATGCCAAGGATCGCCTGCGCACGCCGCTCCGGCGGCGCCCCGACGGCTCGTTCGAGGCGATCGACTGGGACACGGCGATCCGCGAGATCGCCGCGAAGCTCGTGGGGATCCGCGATACCCACGGCGGAGCCTCCATCTTTTATTACGGCGGCGGCGGCCAGGGCAATCACCTCTGCGGCACCTACGCCACGGCCACGCTCGCGGTGCTCGGAGCGGTCTACCGCTCGAACGCGCTGGCGCAGGAGAAGACCGGCGAGTTCTGGGTCGACGGCAAGCTCTTCGGACGCCCGCGTTGCCACACCGCGCCCGATTTCGAGCACGCCGAGGTCGCCGTCTTCGTCGGGAAGAACCCATGGCACTCGCACGGCTTCCCTCGCGCCCGCCACGTGCTCAAGGAGATCGCGAGCGACCCGGCGCGCTCTCTCGTCGTCATCGACCCGCGTCGCTCCGAGACGGCGCGGCTCGCGCAATATCATCTCGCCGTGCATCCGGGCACGGATGCCTTTTGCCTCGCCGCGATCCTCGGCACGCTCGTGCAGGAGGACCTCGTCGATCGCCGCTTCCTCGCCGAGCACACGAACGACGCGGAGCCCGTGCTCGAAGCCCTCGCGGAGATCCCCGTCGCCGACTTCGCGAAGCGCTCGGGCGTCGAAGAATCCCTCGTGCGCGAGGTCGCGCGCCGCATCGCCCGCGCGAAGAGCGTCGCCATCCAGGAGGATCTCGGCATCCAGCAGGCCCCGCACTCCACGCTCGATTCCTGGCTGGAGAAGCTCGTGTACCTGCTCGTCGGGAGCTTCGCCAAGCAGGGCGGCATGAACATCCATTCGCGGATGGCGTCGCTCGGCGGGGGCGGCGGCGGGGGCAAACGCGGCAGCACCACGCCCGTCACCGGCGCGCGGATCATCACGGGGCTCGTGCCCTGCAACGTGATCCCGGACGAGATCCTGACCGACCACCCGCAGCGGCTCCGGGCGATGATCGTCGAGAGCGCGAACCCCGCGCACTCGCTCGCCGATTCGAAGCGCTTCCGCGAGGCCTTCGCCGCGCTCGATTGCCTCGTCGTGATCGACGTCGCGCTCACCGAAACCGCGCGGCTCGCGCATTACGTGCTGCCGACGGCGTCGCAGTTCGAGAAATGGGAGGCGACGTTCTTCACGCTGGAGTTCCCGAAGAACGCCTTCCAGCTCCGCGCGCCCCTCCTCGCGCCGCTCCCGGGGACCTTGCCCGAGCCCGAGATCCACCGCCGCCTCGTGCGCGCGATGGGCGCGCTCGACGGCGTGGATCTCGCGCCGCTCGCCGAGGCCGCGCGCTCGTCGCGGGGCGACTATGCCATGGCCTTCATGGGCCTCGTCGGCGCGCGGCCCGAGCTCATGGCGCTCGCGCCGGTGATCCTCTACGAGACCCTCGGCCCGACGTTGCCCGCGGGGGCCGAGGCCACGGCCGTGCTCTGGGGCATCGCGCAATCGTGCTTCATGACCTTCCCCGAGAGCGTGCAGCGCGCGGGTTTTCCCGACGCCGACGCGCTCTTCGACGCCATCCTCCGCGAGCGCTCCGGCGTCACGTTCACCGTCGATTCGTACGAAGAGACCTGGGCGCGGCTCGATACCCCGGACAAGCGCATTCGCCTAACGATCCCGGAGCTCATGTCGGAGCTCGTCGGCCTCGCGACGGAGCCCATGCCTTCCCGGGACGAACGATATCCGTTCATCCTCGCGGCCGGCGAGCGGAGGTCGTCCTCGGCGAACACCATTTTCCGGGATCCTGCGTGGCGCAAGGTCGACCTCGAAGGCGCCCTCCGCATGAGCCCGGCGGACGCGGCGGATCTCGGCGTATCCACGGGCAGCGTCGTGCGAATCGTGACCGAGGGCGGCAGCGCGACCGCGACCGTCGAGGTGAACGACGGCATGCGGGCCGGCCACATGAGCCTGCCGAATGGCGGCGGGCTTTTGTATCCGGACGAGGCCGGCGGGGAGCGAATGCATGGGACGGCGCCGAACGAGCTCACGCACCACGCGCAGCGGGATTGGCTGGCGGGGACGCCGTGGCACAAGCACGTGCCGGCGCGGGTCGAGCGGATCGAGGTGGCGTAGCTAGTACCTCGACACAGAGATCGTGACGGGTTCAAGCGGCGGCGTCGGTGCCCTCCGTCGTGCACTTCGCGTACGCGCGGCCCAGTTTTTCGCGGGCGCGCTCGACCGTGAACATCCAGCGAATGCGGGCGCCCGCCGCGTTGCGCGCCGCTGTCCACGCGGCGATTTCGCGATCGAGCGTCGCTCGGTTGTCGATGCGTCGCGCGAGACATTGGCCCTTGAGCACGCCGATTTCGATCTCGACCAGGTTCAGCCAGCTCGCGTGCTTGGGGACGTAGTGCAGCTCCAGGCGGCGCAAGATCCGGCGCGCTTCAGCGGGCGGGAACGCTTGGTACAGCGCGCCGGCACGGTGGGTCGAGAGATTGTCGAGTACGACGCGAATGCGCGGGGCGGCGGGGTAATGCACGTCCACCAGGTCGCGCATGCACTCGGCGAAGTCGACGCAGGTGCGATGGTCGGTGATCTTGACGTGGCGCCACGGGCGATGCGCATCGACGAAGACGAAGAGGTTGGCGGTCCCGTTTCGCCTGTATTCGTAGTCGATTCGCGCAGGCTTGCCTGGCGCTGGCGCCGTTGGAACGCGCGTCTCGCCGATGAGCTGTACCGGCGATTCGTCGAAGGAGACCACTGGCTCGTTCACGTGGGGTTCTTCGGCGTACAGGTCGAGGACATCCTCCATCCGCGCGACGTACTCGGCATCCACCTTCGGGACGCACCACATCTTCTTTTGCCAGGGTTTGAGGTCGTTCTCGGCGAGCCGGCGTCGCACGGTCTCCCGCGACAGCGACGGCTGTTCCGTCAATTGCACCATCGCGTTGGCGAGCAGTTCCATGGTCCAGCGAGCGCGCCCCGACGGCGGGGTCGAGCAGGCGGTCGCGATGAGCAAGGCTTCTTCTTTGCCCGAGAGTTTTCGCGGCGCCCCCGGCCGCGGCTCGTCGTGAAGCGCTTTCGTCAGCCCGCCTTCGACGAAGCGTTGCTTGGTCCGATAGACCGTCGACGTGCTGACCACGACGCTCGTGGCGATGTCGCCGTCGCGAGCGCCGTCATCGGAGGCCAGGAGGATCTGCGCGCGCTTCACCTTGAGCACTTGCTTGCTTCCACCACTCACGAATGCGCGCAGCTCGGCGCGCTCCTCGTCCGTCAACTCCACCACGTAGCGCACGTTCATCGGGGCTCTCCTTCGGCGCCCCAACCAAGCCATTCGTTGCTAGTTTGTCGATCCCATGGCGGCGCAATTCACGGAAAAACAAGGCCAATACCTCGCGTTCATCTACGCCTACACGAAGCTGCATCGTCGGCCTCCCGCTGAAGCCGACATGCAGGCCTACTTCGAAGTGACCCCGCCCAGCGTGCACCGGATGGTCGTGGAGCTGGAGCTCCGAGGGCTGATCCGCCGTCAGCCAGGTCAGGCCCGAAGCATCCAGCTTCTCGTCGAGCCGGAAGCTCTGCCAGTCCTCCGGTGACCCGGATCGAATCGATCAAGATCTCTGTGTCGAGGTACTAGAACATCGAGCGGACTTGCGTGAGGGGGAGCGACAAAGCCTCGCCGGGTCCGCCATGTCGCCCATCCCACCACGTACGAAGTTGCGAGACCGATGAACGTTTTGCCGCGACCGGGAACAGATGGCCAATCCGGGAGACCACCGGTCACTCACACGGACAGCCATGAATCTTCGCAACTTCTTCTTCAAGACCGCCATCTCGACCCTCACCTTCGCCCTGCCGGCCCTCGTGGGCTGTGGCGGCTCGGAGCCCGCGGAACCCGGGCAGCCTGGACAGGAGCTGCTCGCGCCCCCGGAAGCGGGCAAGGGCGTGCAGTTCAAGATGGTCACGAAGCTCGACCCCGGCACCGAGGGCGAGCATTGCATGTTCGTGAAGGCGCCCGCGGAGGGGCTCTTCGTCAGCCGTGACGAGGTGCGCTACTCGAAGGGGAGCCACCACTTCCTGCTCTTCCAGACGAGCTACGACGACATCCCGACCCAGAAAGATGACGGGACGGTCGTCGACACGAGCGGCGTGTTCGACTGCTCCGACGGTGCGACCGATGGCTGGGAGGTGGAGAAGCTCGTCGCCGGCTCGCAGAACGCCGACGGCGACTCCATGCTGCGCTTCCCCGAGGGCGTGGCCATGAAGGTGCGCCCGGGCGCCGTGCTCCTCATGAACGCGCATTACATCAATGCCTCGATGAACGTCATCGAGCCCGAGGTCCGGGTGAACCTCTACACGATCCCCGAGGCCGAGGTGAAGACGGAGGGCGACATCCTCTTCATCTACAACCCCTTCATCTACGTCGGGGCGCAGGCCGGGGGCCGCGCGCGCATGCGGTGCCCGGTGCACAGGGACATCACGATCGCGAACGTGCAATCGCACATGCACGCGCGCGGCGTCGGTTATGCCGCTTCGATCGTCGGGCAGGCAGATCCGTTCTATACGAGCACCAACTGGGAGAACGTGACCGTCAAGGATTTTGGCGAGGGCCTCCAGGTCAAGGCAGGCGAGTGGTTCGATTACTGGTGTGACTACTCGAACGCGGAGACGAGGGACGTCTTCGAGGGCCCGCGCTCGACGGACGAGATGTGCATGCTCCTCGGCTCGTATTACCCGGCCGATTCGGCGACGGCGCACTGCCGCGCCGAGCCCGACGTCCCCGGCCAGCCGAACTTCATCGGCGCCGAGTGGGTGGGCAATGGCAAGGCGACGTGCGCCGAGTCGTTCGCCTGCGTGCAGCAGGCCCTCAACGCGGACAAGGAGATAACGCCCTGCGTGACGAGCTCCGACGCCGCGGTCTCGCGGGAGTTCTCCGACGCCTTGCGTTGCCTCCTCAAAAAGGCCGGCCCGGACCAGGATCCGGCCGTGATCTGCAAGACCGAGCTCGACGCCTGCCTCGCGAAGTGACGCACCCCCGCCGGATCACGCTCGGGCGAGCGTGATCCGGCCACCTCTAGGACATCAGCGCGTCTTGCGGATCCCGTAGGCGATCCCCTGCTCCAGGCTGCCGAGCGTCACGATCCCCCGGAGATCCGAGCCGAGCTCGATGAGGGTCCGCGCCACCTCGCGACCGACGCCGGTCAGCACGAGCTCGGCTCCGAGCAGGCCGACGGCGCGCGCGGCGCGCGTGATCGCGTCGGCGGCCTCGGGATCCACCTCGGGGACGCCCGTGACGTCGAGCAGCACCACCGAGGCGCCGCGCTGCGCGACGCCGTCGAGCAAAACCTCGAGCAGCCGCTCGGCGCGCTCGGCGTTCACGCTGCCGATGAGCGGGACCGCGACGACGCGCCGGGCGATCGGCACGAGCGGGGTCGAGAGCGCGCGCAGGGCCTCGTTCTGCGCCGCGATGACCTTCTCGGCGAGCGCCCGCCGCTCCTCCTCGGCGGCGAGCGTCGCCGTCACGTCGGCGATGATGAAAGCCTCGTGGGAGGGCCCTTCGTCCTCGTGCAGCGCGAACGCCGTGAGGTGCCCCTGGAACATCGACCCGTCGACCCGCCGGAAGGCCCCGATCGCGCCGCACACCTCATGGCCTCGCCGGACGGCCTCCGCCACGGGCCCATCGGCCACGAAGGCCGTGACGTCGACGCCCGCCTCGTCGCTCCTGCGGCCGAAGAGCGCGCGACAAGCGTCGTTCGCATAGATCGGCTCCCCGCCCGTTCGTGACACCGCGATGGCGCTCGGCGCATGGTCGGCGAGCGCTCGGAACAGCCGGACCGAGCGCAGCGATTCTTCCAGCTCGGCGGTGCGGCGCTTCAACGCCTCCCTGTTGAGATGCGCCTCCGTCGTTTGGCGGACCAGCATCACGATTTGATCGCCATCCAGCGGAACGACGCGCGCCTCGTACCACTCCTCGGTGGGGCCCATCGTGAGCGAGTACTCGACATCTCTCAGCTTGCCGCGATCGAGCACCTCCACGAAGACCTGCTCCAGGTAGGCGCCCACGTCGGGGGGCAAGAGCTCCTGCATCCGCTTGCCGAGGAACACGTCGGGCGGGACGTACAGATCGCTGTCCGACCTGGACCGGTAATCGACGATGGTCCCGTCCCGCTCCATCCGGAAGAAGAGATCCGGCAATGCACGGAAGAGCGCGACGACGGTGTCCGCGTCCTTCTGGAGCGCATCGAGCGCCCGCCGCGCCTCCTCCTGCTCCTGCGTGAGGCGTGCCACGCGCTGCCGGAGGGCCTCGTTCTCGTTCCGGAGCTCACGTATGGCGTCGGCTTCTGTCATTTGCGACCCTGCGCCCGGGGCACACTAGCACGATTCCGTCACCCGGGACCGCGCTTCAGGGAGCAGCACGACGCGAGGGCGACGTCACGTGATTGACGGACGCCGCGATCAGCCCGCCTCGATCCACGACGCCACGAAATCGAGATACGCTTCCCGGAGCACCGGGAACACGGTCACGTTCGGGATGTGGTTCAGCTCGAGCAGGTGCTTCGTCCCGTCGGGCTCGACCATGTAATCGATCGCGAACATCTCGAGGCCGAACGCCGCGCCGATCCGCCGCGCGTCCTCCACGAGCGCGGGATCGGCCTCGCCCTCGGGCAGCACCACCGCTCCTGCGTGGTGGATCGACTTGAGCCACGTCTCGCCGGCCATGCGGATCTGCCACGCGCGCTCGCCGAGCACGTGGATCCGCGTCGCCTCCCCGCGCACGAACGGCTCGATCAACGTCGGCACCTCCGCGCGCCGCGTCGCCGAAAAGAGCTCCTTGTTCTCCCCGCAATGCCACTCGCCCCATTTCGCGACGAGCGTCTCCCCTGCCCTCGGCGAAACGGGCGAGTCCCGATCGGCATAGCCGCGTCGCATCGCCCCGAACCGCGTCACCGCGAGCGTCCGCACGAGGCACGGGATGCGCTGTCGCGCGTCCATCATCCCGCGCGCGAGCGGCAGGCACGGGCCGCCCCAGAGCGCGAGCGCGGTCAGCAGCGGGAGATCGTCGTCGAAGATGCCG
Organism: Polyangium sp. 15x6; assembly: GCF_029960785.1. Classification (GTDB taxonomy): domain Bacteria; phylum Myxococcota_A; class Polyangia; order Polyangiales; family Polyangiaceae; genus Polyangium. Next base: position 14,314 of record NZ_JASBQE010000148.1, read on the forward strand.
TGGAACACGACACGCGACACGGGCACGTAGACCTCGTGCGCGTTCGGCCGCTCGACGAGGAGCTCGCCGGCTTCCAGCAGGATACGCGGCAACACGGGGCACGACACGACCGGGATCCGGGTCGAGAGGCGCGCGCGGAGATCACGCACCTCGGCTTCGTCGAGGCCCACGAGAAGGAGGCGGCTCATGTAAATTCCCGGCGCGCATCGGGCAACGGATCCCTTGGCGCGTCAACGCCAAACGTTCACACTTCGCCCCCCTGGAGGACCGAATCTCATGCGCGAACGGACCATCGCTTTCCTCGTCTTCCCCGAGATCACGCCCCTCGACCTCGTCGGGCCCCTGCAGGTGCTGAAGGCCCTCGAAGGGTCGTCCGATCTCCGGACCGTCACCGTGGGCGAGCGCCTCGAGCCCATCGAGACCGACCTGCCTTTTCGTATGGTCCCCGAGCGCACGCTCGACGACGTGCCCGAGCCCTACGGCGTCGTGGTCCCGGGCGGCCTCATCGGTCCCTTTCACGCGATGGCCAGCGATCGCCTCATGGACTGGCTCGCCAAAGCCGCCTCCAAGGCCTCCTTCGTGAGCTCGGTGTGCACGGGCGCGCTCGTCCTCGCGGCGCTCGGCTTGCTCGAAGGGAAGAAGGCCACGACGCACTGGTCGTTCCTGCCGCATCTCGCGCGCTTCGGCGCGACGCCCGTCAAGGGGCGCTGGGTGGAGGACGGCAAGGTCATCACGGCGGCCGGCGTCTCGGCGGGCATCGACATGGCGCTCGCGCTCGGCGCGCGCCTCACGAACGAGGCCTCCGCCAAGGCGGCCCAGCTCATCCTCGAATACGAGCCCGAGCCCCCGCTCGGCCCGATCGCCTGGGAGGGCAGCGAGCCGCTCCTCCAGGGCATGGGCGCCGTCGTCGCGCAGCGGCTCCCCGAGATCCTCGGCAAGAAGCCGGAACTGCTCGCGAAGTTCACGCCGTAGTCCGACGTGCGCCTCCACTTGCGTCTCATCTGGGAGCCGTTTCGCTGGGGCGTTGCCCCAGGCCCCACCGGGGCTATCCGCCCCTGGACCCGGACCAGCGCAAGCGCTGGACCTTGGGTCGATGAACTGCGCTTCGCGCAGTTCATCGACCAGGCCGAGGAAAGACCGGCGAGCACCCCTGCCCATCAAGACAGCCGCGCTGCCCTCTCGACGGGCGACGCGGTCCAACTGGCCCGTTGGAAGAACTGCGCGGAGCGCAGTTCTTCCACCCCGAGTCCAGCGCTTGCGCTGGTTCGGGTCGAGGGGCGAACAGCCCCCGCGGGGTCCGGGGCGGCGCCCCGGCGCGGCGGCCCCAGCCCAAGACGACGCGGGGGACACGCCCACATGCAGCCCGAACTTGGAGCATGAATCATGACTGAAGACGAACGAGCGCGGACCCTCGAATTCGGCACCCACCGCGCGCGCTTCGATCCCCCCGACATCGTCCGCGTGTGGTGGATCGGCCCTTCCATCATCGGCCAGATCGACACGCTGTACACCTGGACCGCGACGATGATCCCGGATGGCAGCACTTATTTCGTGATTGCCGACATGAGCCGGCTCGAGGAGGTCGGCCCGGCGGCGCGCAAGGCCGCGGCGGGAGATGCCCGGGCGCGGAGGATCGCCGGGCTCGCCATCATCGGCGCGAGCTTTCACATGCGCGTGCTGATGGGCATGTTCTTGAAGGCCCTACGTGTCTTTTATGGCCAGAAGATGTTCCAGATGAAGTACTTCGAACGGGAAGAAGACGCCCTCGTCTGGGTCGCCGCCGAGCGCGCCCGGCGCGCGGCTACTTCGGGATGATGATCGGATCGCAGTTCGTGAAGCTCAGGGTCGATTGAACCTTGAAGTTCGACCCCGTGCTGTGCCGCTCGGCGTGGAAGAAGTCGAGCGAATACTCCTTGCCGGGCTCGATCCCGAGCTCCGCGGCCTTCGCGTCGAGGTTCAGCGTGTCGGCCTGCGGCGGGTGCAGGCCGCCGAGATCGATGGCGAGCCGGTTGTTCACGAACACCCAGAGGTCGTCGTCGCCGCTGAACGCGAACGTCTCGCCGCCCTGGTACTTGAACGTCATGTGGAGCTCGTAGGTGAACCCGAAGTTGTGCTCGAAGCCCTCGTTCCCGAAGAGCTGGTCGTCGATCGGGAAGAATGCATTGCTCTCGAAGGTCGCGATCCCGGTCGCCGGGTCCTCGGTCAGCGTCACCTTGAACGGCATCGACATGTTCACGCCGTCGACGTCGCGGTACCACTGGTCGAACTCCGCGGGGCCGGTCGTGTGCGCGGTGGGGCCCTCGTGCGCGTACACGGGCTTCTTGTCGGGGCCGAGCTCGAACTTCACGATGCCCTTCAAGCCCTCGCCGCCGAAATGCTCGAAATCGGGGTGACCGTTCGGGTAACCCTTGAAATCGCGCACGATGCCCACGAGCTCGGGCGTGCAGTTGCCGCCGCCGGCGCCGCCGGAGCCGCCGGAGCCGGCGAAGATGATGCCGCCCTCGCCGCCCTCGCCTCCGATGCCTCCCATGCCGCCCTGGCCTCCCGAGCCGCTCTGGGAGGAGGAGCTGCCGGCGCCCTGGCCGCCGGCCGCGCTGCCGCTCGAATCGCCGCTGCCGCCGCCGCAGCCCATCACGGCGCCGGCCAGAACGAGCGACGTGGTCATGGTCAAGGTCAAAGCCGCCTGTCGTAAAAGCATATTGCCTCCTCGGTGAAGCAGAAACGCGTCCGCGTCCGCAGACGAGCGCGAGCGTACAGCCTGAAATTCTTCCTTGCGAGCACGATCATGGCTGCTATCCTGCTCGCCCCCTTCGGAGGATCACGCCCTTGCGCCTGTTTTCCTGAATCCAGCCGTTCGTGAACGTGCCGAGACGCCCGGCGCCGGACCCCGACGAGAGACGAATCCGGGGACGCGCGGGCACCGATTCAGGAGAACAGAATATGTTATCGCTTCATGCGCTGCGCGTAGCGTTTTCCCATGGGGATGCGACGTCCTTGCTCGAGGACGTCGAGCTGCACCTCGGGCCGGGATGGGCCGGCATCGTGGGCGAGAACGGCGCCGGCAAGACCACGCTGCTCCGCCTGCTCGCGGGTGAATTGCGGCCCGAGCGGGGCCACGTGCGGCGTGATCCGGCGGAAGCGCGCGTCGTGCTCTGCCCGCAGACCGTCGATTCGCTCTCCGATACGATCCTGCGCTTCGCCGAGGATCTCGACGGAGAAGCGGCCGCGCTCCGTGGCAGGCTCGATCTCGCGCCCGAGGACCTCGAGCGCTGGCCGACGCTCTCGCCCGGCGAGCGCAAACGCTGGCAGATCGGCGCGGCGCTCTTCGAAGCGCCGGAGATCCTCTTGCTCGACGAGCCCGCGAACCACCTCGATGTCGAGGCGCGAAAGCTCCTCGTCGGGGCGCTCCGCCGCTTCGACGGCGTCGGGCTCCTGGTCTCGCACGATCGGACGCTGCTCGACGCGCTCACCACGACGACGCTGCGCATTCATCAATGCCGCGTCGACGTCTATCGCGGTCGTTACGCCGACGCGCGCGCGGCGTGGGAGGCCGAGGCGGCCCACGCGCGGGACGAGCGCGAGGCGGCCAAAGGCGAGGAGAAGCGCGCGGCGCGCAGGCTCGATCAGGCGCGGCGCGAGCACGCTGCGGTCGACGCGTCGCGGAGCATGAAGACGCAGATGAAAAACAAGAACGATCACGACGGCCGGGGCATGCTCCGGAAGATCGCGATCGAATCTGCGGAGAAGCGCACCGGGCGCCTCGTGGGCGTGGCGCGGGCCGATCTCGCGCGGGCGAGCGCCGAGGTCGCGCGGCACCACGTCGAGAAGGAGCACGGCGGCGAGATCTACGTCGGCTGGGAGCGCCCTTCGCAGCCCTGGCCCTTCCTCCTGGAGCTTCCCGCCCTTCGCGCGGGCGATACGGAGCTCCTCCGCGACGTGCGCCTCTCCGTCCCGCGGGATGGCCGCATTCGCATCGAGGGACGCAATGGCGCGGGCAAGAGCACGCTGCTCGGCGCGCTCGCGGCCGCGGCGCGGATTCCGCGCGAGCAGGTCCTCTACCTGCCGCAGGATCTCCCGGCGGAGGCGCGGCGGGCGCTGCTCGCGGAGGTCCGCGCCCTCGGACCCGAGGCGCGTGGGCGCACGCTCTCGCTCGTGGCCACGCTGGGCACGGATCCCGAGCGGATCCTGGCCTCCGCCGAGCCGTCGCCGGGCGAGGCGCGCAAGCTCGCCATTGCGCTCGGCCTCGGCCGCAGGGCCGCGGCGCTCCTGCTCGACGAGCCCGAGAACCACCTCGACCTGCCCTCGCTCGAGCGCCTCGAACGCGCGCTCACGGGGTATCCGGGAGCGATCGTGATGGTCAGCCACGACGCCTCGTTCGCCCGCCGCGCGACGAGCGTGGTCTGGCGCATCGAGAATGGGCGTGTCCGCGAGCTCGACCCCGCTCAGGGCACGGCGATCTCCACCGGCGTGCGCTGAATGGGATCGCGGTCGCCCAGATCGAACACGCTCCCCCAGCAGTAGATCTCTCCCTCCCGCGTGCGGGCGCAATCGCGCGTGATCTGCACGACCGCGCCCGCGGGCAGCCCCTCGATCCGCCGGAACGTCGCGACCTCGCCTTTTTTCTTCGCCTTGCGGTCGAAGCAAAACACCTCGCCTCGCTCGGTGCGCACGCAATCGCCTTCGACCTCTGCCACGTCGGTCAGGACGACCCTCGGCCCGCCGGGCGCGTCCATGCAGACGAGGCGCGCGCCCTCGTCGACGGCGCAATGCGGGGCATACAGCACGGCGCGGAACTTTCCGGGGACCCGCGCCTTGTCGCCCAAGGAGTCGTCCTGGAAGATGGCCGTCCCGTCGGCGAGGACGGCCCTGCCGAAGAGGGTGAGGTACGTGGCGTTCGCCGCCTCTTCCTTCGGGTCGAGCCATTGCACACGGAGGGGCTTCGGGTTTCCCGAGTAATGGAAGAACCCCGCGCCGCCGCCGCGCTTGGCGACCGCGATGCCGACCCCGTTGTTGACGAACACGCTCACGTCCTTGACCGCCGCGCCGCGGGTGTCGACGAGCAAGGCGAAGTCGTCCTTCAGGCTCCCCGGGAAGAACGAACGGTTCCGGCAGTACCATTGCCCCGACTTCGCGCCGCGCACGCAGAGCGGCATGCCCCCGACGATTGCGTCGACGGCCGGCTCGGGCAGCGCGAGATCACGCCGGGGCACGTGCACAGCGCCGGCGATCGCGCCCCAGCAGGAGACGCGGGTCGTGCCGAACCGCGCGCAGACGACGCCGTCCTCGGCGCCGATCTCGCTCGCGCCCGTGATGCCGGGGACCATCGCGGCGCGTTCGAGCACGCGCGAATCGCCGTCGCCGAGCAGGCCGCCGGTGTGCGCGCCGAAGCAGCGCACGCGATGATCCTTCCCGAGCGCGCAGACGTTCCCCGGAAGCACGGCCACGCCGAGCGAGGTATCGGCCGTCGGGAGCACGTCGTACGCCTTCTCGAAGTTCTCGCAGGGCCGCTCGAAGGAGCAGGTGCAGCGCGACACGCCGTCCTCGCGGCTCACGCACAGGTTGTACCCATAAGACGCGAAGAGCCGCGTCACCCGCTTGCCCTCGGCGAGCGCCTGGATCTTCCGGTCGACGAGCGAATCGTCGCAGAAGACGGTGCCGTCGGGCCGCCGCGCGCATACCTGACGCCCCGTGTTCCGGACGCGGGCGACGAACGCTTCGTCCACGGGCCCTTTCAGGGGCATGAGCGCCACGCCGTAGCCGGGGACGGGCTTGCCGAAGCGCGTCGTTTCGTGTCTGTCGAGGTTCCAGCAATAGAAGCCGCCGTCCACGCCCATGCCACATTCGTCCTCGGCGAGGGCGCGAATGGGCGGGGCCTGCACCCGCAGAAACGGCGCTGCCGCGTGGTCGTTGTCGGTCGAGCAAAAGACCTCGCCCTTGTCGGACAGCAAGCAATCGTGGCTGCCGGCGACGATCCGCGCGTTCCCGGGGGTCGGCACGCCGAGCGAGAATTTCGCGATGTCCTCGGGCGTGGGCTGCACGACCAGGAAGCCCCGCGCGACGCGGAAGGGCTTCATGGAGCCGTCGCGCACCACCCGAAACAGCGTGCCGGCCGCGTCCCAGCCGACGACCAGGCCGCCCGTGAGGATGGTGAAGCCTTTCAGGTTGGAGAAACCTTCGATGCGCACGGGGCGGAAGTACGAGTGTCGGGCCGTCTCGCCGGGGAGGGCCATGTTGCCCCAGCAATAGAGGGAGCCGCGCTCGGTGCGGGCGCAAAAGCCGCCCTGCCCGCCGCGGACCTCGACGAACGTGTGATCCTCCGGAGGCGGCGCGGCCGGGGCGGAGGTGGGGGCGGGCGCCGTGCCGGAGAGCGTGGTGGAAGGCGCGGGCGCGAGGTCACGCGCGGTGGGCGTCGGCGGCGGCGCGACGGTCGTGCAGCCGAGGAGGACGAGGGCGGATAGGGGGGCGAGCGCGCGGCGCATGGCGGTCACTGTACCGCAGGGGGCCGTGACCGAGGAAGGAACGGGGGGACGCGGGGGATCAGGAGGGCTGCGCGGCGGAGCTGCCGATCGGGTCGGAGCCGCTCTTCGACGGCTTCTTCTTCGGCTGCGCGGCGGACTTTTCGCGCAGGAAGAACGCTTCTGCGGCGGCCGGATTCGCCTTGTAATGGTCCCGCAGCCGGCCGTGCGCGCTCGCGAGCTGCTCGCGCACCGCGCGACGCGCTTCGCGCTCCTCGGCAAACCGCATTTCGACTTCGGCCACGGCCAGGTTCACGGTCTCGAGGGAAGCGCGGTGGAGCATCTCCGCGTGATCGAGGCTGGCGAGGGCGTCGTCCATGTCCCCCTTGTCTGCGAACGGCGCCATCCGGATCCGCAGGGCAGGCAGGACGTCGAGCTGCGCTTGGCCGTCGGGCTTGATCATCGGGCCCATGCCTGCCGGGAAGATCGTGCGTCGCGCCGCGAGGGCTGGATCCTTGCGGTCGAGCTTCCTGGCCGCGGCATCGACCTCCCGGATCGCATTCTCCACCATCACCTCCGTACGCAGGAGCCCGGCGGACGCGGCGGTGGCCGCATCGTCGGCGTCCTCGCGGGCGCGCTGGCGATCTCGCAACTTCAGGTACGCGGCGCTCGCCTCGGCGTGCAGCGTGTCGTGGAGCGGGCTCACGTCCTTGCACATGGTGACGTGAAAATGAACGTGGCGGCGATGCACGGGGCTCCCATCGGTCTCACGAAGGTGACGCATGGATCCTCTCTTCCCCTGCCCCTCGCGAACATGCGCGGGGTCCTCTCGGGTTCGCGCGTTAGACGTTCGGCGCGGATCATTTATCCCCGAGCGGAATCCTCCGAGCACGAAAATGTCGGGAGTCCCCCCGGAAACGATGAAACGGTCGTTCCCGAAGATCGGACCGCGCCGCTCGGCTCAGGAAACCGCGCTTCCGGGAGATGGGAACGTGCCCGGACGCGGATCCCGGAGCCTTGCACGGCGTGGGAGGGGCCTCGGATGATGCGTCGCTCGGCGTTGCGAGAAAGGGGAAGCCTCCCAGAGGCGAGGCGGGGGGCGTTGCGAGGAGAGGAAACCGATTCGGGAGGCGGATCGGCGAGCGTTCCGGGAAGGAGGAATCGACTTGGAGGCGGATGCGGGGGGCGTTCCGACAAAGGGGAATCGGACAGGCAGCGGATCCGGGTGCGTTGCGACGGCGCGGAGCTTGTGGCGCCTGCGGTTCCGCCTTGGCCGCGGGTCTGGATCGGCGAGGGAAACCTGGCTCAGGCTCGCTCCACGTCCTCGAACGTCGTCCTCGCGGCGTTGGCCGTCTCGTCCAGGTTGAGCAAGACCCGCAAGGCATCGACTTGCCAGTCGTCGCCCGCGATGCGGTGGACGGTGACGGGGCCCGGGACGCTTTCGTAAGCGGCGTCCAGGATATCCATGAGGGCGTAGACGCCTGCATCGTTGCAAAACGGCATCTGCGTGAAGTCCATCCGGATCGATGCAAAGGAGCACTTCGCCAGGATCCGTCCGAGCTCGTCGAGGAAGATCCGCAGGGAAGGATCACGGTAGTGGAGATGGAGGGGGCCTACGAACGTCAACATGAGGCGAGCCTCGTCATCCTGGGCCGCCACGACCTCGAATGCGGCGCGTCCGCCCTCCATGACCGTTCCGCGCGAAAGGACCTTCATCGGCCCTCGATGCTACAGGAGGCGCCCCGTCCAGCCAATGGCGACCTCGGCGGCTCTCCCGGAAGGTCCGGCGCTAGGTGGCTGGTGTCGATCGCGAGCCCGTCGAAGAGGTCGTGGCCGCTCGTGTTCCCATGGCCGCCAGGGTGCATATCGGACAGGTCGCCTGACGGCTGATAATGGTTTGGATCGTCTTCTGGTC
>NZ_JASBQE010000149.1 GCF_029960785.1 Polyangium sp. 15x6
CCGCGCCGCCCGCGCCGCCCGACGCGCCGCTGCCGCCCGCGCCGCCGACGCCTCCGGACGCGCCGGCGCCCCCGGAGCCGCCCACCCCTCCGGAGCCACCCACGTTCGATGCATCGGAGCTCGAAGAAGAGGAGCCGCCTCCGCCGCCGCAATGCAGGCAGAAGCCGCCGAGGACCATTCCCAGAAGGAAGACGTGTCGACGCATGTGACCTCCGCGAAGGGAGGTCACATTCTCATGTCCACGGCGTTTCCACCATCGGAAACACCGCCGCCCGCCGGCGATTACGGTGCGATCTTCACGAGCCCGAAATCCGTCCCGCTCTTCGGCGAGAATCCGCGCCCGGCGAGGACGATTTTTCCATCCGGCTGGAGCAGCCCGTCATACGCCCCCCACGGCCCAGGGGCCGCGACGAGCGCGCGGCCCCCATTCCCGAAGCTCGTATCGGGCTTGCCGTCGGGCAGGTGCCTGAAGACCACCATCGTCTCGCGGTCGAGGATGGCCGTGCTCGCAATGTAGAAGGAGCCATCCGGCAAGGGCACGATCACCGGGACGTCGGAGGTCGCGACGCCCTCGACGCTCCGCTTGACGAGACCATTTTCGCCGAACGTCATGTCGCGCGCGCCCTTTGCGTCGAGGCGAGCGACGCCGATCTCGAAGCCATCGAGCTGTCCCGGCACGATGAACACGCCCGCCACGAGGAATCCGCCGTTCGCCTCTCGCGCGATGCGGTTCAACGAGGAAGCATTCTGCACCGTCGACACGCCCGCGGTGCCGAAGGCCGGATCGGGCGCGCCGCTCGAGAGTAGACGGATCACGAACGAGTCGGTGTAATCTTTCCAGCCCGCGGCGACGATCGAGTCGTCTTCGAGCACCACGAGGTCCTGGACCTGGCCCTCGGGCGCGGAGAGCGATACCACCCCGTCGCCGTCGAAGGTCGTATCGAGCGCACCCGTCGCGAGCAGCCTCGCGAAATAGGGGGTCCCGGAGAACGAGCCATTCCCGACCCCGCCAATCAACACGCGCCCCTGACCGTCGACGCCCAGCGTGGTCGGTCTGCCGTGGGTCTCCGGGAGGTCGACCACGCCATTCACGCCGAAGCTCGTGTCGGCCGCGCCCGCCGCGTCGAGCTGCACCACCCGGCGGGTGAACGGGCCGATGGGGATGCCCGCGACGACCGCTTTGCCGTCCGGGTGCAGCGCGACGTCCACGGCTTTTTGCAGCTTGTCGATGACGACGACGCCCCCCGCGCCGAAGCCCGCGTCGAGCGTGCCGTCCGGCAGGTGTCGCGTGATCATGGCATTCGTGATGTCCATCTGGGTGCCCATCGCGCCGGCCGAGACGATCTTGCCGTCCGCGGCGAGCTTCACCGAAACGGCGAGGTCCCGCGTCGCGCCCGATTGCAACGCGGCGATCCCTGCCTGCCCGAATGCGTCGTCCAGCGTGCCGCCGGGCAGGAGCCGCGCGAGCGTGGCGCCGGTGGGCGAGAAGGTCGCGCGGGCGACGGCCACGACGCTCCCATCCGGGGCGACGGTGATGTCGCGGACCGCGCCCATGCTGGGGAACGTCGCGAGGCCCGATTTGCCGTAATCCGTGTCGAAGGTCCCATCCGCGGTGATCGTCGCCACCGCATAGGGCCCATTCTTGGAGCGGAAGGCCACGCGCATCGAGCCGTCCGGCCGGAGGTGCAAGGATTCAGCCGAGGCCGAGCTGCCGTTCAGAATGGGAATGGAGGCGAGCCCGTCCCCGTCGCCGAACGTCGTGTCGGGTGTTCCGCTCGGATCGAGGCGGAGCACCGAGGTGGCGAGGGGGCTGCCGCCCGCGACGAGGATCTTGCCGTCGGGCGCGACGGCGCAGATCGATCCGGCGAGGGCCGGCGTCCAGTCCGCATAATCGTACACGTCGAGGAGCGACGTCATGAGGATGCCGTCCTCGTCGAGGGTCGGATCGAGCAACCCGCTCGGCAGGAGCCGCACGATGGCCGTGCCCGGGCCATTGCCGCTGGTCCCGCAGAGGACGATCTTTCCCTCGCTCGTGAGGGCCACGGCCGAGGCGAACGAGCCATTCTGGAACGGAGGCTCGACGAAGCCCGCGTCTCCGAACGTCGTGTCCGCGCTCCCGTCGGCGAGGAAGCGCTGCACGAGGTATCCGGTCGGGGAGCCCCACCCGCGCTGGCCGCCGACGACGATCTTGCCGTCGGGCTGGAGCGCGATCGCGAACGCCGTGCCCGCTCGGCCGAGCGCGAGTCCTCCCTCGCCGAAGGAGGCGACGGGCTTGCCGTTCGCGTCGAAGCGCGCGACGAGCACGCGGTTCATGCCGAACTGCTGCGTCGCCATCCCCGTGGCGAGGATGTCTCCGTTCGGCGCGACGACCACGCCGTGGAACGAGGCGCGGCTCAGGGTGGTCGTGAGCACCTTGCCGCTCTCGCCGAACGAGGTGTCGAGCGTGCCGTCGGGGTTCACCCGGAAGAGAAACCCCTCGCCGTAGTAGTAGTCCGACGTGCCGCCGGCGATGAGGATCTTGCCGTCCGGCTGGCGCGCGGAGGCGTGCACGAGGTCCCAGTTCGGCTTGCTCCCGGCCGCCGTCGCGAGGCCCTCCGTGCCGAAGCTCGGGTCGAGCGGGACGAACGCATCGGCGCCGCCCGCGCCGCCGCCGCCGACGCCGCCGGAACCGCCGACGCCGCCGGAACCGCCGACGCCGCCGGAGCCGCCGACGCCTCCGGACGCGCCAGCCCCCCCGGAGCCGCCCACCCCCCCGGAACCGCCCGCGCTCGAGGAACTGGAGCTCGAAGAAGGGGAGCCGCCTCCGCCGCCGCAATGCAGGCAGAAGCCGCCGAGGACCATTGCAAGAAGGAAGAAGTGTCGACGCATGTGATCTCCGCGAAGGAGATCACATTCTCACGTTCACGCCGGTTCCACCATCGGAAACACCTTCACGCATCGTCGACGCGAGCGCGGGGGCCTCCTCCGGCCATTACGGCGCGACGCGCACGAGCCCGAAATCCGTGCCGGTCTTCGGCGAGAATCCACGGCCGGCGAGGACGAGCTTGCCATCCGGCTGCAAGAGCCCGTCGTACGCTCCCCACGGCCCAGGGGCCGAGACGAGCGCGCGCCCCGCATTGCCGAAGCTCGTATCGGGTTTGCCGTTGGGCAGGTACTTGAAGACCACCATCGTCTCCCGGTCGAGGATGGTCGTGGTCGCAAGGTAGAACGACCCATCCGACAAGGGCACGACCACGGGGACGTACGAGGTCACGGCGCCCTCGACGCTCTGCTTGACGAGGCCATTTTCGCCGAAGCTCATGTCACGCGCGCCCTTGTCGTCGATCCGCGCGACCCCGACGTCGAAACCAATGACGTTTCCCTGCACGATGAACATGCCCGCCGCGAGGAATCCACCGTTCGCTTCTCGCGCGAGGCGGGTCAACGAGGAGGCATTCTGCAGCGTCGTCACACCCGCGTCCCCGAAGGCCGGGTCGGGCGCGCCGCTCGGCAGCAGTCGAATCACGAACGACGTAATCTCATCCTTCCAGCCCGTGGCGACGATCGCGCCGTCTTCGAGGGTCACGAGGTCGGAGATCTGACCCAGGGGCGCGGCCGGAACGAGCACCCCGTCGCCGTCGAAGGTCGTATCGAGCTCGCCCGTCGCGACGAGCCGCACGAACGCGGGGAGCCCGGACGGCGAGCCCATCGCGATCCCTCCGACCACGACGCGCCCCTCGCCGTCGACGGCCAGCGCGCTCGCCCTGACCATCGCATCCGGAAGGTGCACGACGCCATTGACGCCGAAGCTCGCGTCGGCCGCGCCCGCTGCGTCGAGCCGCGCCACCCGGTAGGAGGGCGAGCCAGACCCCACGACGAGCATCTTGCCGTCCGGTTGCAGCGCGAGGTCCAGGGCCGGCGTGGGCGTGTCGAGCAGGACGACGCCCCCCGCGCCGAAGCCCACGTCGGGCGTGCCGTCCGAAAGGTGACGCGTGATCATGGCGTTCGTGGCGGGCCACTTGGCGCCCATGACGCCGGCGGAGACGATCTTGCCGTCCGCGGTGAGCTTCACCGAAAGGGCGACGTCCCGCGTCGCGCCCGATTGCAGCGTGCTGATGCCCCCCTGCCCATACGCGGCGTCCTGCGCGCCGGAAGGCGTGAGCCGCGCGAGCGTGACGCCCATGGGCGAAACGATCGAGCTGGCGGCGCCGATGACGCTTCCATCCGGCTCCAGGGTGATTTCGTGGACCGAGCCCATGGTGGGGAACGTCGCGAGGCCCGCCGTGCCGTAATTCGTGTCGAGGGTCCCGTCCGCGGAGAAATGCGCCACCGCATAGGGCCCGCTATCGGAGCGGAAGGCCACGAGCACCGAGCCATCCGGGAGGATCCGCAAGGACTCGGCCGGGGCCGAGCCGCCGTCCGCGATCGCAAGGGAGGCGAGCCCGTCCCCGCCGCCGAACGTCGTGTCGGGTTTGCCGCTCGAATCGAGGCGGAGTACCGAGGTGGCGAGGGGGCTGCCGCCCGCCACGAGGATCTTGCCGTCCGGCGCGACGGCGCAGATCGAGCCGGAGGTCGGCGACGTCCAGTCCGCATCATCGTACACGTCGATGAGTGACGTCACGAGGATGCCGTCCTCGTCGAAGCTCGGATCGAGCGCTCCGTTCGGCAGGAGCCGCACGAGGGTCGTGCGCTCGCCATCGCCGTGCATGCCGCAGAGGACCATCTTGCCCTCGCTCGTGAGGGCCATGGCCGAGGCGAACGACCCATCTTCGGACGGGATCTCGACGACGCCCGCGTCCCCGAACGCCATGTCCAAGCTCCCGTCGGGGAGGAAGCGCTGCACGAGGTGTCCGGGCTGCTGGAAGGGCGGCGCGAGCTGGCCAGCGACGACGATCTTGCCGTCGGGCTGGAGCGCGATGGCCCACGCCGTCCCCGAGGCGCCGAGCACGAGACCTCCCTCGCCGAAGGAAGCGACGGGCTTGCCGGTCGCATCGAAGCGCGCGACGAGCATGCGGTTGATGTTGAGGTGCTGCGAAGCCAGGCCCGCGGCGAGGATGTCTCCATTCGGCGCGACGACCACGCCGTGGAACGCGGCGCGGCTCCGGGTCGTCGCGAGCACCTTGCCGCCCTCGCCGAAGGACGTGTCGAGCGTGCCGTCGGCGTTCGCCCGGAAGAGAAGCCCCTCGCCGTAGGAGGTGTCCGACGTGCCGCCGGCGACGAGGATCTTGCCGTCCGGCTGGCGCGCGGAGGCATACACGAGATCCCAGTTGGGCGTGCTCCCGGCCGCCGTCGCGAGGCCATCCGTGCCGAAGCTCGGGTCGAGCGGCAAGAAGGCCTCGCCGCCGCCGCCCGCGCCGCCCGCGCCGCCCGACGCGCCGCTGCCGCCGGAGCCGCCCACGCCTCCGGACGCGCCGGCGCCCCCGGAACCGCCCACACCCCCGGAACCGCCGGCGTTCGATGAACTGGAGCTCGAAGAAGGGGAGCCGCCTCCGCCGCCGCAATGCAGGCAGAAGCCGCCGAGGACCATTGCAAGAAGGAAGAAGTGTCGACGCATGTGACCTCCGCGAAGGAGATCACAATCTCACGTTCACGGCTCCTCCACCATCGGGAACACCTCCACGCCCAGCGACTTGAGCGCGACGGCGCCTTCCGGCGGCCTCGCCTCCTTGAACGCATTCATCTGTTCCCGCGTCTCCCAGATGCTGATCGTCATTCCCTTTCCGGTCGCGGGATCCGTCACGAAATAACTCGCCTTGCATCCGGGCTGCTTTCGCATCCAGGCGCGGTGGGCGCGCGCCTTCTCCAGGTCCGCTTCGCTCGCCTTCTCGTGCGTCACCACCCGGCAGAAGCCTTTCGTGGGCACGGACGACGCCGACTTCTCGTTCGCCTTCCACAGGTTCGCCGCGGCCCACAGCTTGCCGATCTGCAGGACGGGGTGTGCGCCTTCCACGCCGTAGTCCTCCGGCGTCACCACGCGCCCGCGCACCGAGAAGTAGCCGGTTCGCAAGCCGAACTCGTCGGTCACGGCGTACTGACCGCCCGCCGCGCTCACGTGGTAGAGGCTGTCGTCGATCGTCACCTTGTTGCCGTCGACGTGGGTCTTGCTCGCCATGGGCGTACACTACCAGAGCTCGGCGCCTCGTCCGCCTTTGAAGCTCACCGGGTTCGTCCCTTCTTTGCTACCCTCGCCCCCGTTGTCATGACCGCACGTGAAGACAAAGCAGGTGGCGAGGGCCTCGGGCGTCGGGTACGTCTCGTCCCCGGGGGGCTCGAGATCGCCGGCGAGGTCGTTCCGCTCCGCGCGGGCGCCGTTCACTACTGGCGCCTCGATCCGAACGAGTGGCGCGCGTGCCTCGAAGCCGTCAAGGCCATGGGCCTCTGCCTCGTCGACACCTACATCCCCTGGGGCGTCCACGAGGTCGCCCCCGGCAAACTGGAGCTCGGCGCGACCGACCCCCAGCGCGACATCACCCGCTTCTGCCGCATCGCCGAGGAGCTCGGCCTGTACGTCATCGCCCGCCCCGGGCCGCACATCAACGCCGAGCTCACGTACTTCGGCCTCCCCGAGCGCATCGTCTGGGACCCGGCCTGCCAGGCACGTTCGCCCGACCAGAACCCGGTGATGCTCCCCATGCTCCCGTTCGCGTTCCCCGTCCCGAGCTACGCGAGCGACGCCTTCCACGACGAGGCCGCGCGGTATTTTCAGGCCCTCGGCCCGGTGCTCACGCCGCTCCTCTACCCGAACGGGCCGATCGTCCTCTTCCAGATCGACAACGAAGGCGCCCTTTACTTCCGCGACGGCGCCTACGACCAGGACTATCACCCCGACGCGATCCGCCTCTATCGCGAGTTTCTCCGGGAGAAATACGGCACCATCGACGCGCTCCGCGCCTCGTACGGCATCGAGCCCGCGGAGGGCGAGGTCCCGTCGAGCCGCCGCGGCGAGATCAAGCGATTCTCCTCGATCGACCCTCCGCGCAAGCTCGACGCCGCGCGCCCGCGTGACCTCGCGCGCCACCTCGACTGGTCCGAGTTCCACGAGCACCTGCTCGCCACGGCGTTCCAGCGCCTCGGCCGCGCGCTCGCCGCGGCGGGCATGGAGGGGCTGCCCACGACGCACAACCTACCGCCGGGCCAGGACGCGACGCCGCTCAACGCCGCGCGCGTCACCAAGGTCGTCGACCTCGTCGGGCTCGACTACTACCACGCGGCCGATCCCACGAGCCGCGCCGTCATCGCGCGCCGCACGAGCGAGCTCGCGACGCGCTCGGAGGCCCTCTCCGTCCCTGCGTTCGCCTGCGAGATGGGCGCGGGTTTTCCGCCCTTCTTCCCGCCCCTCGACGAGCGCGACGGCGCCTTCACCGTCCTCTGCGCCCTCGCGTACGGCCTGCGTGGCTTCAACGTCTACATGGCCGTCGAGCGCGACCGATGGATCGGCGCGCCCATCGATCGTCACGGCCGCGCGCGTCCCTACGCCGTCTTCTGGCGGAAGCTCTCCGCCGCCCTCGAACAGACGAGCTTTCACGACCTGCGCCGAAAAACCCCCGTCCGCATCCTCATCCCTCGCACCGAGCGCAGGCTCGCGCGGGTCATGCACGCGTTCGGCCCGCTCTCCGGCGCGTTCTTCTCGATCGTCGGGGCGGGCGCGCGCGAGCGTTGCGTCGAGGACGACCTCGGCCTCGGGTATCCGCTCGCCATCGAGGCCGACAACTTCGCCCGCGCCTTCGAGCAGGCCCTCGAAGCGCGCGGCGTGCCGTTCGCCGTCGTGGGCGGCGAGGACCGCGACATCGCGCTCGGCGACGCGCGCTGGCTCATCTGCGCCACCTCCGGCGCCTTGAAGCCCGAGCTCTTCGAGCGCCTCGCCGAGGCCCACGAGCGCGGCGCGCGCGTCACGATCGGCCCCCGCGAGCCTCGCTTCGACGGCGCCTTCCGGCCCCTCTCCGTTCCCTTCGATCTGCGCCGCCTCGGCGAGGACGGCCCCCTCACGGGCGACGTCCCCGCCGCGGCCGACGCGGCCGTCTCGCATGCGATCGAGACGCTCGGCCTCCCCGCGTACGCCTGCGACCCCGGCGGCGTCTACGTCACGGTGCACGAGGATACGTCGGGCGCGCCGCGCGTGCTCTTCATCGTCAATCCGTCCGAGCGGGACGTCGTCGCGCGTGTCAGCGCCGGCGCGGCGCGCACGAAGGCGAGCGACCTCATCGACGATTCCACGTTCGAGGCGCGCGCGGGCACGCTGGAAGTGCGCATGAAGCCGCGCACGGTGCGGATGCTGGCATTGCGTTGATCGCGCGGGGCATGTCCGTTGCTAGGTGCGATCCCGCGCCATTGCTTCGGAGGTGCTCGATGAAGAACGTCGTTTTCGTGGGATCGGCCGCCCTCTCTCTGGTCGTCGCCGTGGGCCTCGCTGCGTGCGGGGCCGACGAGGCTGGCAGCGAATACGGGAATTATGCGCAGCCGCCGGGAGGATCCTCGGGCGGTGACGTCGCGGCGCCGCCCGCCCCGCCGCCCTCGCAAGGCAACGATGCGGGCACCGACGCCGCTGCACCTTTTGCGTGTGATGGCCTCGACAAGGACAGCCCTGTCATCCTCTACCTCTCGGCGGACGACTCCAACTCGATGGGCTCTCCCGTCCAGATCCGCGAGCTCTTGAACAAAGGCATCACCCCGTCCGCGAGCCTCGTGCGCACGTACGAGTTCCTCAACTACTACCGCATCCAGTATCCCGCGCCGCCCACCGGCGACCTCTCGATCCTCCCGCACCTCGGCGAGACCAAGGTCGCGGGCGAGCTCGACCTCCAGCTCGGCGTCCGCTCCTACGACGCGGTGAAGCCCCGCCGCCCCGTGACGATCACGTTCGTCCTCGACACCTCGGGCTCCATGAGCGGCGAGCCCATCGAGCGCGAGCGCGCCACCATCACGGCGATCGCCCAGAGCCTTTCCGAGGGCGACATCGTCAACGCCGTCACGTGGAACACGAGCAACAACATCGTCCTCTCCGGCCACAAGGTCACGGGGCCGAATGATCCGCAGGTGCTCGCGATGGCCCAATCCATCGAGGCGAGCGGCGGCACCGATCTTTCGAGTGGCCTCGCGGTCGGCTATCAGCTCGCGGGCCAGCATTACGGCACGGGCCGGCTGAACCGCGTCATCCTGATCAGCGACGGCGGCGCCAACGTCGGCGTCACGGACGAGGACCTCATCGGCTTGCAATCCGAGGACGCCGACAAGGAGGGCATCTACCTCGTCGGCGTCGGCGCCGGCCCCGGCGAGAACTACAACGACCTGCTCATGGATACCGTCACGGACAAAGGCCGCGGCGCGTACGTCTATCTCGACGACCCGGCCGAGGCGACGCGCATGTTCGTCGATCGATTCGACGAGACCATGGAGGTCGCCGCGCGCGGCGTGCAGGTGGAGATCACGCTCCCCTGGTACATGCGCATGTTCAAATTCTACGGCGAGGAATACTCGACGAACCCCGAGGAGGTCGAGCCGCAGCACCTCGCCCCGAGCGACGCGATGATCTTCAACCAGGTCATCAAAGCGTGTGACCCGTCGGTCGTCGATCCGAACGACAGCATCACCGTGGTCGCGCGCTGGAAGACGCCGCTCACGTATCTCGACCGCGAGGTGAAAGTCACCATGACCCTCGCCGAGCTGCTCGCCGCGCCGAAGCCCCAGCTCGCCAAGGGCAAGGCCATCGTCGCGTATGCCGAGGCCCTCAAGATTCCGAGCCAGGAGGCCTTCCAGAGCGCGCTCGCGCTGATCGAAGAAGCGAAGGCCGGCGCGCCCGACCCCGAGCTCGACGAGATCGCCTCCCTCATCGCCAAGCACCCCGCGTTCGTCAAGCCCTGACCCTTTCGGGACGAACGGCGCTGTTGCTTCTCCGCCGGAGCTCTCCTAAAAGGGGCCGTGCGAACGATTGCGAAGATTCTCGCAGGCCTCTTCATGAGCGGCCTCGTCTGGGCCGGCTGCAGCGACGATCCCGAGCAAACCACGGACGATCCGCTCGCCGGCCTCCCCAAAACCTATGCCCGCGTCCAGTGCGGCCGCGTCTTCGCCTGCTGTGACGCCGCCGAGCGGGACGACGTGCTCCTCTTCGACCCGGTCCCCGCGACCCAGCAGGAGTGCGAGGCCCGGTACGAGAGCTTCTTCGGCGCCGTCGTCGTCGACCTCCGCAAGGGCATCGAGGCCGGCCGCCTCGTGTACGACGCGGCGCGCTCGGACACCTGCTTCGCGAAGGCCGAATCCGCGACCTGCGCCGATTTCTTCGGCTCCGATTTCCTCGAAGAGGACCCCGATTGCGAGGCCGCGTTCCAGGGCACCGTCGCGCTCGGCGGCGCCTGCCTCGCCGACGACGAATGCAAGGACCCCGGCGCCTCCTGCGCGGGCGCCTCGGGCGCGGATCTCGGCACCTGCAAGGCCCCGCCCGGCGAGGGCGAGCCTTGCCAGGACGGCCTCTGCGGCCCGGGCCTCACGTGCCGGCTCGACGAGGGCATGCTGAAATGCGTCGCCCCGCTCGCCGACGGCGGCGCGTGCGACCTCGACATCGATTGCCAGAGCAGTTATTGCGATTTCCAGACCGGCGTCTGCGCCGCGCCCGCCGAGGTCGGCGGCGCGTGCGCCGTCAACGCAGGCTGCGCGAGCGGTTATTGTGACGTCGCGGCCGGGACCTGCGCCGCGAAGAAGGCCGACGGCGCGGCGTGCGTCACGAGCGTCGAATGCGCGAGCGGCTTCTGCGACGACGCCGCGGGCGCGGGCGCCTGCGCGCCCACGAAGCCGGACGGCGCGGGTTGCATGGTCTCCGCCGAATGCGCGAGCGGCCTCTGTGACGCCGGCGCTTGCAGCCCGGGCACGGGCACCCCCGTCTGCGACGGCCTCTGACCGGACGCTGCTCGAAGACGCGGCGGCCTTCCCGTTCCGGTTGACGCCGCGCCTCTTTCATCCCACGTCTCCGGTTCAGCGAGGCGTGCTGTCCATGGACCGAGATCGCTGGCTCTCCGTTGTGCTGAGGACGGCGCTGCTCGTCCTGTTCTTCTGGATGATCCGGACGATCCTCGTCCCGATTGCCATGGGCGGCCTCTTCGCGCTCCTCCTGAGCCCCCTCGCCGAGAAGGTGAAACCCCGGCTGGGCCGCGCCGAGCGCTTTGTGCCGCTCCTCTTCACGTTCGGCACGATCATCCTCGTCGTGATCCCGTTCGTCTTCTTCACGATCGAGGCCATCCAGTCGATCAACGAATTTCTGGCCCGCGATTGGGGGCCGACGATCCACCGGTTCCAGTCGTTCCTGACGGAGGGCATCGACATTCGCGGCCGGAGCATCCACATCGGCGGCCCTCAGCTCCAGTCGGCCATTCAGAACATCGGCCAGCGCGCGGCGTCCTTCGCGGCCACGTTCGTCGGCGGCATGGCCACGGCGCTGCCGGGGTTCATCCTGAGCCTCTTCCTGTTCGGGGTCTCGCTTTATTACTTCCTGCGCGACGGCGGCAAGCTCGTCCGCTGGATGTACCGCTTCTCGCCCTTCCCGCCGAACCAGACGCGCGAGCTCTTTGCCTCCATCCGTGAGACCGTCAACGGCGCGATCCTCGGCATCCTCGCGACGGCCGTGGTCCAGGGCAGCCTCGCGCTGCTCGCCCTCAACGTGTTCGGCGTGCCAAACGCGTTCTTGCTCGGCGTCCTCGCCGCGCTCCTCTCGTTCATCCCGCTCGTCGGCACGACACCGGTCACGGTAGGCGCGACGATCTACCTCTTCGCCACGGGGCACGTCGGCGGCGCGATTGGAATGGCGATCTCGGCCGTGATCATCGGCCTCTCCGACAACGTCGTCCGCCCCTGGGTGCAGAGCTCGTCGACCCGCATGCACCCGCTCATCGCGCTGGCCGGCATCTTCGGCGGCCTCGAGCTCTTCGGCCCGGTGGGCGTCTTCCTCGGCCCCGTGATCGCGGCCATGGCCGTCTGGACCGTCGACACCTACGCGAAGCTCCACCACGCGCGCCGCGAGGCGACCGCGCCGTCCTCGGAAAAGGACACGAGCGTGCCCCCGCCGTCGAAGCCCTCGCCCGGGCCGGAAAACCCGCCCTTGCCGTGAGCTCAGTGCGCCGAGGGCGGCGCGGCGTCGAGCCGTTGATCGAGCTCGGCCTTCACCTTCAGGAAGGTGGGTCGCTCTGCCTCGGGCACGGCCGTGGCGGGCGGCTTGAGGAGCGTCTCGGCGTCGAAATAGGTACCCTTCGTGCGCGCGCTGAAGTGCAGGTGGGGCCCCGTGGAGCGCCCCGTGCTCCCGACATACCCGATGAGCTGGTGCGCGCGCACCTGATCACCCACCTCGAGCCCTGGTGCGAACTTGGAGAGGTGGGCATACCCGGTCTCGGTCCCGTCCGGATGCACAATGGCGACCCAGTTCCCGTGCGCCCCGTGGGGGCCGACGAAGCTTATGGTGCCGCGATACGACGCATAAACCGGCGTCCCTTTGGGCGCGCCGTAATCCGTCCCCTGGTGCGGCATCGGCCGGCGCAGGATCGGGTGCATTCGGCGCGGGTTGAAGGGGGACGTCCTGCGCAGCTTGGCGAGGGGCGAACGCCAGCCGGTCGAGCAGGCTTGTGTCCCCGTCGCGTCGAAATAACCGTGCAACTCGTGCCCTACGAATTCGTAGAACCGAGACGGCTCGCCGACGGGCGGCCGGTACTCGACCGCGAGGATATGCGTGTCGCGGCTGCCGCCCGTGGCCCCTTTTTCGTCGGCCACGAGCCGGATCGTGGCTCCTTCGCGACGGTCGTCGTCCGGCAGGCAACTGCCGAGCGCGTCGTCGATTTCGTCGAGAAAAACCTCCTCGAGCGCCCCTCGCGCGGCGGATGGTCCCGGTGATACCAATACGAGCGCGCCCGTCTGCTCGTGCTCGGGTGTGACCCCCTCGCTGCGCGGCGGTGTCGTGATCGCCGACGGGTCGGCTGCTGTTCGTTCACCCGCCGCGCGGGCCCAGGACTTCTCCAGCGAGACGGACCAGCAGAAGAACGGGACCCATGCCACGCCGAGGATCACAATGCACCCGAGCGCGATGTCGAGCGTGGCGATCGTGCGCCGTGAGGAGTCTGGATCGAACGGCTCCATCGAAGAGCTCGAAGTTTTATCAGCGCCGATCGGGGCGCGCAACTCGTTGGCACGCTTCCCTTGCTCCCGAGGCTTGCGCTGCCGCTCCACACATGCACAATGGGTGGGACTCCGAGGAGTCGAGGCCATGATCTCCCACGTTCAGATGATCACACGCATCGCCGTGGGCACGGCGCTCGGCGGCATCATCGGGTACGAACGCGATCGTCACGGCAAGCGCGCTGGCCTGCGAACGCACCTCCTCGTCGCGACGGCAGCGGCCACGTTCATGGTCGTGTCCGCTCACTTCGTCTACTTTCAAGGGTACACGGAGGGGGAGCTCGTCGAGGTGGACGGCTCACGTATCGCGGCCTCCGTCGTATCGGGCATCGGTTTTCTGGCGGGCGGCGCCATTCTGCGGACCGGGCTGACGATTCAGGGGCTCACGACCGCGGCGGGCCTCTGGCTGGTGACCGCGATCGGTCTCTGTGCGGGCGCGGGCATGCTGGTCGAAGCGACCGTCGTGACAACCATCGGACTCCTGGTGCAGACGGTCGTGCGGCGACTCGAGGGCAAAGGCAACTTGCTCGTCCGGAGGCGCGTCTCGGTGGTCCTCGCCGAGGACTCGAAGCAGCTCGACGACGTGGAGGCGCTCCTGAAGGAGCTCCACGGCGTCGTCTTCAACATCGAATACGAGCGGCGCCTCGACGAGAAGCGGCGGATCTCCGTCGCATTCGACGTGGGTTTTCCGCCGACGCTCCGCGTGGGCGACCTGATCGAGCGGCTCGAACGGCTCAAGGATGTTCGGCGAGTGCACGTCGAGAATACGCTCTGACGCCTCCGCCCTCGGGCCTGCTCAGAGCCACCCCTGTTCCCGGTAAAACCGCGCCGCGTCTGCGAGCGACACGTCGAGCGGCCGCGACGTATACCCGAGCTCCCGCGCCGCCCGTTCCGACGACAAACGCACCCGGAACGTGCTCTGCAGCGCCATTTCGTGGCTCAGCATCGGCGGCCGGCCCGTGACGCGCGACGCGCTCTCCATCAGGAACGACAAACCCATCACGACCCTGTCCGGCAGCGTGAAGCGTGGCGCCTTCCCGCCTGCCGCCGCCGCGATCCGCGTGAGCAGCGCGTGCACCGAGAGCGCCTCGCCTCCGAGGATGTAATGCCGCCCGGAGCTCCCTCGCTCGGCGGCCGCGAGGTGCGCCGTCGCCACGTCCCGCACGTCGCACGTCGTCCGGACTCCGTTCGGCGCGGCGATCGTCGTGCCCTCCCGCGTCGCCAAAAAGAGCGGCAGCACGTTTCGTTTCCAGTCGCCCGGACCGAACACCGCCACCGGATGTGTGATCACCACGAAGAGCCCCTCGCGCCCGGCCCGCTCCACCTCCTGCTCCGCCAGCCATTTCGTGTGCGGATAGACCATCTGGAGCGGCGCGAAATTGTACGGGCTCGTCTCGTCCACCGTGACGACCGCATGGGGAGGGGGATACGGCTTTCCGATCGTCGAGCCCGTCGACGTGAACACGAATCGCTCGGCGCCCGCGCGCCGCGCCGCCGCGAGCATGTTCCGCGTGCCCGTGACGTTCGTGCGCTCGATCTCCGCCCATTTCGCGCGCCACATCCGCACGTCGGCGGCGACGTGATACACGACCGACGCGCCGCGCATGGCCTCGGCGAGCGTCTCCACGTCGTCGAGATCCCCTCGCACGATCTCGAGCGCGGCGCGCGGCAGGTTTCCCGGCAAATCCCCGCTCCTCGACAGCGCGATCACGTGGTGCCCCGCTTCGAGGAGCTGCCGGATGATTTCCCAGCCGAGAAACCCCGTCCCGCCCGTCACGAATGCGGTCTTTTGCCGCGGAATGCCGTTCATGCTCGTTTCCCTCGCCTGCGCGGCCGTGGATGGTCGAGGTAGGCGCGCGCATCGGCCTCGGTCTCGAAAAACACGATCTCCGTCTCGCGCGGCGCCGTCCCGATGAACCGCGCCGCCCGCACGACCATTTCGGTCAAGACCCGGATCGTGAAGCTCGAGCCGAAGCAGAGATGAGTCATCGTGGTCGTGACGTGCTTGCGCTGCAGCACCCGCCGCGCCTCGATCGTCGCCCCGGTGACCGCGGAGAGGTCGCAGAGCACGAAGACATGGTCCTTTCCTGCGGCCCAGTCCGATTGAAAATCGAGGAGTCCTTCGAGCGACGGACCGTCGATCTCCCCCGAGAGGCGCATGGCGAAGACGTTCGGCTCCTCGATCCACGCGACTTGCGCCCCGAATTGCCGCCGCTCCGCCGGCGTCGGTCCGGCCATCGTCATTTCCCTCCGCACCTCACCGGGCGAGCTCGCGCAGTTCCTCGCGCCGCTCGGCGAGCCAAGTCCGCGCCTCGGCCTCGGATTCGAAAAAATCGAAATCGACGCGCCGCTTCGTGAGCAGACGGCCGGCCGTGAGCACCATCTTCGCGAGCGTCCTCGCGGTGAAGCTCGCGCCCAGGATCGCGACCGCGCCCGGCGCTCTTCGTTCCCGGTTCCACGCGACCATGTCCCGCCGCGCCTCGGTCGTGATCGTGCCGGCCTGCTCCACGTGGATCAGGATGAGCCGGTAGCCGTGGCGTCTCTCCAGGTCCCCGCGGAGGGCCTGCATGTACCGCTCGACCTGCGTGTCGTAATCGCCGCGGAGCCAGACGACGAGCAGATCGCCTTCCTCGTGGACCTCGATGGTCGTGGGTTTGTCCGGGAAGTCCGCGGCGACCACCTCACCACCTCTCGATGCGCCATCCGCGCTGCCGGGCGATGCGTTCGAGCCGCGGATCGGGGTTCACGGCGACAGGCTTCGCCACCCGTTCGAGCAGGGGCACGTCGGTCACGCTGTCCGAATAAAACGTCGCCTCTTCGAGCACGAACCCGAGTTTTTTCGCGAGCGCCTCCGCGCGCCGCACCTTCCCTGCGCCGAGGCAAATCGGCCGCTCCGCCCGACCCGTGAAATGGCCACGCGCGTCGATTTCGAGCTCCGTCCCCACGACGTGCTCGATCTCGAGTCGTTGCGCCAGCGGCCGCGCGGCGTATTTCGTCGCGCCCGTCACGATCGCGCAGACGTCGCCCGCCTCCTTGTGCCTCTTCACCGCGTGCCGCCCCGCGTCCGCGACGTGCCGCTCCACGTATTTGCCGAACCAGTCTTCGCAGCGCGCGATGAGCGCGCTCTCGGGCGTGCCCGTGAGCGGCGCGAGCGCCCTCTCCGCCATGTTCTCCGCGTCGAGGAGCCCGAGCGTGTATTGCCCGACCCAGTAGAACGTCTTCAAGAGGTCGAACGTCGACGCCTCGCCGATGTCGCGCAGATACCGCACGTAAAGGCTCGCGGTCTCCTTGCGCACGAGCGTGCGATCCATGTCGAAGAGCGCCGCGCGGGGCTTCGGCGCGTTCATCGCGAGAACCCGTAGCCACGCTGGAGCGTCGCCGAGAAGATGTTGCAGAGCGCGTGGAACACGACGCCCGCGCCGACCCCGCCCGTCCGCGCGCGCAGCCAGCCGAAGACGAGCGACGGGAAAAACACCGCGAGCCGGTCCACGCTCGGCACGGTCAGGAAATGCCCAATCGCGAAGATCGCCGACGAGACGATCAAGGAAGGGCCGAGCTCCGCGCCGAACACGCGCCATCGCGGCGTCCACGCGGCGTCGAGCCGGGTCTGGAGGTATCCCCGGAAAAACGCCTCCTCGGGGAGCGCCACGGCCAGGAAATGCCCGGAAATCTCGTTCCACGGCGACTCGAAGCCCCGGAACACGAAGGGCATCTTCACGCGCCAGAACAGCTTGAAGCCGAACCAGAACGGCGGAAAAATGATCGCCGCGAGCAAGAGCACCCAGAGCGAGGCCGTGGCCGCGTCCCGCAGCAGCCTGCGCCGATCGAGCGGCAGCGGCTCGAGCAGGCCCCCGAGCGAGAGCCCGTGCGCGCGGATCACGTGCTCGTCTCCGCGCAGGACGAGCCACCACGTGACCGCGAGGAACGCGAGCCCCACGGCCGTGCCCGCGTGATCCTTGGGCGCGAGGTACGAGAGCGCGGTCACGAGGATCGTCGTGGCGAGCGCGACGAGGAGCGGGCGGCGCGCGTTCGGCGCCTCGGGGACGGGCTCTGCGAGCGCGGCGGGCTCCGCGGGGGCGGGGCTCTCGGCGCCGAGGCCCGGGGCGGGCGGCGGCTCGGGGGTGTCGAGGGGGGCGGGAGGGAGCACGCGCGGGCGAGGATAGCTTCGTCTGACCGGCGGCGCGAGCCCGTGGTCGCGGGGTGGTCCGGGAAGAACTTCGATTTTCTGGCCTTCCTGGGGACGGTGGGTACAGTCGGCTCGTGGTGCTCGGTTCGCTTCTCCGTTCCCTGGCCCCGTCCTGCCTCGCGGCGCTCACGCTCGGCGCGGGCATGCTCTGCGCCCGCCCGGCGGGCGCGGTCTCGCCGTTCCTGGTGACGCCCGACGCCGCGGTGGTCGAGGCGAGCCCGGCGTATCGATACGCGAACATGACGGACGACGAGGCGTTCGCCGAGCTCGACAAGCGGAGCTTGCCGTACGTGCGCATCGACCCCGTGCCCGGCGTGCGCGCGCCGATCCGGCTCACGGGCCGGCTGCACGGCGTGTTGATCCATTCGGCGCTGCCGGAGGAGCAGCGGCCGACGTCGATGTTCGAGATCCTCGACGCGCGCCTGGCCCTCGCGCTCGACGATTTCACGGCCGTGCTCGAACGTCACGAGATCGACGAGCTCGTGCACTACACGATGTACCGGCCGAACGTGCCCCGCGAGATGCCCGCGCCCGTGGCGGCGAAAAAGGTGCCGGCGAAGAAGGAAGCGCCGAAGAAAGAAACGGCGAAGAAAGAGGCGCCCAAGAAGGAGACGCCGAAGGCGGACGCGCCGAAGGCGGACGCGCCGAAGGCGGAGACGCCCAAGACGGGCTCCAAGCTCCCGCAGGCGACTGCGGCGAAGGCGTCGGACCTCGGCAAAGGCGCGCTCGGGGGCAAACATTCACAGGAGGGCGCGGCGAAGGGCACGAAACACAAGGCGCCGGCCGCGGTCCAGGCAAAGCCGCGCGAGATGGTGACGGCGAGCGAAAAGCCGAAGGCCGCGCCGAAGGCCGCGCCGCAGCCCGCGCCGGCGAAGGCCGAAGCGAAAGCGGCGCCAGCGAAGCCCGACGTGCAAATAGCTCCCGCAAAGACCGAGCCACACGCAGCGCCGGCGAAGACGGTGCCCCATCCGCGCTGGGCTCCGCCGGGCACGCGTCATCCCGCGGGGCTCGCGATCGACGTCGGCCGATTGCGCAAGAAGGATGGCACCTGGATCAGCGTCCTCGACCATTTCCACGGCAAGATCGGCGAAAAGACCTGCGGCGAGGGTGCCCGGAAGCCCGAGCAACCCCTCGCGCAGGAGCTCCGCGCGATCGTGTGCGAATCACAGGACGCGAGCGTTTTCACGTACGTGCTCTCGCCGAATTACAACACCGACCATGCCGACCATTTCCACATGGAAATCAAGCCCGGCGTGCGGTGGTTCCTCGTGCACTGAGCGGCGTCTATCGCGATGAGAATGGCGACAGGACCCCGTGTTCGAGGTCGATCGGCAGCTTGAGGGTGCCGGCGAAGACCATCTCGACGCGGGGGAGCTGGCCGTCCGAGAGGGGCGCGAACGGGATATCGAGCTGGAACGTGATCGAGGCGAACCCGATCGAAACGAAAGGCGCGAGGTGCGCGCCGACGAACGCGGCCCGGTCCTTGGTCGCGCTCTCGAACGTGGCCCCGACCTCGGCGCCGAAGATCGAGGTATTGATCTGCGGGCCGAACGAGACCCGCGCGCGCTCGAAGCCCACGGCGCTCGCCTGAACGAAGCCGCCATATCCCACGCCTCGGCCAGACGCGTTCGCATAATGCACGAACGTGACCTCGCCGCCGAGGAGCCCAAGCGTGGGCTGCTCGGGGCCGAACACGAGGCCGCCCATCGGCCCGACCGCGAAAACGTTCCACCCATCGGCACGGCTCGGGCTCGTGGAGACGAGCAGCACGAGTGCGACGGCGAGCGACGAGATCCTGCGGCGGTTCATGGCGGTTCCTGGTCATGGCGGTTCCTGGTCGGTTCTCCCTGTTGGGTCAACCAGGTTGCGGTTCGGCGGTTCTGGTCAACCAGGTTGCGGTTCCCGCGCGGCGGTTCCCGCGGTTCCCTCCGCCGCCAGGTCAACCTGGTTGCGGTTCTCCGCTCTTCACGGCGCTTTCACAGCAGTAGAGCGATCAGTCTCGGCGAGACCGGGTTCGGTGCACCCGGAAGGAAATTTGATTGCTCCTTCAGGTTGACCTTTATTGGTCTCTGTTACACAGCGTAGGCCCCTATCTTCGAACACAGTTCGCCTCATGAGCAACTCACAGGTCGCAAGTCTGTGCTGAACTTCGAGCGCCCGCACGCCAGGTAGCGAAAGCAGGGAAAACGTTTGCCATGAGTCAAAACTGTATTCCGTTTCACTTCCCCAGGTAAACTTCCCACCATCGATCCGCATATCACTGGTCCACGGGCCGATGGCACCGATCGGCGTATAATCTATTTTCTCAGGCGCTCCGAGCAACTTTCCCGACGTGCGAAACTCCACTCCACCTGCCTGGGGAGTTACAGAATCGACCACGACGAGACTGCCCTCCACGACGATTGGGCGCCTGGCTCCAAACAAAACGAAGCGATCGTTGATGTCAGGCCAGTGCCCATCCCCACACAGCGAAACATGCCCTTCGTCGCTTGGCCCGGAGCATACGTCGACAAAGCGCAGGCCGCACTCGGCTGGTACGCGCGCCACATGGCCGGCGCCCTCGCGACAACGCTTGTCGTCGGCGAGGGCGGCATCGGCGAGGGGCCTTCCCGCTTGCGACACGTCGGCTCCGCAGCTGCATGTAAGCCCTGCCACGATGGTCGCCGCACAGCCGAAAACCTGCGCTCGGGATACAAGTGGATGCAATTGAATACCGCCTTCTTCGCGAGCCGGCAAGCGCGGCGCGTCACCACACTCGTTGCGCAGTCTAGTGTCCTGAGTTAGAAGAACGCGAACATTTTTTGGACGATCCCCTCCCTCAACACATGTGAGGTGAGTGGGAAGATGCGACGTCGAACTGGCCGCCCACTCGAACCTCTGGTCCTGACCGCTGAAGAACGCGAGACCCTGGAGCGCTGGGCGCGCCGACCTAAGTCTCCGCAGGCGTTGGCGGACCGTGCGCGCATCGTGCTGGACTGTGCGGAGGGCAAGAGCAACGGTGAGATTGCCGCGTCGAATGGCGTCTCCCGACAAACGGTGAGCAAGTGGCGAGGCCGGTTTCTCCGGCATCGGCTACAGGGGTTGAGCGATGCGCCTCGGTCCGGGGCTCCGCGTACGATCACGGATGAACAGGTCGAGCGCGTCGTGACCCGGACGCTCGAGACCAAGCCGCACAACGCGACCCATTGGTCGACGCGCTCGATGGCCAAGGCGCTGGGGATGAGCCAGACGGCCATCGCCCGGATCTGGCGGGCATTCGGGCTGCAGCCGCACCGCAGCGAAACGTTCAAGCTTTCGACCGACCCACACTTCGTTGAGAAGGTCCGCGATGTCGTTGGCCTGTATGTGAGCCCGCCGGAGCACGCGCTCGTGCTGTCGGTCGACGAAAAGTCGCAGATCCAGGCGCTCGATCGGACACAGCCGCTCCTGCCGATGCGGCCCGGCCAGGCCGAGCGTCGCACCTACGATTACAAGCCGAGAACCGCAACCAGGTTGACCAGAACCGACCAGTCCTGGGAGAGGGTCAAGGTGGCGCCCGCCAGGTGCGTGCGGGACTCCGCCACCTCTGCGGCATGCGCAAGTACCTGAAACTCGCTACATCACCCCCGGCACGGTGGCTGCTCCTGACCATGCGCGTGGCTTTCCCTCGATCGATCCGCCCACTTGTGACGTGCATGCTGACGAGGCGTTGCTATCAGCGCACGTTCCGACTTCGCCCCTCTGAAGAGAGCAACCAAATCTTCCTTTATAGCCTCGCCTGGGCGGCGGCCAAGACCGGCGTCTTGATCCCTGCGGCATGCGTGATGTCGAACCATCATCACATCGTGCTCACCGATGTTCGAGGAACCCTGCCCGACTTCGCCGGGAGCTGCACAGAACAGTCGCGAAAGCGCTCAACGCCGCGCAGGGGCAGTGGGAAAACCTCTGGTCTGCCGAGCAATACCATAGCCTCGAGCTCGGCTCGGACGAGGATGTGATCGACAAGATTGCATGCATCGCCGCGAATCCAACGGAGGCGGGGCTGGTCGAATCCCCTGAAGAATGGCCGGGCGTGATGTTGTTGCCAGAAGGTGAAGGCAAGACATTGGAGATTCAGCGACCTGGAAAGTATTTCGCGAACAGCAGCGTGTTTCCCGAAAAGGTAACGCTGCGGGTGGTTCCGATGATGGGGAGGCAGTTGTCGCGGGAGGCGAGCTCGCGCCGGTTGGGCGCGGCAATCAAGCGTGCGGTCGCGCGGGCGCGGGAGGCCGTTATTGCGGCAGGTGGAAGGTTCCTCGGGCGGCAGGTGGTGCTCGGGCAGTCGTTTCAAAAAAGGGCGGAATCGTACGAACCGAAACGCGGGCCGATACCCCAGGTGCGAGCGAGGAATCGGACATTGCTCAAGGCGATCCTTGCACGATATGCGGAGTTTCAAGTGAGGTATCGAGAGGCGCTGGATGCGTGGCGCGGCGGTGACCGGGGTGTGGTGTTTCCCTTTGGGACATGGGCCATGAGATTGGTTCACGGCGCGGTGGTTGCCCAAGGGCCCGGGTAGGGGAGCGCTCGGGTTGGGGAGGGCCGTGCTGGGGGATGTTGGGTTCGAGAGAGCTTAGCGGTTCCGCAGACGGCGAGGGCGGTCGTAGCGTTGAGCAACGGCATTGCTGGCAAAGACGCCATTCGAGACGCGTGCCCCGCGAACGACCGAGGGCCCGGAGGGTGGTAGCTCCAGGCCCTTCCTTTTCGCCGTGGTGGCGCGATCCGTCGGAACATCATGCGCCCCTGGGCAAACTCACGCGGCGGGCGTGAAACGTAAGTCCTCGCCCACCACCGTCTGGACGACCATCCGCGCCCATGGCAGGCGCCACGTGCGCGGCACGCGCATGCTCGCCGCGCCGGCGTGCGCTCGGCGGGTTCGTCGCAGCCGCACAATAACCG